>CAKVLR010000003.1 GCA_934757855.1 uncultured Clostridia bacterium | reverse complement strand
GGAAAATAGGACATTGCCAGATTCTATTAAGCGACTTAAAGTGCAAACTTTAAAGTCGCTTTTCTATTTATCAATAGCGAGTGATAGGCGGTGGAATGATTGGGTTGTCACGAGTGGGGCAATGTATTTTCCAAACAGCGACCACTTCAAAAAGTAAACGTCAATATGAATATAAGAAAAATATAATAGAGTGATATGTAGTAGGCACTAGCAATACGGAACTTTTTGCCTAGTACCAAAGGAAAAAAGTAAATGGAAATGGGAAAATCATTACAAAGTAATAAGCAACAATTAGAACAATATCTATTTTTCTTTTCAAAAGGTGATATGATAAAATAAAAAAGCAACATATTTTGTTGCTCTTTCCATTTTGTAGTTAAATTTTATTTTATCAATTCGCTTAATCTTACTGCAAGGCTAGCGCAACAGCCCATAAGTGGATTGTTGCCCATTCCCACGAACCCCATCATATTTACATGAGCGGGAACCGAACTGCTACCAGCAAATTGTGCATCGCAGTGCATCCTGCCCATAGTATCGGTTAGACCATAACTTGCTGGACCTGCGCCTAGATTGTCAGGGTGGAGAGTCCTACCAGTACCGCCACCACTAGCGATTGAGAAGTATTTTCGACCAGCATTGTTGCACATTTTCTTGTAAATTCCAGCGACAGGGTGTTGAAATCTTGTAGGGTTGGTTGAATTTCCTGTAATCGAAATATCTACTTGCTCAAAATCACAAATCGCCACGCCCTCGTTTACGCTCAAAGCACCATATACGCGGACATCACCACGCGCGCTCGTGCTAAATCGTTTTTCATTTTTAATGATTAGTTTACCGCGCGAATAGTCGTAATCAGTTTGCACATAGGTAAATCCGCCGATACGGCTAATAATGTATGCAGCATCTTTGCCCAAACCGTTTATTATTATTTTTAGCGGAGTTTTGCGCACTTTATTTACACTAGTTGCAAGTGCGATTGCACCTTCACTAGCGGCAAATGACTCGTGTCCTGCGATAAAACAAAAACATTTTGTGTTGTCATCAAGTAGGGTATGTGCAAGCCTGCCGTGACCTAAGCCTACTTGCCTGCGTTCGGCAACAGACCCTGGGATACAAAAAGCCTGCAATGCTTCACCTAAAAGCAAAGCAATTTCTTGTGGAGTAGTGGTTTTAGTTTTTACAGCAAGTGCTGTTCCAACTCTAAACGCCCAAATTGCATTATCAAATACAATCGGTTGTACCTTTTTGACGAATTCTTCACAATTAAGTACGCTTTCAGCCAAATTGTACGCTTCATCAAGTGATGAAAAGCCATATTTTTTTATCAAAGCGCGTATGCCGTCCGCGCGCTCAGAGTAACCTACAAAATATTTTTCTGTCATATAGCCTCCTCCATTGTGTCAATGTATTTTTTACCTTCATCAAATCTACCATAACTACCACTAGACTTTATCAAAGCTTCTTTTGCATCAAGTCCAGCACGAATATTTCTTAGCAATCTAGGTAAATTCACATATTCATAGCCTATAATTTCATCGTTTTCATCAAGTGCAAGGCGAGTAATGTAGCCCTCTGTTGTGTGATAGTAGCGCACGCCTGTATGCTCATTTGAGTAAACAGTGCCTATACGGCTTGCGTGCGTAGCACCTAATTCCTCAACACCTGCGCCTATCGAAAGCCCGCCGAGCGAAAAAGCACTTTGACTGCGACCATACGCTAATTGTTGAAAAATATCTTTCATTGCATCATTTATAGCATCACAAACAAGGTCGGTATTGAGCGCTTCGAGTAGGGTTAGACCTACCAAAATTTCTCCCGCCATACACGCGCTATGTGTCATACCGCTACAACCAATCGTTTCGACCAAAGCCTCACGAATAATGCCGTCTTTGACATTTAGAGTGAGTTTGCACACGCCTTGTCTAGGCGCACATTTTCCACAGCCGTGACTAAAACCGCTAATTTGCTCGATAGATTTTATTTGCTCAAAATTGCCTTCTTGCGGAATTGGAGCAGGTCCAGAATGAGGACAAGAATTTACTTTGTAACAATGTTCGTTTATTTTCATATTTGACCCCTTTTTTAGCGAAAAAACGCATATCTAAGCGTAATTATACCATATTTAACCAAAATTCAAAAACAAATTTGATATATTTATTAAACTTTTTTGCGTAAAAAATCGCTTTCTTGACAAAATTGATTATATTTGATAAAATATAATTTATAGAGAAAAATTTGTCTTAATAAGTTTGTTTGGGGTGAAAATTATGTTTGCTGAAAAATTGACAAAAGTCGATATTGCTGACTATGTTCAAGATGTTATTTGTGGGCAAGATTATGAAGTTACAACAAATATCATAAAAGAAAAAGTGTATGATGAAAATGGCGAATTGGATTGCATAAGTGTGGATTTTTATGCGGTGGACACAAAAACAGATATCGAGCATCATTGGATTGAATCTATTGTAGATTTTGAAGATGATGATGACCACTTGAAATTTTTTATCAAAAAATTTGGTTTGCCATACATTCTTAGTTATAAAGCATTTTTAAAAGACTTGCCTATTGAAAATCTTGCAAAAACAGAGCGTTTGAAACAAGCGAATGACTTTTTCTATGGGAATATGGCGAAATTGGGGCAAAAAACTATAAATGAATTTGAAGAAACAGAGATTACAAGGTAACTTGCAATTCTTTGTTTTTTATTTTTTTCTATTGCTAACTTAAAATTTTTGTGTTATACTAAAATGAAATTTTTTGAGGTGGGGAAATGTTTATAGAGAAATTGACAGAAAACGACTTAAACAATTACGCTGAGGGGTGGTTTAAGCAAAATTTGAGCGAATTTGAGTGTGAGGGCGTAGAAATCACGCACGATGTTGACTATGTTGGCAAGCTTAACGAAATTAAACTAAAATTTAATTACTATGCAAATTCCAATCATTGTGATGATGAAGAAAGTATTGAAACTGAAAAGAAAATCAAAGATTTTAGTACCGAGCAGTATCATATTGAATTTTTTACCAAAAAATTTGGGCTTGACTATGTTTTACAATTAAGAGAAGCATTAAAAAGCAACTGCAAGACTGCAAAATATGCAAAATCAAGTTTTGATAGAGCGTTTGCTGTTTATTATGAAAATTTATTTAAGGACAATAAACAAACAAATCTAGAAAGTTTTGATGACAAAATTCCTAGTGCAAAGACAACAAATACGGAGAAAAATTTAGTAACTACCACTTTAGATATGTTTATGTAAAATTAGGCTATTATGCCTTTTTTTATTCATAAAAGTTGCTAAAAAAGACACTTTGTGGTATAATTACATTAAATTTACAAGAGGAGCAAATGACTATGAACAATATTTTTGATGAAATGAAAGAACGCGGACTTATTTATCAATGCATTTTTGAAGATGAATTGCGCGAACTACTTGGAAGGGAAAGAGTCGTTTGCTATTGCGGTTTTGACCCTACCGCAGACAGCCTTCATGTGGGGCATTTGGCATCTATTTTACAGTTGGTGCGTATGCAAAAAGCAGGACATACACCTATTGCTTTGGTGGGGGGGGCTACTGGTAAAATTGGTGACCCATCAGGCAGAAATGATATGCGCCCTATGATTACTCAGGAGCAACGCGATAATAATGTGCGCAAAATTAAGGCACAGTTGGAATCTTTTTTTGACCCAAATTGTCCAAACAAGTTGGTTGTGGTAAACAATGATGACTGGATGAGTAAACTAAGTTATATCGACTTTTTAAATATTGTTGGTATCAATATGAGCGTGAATAAAATGCTTGCGAGCGGTTGTTTTGAAGCGAGAATGGCAAACGGACTCAGCTTTTTAGAGTTTAACTATATGCCTATGCAAGCGTACGACTTTTACCACTTGTTTAAAAATTTCAACTGCAAAATTGAGATGGGCGGTAGCGACCAGTGGGCAAATATCTTGGCTGGTGCCGAACTTATCCGCAAGCGAGAAGATAAACCTGTTTTCTGTATGACTACTCCTTTACTTACTAAGGCTGATGGTACAAAAATGGGCAAATCTGCGGGCGGGGCTGTATGGCTTGACCGTGAAAAATACAGCAATTATGACTTTTTCCAATACTTCCGTGACATTGAAGATGTAAAAGTTGAGGAATGTTTCCGTATGCTCACTTTGTTGCCTATGGACGAAATCAAGCAAATTTGTGCTGTTTCTGGCAAAGAGATGAACAAGGCAAAAGAGCGCCTTGCTTACGAAATCACCAAACTCGTGCGCGGTGAAGAAAGCGCTAATATGGCTCTCAGTCAAGCGCGTGGTGCTTTTGGTGGAAATTTGGAGAATATGCCAGAAATGGAACTTTCAAGTGACAAGTTAAATATTGTTGATTGTTTGGTGGAATTAAATTTTGCCCAGTCGCGCGGAGAAGCAAAGAAGTTGGTACAAGGTGGCGGTGTAAAAGTTAATGAAAACACAGTCGAAAGCCTAGATTTTACTTGTCCTGCTAATGGTTTTGTGCTTAAAAAAGGCAAGAAAAATATTGTGAAGGTCAACATAAAATAATGAAAAGTTTTCTTTCCATTCCTGAAAATGAGGTTTTTACTAGCGAGATTGTAATCAACAAATCTCGCTTTTTAGGTTTTGCAAAACATATCAAAACAACCGAGCAAGCAGAGGAGTTTTTAAGTTTTTTACGCGAAAAATACAACGATGCGCGACATATTTGTTTTGCTTATCAGTTGGAGAATACCGCAAAACTAAGCGATGATGGAGAGCCGAGTGGTACAGCAGGCAAGCCTATTTTTAGTTTACTTGAAAAGAAAAAACTAAGCAATGTGATTGTTGCTGTTGTGCGTTATTTTGGTGGGGTCAAGTTAGGCGCGGGCGGACTTTTGCGCGCATACACAAATACTGCAAGTGAAGTTTTAGACAAGGCGGGAGTGGTAGAGTGGTCTAGTGCGAAAATTTATCAAATCACTATGGACTACAAAGATTATCAGCCTTTTTTAAACAAAATCAAAAATAGAAATATCGCTATTATTGATACAAACTTTGATAACGGAGCAGTGGTAAAAATCGTTGCGCGTGATGATGAAATAATTGAAAATGCCTTATTTTTAGGTGAAACTACAAAAGCCTTTTAAAAGGAGAGAGTTTTTTGAGTGAAATTACAGATATTAAGCAAGCAAAGGGAAAGGGTAAGCGCCTGCATATATATTTAGATAATGAATATGCTTGCACGATTGATGAATTTACGGCATACAAACATCGTTTGGCGGTTGGGCAAGAAATTGCTATCAATTATCTAGAAGAAATTACAATGGAAAGTGAATTGAGTAGTGGCTTTGAAAAAGCGGTTGATTTAATTTCCAAAACGCCAAAGACAAAAAGACAAGTTTATACATATTTAAAAGATAAAGGGTATTTACCAAAACTTTGTCACGCTGTGGTAGAAAAACTCAGCGAATATCATTATATTGATGATGAAGCGTACGCAAGAATGTATATAAACACCTATTTAAATAAATACGGCAAACGCAAGATTATGTTCAATTTGGAGCAAAAAGGTATAAAAAGAGATATAATTGACAATGCTTTGAGCGAAATTGAGGGGCAAATTGAGGCGGTAGCGAGCCTTGCGCAAAAATATATGAAAAACAAAGAGCCTACGCGTGAAAATATAGACAAACTGTGTAGGCATTTAGTAAGTAAAGGTTTTGAGTGGGCGGACATTAGCCCCGTTATATCAAAAATTAAAAGCGGTGAAGATTATGAGAGTTGGGACTGATATTTGTGAAGTAAGTCGTTTTGCAGACAAAGTCGATGATATCAAATTTTTAAATAGAGTTTTTACAAAAAAAGAGCGAGCGCATATTGAAACCTTAAATGTAAAACAGGCGAGAATGGAACGAATGGCGGGGAAATTTTGCGCAAAAGAAGCAGTACTGAAACTTTTAGGCACTGGGCTTGATAAGGGTATAAAATGGCTAGACATTGAGATTTTACCAGATGAAAACGGAAAACCTTGCGTAGTTTTTTCTGGAATGGCGTTGAAAATCAAAGAAAATTTAAAGATAAAAGAAATTGAACTCAGTATTTCACACACTGCAACAATGGCTATGGCTGTTTGTGCGTCGAATTGATGTATATTTTTTCAAATTTTCCAAAATATAGGTATATAATTGCCTATATTTTTTATTTTTAGGTATAAATCAGGTGTTAAAAGGGATAAATTAATATGCAAGCCTTCAAAAAATATAAAAACAAATTGTCTAAATTGTCATTGCACAAAGTTACGCAAAAAACGCATATATTGCAAGAGAAAGAATATATTGATTTTGCTGGCTTTACGGAACGCGAAATTTGGGGCGATAACGCACAAGACTTGCAAAATTATGAAGATTGGTTAAAGGAGCAGTAGTTTGACAGACTCAATCAAGCGCGGTGATATATTTTATGCAAATCTTTCGCCTGTGGTAGGTAGCGAGCAAGGGGGTGTGCGACCAGTGTTGATAGTGCAAAATGATGTGGGCAATAAATATAGCCCTACTGTCATTGTTGCTGCAATCACTAGCAAAATCAACAAAGCAAAATTGCCCACGCATATAGAGTTAAATGCTCATACATACGGTTTAGAACGCGATAGTGTCGTGCTTTTGGAGCAAATACGCACACTAGACAAAGCAAGATTACTCGAAAAAATAGGCAATACCGACTCAAAAACTCTGCACGAAATTGACACAGCATTGCTTATTAGTCTAGGTTTGTAAATATTAAAAACAAAGACCAAAATTTGTATGGTTTTTGCTTTTTTCTTTATATGCATATTGACAAAAACACTCAAATAGGGTATAATTACACTAATTACTAGAGGAATAAATAGAGAGGTAAAGTTTATGAAATGGCTTAATAGATTTTTAATCTTTTTACTTATCATTTTGGTGGCTATTAGCGTAGGCTTGTCTATCTACTACTTTATGCGTAACAACGAGATTTTTAGTTTTAGCGCAGAAGATGGACAATCTATCACAAAATATGTCAATGTTGGTGAAACTTTTGACATAACTGTCACCCGTAAGAACCCATCAAAAGATGAGTACAGTTTGAAAAGTTTAGATGAAAACATCGTGAAATTTGTGGAAAAAGTTGATGAAAATGTATTTAGATTTTCAGCAGAAAACGGTGGCAAGACATCTATTCAATTAATCACAACGAACAAGGCTTACAAAAACTTGAATGTTGTGGTTTATGTGGGTAACGGTTCTGAGGAAAACCCATTCTTTATTAGAAATTATGACGATTTGAGTTCAATTGGTACTGGTGCTATCGTTGGTCGTACATTAGAGGCAAATTATCAACAAGTTGCCGACATTGATATGAATGTTGCAACTACTGCTTGGTCGCCTATCGGTTTAAATTCTACAACTGGATTTAACGGTAAATACAACGGTAACGGACACACAATCAGCAATATGCAAATCATTGCTAGTGGGGCGGAATACGCTTACGAAGGTGCAAAATTTGTTGAAGGTGGCGTAGAAAATGCTGGTTTATTTGCTGTTTTGGGCAAAAACGCAGTGGTAAGTCACTTGAAATTGACGAATGCTACCATTAACTGTGACTTTGTAAACGCTGGTGTTGTGGCTGGTGTCAACTACGGTAAGATTAATTTTGTGACTGTGACAAATAGCATTGTTGCAAACTCAAATAATGAGGCTACTACAACATTTATCGGTGGTATCGCTGGTAAGGTTGTGGCTAAAAATGTGACTGAACAAGAGTTTACTGCACGCGTGCAATACAGTTCTGTTGCTAACACTAAATTGCAAGCAAAAAATAGCGGTAGTAAGATTATCGGTGGTATCGTTGGTAGAGTTGATGGCGGTATGATTTACAACACATTCGCTATGGCAGACATTATCGCTGTAAACGGCAATCAAGCAACTTTGGGTGGACTAGTTGGTTCTGTTGCTAACGACCACACAAACGCTGGTAGTCGTGTGGCTATCGTCAACAACTATGCAAAAGTTTTGAGTTTTGATGTTCGAGATGTAACAAGCGGAAGTATAGGCTTGTTGTTGGGTGAAAACTTAAATGAAGGTACTGACACAACTCCTGAATTGAAACCTCTTGAAGAGAACAAGTGGCAAAACCGAATTTTGGGTAACTTTGTAGAGAAAGAAAACCTTGCTGAGGGCGCAACTGCAACTCCTACAATCGGTGGCGTACACGATGAAGATATTAGTAATGCTTACCTTGCTTTGGCTGTAAGTGCTGAAAATTTAAAGGTTATACCTACTAACGAACAACTTGAACAACTCAACACAAGCGGAGCGATTAACCCTGACCTTGCGTTTGTTGGTTATGATTCACAAGGATTTTACGCAATTTGGGACTTTACATCTGTTTGGAATATCGAACCTAGCGTAAACAATGGCTATGCATTTATTAGAGATGATGCTGTAACTGTTTCAGACATTATCTATGATGAATTTGGTACTCGTAGAGTAGATAACGAGGCGAAATTGCGCCAAGCATTCGCTGATGACTTCGCTGATGATGGTTTGTACAACGGTAAATACTTGATTACAAACGACATTACCTTGACTGGTGAATGGACTCCTATCGGTACTAGTGCAAATCCATTTAATGGTAAGTTCGTTATGGGGCTTGATGATGAAGGTAACACGGTAAGTATCAATAACCTTTTGATTACTGGAAATTACAGCGAAAGCGGTTTCTTTGGTTGTATCGGTACTGAGGGTACTGTTGAAGGCTTAAACCTTTACGGCGTAAAGATTGAAAATGCAAAAGATTATGCAGGTGCGATTGCTGGTATCAACAATGGTACTATCGCAAATTGTACTGTAAAAGCAAATGTAGAAAATGAATACACTGGCTTAAATATCAAAAAGACAAACGACTACAACTTGTTTGTTGGTGGTATCGCTGGTTATGTGGGTGCGGGCGCGCAAGTATTAGATTGTGAAGCTTCACTCAATGTAATCGCAGACAACACTATCGCAACAAGTGAGTCAACAACTGTAATTTATGTTGGTGGTATCGCTGGTTGTGTAGCGAATGGTGAAATCATTAATTGTGCTTACACGGCAATCAAAAACGACTTTGGTT
Source organism: uncultured Clostridia bacterium (assembly GCA_934757855.1). Classification (GTDB taxonomy): domain Bacteria; phylum Bacillota; class Clostridia; order Christensenellales; family UBA1242; genus UBA7867. The sequence goes on along the minus strand of CAKVLR010000003.1, from coordinate 161,420 downwards.
ACGCTTACGAAATTAAAGCAATGTCAAACCTAAACGCAAATATGAATGTCGGCGGTATTGCTGGTGCTGTGATGAGTGCTAGCAGAATTGATGGCTGTACATTTAGCGGTAGCGCAGTTGCTTCTAATGTAGAAAATACTGTTGCTGGTGGTATTGCGGGTATGGTGGAATTAGGCTACAATGCTGAGCGCTTTATCACAAAATCAACTACTACAAACTCAAAAGTTACTGGCTATATCGCTGGTGGTATCGTTGGTAGAGTTGAATGTGCTACAAAAGACTTTGTTGCCGTATCAATGTGTGCTTCAAATGGTGAAGTATTTGGTACACGCGTAGGTGGACTTGCTGGCGTATTGAAAAAAGGTGTCATAACAAATAGTATGGCAGACTGCTCATTGAGTGGTAGAGTTATGGGTGGTTTGTCTGCTGAAATTGCTTATGACAACGGCGACTCATACGGTAGAGTATCTTACTGTTTCTCAAATTGTAGTTTCGTTACATCTGCTGGTTCTGCATACTGCGAAACTGAAAGTGAAGTGCGTGCAACTAAGTTCTGGATTATCGATAAGACAAAACTTGGTGGCTATGTAGAACACTGTATCTACAACAAAGATAGAGCAAATGGTGCTGAGCGTAGGCTTGCTTATGACACTTGGGCGCCTTGGGGAAATGACCCTGATGATGGTAGGACTTCGGACAACGATTGTAAGAAAATGAACGCATTTAAAAATCGTGGTTTTGATATGACTATTTGGAGTTTTGGTACAGATGAAAACCCTAGATACCCTACATTAAAAATCGCAACTAATGCGTAATGTAAATTTTAAGATTAAAGATTAAGAAAGAAAAAATATACTAGCACACGCTGGTATATTTTTTGTTGTAAAGAATTTTGGAGTAATTGAAACGCAAGGTAAAGGTGTTAAGAAAAAATGTAATCTATTTTTAAAATAACAACATAGTTTGCAAAAACAAAAAACACTAGCATTTGCTAGCGTGAAAGTTACAAACTAATTCGCATAAAAGGCGCACACTCGCCGTTTGGGCAGTACAAATCGTATTGCTGGTCGAGTGCTTGATTTTGCTCGTTATTTTGTGTAATATCATTGTTTGGTGTGTATGTGTCGTTTTGGTAAGTGTCTTGCGTAGCGGGTGGGGTTTGGTTGCCAAAAGTTTGCGGTTGTGGGGTGTCATTTTGCGTGGTGGTTTGAGTTTGTGGGTCGGTTGTCATAGGCGTGTTTGAATTGTTTGGTGCATTGAATACATCAGCCATCCACACAGTGATACCAAACGCAAGTGCTAGCGTGGCTAAAAAGGTGAAATATACCGCAATGCCTATTTTGCGTGCAGTGCTAATAAGTGGCTTTTTTACCGCCTCAGCGCTCTTTGCGCTTGATGAAGATGTTGATTTTCTATTTGTAGTTTTTTTAGTTGCCATAATTTTTCTCCTAAAATTTTTCTATCTCTAATTTGCGCTAGTTAAACTAAATTATACACTTTTTGCCAAATTTTTTAAAAATGTGTGTATTTTGTTTGGCTTTTTTGGCAAAAAATAGTATAATAATTAAAAATAAACGAAGATTTGTGGACAAAAATTTTGTTATATTTAGAGCAAAATCTTTGAAAAAAGGAGCCAAAATGGTAAATAAAAATAGCCGAATTTCCCAGGGGGGGGGGCGCTTAAATAGCCTAAAAATTGCTGTATCAATAGGGTTTTTAAGCCTTTTGGTACTAGCAATTTTAGTTGTTTCCTTAATCGTTTTGTTACCGCAAAACGAGCAAAATTTTATACACAAAAACGAGGCTTCCGCACTTACTCTTAGCCCCTCAACTACTTACTATGTAAGCAATAACTCGTATTATACTTTTTCTAGTTCAACCAAACATTATCGCTGTACAAATAGTCAGCACTCAGGCTCAAACGATTATACTTCTAGTAGCCCTAGTGGGACTTGCTATACCACGCAAGAAAGTTGCTCTACTTGTGGGGGTGATGGATTTATTGCTGGGAATTCAAACTGCTCTAATTGTAATGGAACGGGCTATATAACACGCCCTTGTTCCACTTGTTCGGGAAAGGGGACAATTGGTAATATCTTCGGCACGACTGTTTGCTCAGATTGTGAGGGAACAGGCGAAGTCAGGGTCGTTTGTGGCACTGTGATAATTTCGGGGAAACCCTGTTCTGCAACAGTTTGCTCAGATTGTACCAAAGGCATTGCTGATATTCCTCACAGCCATTCTGCTGCTTACTACTACACAATGTACTACTACAAAAATATCGACACTGGTGGCACGGTTTCAACACAATCTTCTTTTACAAAGGCAACAGGCTATACGGTCACTTTCAATGCAAATAGCGGTACGGGTAGTGACTATACACAATATTTTCTACACGGACACGCTCAAAACCTCAAAACGAACTCCTTTACTCGCGAAAATTATAATTTTCTAGGTTGGAACACAACTTCGACTGCATCCACGGCAATTTACGCAGATGGTCAAATGGTTACCACTCTTACCACAGGCTCAACAATTACTCTTTATGCAATTTGGGAAAAACAAGCGACTCCATTACGAGTGACCGTGTCTTGTACCACTGGCACCTACACAATTACCAAACAAATGACAAACGACTATGATGATGAGATTGTATATATTTTACCACAAGACGGAATGTTTATTTATTCTGCATATGTAACTAACGATGCGCTAGATGCGCAACAACTCACCGCCTACGAAGATAGAATTTACAAGACTAAAAACTGCTTTGCAATCAACTATATCCAGTCCAGTGAAACAAATATGGTGAGATTTGAATTTATCAACATAACGGGTGCAATCACACTAAATATTACACTTGCTGACACGCGCCCCGAGTTAACCATTGCGAGCGGTGGCACGAAAATTAACGGCGTAGCGATTATCGCGCAAGAAGGTGGAGAGGCAAGAGTAATAGGCTCAGAAAACCCAGCCGATACAGACTTGATACATTTATCGGCCGTGCCATTTACTGGCTATATGTTTGCGGGCTGGGTCGCTGATGGCGTAGATTTGGGTGAATATCTAATGAGTGCAAATATTCAATACAGCCTAATTAAAAACAAAATTGTAACGGCTACATTTATAAAAATCACAGACAATATAAATACTGAAACTAACAACACAAACGACTTTTGGGAATAAAAAGTTATCTATATAAAATTTTCATTTCTCTATTATTTAAAAATGTAACATAGTGACAAAATTTTGCGGGAAAGTGCATAGAATTTGTCAGTATGTGGTAAAAATTAACCATTCTTTGCATATAAATAAAAAAGCCTCCTAGGGTAATGTTCCTTAGGGGGTTTTTTATGATTTTATTCGGTAAATGTTGCCGACTTTGTCTTGTTTTGCAATATCGACATACAATTCTTTTGCAAGGTCGCCACCGTGAATTGCCACAGTATCTTGTAGGGCTTTTAGCACTAAATCAGGCGTGTTGTTTTCTTCACTCAGGTGTCCTGCAATCATTCCGCGAATACCATAACCTAGCATTTTTAGCACAGCCTCTGCGCTATCTTTGTTGTTTAAATGCCCCTTGCGCGATAAAATTCGCTTTTTTAATTGCATAGGGTAGTGCGGGTTTAGCATAAGTCTATTAATATCGTGATTCGCCTCCAATACAATCAAACTGCTGTCCGCAAGGTTTTTGATAATAGAGTCATCTATGTAGCCTAAATCTGTGGCAATACTAAATTTTTTGCTACCCTCATAAACGCTAAAACCTAGACAATGCACGGAGTCGTGGGAGAGGTCAAAACTAGAAATAGTGAGTTCGTTGATAAAAAAATCATTACCATATATTCCTATTTTGTGGTTTGGGGCAATAGTGCCGACTTTTTCTTGCATTGCGCCCCAAGTGTCGGGATTTGCAAAGACCTTGCAGTCGTGCGCACGCGAAAACGCCCCCAAACCTTTGATATGGTCGTTATGTTCGTGAGTTACCAAAATACTATCAATGCTATCAGGCTCAATTCCTATGATTTTGAGCCTATTTTCAATTTCTGCTTTTGTAAGCCCAGCATCAATCAAAATCCTAGTATTTTCGCCTTCAATGAAGGTGCAATTTCCTTTACTGCCACTAGCAAGCACGCAAATACGCATTTTTTCTCCTATTTCCCGTACATAGAGTACAAGATTTTGTTGACTAATTTTTGCGGTAAAATTTTATAAGCAAAGCGTGCGAGTTTGTATTGTACGCCTACTGTAAAACTAACTGGCGGGTGTTTTTTATTGCAAATTTTTACGACTTTTTTTGCAATTTTGCTTGCGGGCATACCGCTTTGCTCGCATTTTTCCATATAAGCAACACTGCGCTTTTCACGCTGTGAATAAACGGTTTCTGGCGTTTCTTTTTTAATTCGATTTTTAGTGAAATCAGTCTTGACATCACCAGGGAGCAAGCAACTTACACGCACACCGCAAGGGCGCACTTCATTACGCAAGGCAGTGCTAAACGCAAGTACTGCTGATTTTGTGGCAGAATACATTGCTTGAAACGCGATAGTAAATTCCGCACCAAGTGAAGAAATATTTAATATCATTCCTTTGCTTTCGCGAAGATAAGGAAGGGCAACTTGACAACAATTTACCACCCCCAAAAGGTTTACATCGACTATACGCTTTATGTCTTGTTGAGGGGCGTATTCAATCGCACCACTAATGCCCATACCAGCGTTGTTTACCAAAATATCAATTTCGCCCTCTTGGTCAATAAGACTACTAAAAGCGTGTTCTACTGACTCAAAATCACTCACATCGCACGGCATAAAATGTATGCTTTCATCACTAGGCGCGTTGCGCGAAAATGAATAAACCGTGTATCCCAAATTCTCAAAATTTTGCGCAATCGCAAGACCTATTCCGCTTGATGCGCCTGTTACAACTACAACTTTGCTCATAAAATTTTCTCCTTGTCTATATTATACAACAAAGTGGTATCAAAAGTAAAGTTTATACAAAAAATTTCATAATTTGCCAAAAATGTTGCTATTTTGCGGTTATTTTCTCAGCGAAAAATTTTCAGTATTTCAAAATTTATTTTATAATTATTTTGAGGTGAAACTATGGACAAAAATATTTGGTATTGTGCGTGTAAATATTTGTTTTTCTTTGCTTTGTTTTATGTGTTGCAAAGTGCAAATATACAAGGAATTTATCCGTTTGCATTTGGAATGTTATTTGCGCTTGTGTGGTGCAATCAAAAAATTTACTTACTCGCTCCGCTGTATATTTTGTCTGCATTTTTGGTATTTTTCAATTTGGAAAGCGTGATAATTAGCGGAATTACGGCGGTTGTGTTTAGTTTTGCATACTTTATGCACTACAAATTTAAAAAGCCACTCAATTTTATTTTGATAGGTATGTACGCGTTTTTATCGCAATTTGGTATGCTCTATTTCGCGTGCATTACTCCTCTAAAACTTTGGAATGGCGTTTTGACACTCATAATAGGTATGATTGCAATGTATGCATATCTTTTGATTTTGCAAAATGTAGTTTTGCGCGGGCTAAGGCGAAAATTTACTATTGATGAAATAATTTCGGCTAGCGTGTTATTTTTTGCGATAGGGGTAGGGCTATATAGTGTGCCATTTGGCGAATACATATTTTTTGGTGTATTAGCATTTACTTTGTTAATCGTTTGTTATATTTTCGGTGCTACTAGTACACTTAGCATTGCGTGTATTTTGGGACTAGGCGCATCTTTTGCGGGCGGAAATTTTTTACTTACAGCATACACTTGCGTACTTTCTTTGGTAGTGTGTGCTACCAGTTGTACAAAGCGAGTGCTAGGTGCTATAGCGATAGTGCTTGCAGATGTAATAGTAGGACTATATTTTGTTCCACCGTACGAAATTTATCACTTGCTTGCAACCCTTTTAGGTGCGTTGCTTTTTGCTATTATTCCAAACAAAACTATGCAAAATTTTACTTCATTTGTGATTGCTGATAAAGAAGATGTTGCGGTTCGCACAATCGTAAATCGCAGTAGAAAAGCCCTATTTAATCGGTTAACCGAACTCAGTAATGTATTTTTTGAAATGAAAAATGTGTTTTTGGGTATGGTTGCGGGCGTGAAAGACTTTGATGAAGCGGTAGAATATCTAGCCGAACAAGTGAAGATAAAAATTTGCAAGTCTTGTAATAATTGTGATGAATGTTTGCGTATTCATTCACAAGAAACTACTTACGCTCTGATTGATATGTTGCACTTTGCGTACGAGCGCGGGCGAGTGTCATTACTTGATGTTCCGCCGAATTTGTGTGCGCACTGCAAAAAATTGAATGTACTTATAAATGCAATAAATAGTTGTGTGGAGGAGTATAAAAGTAATTTGCAAAGCACAAACAATCTTGATAGCGGAAAATTGTTATTAGGCGAGCAAATGTACGGAGTATCGCAAGTTATGCAAGCGTTGGCAAACGAAGTTGCGCTAAATATTTCTTTTGACACAAATTTGGAAAAGCGTATTGTAGAAGAATTGATGTATGCTGGGGTTGTGTGTAGCGAAGCGATTTGTTATAGGCGAAATAGCGAAATTAATAGTGTGACGCTGGTTGTGCGAAGTAAAAATTTAGACAAAAGCAAAGTCATCAAAGTTGCAAATAAAATTTTCAATGCGCCTATGGAAATCGTGTCAATCTCAAACGGCGAAAAGGCGGGTTTTAGCGTACTGAGTGTGGAAAATGCAAGTAGGTACGATATTTTATTTGGTAGTGCGGGAACGACAAAGGCAGATAGCGAAAAAAGTGGCGACACTCATTCGGTAATCAAATTAGGAAATAATAAAATTTTAGTTGCCTTGTGCGATGGAATGGGGAGCGGGCAAAATGCGGAAAAAACAAGTAGTCTAGCATTGGGGCTAATAGAAAATTTTTACCGTGCTGGGTTTGACAACAACTTGATTTTGTCTAGTGTCAACAAAATGCTCACATTGAGTGGCGAAGAAGCGTTTAGTGCGATTGATGCGGGCGTAATTGACTTAAATAAAGGCACTTGCGATTTAATTAAACTTGGTTCGCCTGTCACTTATATAAAATCAAAAAATGGGGTCAAGCGCTTAGAGGCTAATGCATTACCTTTGGGTATTTTGGAGGAAATGAAGCCAAATATTCGCTCTTGCACTCTTACTGATGATGATATTGTAATATTCATTACAGATGGTATTGCGGATAGTTTTGCGTGTCTTGATGATTTGGACAATTTTATACTAGAAAAACAAGACCTTAACCCACAAATTTGGGCAAATGACATACTTTCTTTCGCTTTGGAGCAAAATAAAAATATTCCACAAGACGATATGACCGTTTTAGCGTGCAGAATTTATGCAAAATACTAATATTTTACAAAAAGCATATTGAATTAACTCTCAATTTATAGTATAATATAAATATAGGAGAGAAAATATGGAGAATTTACTTAATTTTATTTTGGAAAAGAAGTTTTTTACTGCGGGTAGCGTAGTAGGTGTTGGGGTGAGCGGTGGCTCTGATAGTATGGCTTTGCTTCACTTTTTAAACAAAAACAAAGAAAAACTTGATATTGATTTGTTGGCTATCAATGTTATTCACGGAACGCGTGAAAATGATGAGGTCGAGGCAAAATTTGTAGAAGAATTTTGCCGTAACAATAGTATTCGTTTTCATAAGTTCAAGGTTGAGGCTGGTATGCTTGCTAAACAAAAGGGTATGGGGCTTGAAGAAGCGTGCAGAGAGGCAAGATACGGGGTGTTTGATAGTTTGAGAAAACGCGGAATTGTAGATTATATGTGTATTGCTCATCATCAACGCGACCAAGCCGAAACAATACTTATGCACATTTTGCGCGGTAGCGGTTTGAAGGGGGCATCTGGTATGGACTATGTGCGTGACAATTTCTATGTACGCCCTATGCTAGATACGCCAAAAGATAAAATTATGCAATATATTTATGAAAACGATATTGAGTATCTTGAAGATGAAACAAATCAAGATACGACCATTTCACGCAACTTAATTAGACAAAAAATTATGCCAGAATTGCGCAAAGTGTGGACAAACCTTGACGCAAACCTCGCTAATTTTGGTAAAACTTGCAGAGAAGATGATGCGTTGATTAGGAAACAAATTTCATTTGATGCAGTGCTATATAATGACAATTTAATCAAAATTCCTTTAAATTATTTTGTTTATAACAACGCTTATGTATTTAGATTGCTAGATGATTGTTTCCAAAAATTAGGGGTCACGGCAAATATTGAGCGTAAGCATTTTGATATGATTTGTAATTTAGCAAAAACAGGTGAAAATGGCGCAAAAATCAATCTTCCTGAAAGTGTTGATGTCTATAAAGAGTACGAATATATCACAATGGCAAGGAAAAAACCAAAAGTTGTGATTGACACTGAATGGGACTTTAAAGTAGGCACAATCAAATTTGGCGAGTATGGGAAACTCACTGTAAAACGCACAAAAACACCAGAATTGAAGGCAGGGTATTTGCTAATTGATATGGGCAAAATACCAAATGGTGCTGTGTGGAGAGTGAGAAAAGAGGGTGACTTTATCGAAAAATTTGGTGGCGGTATCCGCAAAATCAAAAGTTATCTAAACGATAAAAAAGTGCCAGCGCGTATTCGCGATTATTTGCCTGTTTTGGCAAAAGGAAACGAGGTGCTAGCGGTTGCTAATGTTGATATTTCGGAACAGTTGCGTGTGACCGATGAAACAAAAGAATTTGCGTTGATTAAGTACGACTTACAAAACTGGGAATAAATTTCCCTTTTTTGTTTATTTCTTTGACAAATAAAATATAAAATGATAAGATATACTATATAAAGTCGCGAAAAGTGATTTTTTGGGTGAGAAGTTTATGGCAGATGAGCGCGAGATAGACAATCAAAAGCCAATAGAATATAAGCCAGTCTTGTATAAACGCAAGGCTTTTTCGCCGTCTTATCTACACAAAGTTTTTGTGGTAAAAAAGAAAGAACCTGACACAATCACAACGGACAATATTATACCTCATTTAGTTGAGGAAGCAAAACGAGAAGAAGCGACAAAAGATTTGATGCAGTCCACAATGGAAACTGTAAAAAATCAACGAAGCAAGAAAAAACGCATACTAAATATCGTATTTTTGGTGGTTAACCTAGCGATTTTGGTCGGGATACTTATCTATCAATTTATGAACGAAACGCCAGTGTCGTTTATTGAGTTGTTATCAAGTAAACTAAACTGGTGGTGGTTGATTGTTGCGCTTGCTTTGTTTATGCTTATTAATATAGTCGATTCCGCGCGTGTTTATTTGACTGTAAGAAAAGCAACGGGGCGAAGTAGACCGTGGCTAAGTTATAAATCGACTTTGTGTTGCCGTTTTTACGATAATATTACGCCACTCTCGACAGGTGGACAACCATTCCAAATCTACTATATGAATAAGCGCGGATTGAACGCAAGTAGTGCTACAAGTGTGCCTTTGGCAAAATACATTTATTCGCAAACTACATATATTATGATTGTATTTTTAATGATGCTTTTTGGCTCTGGAGTTATTAAAGATGCAAATATTTCTCCGTTCGTTATGACGCTTGCTTACATTGGTTTAGGTGCGAATTTACTGTTAATTTTTGCGATTGTGTGGCTGTCTGTAAGTAAAAAAGTAGCACCGAGGCTTGTAATTTGGTTGCTTAAACTATGCAACAAAATGCACTTAGTCAAAGATTATCGTGGTACTTTTAGGAAATTAATGCGTACGGTCAAGGAATATATATCCACATTCCGTATGTTTATGAAAAGTGGCTGGCTAGTGTTTGGCGAGTTTGTGCTTAGTATTTTGCTAACATTTTTGGGATATTCAATACCGTTTGTTGTTTACTGTATTTTTTGTCCATTTGATATAAATCTTTGGTTTACTTTTGCGGTGCTTCAAATGGTATGTGATATGGCTGTAAGTTTTATTCCTATCCCAGGCGGAGCGGGTACTGCGGAACTCTCTTTCTCATCAGCGTTTGCGCCATATTTTGCAAGTACGGGCGTATTTGTATGGGCAATGCTTTTTTGGAGAATACTCACTTATTACGCATACCTAATTCAAGGTGGTTTGCTACTTTTGTATGACTTTTTGATAGGTGATAAAAAGATAGAGCCACTTCTACAAAGATTTAAAGATGAAGAGCGAAAATCCAAAGAAAACAACCTAGAAAAAGTGCTAAAAGAAAACGAAGATAGTGATTTTGTAGCACAAAACAAGCAAACTCACGAAGTGCTTGAAAAGCAGGAAATCGAAACAAATATTGTTAAGCAAAAATCTCAAAAGCAACAAAAAATTACCAAATCTTCAAATAGTAAAAAACACAAGAAAGGAGGGAGTAAATAATGCAACAAGATTATCCAACAAATAATAATGAGCATAGAGGAAGCAAAAAATGGTATGTTTGGCTATTTATTGCGATACTTTGTGCGCTAGTGTTGTGGAGTATGGCGGGCGACATAATTAGAAACTTGTTTTTAAGCCTTCTTGCTGGACTTACTCCTATAATTATTGCGCTTGTTATAGGCTTTTTACTGCTAAAACCTATGGAATTTATCGAAAACAAATTGCTAAAAAATTGCTTTGTAGGTAATCCGCGTGCGAGAAAATACAAACGCGCAATTTCTCTTAGTATCTTGTATTCAATTTTGATTGTAATAATTGCGCTGGTTATTGCATTTTCAGTGCCTAGCCTTGTGAATGTTTTGCAAGAATTTCAAGGTGAAAACCTAACTGTACTTGTAGATAAAATCAAAACCTCATTGACTAGTATTATGCAATCTTTGACAGGGCTACCTGCCGAGCAGTTGGACCAAGCAATTACCGATGCAATCAACAATATAGGTAACGCATTGCAGTCGGGAATTAGTACATTTACTAGCAACATTGCCTCAATTTTGATGGATACGCTTAGCATAGTCGCTTCAACTTTTATGGGTCTTTTGGTGTCATTTTTGATGCTAAAAGATAAAGAACTCATTTCTAGTGTCTGCAAGCGTACAACTTATGCATACAATGACCGCAAGCACGCCGAAGAAATTTTGACTATAACGCACCGCACAAATGATATGCTAAATCAATATGTAATTTCAAACCTTATCGTTATGTTTATAATTTTCGTGATAGGCTTGATAGGTTTCTTGATTATGGGCGTGCCTATGGCATTTTTAATGGCACTGCTGTTAGGCTTGTTCACAATTATTCCATATTTGGGTGGTTTTATTGCAGCCATTCCGTTAGCAGTGGTAACATTGATGTTTGGCGACATAAATATGATGCTAATGTCCGTTATTTTTGCTATTCTTGACTGGGCGTTGGTGACTACATTTGTACCTGCATTTATAATGAGTAAGCGTATGAATACGCGCGCGCTTGTTATCGTTGGCTCAATGATTATCGGTGGGGCAATGTTTGGACTTGTGGGTATGATTTTATCCGCTCCTGTGGCGTCCGTAATTATGATTGTAATGCAAGAACGCCTAGAAGTGCGTGAGGCAAGGCGCGAACACGAAGAAATGGTAAACGCTGGCATATTGGACGCAAATCTTGCCGATGTGTCGGACTTGTTAGACTTGTCGCAAGATACTTCATTTAATCTACCTATTGAAAAGGAAGAGGAAGATTTTGTGAAATTGCAAGCGTTGAAGCATAAAAAACCTACACAAAAGGAAACTGAGGCTGAAACAGAAAGTGCTGACTTTGTGCTTAAATCTAAGGCTAGTAAAAAACACAAAATTAGTAAAAATGAACTCACGAAATCGGAAAAATCTACCACGAAAAACACACGCGAAATTACCGCTGAAAAAACGGTAAAGAGTGAAGAAAACAGCACAGAAGAACCTGATGTTGCTGATATGTTGTAAAAAGGGACAATTAAGCCCCTTTTTTGTATGGAAAAACTACGAAATTAATTCATAAATCCATTTTTTAAATATATATTTTAGAGTTTAAAATAAAGTTTGCAAAATTGTGCCGTTACCGCTTGATAATACACGGTTTGCACACCTTGATGAAGTGCTATCGTTTGAAAGGGTAGTGACTCCCGCTAGCGCAATAAGAGCAATCAAGAGAATGATGAGAATATTTGAGTTTGTCGCAAGGTCAGCACCTGTTGCACCCGCCCATACAGAGATTAGTAGCACAATCACAAGAGCCTGAGAAACAGTCATAGATTTTCTCCTTAAATTTGTCAAAATTAGATATGCGATTGACTAAAAAAATGTTAATTTGCAAAAGTTGTTGAAAAATTTTGCAGTTTGGTATATAATTTAGATATGGATTTAAAGACAAAAGTAAGAGAACTCCCGCAAAATAGCGGTGTGTATATAATGAAAAACATTGATGGCGAAGTCATTTATGTAGGCAAGGCTAAAAATTTGAAAAACCGCGTTACGCAATACTTTCAAAATAGCAAGTCGCACACCATAAAAGTAAATAGTATGGTGAAAAATATCGCCGATTTTTACTATATTGTGACTCCAAATGAGGCGGAAGCGCTAGCACTTGAAAACAACTTAATCAAGCGTTATCAACCATATTACAATATTTTGTTAAAAGACGGAAAATCGTATCCGTACATTCGTATAGACACAAAGCAAGAATTTCCGAGGCTAGACATTGTGCGAAAATTAAAGCGAGATGGTGCAAAATATTTTGGGCCATATTTTGCTGGGGTCAGCCCAACGGAACTCATAAAAATGATAAACAACGCGTACCCGTTGCGTATGTGTAAAGGCAAAATGCCTCACAGAACAAGGCCTTGTATAAATTACGATTTAGGGCTTTGTTCGGCGCCTTGTTGCAAAAAAATTGATAGCACGACCTACAATGAATATGTGAAAAAGGCGATTGAATTTTTAAACGGCAAATTTGGCGAAGTGCAAGAAATTTTGCAACAAAAAATGCAAAAATTAGCCGATAATGAGCAATTTGAACTTGCGTTAACTATTCGTGATGATTTAGCAATGCTAGATAGAATTAAACAAAAAACACTTACATTTATGCCAAATCTTGACAATATTGATGCTTTCGCGTGGGCAAGTAATGGCTCAACTGCAAGTATTGCGGTACTAATTATACGAGGTGGGCGTAGTGTAGGAGTAGATTGCTTCCATTTGGTTGATGCTGAAATCAGTTTGGAAGAAAGCCTCACGCAATTTATTACGCAATACTATTCGGTATCGGCAATTCCACCTGAGCAGATTTTAATTCCTTTTGAGCCTAGCGAATCACTTGCGGAGTGGCTAAGTGAGCAAAGAAAATCTGCTAGTATCGGGAGAGCGAGCGCGGTAAATTTGAGTTTCCCGCAAAGGGGAGAAAAGCGTAAACTATTGCAAATTGCGCAAGATAATGCTGTAATGTATCTAGATAAAGCAGTGGAGAAAGAAAAACGAATTGCTGATTTCACGATAGGTGCAAGTAAAAATTTGGCAGATATTTTGGGTCTAAATAAGCCTATTCACCGTATGGAATGTTATGATATTTCAAATATAGGTGGCGTGCTGAGTGTCGCTTCAATGGTGGTATTTATTGATGGTGAGGCAAGGACCAGTCACTACCGCAAATTCAAAATCAAGACTGTTGAGGGCGCAAACGACTTTGCAAGTATGAAAGAAATAATCACGCGTAGGCTAAATGAGTTGAAAAAACCTGACAACACTGACCCTAGTTTTTCGAGCAAACCTGACTTGATTGTGGTTGATGGTGGTAAGGGGCAACTCTCAAACGCGGTTGAGGCTATGCACGAATGTGGGGTTGATATACCTATGATAGGTCTAGCAAAGCAAGAAGAAGAAGTTTTTGTGCCAAATTCTTCTACGCCTATAATTATTCCGCGCACACACAACAGCCTAAAACTTTTACAGCGTATTCGTGATGAATCACACCGCTTTGCGATTACTTTTCACCGAAGCCTTAGGAATAAAATTTCTAGTATTTTAGAGGAAATCGAAGGGATAGGTCCTACAAAGCGTAAAAATTTATTTAAACATTTTAAATCAATCGAAAATATCAAAAATGCAACTATTAGCGAATTGCAAGCAGTGCCTAGTATCACAGAAAAAGATGCAATCGCTATCAAAAAATATTTTGAAGAATAATATTTAGATACACCTTCGCATACAATTTAATGTTATTTTGCGGAGGTGTTTTTTGCCTGTTAGTTCCAAAGAAAAGAAAATTTTTGCCGTGTTTGCGCTAATTGTAACCGCTTTTTTGTTTGTTGCGCCTTATGTAATTATCCCACGGGCATATGCGGGGCGTGAGGACTGGATAAAGACCGCTCCACCAAATGCGGTGTTTTTGGAATTGTGGCAAATTGACACTTTTGAGGGCGGTAGCGCCAGTCGTGCGCGTTTTTTAGAGAAAAATGCCTTTTTGTATCAAGAGCAAACGATTAGTACCTATGTGCTTGTCCGCTCATTTGATATAAATCAAGCAAAACTGATGCTAGAGCAAGGCGCAAGACCTGATATTATGAGTTTTGGGGTAGGCGCGGGCGATTTTATTTTGCCTATTAGTGCTGAAACTAATGCAAATTTTGGAGTGCGTGGCGATATTTTGGCGGGCGGAATAAACGAAGGCAAGCAATATGCTATTCCGTGGGCTTTCGGTGGGTATTGCTTATGTGCAAATGAAGATTTTGGTGATTTAACCGAAGAAAATTTTGCGCAAGCCAAAGAAAAAAGTGACAAACAAGTGATAGGCACTGGCTATACATTCAATATTCCTATGCGTTCGCTAACTAGTACGGAACGCGGGTATCTTTGTGATACAAAATACACGCAGTATCAGGCTTATGAGAGTTTTTTGCGGGGGAATGAATTTCAAGTGTTGCTAGGCACACAACGCGATTTTTATCGGTTAAATAACAAAGTTCAATTAGGCAATTTAAGCGGAATAAAATATCGTTTTATGACAAATTATACTGATTTAATTCAATATATGTCTATCACCACAAAAGATGAAAATCTAATTCCGCACGCGGAAAAATTTATCAAATTTATCACTTCAAATCCTATTCAAGCAAAACTTACTTCAATAGGAATGTTTAGTGTCAATGGGCAAAAAATTTACAAAAATGAGTACGCCGATTTTGAGGAAGCGTTGAGCGGGAAATTACAGGTGCTAAATGTATTTACGCCAAGTGTCCAGATAGCGGAAATGCAAAAATAAGGGAGGCAAATATGGAACTTGAAGATTTAAAGGCGATTTGTCCTAATGTGCTAACTAATATATCGTTACGCAGTTTGACTACTTTTAAAATAGGGGGTAATGCGCGTTTTGTGTGCTACCCGCAAAACGAGGAGGAATTGCGCAATGTGGTCAAATTTTGCGAAAAAACTAAAACGCCACACTTTATACTAGGGGCTGGGTCAAATATTTTAGCAGATGACAACGGTTATTCGGGCGTAATAATTTGTACCAAAAAATTAAAAGGCATTACATTACTAGATAATGGCAAAATTTTAGTCAAAGGTGGTACAACTTTGGCAGATTTGGTGCAATTTACCAAAAATCAAGGATTATCGGGGCTTGAATGGGCAATTTCAATTCCTGCGACCGTAGGTGGCGCTGTGGTAATGAATTGCGGGGCGTTTGGTGGGCAAATGGCTGACATTGTAGAAAGTGTAAAAATTTTGATTGATGATGAAGTGGTTGTGCTAGATAAATCAAAACTTTTTTTTAATTATCGTCACAGTGTTTTTACAAATAGCAAATTTTGTGCTATAATAGAAGTATTATTTCAATTTGAGCAAAAAAGTGTAGAAGAAGTGACAAAAAATATTCGCGAAACTATGCTAAAACGCGCAAAAGCGCAAAGTGTTGGTTTTGCGAGCGCTGGGAGCGTGTTTAAAAAGACTGGCGAATTAGCCCCTGCATTTATGATTGAAAAATGCGGGTTTAAGGGGATGCGAGTAGGTGATGCAATGGTATCGAGTGTTCATTCTGGCTATATCGTAAATGTGGGCAAGGCTAGTTGCAAGCAAGTGCTGGCGTTGATAGATAAAATTAAAATTGCTGTAAAAGATAAATATAGAGAAGATTTGCAGTTGGAATTGATACTGCTAAAAGGGGAATAAATGAAAGATTTTGTAATGACTGCCGACTATCACACTCACACTATTTATAGTGATGGGCATAGTACGATGGAGGAAAATGTAAAGCAGGCGGTAGAGCGTGGGCTTAGTGAAATCGGCATAACCGACCACGGCTTTAATCATCGAAGTGGTGGTATCAAAAGGGAGCAAATTCGTGAAATGCGCGCGGAGGTTGAAAGACTAAAAAAACTATATCCGCAAATTAAGATTTATTTAGGCATTGAGGCGAATTTGCTTAACTTGCGTGGTGAACTTGATTTGACCGAAGATGATATAAAAGCACTAGATTATGTGATTTTTGGCATACACAAAGCCACATTTGGAAAGCGCGTAAAGGGAAGTCTATGGTTTAATTTGCGAAATCTTTTCCCTAGTACAAAAAAATATAGGCAAAAAGTAACAGATAGTTATATTGTAGCAATGAAAAAATATCCAGTAAAAATAGTCGTTCACCCAAATTATGCGACTAAATGTGATACAGTGAAGTTGGCAAAAGCCTGCGTAGAATTTGGGGTTTTGTTTGAATTTAACGGCAAACGCATAGATATTCCTGCGGAAGAAGTGGAAGCGCTAAAACAAAGTGATGCAAAATTTGTACTCAGTAGCGATGCGCACAAAAAGGAAAGAGTAGGGACTTGTGAGTTGCAAAAGGAATTTTTGAAAAAATATGATTTTCCACTAGAAAAAATCGTAAATATAAAAATTAGTGAGTAAAAAGTCTTTTCAAAATCTCAAAGTTGGTATATAATGGTTAAAAGGAGTTTAGTATGTCTTTTTCATATGATGCAAAATTTGAAGTGGCAGAAAGCGATTTGCCAAGTGAAGAATGTTGTGCGCGTGCGGAACTTGCGGGTATTGTTCGCACCTGTGGTAGAATTGAAGATGATTATTCAATCAATCTTGTAACTGAAATTGAGAATCTATACAAGCGCGTATGCGGGTTAATAAAATTGCTATACAAGCAGGAAAATGTACTTTCACTTTCGCAAAACGAACGCCCAAACCACGCAATACGCTTCCAAATTGCGATACCGCAAAATTTGAGTGAACAAATATTAAAAGATATATTTGTGTTGAGGCAAAATTACAATGGCGAATGGGAAATTCACGAGAATATATCGCGTTTTTTGATTGAAAAAGAATGTTGCCAACGCTCTTTTGTAAAGGGTGTATTTATGGGGTGCGCGAGCGCAAATATTGTGATAAAAGACATCAATGACCTCAAAAAACATACGGGCGGGTATCATCTTGAATTTGTGTTTACTAGCCACACGCTAGCGGGTGATTTTACCCATGTCTTGTCGCAATATGACATCTATTCAAAGATAATGCAACGCAAAAAATTAACAGTTGTGTACATAAAAGAAGCCGAAATTGTAAGCGATATATTGGCATTAGTTGGCGCAAATCACGCGGTATTGGTATTGCAAAATGAATTTGCAGTGCGTGAAGTGCGCAATCAACTAAACAGACAATTAAATTGTATGAATAGCAATATGGAAAAAATGGTAGAGGCTAGTTTAAAGCAAATTTCTGCGATTGAATACATAGCGCAAACGGTAGGGCTAGAGAGTTTGTCAGAAAATTTGTATGAGTTGTGTATGTTGCGTTTGGCAAATCCAGATGAAACGCTAGAAAATTTGGCAAAGTTGATGAATCCGCCTCTAACGAAAAGCGGAATTAATCACAGGTTACGCAAAATTGTGAAATATGCGGAAGATTTGAAAAAACAAAACGATTAGGAGAACATAATGGAAAAATTTGTGCATTTGCACTTGCATACTGAATATAGTTTGCTAGATGGTGCTGCTCGTATCAAAAAATTGGTAAAGATTTTAAAAGAGCGTGGCGCACCTGCTTGTGCAATAACCGACCACGGAAATATGTACGGCGCGGTGAAATTTTATGAGGCTTGCAAAGAAAATGGTATCAAGCCTATCATTGGCACAGAATTTTATGTAGTCGATGACCTAAATTACAAGCAAGGCAAGCCAAATCCAGCGCACCTAATTATTTTGGCAAAAAATGAAAAAGGTTATCACAACTTAATAAAACTCAACAGTATTGCTTGGGTAAAGGGTTTTTACTATAAGCCACGAATTGACTACAACACTTTGGCACAGTATAGCGAAGGTTTGATTTGTAGTTCGGCGTGCCTTGCAGGTGATATACCTAGATTACTTGCGCAAGGAAGATTTGATGATGCGGTCAAGTTTGGTGCTCGTTTGCGCGATATGTTTGCCGAAGGTGACTTTTATATAGAGGTTCAAGACCACGGTATCGCGTTGCAACGACAAATTTTGCCTGATTTGTTCCGTTTGGCTGAAGTTCTGGGAGTAAAGACTATCGCTACTAATGATGTCCACTATTTGTATCCCGAAGATAGCGAAATGCAAGATATTATGCTTTGTATTCAAACGGGAAAGACTATTGATGACCCAGACCGAATGAGAATGGACGGAAATCAATTTTATTTAAAGACTGAGGAGGAAATGCGACAAGTTTTTCCTGCTCACCCTGAAAGTATAGAAAATACGCTTGAAATTGCCGAAAAGTGCAATGTTGAACTTGACTTTAAGAGTCAGTTTTACCCTAAATTTACTGCACCTGATGGTATGAGTAATGTTGACTATCTTTGGAAAATTGTAAATGAAGGTTTGCTAAAAAAATATGGGGAAATTACTCCGCGCATACGCGAGCGTGCCGAGTATGAAATGAATACCTTGATAAAAAGTGGGTATGTCGATTACTATTTGGTTGTGTGGGACTTTATTAACTGGTCGCACGAACACGATGTGCCAGTAGGTCCAGGGCGTGGTAGTGGTGCTGCTAGTATTTTGGCATACGCAATAGGTATTACTTTGATTGACCCGCTAAAATACGACTTGTGGTTTGAGCGTTTCTTAAACCCTGAGCGTGTAAGCCCTCCTGACTTTGATATAGATTTTTGCCCTGTAAGGCGTGAAAAAACGATTGAATATGTTATCGAAAAATACGGAGAGCCGAATGTGAGCCAAATCATTACTTTTGGTACAATGGCAGCAAAAGCAGCGATAAAAGATGTAGCGCGCGTACTGAAAATGCCTTATTCCGAAGTGGATAAAATAACAAAACTTTTCCCTAGCAAAATGCCCAAGGCGCCAGCGATTGAAAAGGTATTTGGTATCAGTAAAAAACCAGAAGATGCGGAATATGCTGTTGCAGAACTCCACACAATGTACGAAAGCGACCCACTAATTCAAAAGATTGTTGACACAGCGGTAAAACTAGAAAATATGCCTAGAAATACTAGTATTCACGCAGCGGGTGTCGTAATTTGCTGTGATGATATTTCCGACCATGTGCCAATGGCTAAAAATGGTGAAATGGTAACAACTCAGTTTGATAAAAACGAAACCGAGCATTTGGGCTTGCTAAAAATGGACTTTTTGGGTCTAATTACTCTTACTGATTTGGATTTGATGATTAAACTTATCAAGCAACGCACTGGCGAAACGGTAGATTTTTACAATGGTAAATTTCGTTATGATGACCCTGAGGTGTATAAACTCATCGGTTCGGGCGACAATGATGGTGTGTTCCAACTTGAAAGTGGCGGTATTTCGGGCTTTGCAAAGGAAATGAAGCCTGTCAATATCGAGGAAATCATCGTTATCCTTGCGATGTATCGCCCAGGGCCTATGGATGAAATTCCTACATACATAAAAAACCGTAAAAACCCAGAAAGCATAATTTACCCAGACCCTAAGATGAAAGATGTACTAGGCGTTACTTACGGGGTTATGGTATATCAAGAGCAGGTTATGAAACTCTGTCAGGTGCTAGCGGGCTACACAATGGGACAGGCAGACGGCGTGCGTAAAATTATGGGTAAAAAACTTGCAGATAAATTGCCTATTGAAAAACAACGCTTTATTTACGGCTGGGAGGACCCAGAAGGTAAAAAGAGTATCGAGGGCGTATTAAAACGCGGTATGAAACTCGAAGACGCTGAAAAATTGTGGAGTCAAATGGAGAAATTCGGTAGTTATGCATTTAACAAGGCGCACGCAGCGGCGTATGCATTTATCACATACCAAACCGCGTGGATGAAATTGTACCACAAAATCGAATTTTACACGGCGATTATGAACAACCGTATCACCAAAAGTGATGAGTTGACACACTATATGGAGTTGGCTAGACAGCACGACATAAATATTTTACCTCCAAATGTAAACAAGAGTTTGGCATATTTTAGTATCGAAAGCGACAAAGATATTCGCTACGGTTTGGGTGGTATCAAAAATGTAGGTGTAGCACTTGTTGAGGACCTAGTACGCGAGCGCGAAGCAAATGGTGAATTTAAGAGTTTGCAAGACTTTATTTCGCGTATGGGCGGACAAGCACACAACAAGAGATTTTTGGAGTCTATGATTTACTCAGGCGCTTTTGATTGTTTTGGTGTGCCAAGAAGCCAAATGATAGCGGTTTATGATACAATCGTAGAGCGCGTATCGAGTGATAGAAAATCGCAGACACAAGGACAACTTACTTTGTTTGATAACCTCTTAAAAGAGGACAAAACGCTTAATGTTGTGCAATATCCAAACATTCCAGAATATACAGACCAGCAACGCTTGCGTTTTGAAAAAGATGTGTTAGGCGTGTATGTTAGTGGACATATTTTGGACCAGTATAGAGATAAATACAAGGAATTTAACTTAAACAGCAATATGCTAATTCCTATGACTATCGAGAGTGAAGATGGTGAGGAACAAACCACTGTTTACGAAGGAATTGAAGATGGACAGGCAGTGAAATGCGGTGGTATTTTGACAAATGTAAAGCGTATGAATACAAAAGTGGGCAACAAGGAAATGGCGGTTGTCACGGTTGAGGACTTGTACGGCACTTTTGAGGTTTTGGTTTTCCCGAAAATTTATGAAAAATTTAAGCCTTATTTGATTGTCGATAGTATGATGACTTTTATAGGTAAAATAAGTATTCGCGAAGGCGATAGACCTATCGTTTTGCCAGAAGATATACAAATGTGGCAAAGCAAAGATGATAAAAAGATAGGGGAAAAGCCAGCCGAAGCGGAAACTAAAAGAGTAGAAAAATTGTACCTTAAATTTGATTTGACTGATGAAGTTTTAAAACAAACAATATTTGAAATTTTGTCTAATTACACGGGTGAACACCCAGTTGTGGCAAAGTGTAGCGCGCGAAATAAAGCATTTAGTTTGCCGTTTAAAGTTGATGGTAGTGTTGCACTACAAAATGAATTGTGCGGGTATTTGGAACCTGAGAATATAGTTTTGATGTAAAAGGAAACAAGAATGGAAAGAATAGGAGTAATCACGAGTGGCGGAGATGCGCCAGGTATGAACGCGTGTCTAAAAAGTGTGGTAGAAATGTCGCAAAATTACGGTTATGAATGTATTGCTTTTAGGCGTGCTTATCGTGGGATTTTGGACAATGATTATTTTACAATTACAAAAGAAGATGTAAAACAAATTTTCAATCTCGGCGGTAGTATTATTTATTCCGCGAGATGCAAAGAATTTTTGGAGTTGGAATATCAAAAGCAAGCAGTGCAAAATCTCAAAAAATTAAAAATAAAGGCTTTAATCGTAATAGGTGGGAATGGTAGTTTCAATGGCGCAAAAGCGTTGAGGGATTTAGGGGTAAATATCATTGCAATTCCAGCGACAATCGACAACGATGTTCATTCTACGCAAGAGTCTATCGGCTTTGATAGCGCCGTAAACAATGCAACGGCTATGATTGATAATATTCGCCAAACTATGCAAGCAAACGAACGCATAAATATTGTTGAATGTATGGGAAGATATGGCGGTAATATTGCCCTTTATAGTGCGATGGCAAGTCAAGCGGAAATTGTAGCAGTACCTGAGGACCCGCTAGACCGCGAGCATATTTATAGATTTATTCAGGACCAACTTAATATTGGCGTACAAAGTCCAACGCTTGTGGTTGCGGAAAAGCAGTATGATGTGTTTGCTCTCGCAAAAGAGATTGAACGCGACTTCAACCACGAATGTAGAGCGGTGATTTTAGGATATATGCAACGCGGTGGTAGCCCAACTGTAAAGGATAGGATGTTGGCAATACGCTACGGTGTGAGTGCAATACAGTTGATTGATGAAAATATTTTCAATGTAGCAATAGGTGTAAACAATGATAAAGTTGTAGTGACTCCTATTGAAAAAGCAGTCAAAATGCACTCAAATTTCCGTAGTGATTTGTACAATTCTTTTAAACTCTTAAATAATCCACGCAATCGAAAAAAATTTCATAAATAGTAAAAACGCATTAGGTGTAAAACTTAGTGCGTTTTTTGTGTAAATCCATAAAAATTTTGCATAAATATGCAAAAAATGCAGATTTTTTGAAAAAATTTGCAAAATTACCCTCAAATCGTTTGTCAAAAAATTTTTAATTTGTTAAAATAATAACAATTAGGAGGATAAGCAAAATGCCTTTTCAAGTTATCACTATGAAAAATAAGTCGTTTTGGAGTAGAGTAATTACCGCGCTTGCTGGGTTTGCTATGGTTATTACCGCAATGGCAATAGTATTTCCATTACATTCTGCTAGCGATACCGCACAAGTTGACTCAGCAATTTCTACTACCACAACTACCGAACAACAAGTTGAAGAAGCGTAACATTTGCTGGTAAATTTAGCAAGACTTTTGCCTTGCTCTTTTCTCTAACTCTCTATTTTTACCAAATAGAGCAAAAAGTATAAAAGAAAAATTAATTTTTATTCATAGAAAAAACACATCATATTGCTGATGTGTTTTTGTCTTATATATCTGCAAAGCCCACTAATTCTATGTTGTCAAAATAGCCTTTTTGTTTTGCTTCGCGCAAAACTGCAATTTCATCTTCGCGTTTTAGGTAGTTGGTTTGCGAGCGTGTGTATTCATCTAAATAACCCACATGAGTCAGGATTTCGAGGCTAATATCTCTATTCCAAAACAAACTTTTCAAGATTTGGAAAGTGCCTATATCTACGCCATTTCCGTGAAAGGCAAAACTAAATTCATCAGTTGTTTTTAGCCCCATTTCACGAGCAAGAGAGCGAGCATTGTCGTCCATACTGCGAACAGGCAAATTGTATTCTTTTGCAAGTTCGAGGTATGCTTTCAAAATATTTGGAATTTCATTAAAATAGTGGTGGTGGTCAAGATGAGTAGGGGTAAGTCCAGTTGCCAAAAATTTCTCAATTTGCGCACGCAATTCTTTTTTTGCATCAAGATATTGCGTGTAATAACCCAACATACATACATAGTGAAAAACGCCATTTTCATCTACTAGACTAGGTACTTCGCTTGCTGGCAAAACTGATTTACCATAAGTAAGATTTAGATGAATACCTATATTTTTGATACTATGCTCCTTTGCAAGTTGTATCGCTTCATCTGTATATGGTGTATTCATCATAATAGTCGTGCTAGAAATCAACCCCTCTTTAAAACAATCTACAATACCCTTATTTATGCTAGGGCTAAGTCCAAAATCATCGGCATTTAATATTAATTTCATAATTTGCTCCTATATTTTAATTTAAAAAAACCTCCACAAATAGGGAGGCTAAAAACTTTTAATTATTTTGACTCGTTTTTAGCATTGTACAATTCACGAGCAAGGTTTGCTTTCTTTCTTGAAGCAGTGTTGTCGTGATAAACATTGTCCAAACGCGCGCGGTCAATCAAACTAACGATAGTCTTTAATTTTGCATCAGCAGTTTCAAAATCCTTTTTTGCTATTGCTTCGCGGAAGTTGCGAATTTCAGTAGCAATACGAGATTTTTTAGACTTGTTGGCAATGCGACATTGTTCGTTAGTTACAATTCTTTTTTTCTGTGATTTAATGTTTGCCACTTTAATATCTCCTAAAAATTTTTGTTACTCATTAAGAATACCATAAATTTTGTTATTTTGCAAGAGTTATAAACTAAATTTTTGTAAATAATTGAAAATTAGGAGGTTATATGGTAGAAAACAAAGTAAAATCAAGCATAGATGCGCGCGAAACAGGCGTTTTGGGTGAAATAATTTTTAAAGGGAAATATGGCGTTAAGGAATATTTTTTAGACATTAATTCCACTTTTCTTGCTAAAAAATATCAAAAAGAGCAAGGCGTTTATACTACCTTAAATGTGTCTAAAATCTTTTGCACCAACGAACTAGCACGCAGGTATGTGACAAGCAAGATTGTAGAAATTTTAAAGAATTATATTTCAAAACTTAAAATAAAATCGCCTACATTTTTGGTAGTTGGGCTAGGTAATGCGTTTTTAATTGCAGACAGTCTAGGCGCTATGGTTGTCAAAAATCTACTTGCCACGCACAATATTCCTAGTGAGTTGCGCGAGAGTTTGGGTGACTTGTGCGCGCTAATTCCAGGGGTAAGCGGTATCAATGGCTTTGCGACTGCGGATATTGTGTTGGGTGCTGTAAATACTGTAAGACCTAATATTGTAATTATGATTGATGCACTTACCGCGCGTGAGCCAGCAAGAATTGGTTGTAGTTTTCAATTTAGCAACACAGGCATTTCACCAGGGGCGGGCATAGGCAGTAAGAATCAAAGATTAAACAAAAATTTTTTAGGCGCGGACATAATTTCAATAGGCGTGCCTATGATGATAAATGCGAGCAATTTAGGGAGTGAATTGACTGATTTTGTGGTAACACCAAAAGAAATTGATATATACACAAAAAACTGCGCAAAAGTGATTGCAAGTGCGATAAACGAGGTAGTGCATACCAAAAGATACAAAGATTTTTTGTAAATCTCCAAATTTTTGTTACCAAAGCGAGTACAAGTTCATACATTACTTATATGAAAAATAAACCTGTGTTAATTGTTGATAGCGGTGTAGGTGGCTTGACGGTGCTTTATTCAATACAAAAAAATATAAAAAATTGCGATTATATTTATTTTGCAGACAAAAGGAACGCGCCGTTTGGCAATAAACCAGTTTCGTTATTGAGAAAAGAAAGTATAAATAATCTAAAATTTATAGTAGGTAAATATAGTCCGCAGGCGATTATTTTTGCGTGTAATACTCTCACAGCGACTGCTATTCATCAGGCTAGGAAAATTTTTAATATTCCTATCATAGGTGCTGAACCTGCTATAAAAGTTGCCTTGCAAAAAAACAAAAAGAAAGTCTTACTTTTAGCAACACAAAATACAATTAAATATAACAGAAATATACAAAACCTTTTAGATAATGAAAATGTAATTATCAAACCTTGCGTAAACCTAGCGACACTGATTGAGCAAAATGTAGACGACTTAGACAATTTGCGACCTTGTATAGAAAAAACATTAAATCCATTTTTGGGTGAAATTGATGCGATAGTGTTGGGGTGTACGCATTACATATTTTTACGACCTATTTTCAAAAAAGTTTGTCCTACCTCTGTTGATATAATTGATGGAAATTTGGGCATAGTCAATCAAGCGAAAAAATTTATAACTAGTAGCAAAACTGGTAAAATTTTTGTCTATACAAATCAATTTAGTGAAAAAGAAATTTTAACAAAAGCGTGGAAAATTTTACAAAAACAAGGAGGTGAAATATGTGTGGAATAGTAGGTTATGTGGGTGAAAAGTTGGCAGTACCGATTGTGGTTGATTGTCTAAGAGCGTTGGAGTATCGAGGGTACGACTCGGCGGGGATTGCTTATGTTGAAAATCAAAATTTGCGTTGCGCAAAACGAGTGGGGAAACTCCAAAATTTATCTACATTTTTGAAAAATAAAATTATTCCCGCATCGTGTGCGATAGGTCATACCAGGTGGGCGACTCACGGTGAACCGAGCGAGGTCAATGCGCACCCGCAAGTTGATAATAAACATTTAGTGGCAGTTGTCCATAATGGCATAATTGAAAATTATATGGATATAAAAAGCCACTTAATTAAAGAAGGGGCGAAATTCAACTCAGAAACCGACACGGAAGTGATTTCTCAGTATTTATCGCATAAATTATGCGCAAAATCATTGCATAATACTATGCATAGTACATTGCATAGTACTGTAAAACCGACTAAAAATGAGGTACTACGCACAATTAAAGAGGTGATGACCGAATGTGTGGGCGCATATGCTTTGGGTATTTTGGTGAAAGGAATTGATGATTGTATTTTCTTTGCAAAGCATAAAAGCCCGCTGATTTTGGGAAAGGGAAATGGCGAAAATTTTTTGGCTAGTGATACGCCAGCGTTGATAAATTATGTACAAAAATTTTATGCAATTCAAGATAACGAGTTTGGGTATATCGAGAAAAATAAAATAGTAGTTTACGACCAAAATTTCAAAATCAAAAAAATCAAATTTGATATCATAAAACTACAAGTAGAACAAGTGATGCTAGGTGAATATAATCACTTTATGGAAAAGGAAATTGAGCAAGGCGCTCAAAGTGTAATTGACACAATAGATAGAATTAAGAAAATGAAGATTTTGCAAAAAATTCCATCACAAATTTTTAAACAAAATTTCAATCTACATATCACCGCGTGCGGTACGGCATTGCACGCTGGAATGATTGCGAAATACATAATTGAACAGCAATTAGCGATTCCAGTTGATTTGGATTATGCGAGTGAATTTCGATACAAGCAACCTATAATCAATGATAAAAGCATTTGCTTATTTATTAGCCAAAGTGGAGAAACGGCAGATACGCTGTCGTGTGTTGAGTTGGTAAAAAGTTTTGGTGCTACGACTATTGCTTTTACAAATGTGCCAGCAAGCCGTATGGAAAAGATTGTTGACTATGTCGTGCCGACTAGTGCTGGTGTGGAGATTGCTGTTGCTTCAACAAAAGCTTATCTAGCACAAATTGCTTCACTTTATGCTTTTATTGAATATATGGCTGAGATTTTGCAAAAACCTATAAAATTTAGTACTGACTTAGTCAAAAATACTGCGTTTATGTATCAAAAAAGAGATTACGACTCTTTAATTTCTAATATCGCGCAAGAAATTAAAAATGAAGAAAGCATTTATTTTTTGGGTAGAGGTATTGATTATTTGCTTGCGTTAGAAGGTGCATTAAAACTAAAAGAGGTGTCATATATTCACTGTGAAGCGTTGCCTGCTGGAGAATTGAAACACGGTAGCCTTGCTTTGATTCATAAAGATAGTGTTGTAATTGCTATACTCACTCAAAGAGATTTAATTGATAAAACCATAAACAATATTCACGAACTAAATAGTCGTGGCGCAAAAGTCATATTGTTTAGCCCGTTCAAAAGTTTGCAAAATTTTGTGTATAAACAAATATTTTTACCTGAGGTGGAAAATTTGCTTGCGCCGTTTGTGGTGATGAAACCATTGCAAGTTTTAGCATATAAAACAGCAATTTCTAAAAATTTAGACCCCGACAAGCCTCGCAACCTTGCAAAATCAGTGACTGTTGAATAGTTTTAAATGATTTCGTGTGCGAAAAATGTCGAAAAAGCCAAAAAAGTAACAAAGTTGTTGCTTTTTTTATTTATTTAAGTTATAATAAAATGTTAAAATGTCTTAATTTACTAGAATTTTAGGAGAGTGAAACAATGGCAGAGCAAGAAATGAAATTAAATGAAGAACAAACTATGCAAAATGTTGAAATCAAAAAATCCAAAGGTAGAGTATTTAACGCTATCTTTTTAAGCAATATAGTTGCTATCCCAGGGGTAAATATTACCTGTGATATAAACAATGAAATTGAGGCTAAAAGTGTCAAAGACGCTTTTGATGCAGAGGAGCAGTTGGTAGTAGTAACTAGCAAAACTTTCACTAGCGAACCTACACAAGATGACTTTTTGAATGTAGGTTGCTTATGCAGTATTAAACGCATTATGCCACAAGGTAAAAATATGCGAGTAATTTTGAGCGGTGATGCGCGTGTAGCAATCAACAGTGTATCTACAAATGGCGAAATGAAAGTTACGGCTGAGATTATGGAGGAGCAGAACGCCGACTCTCCTAGAAGTTACGAATTAATGGAGTCATTGCGCCAAAAATTGCGCGAAATCGCTTTGGAAACCTCTATGCCAAATCAGTTGCGCGCTGCGCTTGAAGATGAGGAATTGTCACCAGCAGATTTTGGGGACTGTTTTGTGTATTACCTTGTCAAAGAAAATAGAGAAATGCACTGCGAATTGCTAGCAACTGCTGATGTGGAAAAGCGCTTGGAGATTTTGTACAAAAATGCAGTTATTTTGCTAACAAATGTAAAAACAAAACACGAAATTGATGAAAAAGTAAATGAAAATATCGCAAAAACGCAAAAAGAAATTTTCTTGCGTGAGCAGTTGAAAGTAATCAATGAAGAATTAAATGGTGATGTTGATGAAATCGAGGATTTTACACAAAAAGTAAAAGCACTCGGTATGCCTGCTGACTTAGAGGAAAAAGTGTTAAAAGAGGTAAATAGGCTAGGTAAATTGCCTTTTGGCTCGCCAGAACTTGGTTATGTGCGCAATTTTATTGAAACAGTGCTAGAATTGCCTTGGGTGCAAAAAACTGAGGATAATATCGACATTAAGCAGGCCCGCAAAATACTTGATGATGAACATTATGCTTTACAAGAGGTAAAAGAGCGAATTTTAGAGAGTTTGGCTGTAATTAAATTGACAGGCAAAGTAAATGCGCAAATTTTGTGTCTTGTAGGACCTCCGGGGGTTGGTAAAACTTCTATTGCAAAATCTATCGCAAATGCGATGGGTAGAAAATTTGTACAAGTAAGTCTTGGTGGTGTGAATGATGAAAGTGCTATTCGTGGTCACCGTAGGACTTATGTAGGGGCAATGTGCGGTAGGATTTTGGCTGGTATGAAGCAAGCGGGGACAATAAATCCAGTATTTTTGTTAGATGAAATCGACAAAATGACAAGCGATGCAAGAGGCGACCCAGCGAGTGCGTTGTTGGAAGTGCTTGACCCAGCGCAAAACGACCACTTTAAAGACAACTTTTTGGAATTGCCATATGACCTGAGTCAAGTAATGTTTATTTTGACTGCAAACGATTTGGCTGGTATTCCGTTACCTTTGCGCGACCGTATGGAAATTATACAACTGCGCCCATATACTGAAATTGAAAAAATGCACATTGCGCGTAACTATTTGATACCTAAGCAAGAAAAACTTGCGGGTATTCCTAGCGGAACGGTAAAAATTGATGATGATTTGATGAAAATCATTATTAATGAGTTTACTTTTGAGGGCGGGGTGCGTGGTTTAGAGCGTAAAATCGCTGAAATTTGCCGAAAATATGCGACATTTACCGTTAGTGGCGAGAAATATAAAGATATTAATAAAGATAATATCGAAGACTTTTTGGGACATAAGCGCTACCGTACGCTTGATATTTACAAGGGCGGAAAGGTAGGTCAAGTTGTTGCACTCGCTGTGTTTGGCGAAATCACTGGTACTACTATGATTGTAGAGGCTACTCTTTGTGACAGCAAAGATAAAGGCGATATTTTGCTCACTGGTAGGCCAGGTGAAATGATGAAAGAGTCATCAAAAATTGCTTATACATTGTTAAAGAGCCGTGCAAAAGACTGGGGTATTTCACCAGAAAAAATCAAAGATACCGCTGTGCATGTGTCTATTCCATCTGCTGGAAATGGTGTAGAAGGTCCTAGTGCTGGTATCACTATGACTACCGCAATGGTGTCTGCTTTTACTGGTATTCCTGTTCGCGAGCATTTGGGTATGACAGGTGAAATCAGCCTTAGTGGTAGGGTATTTCCTATCGGTGGCGTGCGCGACAAACTAATTGGTGCTTGTCGTGTGGGTATCAAAGATTGTATCATTCCTATTGACAACAAAGACGACTTGTGGGATTTACCTGAGGAGGTAAAGAGCAAACTGAATATTCACTGTGTGGAAACGATTGATGAAGTGTTAAAAATCGCTTTGCAACAGCCTCTTAAACCTCTAAAAGAGCAAGCGGAAAAAGACAAAAGCGAGAACAAATAATGATTATTAAGTCTGCGGAATTTGTGACAAGTGTAGCGAGTGTAGGACAATTAAAAGATTTTTGCTTGCCTGAATTTGCTTTTGTCGGGCGTAGTAATGTGGGTAAATCTAGCCTAATTAATGCTATGACCAAGCGAAACAAACTTGCAAAAGCGAGTAGCACACCGGGGAGAACTAGATTAATTAATTATTTTGATATTAATAATGAATTGATGTTGGTTGATTTACCAGGGTATGGCTTTGCACAAGCCAGCAAACAAGAGCAAGCAAAATGGCAAAAATTGATAGGCACATACCTGGAATGTAGCCAAAATTTAAAGCGAGTGTTTGTGTTGGTAGATATTAGGCATAAACCTAATGAAAAAGACAAGCAAATGCTAGAATATTTGTATTATTACAATATTCCATTTAGCGTGATTGCAACCAAACTAGACAAAATTTCGCGCGGACAAATTGACAAGCATATCACTATTATTGCAAACGAGTTGAGTATAGGCAAAGACAATATTTTGCCTATCAGTTCGCAAGATAAAAGCGGTATTGACAAAATTTGGGTGGAAATTGAAAATATAAAAAGTGAGTAAGTAATGGTATTAAAGGGAATAGTGGAGAATATTGTTTTTCAAAACAAAGAGAACGGCTTTACGGTCGCTCGTGTTTCTGCTAACCGTGAAATCATTACTATTGTTGGCAAACTTTCATCAATTTTTCAAGGTCAAGAGATTACTGCTACTGGAAATTTCATCACTGATGCGCGCTTTGGCGAGCAATTTAGAGTAGAAACTTACACTTTGCAAGAACCTAAAAACGAAGACGGCATAGTCCGTTTTTTGTCAAGTGGGTTGATAAAAGGAATAGGACCTGTAACTGCAAAAAAGATTGTAGATACTTTTGGCACGGCTACTCTTGATGTTATCGAATTAAGTCCGCTAAAACTTGCGCAAGTTAGAGGTATCAACCCTAAAAAGGCGTACGAAATCGGTCAAGAATTTCAAAAATTACGCAATATGCAAGATGTAGTTATATTTTTGCAAGGGTACAATATCTCTACAAATATGGCGGTAAAGATTTTCAATAAATACGGCGAAGAGGCGCGTGAAATTGTAAAAAGCAACCCATATCAACTGGTAGAAGATATGTCGCGAGTTGGATTTAAGACTGCCGATAAGATTGCCTTAAATGTGGGTATTCCTGATGATAGCGAATATAGATTGCGCGCGGGACTTATATATATATTGAATGAAACAAGCGAACACGATGGTAACACTTATCTACCTATGGAAGAGGTCTATACTTTGCTAAGCGCGCTACTAAATATCGAAATAATGGATAGGTTAGATGCGTTGAGCGGGGTTATCGACCAGTTGGTGTTGGAAAGTGTGGTAAAGCGTTGTGATTTTAACGATACGCCTTGTTTAATGCTTGTAAAATTTTATAATACTGAGATAAAAATCGCTACAAAACTGCTTACCCTAAATGCAGGTGCTACTGATGTTGAAAATGATCTAACGGAAGAAATAAAAGCGTTTGAAACCTTTAATAAAGTACAATTTCACGCCGACCAAAAACACGCTATTGACATGGCGGTAAACAACGGTGTATGCGTGATTACTGGTGGTCCAGGGACTGGAAAAACTACTATCATAAAATGCATATTGAGCATATTAAATAAGCGTTGCGGGCGTATAGCGTTGCTTGCTCCAACTGGGCGCGCAGCAAAGCGAATGAGTGAAAGTTGCAAGGAAGAAGCAAGTACAATTCATAGGGCATTGATGATTGATTTCCACGAGGGGACAACACGCGAAGATACTGCAATGTTTTTTTACAATGAAACAAACAAATTTCCATACGATGCGGTCATTGTAGATGAAGTATCTATGGTTGATGTAAATCTAATGCTATCGCTTCTTTCCGCTCTAAAGGTTGGTACAAGGCTAATACTTGTTGGAGATAAAAATCAGTTGCCTAGCGTGGGGGCGGGGAATGTGCTTGCTGATATTATCGCTTCAAACGAAATTGCTTGCGCGCAACTTACACATATTTATAGGCAAAGCGAGTCGAGTTTGATTATCACAAACGCTCACGCAATTAATGACGGGAATATGCCATTGATTGACAATAAAAGTGCAGATTTCTTTTTTGAAAGTCGTGATAGCCAAGATGCAATCGCAAATACGATACTCAATATGGTGAGTACGCGAATACCTAAATTTTTAGATATTAGCCCACAAAAAATTCAAGTTCTTGCGCCTATGCGCGCGGGAGTGTGCGGCATTGATAATCTAAATACAATTTTACAAAATCGTATCAATCCTAGCGCAAACGGCAAAAAAGAATTGAAACTTGATTTCGTTACTTTCCGTGTGGGTGATAAAGTAATGCAAACCTCAAATAATTACACGCAAATGTGGAAAAAACCTCGCACAAACGGTAGTTGGGAGGTTGGTGAAGCGGTATTTAATGGCGATATGGGAACAGTTACTGATGTCAATTACGAAACTGACAGTTTGGAGGTAACTTTTGAAGATGGTAGAGTTGCTGAATACAATCGTGAGGACACAAAGCAATTAAGTCTTAGTTATGCAATCACTATACACAAAAGTCAAGGTAGTGAATTTGATGTGGTAATTATTCCAATAATTGCGGGTGCTAGTAGTATTTTGACAAGAAATTTGCTTTATACCGCAGTTACGCGAGCAAAACGAATGGTCGTGCTTGTGGGGAGCAAGAAGAATATCGCAATGATGGTAAAAAACAACTACACAGCCAAAAGATACAGCGCGCTAGGCATATTTTTACAAAAACAAGCGAAAAACTTGGAGGGCTTTAGATGAGTACAGAAAAAATAGATACAATCAAGACACCGCCCGCAAATGGTGCGGACAAAAAACGCACAAATGTGTTTGGAAATTGTGCAAATATGTTTGTGAAACTTTATCATCACGCTTGCAATGTGTTTTTCCCTTCGCATATAAAATGTATCATTTGTGGTGAAGATTTAAAGCAAAAGCAAGACATAGAGGTATGTGATAAATGCCAATGCAAGTTGCACAAAATTACTGAAAGTGAGTGCTGTGCTCGTTGTGGAGCGGTAGTCCCAGGACAGGGAAAGTATTGCTTAAACTGTCAAAATACGGACCGCGAGTTTGATATTGCGCGTAGTGTTTTTGTATATGAAAACGAGGTAAAAAGGCTGATTGCAGGGTTAAAATATAACAACAAGCCGTATTTGTCGCGTACTTTATCAAATTATCTTGCTGAATTATACAAGAGTCTTGATTGGCAAGTTGATCTCATTATTCCTGTCCCTTTGAGCAAAAAGCGTAAGGAGTGGAGAGGTTACAATCAAGCGGAATTGCTAGCAGATGGACTGAGTGATGCGGTGGGTGTTCCATTAAATACGGAAACTTTGGTAAAAATAAAAGATACCGATTCGCAAACGCACTTATCTATGGTGGAGAGGCGAAATAATTTGCGCGAGAGTTTTAAAGTACTAGACAAATACGCTGTGCGTGGGAAGAAAATTTTGCTAGTTGATGATGTAATGACAACTGGCGCTACCGCAAATGCTTGTGCAAATGTGTTGAAAAAGGCACACGCCGACCGTGTTTTAGTACTAACTATTGCTCACGGTTTACAAGAAATACCCGCAGAAAATAGGGTAAAAGACTCAAAAAATGGAAATAATTAGTCAAAAGACTTTTCAAATTTTTTGTTTTAGTATATAATGACTTTAACTATTCTAGATATTAGGAGTATAGAAAATATATGGGAATTTTTACTTTATTTGCGTCAGACAACAAACGCAATATTGCAAAACTAGAAAAAATGGTGCAAAAAATTGAAGAACTTGCACCTAAATATGCAGATATGGACAATGACACTTTGCGTGCGCAAACTCCTATCTTAAAGGAAAGACTTGCAAACGGCGAAACGCTAGATGATATTCTTTACGATGCTTTTGCTGTTGTAAGAGAGGCTAGCACAAGAGTACTTAATATGCGCCACTTTCACTATCAATTAATGGGTGGTATTGTGTTGCACCAAGGGCGTATTGCCGAAATGATGACAGGTGAAGGTAAGACTATCGTTGCTACATTGCCCGCATACTTAAATGCTTTGTCAGGAAAAGGTGTCCATGTAGTAACCGTAAACGAATATTTGGCGGGCTTGGGCGCTGAAATTATGGGTAAAGTTTACAGATTTTTGGGCTTGACTGTTGGTTGTAGTTTTAGCAATATGACAGCAGAACAAAAGCGCAAAGCATATCTTTGTGATATTACTTATAGTACAAATAACGAACTTGCATTTGACTATCTAAGAGATAACCTCGTTAGGAACAAAAAAGACCGTATGGGTAGAGGCTACAATTTTGCCATTGTCGATGAGGTAGATAGTATTCTTATTGATGAGGCTAGAAACCCTCTTATTATCAGTGGTAGAGGCTTTAAATCAAGTGATGTATATGTAAAGGCGCAAAGATTTATCCGTAACTTAAAGCGTGATGAAGACTATGTAATTGACGAAGAAAAGAAAGCCGTTCATTTAACCGAGCAAGGTACAGACAAGGCGGAAAATTTCTTTAATGTTGAAAGTCTTAGTGATGCGGGTAATGTCGAACTCAACCAGCACATTTTGAACGCTTTGCGTGCAAACTTTATTATGAAGGCTGAGAGCGACTACATCGTGCGCGATGGAAAGGTATTGATTGTTGACCAGTTTACAGGTCGTATTATGGAAGGTAGGCGTTATAGCAATGGTTTGCATCAAGCGATTGAGGCAAAGGAAGGCTTGCAAGTTAAAGATGAATTGCTAACAGTTGCCACTATTACTTTGCAAAACTACTTTAAAATGTATCACAAACTCAGTGGTATGACTGGTACTGCAAAGACAGAGGAAACAGAATTTAACAAAATCTACAACCTCGATATTGTTACCATTCCTACAAACTTGCCTATGATTAGGATTGATGAGCCAGACATTATCTATACAACTATCAATGGTAAACTTCGTGCAGTTGTACAAAGAATTGCGGAAGCATACGAAAAAGGTCAGCCAGTGCTTGTGGGTACTGTTACTATCGACCGCAGTGAACTTTTGAGTAAAATGCTCAAAGAAAAAGGAATTCCACACAAAGTATTAAACGCCAAAAACCACGCGCAAGAGGCTGAAATTGTGGCACAGGCTGGTAGAGTAAAGACGGTAACTATTGCTACAAATATGGCTGGTCGTGGTACAGACATTTTGCTAGGTGGTAACCCTGAATACTTGGCAAAAGCGCAATTATACAAACTGGGTTATGACCAAGATATTATCGACCAAGCAACAAGTTTCTTGCCTAGCGAAGATGAAAAAGTGCTAGAAGCGAAAGAAAATTATGACAATTTCTTAGCGCATTACAAAAAAGAAACTGATGAAGAAAAGAAAAAAGTTGTGGAACTCGGCGGTTTGCTCGTTGTGGGTACAGAACGCCACGAATCACGCCGTATTGACAACCAGTTGCGTGGTCGTGCAGGTCGTCAAGGTGACCCAGGTCGAAGCGTTTTTTATATCTCATTAGAAGATGATTTGGTGCGTATTTTTGGTGGAGATAGAATCAAATCTGTAAGCAATTTCTTCAAGATTGATGAGGACACTCCATTCCAAATGAAAATGCTTTCAAAGCAAATTGAGCGTGCGCAAAAGAAAGTAGAAGCGCGCAACTATGCGAGCAGAAGAAATGTGTTGGAATTTGACGATGTTATCAATAAACAGCGTAACATTATTTATACCGAGCGTAACAAAATTCTTGATGGCGAAGATGTACACGAACAAATTAAGCAAATGTTCCCAGATGTAGTAAGTACAGCCTTAATGGCAAGCGTTGATATGGACAAACCAAGTTTTGAATGGAATTTGGAGGAAATCAACCACTCATTAGAGGATAAATTATATCCAAAAGGTACAAATATTGTCACCGAGGAAATGCTTGAAGATACTGTTTATGAGGAACTCAACGACTTTATTCTCAAAGATGTATTAAAGCGTTACGAGGCTAAAAAGGCAGAAATCGAGAGTTTGGGTATTCCATTTGAAGAAGTTGAGCGTATGATTTTGCTAGACAAAGTAGATAATTCGTGGATGGAACACATTGATGCAATGACAACGCTTAGCCGTGAAATCGTTGTTCAATCGTTGGGTAGACAAGACCCTATTGTAGCGTACAAGCGTGAAGGTTTTGCAATGTTTGATGAAATGATAGGTAACATTCGTGAATTTACTTGTACAGTATTGTTAAATATTGTTGCTAGACCAGCAACACCTCAACCAGTGCGCCCTAAGGGTGATTTTGTAGCAAGTGCTGGTGGAAATACTGAAAAAGCAAACGGCGGGGTAAAATCAGATAAAACCGTTGGTAGAAACGACCCTTGTCCTTGCGGAAGTGGCAAAAAGTACAAAAATTGCTGTGGTAAGACAGAGTAAAGATTAATTTGGAATATATGATGAATTTAGAGCAAATCAAAGAAAATTTAATCACAAATCAAAAATCGCTGGATATTATTCGAGCGGTTTTTGACATTAATAAACTAGAACAAGAAAGGGCTAAGTTGCTAGACAAGCAAGCGCAACCTGATTTTTACAATGATATGAAAGAAGTGCAGAGGGTGGGTAAGGCTATAAGCGCTTTGGACAAAAAGATAAAAGATATAAAAGATGTCGAAGATAGATTTACGGCGGTGAATGATTTGTCTAGTGAATGTGGCGAAAATGATGATGAAATGTTGCAAGTTTTGAGCGAGGAGTTGAGTTCGCTTTCGCAAAAAATTGAGAATATGCGACTTACGGCACTTTTGCGCGGGAAATATGATAGGCTGGGTGCTATTTTGACTGTTCAAGCGGGGGCGGGTGGTACGGAAGCGCAAGACTGGGCTGAAATGTTATTGAGAATGTACACGCGTTATGCTGAAAAGCAAGGCTATGAATGTACCACATTAGACTATACCGCTGGTGACGGTGCTGGTATAAAAGGTGCTACTATCAAAATTGACGGCGAGAATGTATACGGATTTTTGAAGGCAGAGCGAGGCGTGCATAGGCTGGTGCGAATTTCGCCATTTGATAGCAACGCGCGTAGGCATACAAGTTTTGCTTCTGTTGAGGTTATGCCACAAATTGAAAATGACAATGAAGTCGAAATCAAAGAAAGCGACCTAAAAATCGACACTTTCCATAGTGGCGGTTGTGGCGGGCAAGGTGTAAATACCACCGACTCAGCAATTCGTATTAGGCATATACCTACTGGAATTGTGGTGCAATGTCAAAACGAACGCAGTCAAGTGCAAAACAAAGAATCGGCTATGAAGGTTTTGCGTGCAAAACTCGCGCAACTTGTGGAAGAGGAGCATCAAGCGAACCTCAAACAAGTGCAAGGTAGCCTCAAAAAAATTGAATGGGGCAGTCAAATTCGCAGTTATGTCTTTTGTCCATATACAATGGTAAAAGACCATAGGACAGATTTTGAAACAAGCAATGTCGAAGCGGTTATGAATGGAGATATTCAAGACTTTATTTTTGAATATTTAAAGAAAAGCAATTAAAAATTAAATTTAGGTGAGTAAAGTGTCATATTTGGAGAGAATGTCACAAAAAGTAAAGGCAATTAGGCAAAAAAAGGAAGTCACAATTCTTGCGATTGAAAGTAGTTGTGATGAAACAAGTGTAGCGGTCGTAGTGAACGGAAGAAAAGTGCTAAGCAACATTATTTCTTCGCAAATAGAAATTCACCGCCATTTTGGTGGGGTCGTGCCTGAGATTGCGAGCAGAAATCATATATTAAATATTATTCCGCTTGTTGACCAAGCATTGTCGAGCGCTGGGCTTACTTTTGATGATATTGACGCAATAGGTGTAACGCAAGGCGCGGGGTTAGTGGGAGCATTGCTAGTAGGACTTACGACCGCAAAAGCGCTTAGTTATGCGCTTGATAAGCCTTTAATTGCAGTAAATCACATAAAAGGTCATATTTCTGCAAATTATATTGCTTTTCCAGAATTAGAGCCTCCGTTTATTTGTCTAATTACTAGTGGCGGGCATACTGCAATCGTAAATGTTGATGACTACAATCATTTTACTTTGATAGGTTCAACTCAAGATGATGCAATCGGCGAGGCGTACGACAAGGTCGCAAGAATTATGGGGCTAGAATACCCAGGCGGTGTCAAAGTCGATAGACTAGCACAAGGTGTCGAGCCCAAAATTAAATTTGTACATAACGATACACTTGCTAATAGTTATAATGTAAGTTTTAGTGGGCTAAAAACAGCAGTAATTAATTATGTGCATAGACTAGAGCAAAACGGAGAGAAAATAGATATTCCGCAAATTTGTTCATCGTTCCAGCACGAGGCTATCGATATGCTTACGGCAAAAGTTTTGCGTGCGTGCAAAGAATTTGGACAAAATAAGTTGGTGCTAGCGGGTGGGGTCGCTGCCAACTCATACCTTAGAGGCTCACTGACCGAAAAGTGTAAAGATTTAGGCATTTCTCTATATTTTCCACCGATTGAGTTTTGTACAGACAACGCAGGTATGATAGGTTCGGTCGCTTATTATCAGGTGATGACAGAGGAACCTGCGGACTTAAATATTTCGGCATTGCCTAGTATTGAATTGAAATAATTGAAGAAATTAGTATCAAAAAGGCAAAAATCAAATAAAATAATTGTATGCAACAAAATAAATTAGATAAACTACTTGACAAATATTATTTTTAATGATAGAATATTTGAGTATGTTACAAAGAAGAAGCACTCACTTCTCACCAGTCGGGATACCTAGATTTGGTTAATATCTTAATTTTTTGATATTGAAGTGGGTAGTAGGTCTATCCACTTCTTTCTTTGTGCAATAATTTTTAGGAGGATTAAGACCATTAAGGAATTATCGATTAATGAACAAATCACTGCAAAAGAAGTGCGTTTGTTAGGTGTTGAGGGTGAACAATTAGGAATAGTTGACATTCATTCAGCCCTTACACAAGCGTATGATTTAGGTTATGACCTTGTAGCGATAAACCCAAATGCAACTCCGCCAGTTTGTAAAATTATGGACTACGGTAAGTACAAGTTTATCGCGCAAAAGCGTGACAAAGAGGCTAAGAAAAAGCAAAAAAGTGCCGACATAAAGGGTATGGAACTTTCTATGCGTATTGAGGAACACGATATGCGCTACAAAGCCAACCAAGTAGCCAAATTTTTGCAAAACGGCGATAAAGTGCGCGTAATTATCAAGGGTGTGCGTGGTCGTATGGCAAATTTTGCACATTTCGGTATTGACAATATGAACAAATTTTACGAAATGCTTGCAGAATACTGCGTTATGGACCAAAAACCTATGTTGTCAGGTTCGATTATTACAATGATACTTGCCCCAAAAGATTCAAAATAAATTAAGGAGATACACTTATGCCAAAAATGAAGACTAAGAGTTCAGCTAAAAAGCGTTTTAGAATGAACAAAAACGGCGTGATTAAACGCGGTTGTCAAAACAGAAGTCACATTATGACTAAAAAATCAAGTAAGAGAAAAATGCGTTTGCGTGCGGGCGACACTGTTGCCAAGGCTGACCAAGCCAAAATCGCAAGGGCCATTGAGGTTTAAGGAGGATATGAACTATGAGAATAAAGAATGGCTTACATGCAATTAAGAAAAGAAACAAGACTTTGAAAAAAGCGAAAGGTTACTTTGGCGCAAAGTCAAAACAATTTAAAGCAGCAAAAGAACAAGTTATGCACTCAGGTAACTACGCTTATGTTGGTCGCCGTTTGAAAAAGCGCGATATGCGTAGCCTTTGGATTGCTCGTATCAATGCTGGTTGCCGTCAAAACGGTGTTAGTTACAGTGTATTTATGCACGGCTTAAAGACTGCAAATATCGACCTCAACCGTAAAGTTTTGGCTGATATGGTTGTAAACGATGCTACAAGTTTTGCTAGCCTTTGCGAAACAGCAAAGAAAGCAGTTGCTAAGTAATTATTTAAAAGGAAATAGTTTTGCTTTTTAGTAAAACTATTTTTTGGTGATTATGGAAAAAGAAATTACCAGTAAAAACAATGCCTTGATAAAAGATTTGGCAAAATTGACTATCAAAAAGTACCGCAAAGAGCGAAATTTGGTGCTTGTCGAGGGTGAAAGGTTCGTTAGTGACCTAGTAGCGCGCGGAGTGGAAATAAAGTATCTTTTGTATAGGGAAAAACCCGCTTTCGCTGAAAAACTTGATGCAGAGCAAATTTTGTGTAGCGAAGAAGTGCTAAATTGCCTAACGCAAACGGTAAATAGTTCGCAAATTGTGGGCGTGGTGAGGCTAACCGCAAAGCCGTTTAGACTCCCAAAATCGCAATTTTTGGTACTAGACCGTGTGGCTGACCCAGGCAATTTAGGCACGATTATTCGTACCGCACTTGCACTAGGGTACAAAGATATCTATATGTTTAACTGTGTAGATTGGACAAATGACAAAGTCTTGCGTTCCACAATGGGGACAATCGCTGATGTTAATTTGTTTGAGGTCACTATGGAAGATTTGCAAAAATTGCGAGGACTTACTATCTACAACGCAGATATGAACGGCGTAAATATTGATAGTGTAGAAAAGCCAAACGGAATTTTTGGCATTATTTTAGGAAATGAAGCGAACGGAGCGCGCGAGGAAATCGCAAGCCTTGCTTCACAAAATATTTCGATTAAAATGCAAAACGCAGTCGAATCACTCAATGTGGCGATTGCAGGCGCAATAATTATGAGTAAATTAATTTAAAGGAGAGTATTATGTCAGGTCATAGTAAATGGTCAACTATCAAGCGTGATAAGGAAAAAACCGACCAAGCGCGTGGTAAAATATTTACCAAATTGGGTAAAGAAATCGCAGTAGCCGTTAAGGCGGGCGGTCCCGACCCAGTCAATAACCCAAAACTTGCAACTATTATCGCAAAAGCGCGTAGTAACAATATGCCAAACGACAATATTCAAAGAAGTATCAAAAAGGCAAGCGGTGAGGGTAGTGCCGTAAACTACGAGGAAATGACTTACGAAGGTTACGGCCCAGGTGGTAGCGCAATAATTTGCGATATCTTGACTGATAACAAAAACCGTGCATCTAGTGATGTCCGCCACATTTTCGATAGAGCAGGCGGTGCTTTGGGCGGTCCAGGGAGCGTTGCGTTCTTGTTCGACCGTAAAGCAGTAGTCGCTACAAAACCAAAAGCAGGTCTTACCGAAGATGATGTTATGATGATTGCAATGGACGCAGAGG
This sequence comes from uncultured Clostridia bacterium, assembly GCA_934757855.1. Lineage (GTDB taxonomy): Bacteria > Bacillota > Clostridia > Christensenellales > UBA1242 > UBA7867. The sequence goes on along the minus strand of CAKVLR010000003.1, from coordinate 119,976 downwards.
CTGATGACTACGATTTTAGCGAAGAAGGTTATACTTTTGTAGGCGAAGCAACAAAACTTGCAACTATTCGTGACAAAATTTTGAGCGCAGGACTCGAAGTCGTTTCTGCCGAACTCGAAATGATTGCACAACAAACAATGGATTTGCCAGATGATAAATATACTTCATTTATGAAAATGCTCGATAATCTCGAAGAAAATGAAGATGTACAAAATGTTTACCACAATGTTAACCTAAAAGATTAGCATTGGGGATGTACACAATAAAAAGCACGCATACCACTTGCCTGCTTTTTATTCTTTCTTAAAATGTTTACCATAATGACAAACAAATAATAGAAACTAGCAAATGCTAGTTTTTTAAACTTTGTTTTTCATTTATACTATACTATTTCACAAACTCGGTTTTGATATAAATATCGTTCATAGCAAAATCTTTTTGCTGGTCTTTGGTAATATCAAGTAACAAAGAATATAAATTATTTGCTTTGTCCTCAGAGAACATCAAAATCTTTGCAAAAGGGTCTTTTTGGGCCTCGATTGCATCTTGTTTGCGTGAAACGAGAATAGTATCACATTCATTTAGACTTGCCAAAATCTCTTTGTTATTTTTGACTGCAAGTAGTTTGATATAAGGCAATTTATCTATTTCATAAATATGGCGTACATAATTGCTACGCAAATTTAACAAGCACGCGGTAACAATTCGCTGAATACGGGCTTTGGTAAATCTACGCGAAGTGCAGTTTTCAACAAAAGCGGGATAATCGACATTTTCGCGTGCCATTGTGATGAGTTTGTTTTCAATGCCCTCTACCACATCATAGTTTTGCATTAAGTCGTTTGGGCTGGCTGTTCTCATTCGATATAGCGCAATATTTCCCCAAAGGTCCATATCTGGGATACCCATAGTCTGCAAACTATGTGCAAAAATTTTGTATGGTTCGCTAGGAATAAATTTCCTAATATTCCAAATTCGTTTGCTTTTGTACACAGACTCGCGAATAGCGGTTGCGCTAGAAAGGTGATAATCAAAATTTTCTGCTTCCTTTGCTTCGCTTGCTTCTTCTACACGCTTGATAGTGATAGGGGTGATATCTTTTCTGCCTGTCGAGAGTAAAACTTTTAGGTATTCTACCGCTAAAATATTGTTTGGCGAATCAAGTAAGTTTGCCACTACCTCAGGGCGGGTAAATTTTACCAAACCAGCCTCAATACACTCTTGCAAAGCGTGAGTTTTGGCTCTACCCAGCGAAAAACCATCGTTTAAGTTGCGTTTTATGCGCGCTTTAAAAAATGAAGGCTCTTTGTACAAAAATTTCGCTAATTCGCTAAGAGAGCGCACATCACCACATTCGCTACCAAAAGAGATATGAGTTACATTTTTAAAACTCGATACAATTTTAATTGCGGCTTGCGCAAAAATTTCAGCACTGCCCGTGCAAAAGTAAGTCGGTATTTGCACGACCGCCGAAGCGCCACCAGCAATAGCCATTTGCGCACGCGAATATTTTTCAACAAGGGCAGGTTCGCCTCTTTGTGAAAAATTACCGCCCATTATACAAATGCAGGCATCACAGCCACTTTGTTTTAAACTTTCCTCAATGTGGTACTGGTGTCCGTTGTGGAATGGATTATATTCACATATAATTGCACAAAATTTCATTTTCCGTTCTCCCTTAATTTAATATTATTATACCACAAATTTAATAAATAGCCAAACAAAATAATTTATAAAAATCAAAAATTTTGGTTATTAGCGTTGACAATATGCAAAAAATAAGTTATAATATTGGCGTAAATAAATTTTTACATATTATTAATTGGAGGTCGGCTAAATGGCAGTTCCTAAATCTAAGACCTCTAAAGCAAGGAAGCGTTCAAGAGCAGCAAACTGGAAAATCACAGCACCTGCTATCGTTGAATGTCCTCGTTGTCACGAACCAAAGTTGGCTCACCGCGTTTGCAAGAAGTGCGGATACTACGATGGAAAGCAAGTACTTGTTTTAGAGAAGGACAAGGCACAAGAGAAAAACGGAGCATAATTTTGCTCCTTTTTTATTGAGAAAATCTTGAAATAAAGGCAAAAATTGCCTTTTTTTGTTTGTCTTTTTATCTCTAATATGATAGAATTAAATCAAGTATTTTATTATTATGGAGATATATTATGTTTAAAATTTTGGTTGATGCATACGGTGGGGACAATGGCGCAAAAGAAATGTTTGAGGCTGTTTTGCTCGCATTGTACAAATATCAAAATATTTCTATCGAAATGGTGGGTAAAATTGAAGAATTAAACGAACTCGCCAAAGACAAAACTTTTGACAAAGAACGCTTGATTTTTACCGATGCGCGCGAGGAAATTACTTGCAATGAAGCACCAGTAGAGGCAATTCGCACAAAGAAAGATAGTTCGCTTGTTGTATGTATAGACAAACTCAAAACAGGCGAATATGCAGGTCTTGTGTCTGCTGGTAGCACGGGTGCTGTATTGAGTGGCTCTGTATTGAAATTGGGTAGACTTGCTGGGGTAAGTAGGCCCGCACTTGCGCCTATGTTGCCAACTGTAAGTGGGGGCAAAGTGCTACTAATTGATTGTGGTGCAAATATGGACTGTAAGCCTATAAATCTATGTCATTTTGCGCTTATGGGTAGCGAGTATATGCGTGTAACGCAAAATATCAGTCAGCCACGAGTTGCGTTACTTAATGTAGGGACTGAAGAAGCAAAAGGTAACGATTTGGCGAAATCTACTTTTCCACTTTTGCAAAAATTACCTATAAATTTTGTGGGCAATATGGAAGCGCGCGATGCATTGAGTGGAGAATATGATGTAATCGTGACAGACGGGTTTTCTGGAAATGTATTATTAAAAAGCATTGAGGGTACTTTATCAAACTTTATGGGTGTGCTAAAAAGCGGGCTAAAATCTTCGTTTAGAGGCAAAATAGGCGGTTTAATTGTCAAAAAGCCACTCAAAAAGATTATGAAAATTTACGACTATCAAGCATACGGTGGGTCACCACTTTTGGGTACTAAGCAACTTGTGGTAAAGGCTCACGGCTCTGCAAAAGTGTCAAGTTTGCTCGCTAGTATTGAGCAAATTAAAGAATATGCCGAATGTGATTTGTTGACTAAATTAGGGAATACAATTAGCGAAAATAGATTGGAAATTGAGGACTCAAAAGAATAAAGGAGAAACAGGGTGAGTTTTAAAAGGATAGAGGTACTAGGGTTTAAATCATTTGCCGATAAACTAGGCATTGAATTTAGTGAGGGTATTACCGCTATTGTCGGACCAAACGGTTGCGGTAAATCAAACTTTGCCGATGCTATTCGCTGGGTTTTGGGTGAGCAATCATCTAAAAACTTGCGTGGTTCGAGTATGCAAGATGTAATCTTTAAGGGCTCAGAAAGTAGAAAAAGCCTTTCTTACTGTGAGGTATCGCTGGTTTTTTCAAATGAGGACCACCAGTTCAATCTTGATTATGATGAAGTGGTTATTTCGCGTAAATTGTATCGTTCTGGAACGAGTGAATATTCACTGAATCACGCACCTTGTTTACTAAAAGATATTAGCAATCTTTTGCACGACAGCGGTATAGGGCGTGATGGCTATTCGATTATAGGTCAAGGTAAAGTTGAGCAAATTGTATCGACAAAGGCTGAGGACCGCAGGGCTATTTTTGAGGAAGCGGCGGGAATTGCAAAGTTTAAGGAGCGCAAGATTGAGGCGGAGCGCAAACTCGCCAAAACGCGTGAAAACTTGACTTTGATTGAAACTACTGTTATGGAAATCGAAAGGCAACTTATGCCTATGCGTGACCAAGCGGAAAAGGCGAAAAAATACCTTGCTTTGCGCGAAAAATTGAAGTTTGAAGAAGTAAACAACTATATTTATCATTATGAAAATGCAAATTCAAATAAGCAACGCATCAGTGATATGATAGAGGGGTTGCGCGAACAAGCAAGCGACAAAGAAAAGCAAGTGCAATCTGCTATTGACAAGCAAAATCAATCGTTAGAGGGTATTAAGGCCATTGACGAGCAAATTCAAGCGTTGCGCGATGAAATATTGAAACTTACGGTTACTATTGAGAAAAATGCTGGTGACCGCAGAGTGGCTATGGCGAAGTTGGAGTACTTGCAAGAGCAAGCGACAAAACTTCAACAAGAAATTGAAAACGACAAGATTGAGTTTGTGCGTATTAATGATGAATTGCAGTCAAAGCAACAAGAAAAAACAGACAATGTGGACAAACTTAATGCTTTGCGCGCAAGATTAGATGAGTTGGAGCAAATTTATGCAAATGTAATCGAGCAGTTGCGCGTGAGCGAGCAGGCTGTGAGTGGTTCGCAACAAGAAATGCAAGATGCAATTTCTAAACTTACTGACATTAAGTCAAATATCACACGCCTTGAAACTGAAATTTCCGCTATTGATGAGCGTGAAAAAGAGTTGATTGCAAAGCAAGAGGCGTTGATTGATAAGCGTGATGGTGCGGTTGTCATCGAAAATCAAGCAAAAACTGCTTGCGCAAATGCGGAAAACAACCGTAGAAATGCGTGGGACAATTTGACCGCACTTCGTGAAAATTTGGCAAGCGTTGAGCAAGGCGAGCGTGATATGCGCGCGGAATTAGATATTTCTAGCGAAGAATTAGCCAAGTTGGAATCGCGTGCAAAGTTATTAAACGAAATGCAAGCGGAATACGAGGGCTACAATGGTACTGTGCGTAAATTGTTGCTTGATGCGGGCAAAAACAGCGAATTGCAACGATTGATTGTGGGCGTGGTAGGTGAATTAATCACTGTGCCTCAAAATCTTGAAACTGCTATCGAAATGGCGCTAGGCTTTGCTGTGCAAAATATTGTTACGCGCGATGAACAAGATGCAAAAAGGCTGGTTAGTTACCTAAAAAGCAAGAGTTACGGTAGAGCTACCTTTTTGCCGATTAGTTCGATGAAACCTAAGTATATAAACGAAGCATACCGACCACTTTTGAGTACAAATGGGTGCTTTGGTGTCGCTAGTGAGTTGATTTCTTTTGATGAAAAATTGACTCCCGTAATTAAGGGCTTACTAGGCAATACCGTGATTGTAGATAATATGGATACGGCGGTAAGGCTTGCGAATGGCTCTAAGTTTAGTTTCAAGATTGTTACGCTTGATGGCGATGTTATGAACACTGCTGGTTCTATCACTGGTGGTAGTAAAAAGGCGGAAATAAACAATCTTTTGTCGCGCGAGCGCGAAATTGAGAGTATTCAAGAACGCATAAAGTCGCAAACTAACAAAGTAAATGAGCAACGCAATTCAATCAAGGTTTACAACGATACTTTGGTAAAATTGAACAAAGAAATTGAAACACAAGCAAATTTGCTACACGATTATGATATTGAATTAGCGCAAAAAGAGGAGATTTTAAAGCACGCGCAAGATGATAGCAATCTTTACGCACTTGAACTTGATGAAATCAATCAAGAGTTGTCTAGACTGAGCGCAAGGCGAGAAATTTTTGAGCAAGAATTGGCTACTTCAAAGCAAGTCGATGCGGGCGATATGCCAACTGCAAAAGGCGGAAGCAAAAATAATCAATACGATGTTTTGCGCGAAAAGCGTGATAGTTTGTCTAGCCAAATTACCGATTTAAAAGTAGAAATTGCTACTTTAAGTACGGAAATTGGTTCGGTAGATAGCGAAATTGAGAGATTGCTTGCCGAGCAAGAGGAATTGAGTCAAAACATTGATGAAAACAATTCACTTTTGGTTAAAAATAATCGCACAATGGAAACGGCAAAGGCGCTAGATGCTGGCAGTGAAAATGCGGAAACAGCAGATGCAAGCGAGAAATTGGAACGCGTAAAAGCAAAAGTTGTGGAAATGGAAGCCGTTAAACAAGAGTTGCACGATTCTATGAATGGCATTGAGGAAGAGCGTACAAGAGTTACCAACGAGTACGCGCGTATTCAAGAAAAAATTTATCAAGAAGAAGCAAAACTTGCGCAAATTGATACAAATATTGAGAATATGCAAGATAGAATTTTGGAAGATTACGAACTCACTTATTTGACCGCTCTTGAAATGAAAAGCGATGAGTTTGAGGCTGAGGACGCGCAAGCGCGTATCAATGATTTGAGGCGTGATATTAATAGATTAGGTCATGTAAATGTAAATGCTATCGAAGATAGTAAAGACCTTGATGAGAGATACACTGATTTATCTACGCAACTGGCCGACTTAAAGAAAGCGGAAGAGGATATTATGAGCGTAATCAAGGAATTAAGCGACCAAATGACCGAAAAATTCCAAACTGAATTTAATAAAATCAATGAAAACTTTATGCGAATTTTCCGCGAATTGTTTGGTGGCGGTAGGGCAAAACTTACACTTACCGATGATGATGTGTTGACCGCTGGTGTCGAAATCGATGCAAACCCACCAGGGAAAGCGGTCGGCAGTACAAGTCTACTTAGTGGTGGAGAAAAAACTTTGACTGCAATCGCGATTTTGTTTGCAATATTAAAATTAAGACCAATGCCATTCTGCTTGCTAGATGAGATTGATGCGGCACTTGATGATGCGAATGTAGAGCGTTTTGCAAAATACTTGCATAACTTTGCAGGCGAAACACAGTTTATCGTAATCACTCACCGTAAGCCCACTATGGAACTTGCGGATAACCTTTACGGTGTAACAATGGAACAGAAGGGCGTTAGTAAAGTGGTGAGTGTAAAACTGAGTGATGCCTTGCAGTCGGTGGAGTAAAGTATCCGCTGTTCCACTGCCCGCCACTTGAATATATAAAGACAACAAGTATCAAGAACGGTGGCGGTCTTGCAGAGAGCGGATAACCTTTACGGTGTAACAATGGAACAGAAAGGTGTTAGTAAGGTGGTAAGCGTAAAACTGAGTGATGCATTGCAGTCGATTGAATAAGTAAGTATAGAAAATTAGAATTTTAAGGACTACATTATGGGGTTTTTTAGCAAAATTAAAGAGGCTTTTAAAAAGACAAAGGCTTCTATTGATAATAAAATGATGTCACTGATGTCACACGGCGAACTTAATGATGATTTTTTTGATGAGTTGGAAGAAATATTAATTTCATCGGATTTAGGTTTTGAGTGTTCGGAAGAAATCGTTACACGCTTGCGTGAAACAGCCCGCAAGACTAAATTGCGTAATCAAGAAGATGTCAAACAGGCTTTGCGCGACATTATGCGTGATATTTTGGAGGAAAACGAGCAACCAGAATTGACTTATCCTCTTGTATATATGATTGTTGGTGTTAATGGAGTAGGTAAGACTACTACAATCGGCAAATTGGCAAATTATTACAAGAGCAAAGGCAAATCAGTGTTGTTGGTAGCGGGAGATACTTTCCGCGCGGCGGCAAGTGAGCAACTAGCGATTTGGGCAAATAAAAATAATGTCAAAATTGTGCGTAATGATGATGGCGCAGACCCTGCTAGTGTTGTGTTTGACGGTATCGCAAGTGCAAAGGCAAAAGGCACTGATGTTGTGATTGTCGACACCGCTGGTAGGCTACACAACAAGGCAAACCTTATGGAGGAGTTGAAAAAAGTTTCAAAGGTTGTCACCAACAACTGGGAGGGGTGTTGCTATCAAAAATTGCTTGTGCTAGATGCAACTACTGGGCAAAATGCGCTCAGTCAAGTAGAATATTTTGATGAGGCAATCGGCTTGGATGGTTTGATTGTGACCAAACTTGATGGCACCGCGAAAGGTGGCGTTATACTAGGTATTGCGCAAGAATATGCGACACCTGTTATGTTTGTGGGTACTGGTGAAAAAATTGATGACATTGAAGAATTTAATGCCGAAGATTTTGTAGAAGCAATTATATAAAAAAGAAAAAATACGATTTGCAATTTGCATTTCGTATTTTTTAGTTATATGCTAGGTTTGAAGTCTTGAAAGATAATATTATCAACATATTTGACTGCATCTAAATATTGTGCTTGTGATTTTACTGTCCAGCCTAAAATAGGTAAGCCTTTGCATTTTTTACTCTTTAAAATTTGTGCAGGTAAATCTTGTACATTAAAAGCAATAAATTGCGGTTTTGCGCGTTTGTTGAGCAACATATTGCGCAAAGCAAATTTTTTGAGCCAAGATTTTGGATTATCTACTTTGTGATATTTGCTACAAAGCAGTCCGCGTGTAATTTCTGGTGCGTTATTTTTAAACCATTCAATAGTGAGTGGGTTAAATGATTGTACCGCAAATTCACCTTTGTAATTTTTGAGTATGTTATAAATTATACTTTCATCTGCACCAACTTTGACATTTTCACTTTTAACTTCAACTAAAATAGGTGTTCTGCCGTTTACAAGGTTTAGGACATCTTGTAATGTTGGTATAGAGTATTCAGTATTGAGCAGTTTGTAATTTTGTAGGTCTGCTTGAGTAAGATTTTTGAGGTAACCATCTTTTCCAGTCATTCTGCCTAGTTGGTCATCGTGAAAAACAACCACAGTGCCATCGTGCAGAGTATGAACATCGAGTTCGATAGCGTAGCCATTTTCAATAGCCTTTTCAAAAGCAACCAAAGAATTTTCAGGCACTCCATTTCCATTATCGAAAAACCCGCGATGAGCAATAAATTTTTCTACAATCCAAGATTTAAAAATCTCCATAGTCGCACCTCACATTTTTGTATATTATATCAAATTTTGTCGATTTACGCTAGTAATTTGAGATAGTTTATGTAAAATAATTCAATTCTATTGCAAAATTTGGTCTTTTTTTGTATAATTTAAGTACAAAATAGTTAGGAGAGCATTAAATGAGCGACAGACAAAAACATATAAGAAACTTTTGTATAGTGGCACATATTGACCACGGCAAGAGTACGCTTGCGGATAGATTGTTGGAGGAAACTGGCACAGTTGCAAAGCGTGATTTACAAGAGCAGTTGCTTGATAGTATGGATTTGGAACGCGAGCGCGGTATCACTATAAAACTTACCCCAACGCGAATGAAATATACTTATAATGGTGAAGAATATATCTTAAATCTAATCGACACCCCAGGGCATGTAGATTTTACATATGAGGTAAGCCGTTCGCTTGCCGCTTGTGAGGGCGCAATTTTGATTGTAGATGCAGGGCAAGGTGTAGAGGCTCAAACTTTGGCAAATGTGCATTTAGCATTAGACAATAGGCTGGAAATTTTACCCGTAATTAATAAAATCGACCTACCTAGCGCAGAGCCTGAAAAAGTAAAGCAAGAGATTGAAGATGTAATAGGCATACCCGCTATGCACGCACCTTGTATTTCCGCAAAAGAAGGTACAAATATTCCTAGCGTGTTAGAAGGAATTATCAAAGAATTTCCAGCCCCTCGCGGAGATGAGGATAAGCCTTTAAAATGCCTTGTTTTTGATAGTTATTATGACAATTTCAAAGGCGCAATTTGCCTCGTACGCGTGTTTGACGGAAGTGTAAAAAAAGGCGACAAAATTAAGTTTATGCAAACTAACAACACTTTTGAAGTGACCGAGGTTGGCTACTTTACGCCAAAGGCAAAAGAAAGTCCTATATTATTGGCTGGTGAGGTTGGTTATATTGCCGCTAGTATCAAAAAAGTGAGTGAAGCGCGTGTAGGTGATACAATTACTAGTGTAGAAAATCCCGCTAGTGAGGCGTTACCAGGGTATAAACAAGTAAAGCCAGTGGTATTTAGCGGTATTTTCCCCGTAGATGGCAGTAAATATGGTGAACTTAAAGATGCTTTGGAGAAATTGAAATTAAACGACAGTTCGCTCGAATATTCACCTGAAACATCAGTAGCGTTGGGCTTTGGGTTTCGTTGTGGATTTTTAGGACTTTTGCATATGGAAATCATACAAGAAAGGCTAGAACGCGAATTTAATCTTGATATTATTACGACCGCTCCAGGGGTAAGTTATCATATTTATAAAACAGATGGTGAAATGTTGGAAGTGAGCAATCCAAGCAACTTACCAGAGCCTACTTTGATAGAAAGAATGGAAGAGCCATATGTAAATATGCACATTTTCACTCCTCCTGAATATATGGGGGCGATTATGGACTTGTGTACTGAGCGTAGGGGGGGCAATACAAATGTTGTTTACCTCGATGAAAAACGCGTAAGGCTTGACTATGAAATTCCACTAAACGAAATCATATACGACTTTTTTGATAATTTAAAGAGTAGGACACGCGGTTATGCAAGTCTTGATTATGAATTAAACGAATATAGACCTAGCAAGTTGGTAAAATTAGATATTTTGCTAAAAGGTGAAATTTGTGATGCTTTAAGTTTGATTGTCCATCAAGACAAAGCATACGAACGCGGTAGAGTAATGGCAGAAAAACTTAAAGAGGTAATACCTCGTCAAATGTTTGAAGTACCTATTCAAGCAGCGGTCGGCGGTAAAATTATCGCGCGCGAAACTGTAAAGGCTTTTCGTAAAGATGTGCTTGCGAAGTGTTATGGTGGTGATGTAACGAGAAAGCGTAAACTACTAGAAAAGCAAAAAGAGGGTAAAAAGAAAATGCGCAATATCGGCTCAGTCGAAGTGCCGAGTGATGCATTTATTAGTATATTAAAGATAGATTAGGAGTGAATATGCTATCTAGTAAATTTGGTTTATACATTCATATTCCTTTTTGCGTATCAAAATGTAGTTATTGCGATTTTTGTTCGTTCGTACCAAAACAAAAACAAGTGGAAGATTATATAACTGCTTTGAAGCAAGAGATAGTAAAAGCAGGTGAACGCGCGGGTGGTAGATTGGTGACCTCTGTTTACATCGGGGGCGGAACTCCCTCAGTGCTACCCACAGGCGCAATCGAGGACATTATGACTTGTGTTCGCGAAAATTTTATAGTACTAAACGCTTGTAGTGTCACTATCGAAGCCAACCCAAATTCGTTTGATATTAAAAAAGCAGAAGAGTATATGCGCGCGGGCTGTTCGAGATTGAGTTTAGGTTTGCAAAGTCATAGTGACAAAATCTTGAAGATTTTAAATCGAGTACATAATTTTAAAGATTGTGAGCGAGCAGTTGAAAATGCTTTGCACTACAATATTAAAGATATAAATGTAGATATTATGCTAGGCGTGCCAGAACAAACTCTAAAAGATGTCAAAGACACTCTCAAAAAAGTAGTGGAATTACCGATTACGCATATTTCAGCGTACGGGCTTATTTGTGAGCCAAATACTCCACTCACGCGTTCTATTCAAGAAAAACGCTTGACTTTGCCTAGTGATGATAGCGCGGTAGAAATGTATGACTATGCGGTGGATTTTTTGGATAAAGCAGGCTTTAAACGCTACGAAATAAGTAATTTTGCAAAAGCGGGTTATGAGTCACAACATAATCTAAATTATTGGCATCGTGGAGCGTATTTGGGCTTAGGTTTGGGCGCACATTCGTTTTTAGATGGCTTTCACTGGCAAAATACGACAAATTTTGCAAAATATCTCAAAAATCCTATTAATTGTCAAGAAGATTTGGAGCAAGAAACGGTAAAAACGGCAAAAGAGGAAATGATTATGCTCGCATTGCGTACGACAAAAGGACTAGATATTTTGGAGTACAACAAAATGTTTGGTGGTAATTTCTTAGTGGAATATGGTAGAGTTTTGCAAAAATTGCTCGCAAACGACTTGATAGAAATTGAAGATAATATTTTGCGTATAAAAAATTTATATATATCAAATGCAATAATTGCTGAATTTTTTTAAAATAAAAAAAGCCGATAGAATAGAGGTTAACTCAAAATTCTGTCGGCTTTTATAGACTATAAACCACGCTTTTTGTTTACAAATTTTTCGACTAGTGCAACTGCAAGATACATTAAACTTGCTAATACGCAAAGTATCAATGTGCTTGCCATTACTAAATCTAGTTTGAATACTTGACTACCGTAAACGATTAAATAACCAAGTCCAGCGCTACTAACCAGATATTCACCGATTATCGAGCCAACCCAACTCATACCTACGCTAATTTTTAGTACGGATACAAATTGCGGAAGTGAGTGAGGAAGTATCAGTTTTGTAAGAATTTGAAATTTGTTCGCACCCATTGAAGTCATCAATAAAATTTTGTCTTTGTCACATTCGCGAAAAGCATTTAGCATTGAAATTATTACAATGATTATGGTGATAAGCACGCAAATAACCACGATTGATTGAATACCAGCCCCAAACCAAATAATGATGATAGGACCCAAAGCGATTTTAGGTAGGGAGTTTAGCACTACGATGTACGGGTCTAAAATCTTTCGTAATGTTTCGCTCCACCAAAGTAAAATTGCAATGAAACAACCAAGAATTGTCGCTATCGCAAAGCCTAGTACGGTTTCATATAGAGTAATGCCTAAGTGATAAAATAGTGTGCCTGACTGATACAAATCACCGATTGTTGCCAAAATTTTGCTAGGCGAACTCATAATTAGGGTGTTAATTGCGCCAACTGTCCCCAAAATCTCCCATAGAGCAAGGAAAGCAATTAAAATGCCTAGTTGACTACACAAAATTCCTATGCGTTTGCGTTTATTTCGGGCAAGATACCGCAAATGCTCCTTTGAATAGTTGACTAATTTCTTCACGCCGTTCCTAACTCCTTCCAAATTTTATCAACTGTTTCTTTGTATTCATCTGTGCGTTTCCTTTCATCAATAAGAGGAATTTTTCTTAAAGAAGTGCTAAATACTTTTTTGACTACACTGGGTCTATTTGATAATACAATTATGCGGTCAGAAAGGCTTACAGCCTCGCCTAAGTCGTGTGTAACCAAAATGCTGGCTTTTTCTTCGCGAGTAATTATGCTACTTACATCTTGAATGACAGTCTTTCTGGTTTGGTAATCTAGCGCGCCAAACGGTTCATCAAGTAGCAAAATCTCAGGGCGTAACACAAGAGTGCGGATTAACGCAACGCGTTGTCGCATACCACCGCTAAGGTGATGAGGATACTTGTCACGAAAATCATATAGACCATATTTTTCTAAAAGTTTATTGAGATATTTTTCGTTTTCTGGGGTCTTTGTGTGATTGATTTCAAGCCCTAATCTTACATTTTGAGCAACTGTACGCCATTCAAATAACTGGTCGCGCTGGAACATATAGCCGATTTTATTTTTATACTGTTCAATCGGCAAATTGTTTAGCAACACAGTCCCGCTACTAGGTTTCAAGATACCCGCAATGATAGATAACAAGGTAGTTTTTCCACAACCACTAGGACCCACAATAGAGATAAATTCTTTTGGATTAAGGTCAAAAGAAATATTTTCAATCGCCTTTGTTTCATCTTTTAAAGTGTGGTAATTTAAAGAAATATTCTTCAATTCCAAAATCGGTGTCATTTCGCCCTTCCGTAAAGTTATAGTCTATATTGCCATTATATTGAGAGATACTAAATTTTGTTACTTTTTGCATAAAAGCAAAAAAAGTTGGCTAAAAACCAACTTTTCGTAAAATTTATGCGTAGTTAAAATATTTTACCACTTTGTTTGCAATAGTGTTGTCAATTACTTTGTTAAATGCGACTTGCTGTGTCAATTCGCCCGCATCTGTAATTATCGCACAAAGTCTATCGTAGCCATCTTGTGTCATAACAGGGGAAGAGGCAAATGCATCTAGTGATTTGTAATTTTCTACCGCAGATTTGATACTTGCTTTGTCGCTACCAGTAAATTGTGGCATAAGTGCTTTTACTACATCATCAATAGGCGCATTCATAAGGTACAAGTACCCACGATATACTGCACGCAAAAATTGTTCCGCTTGCAACGCGTTGTCGTGTAGATATTGCTCATTTGCAATAAAGGCAGTGTATGGCACATATCCGCCCATTTCGCCGATAGAAGCAACTATTGCACCTTTGCCAGTTGCTTGATAAGCACTAGCCACAGGCTCAAACATAGTGCAGTAGTCACCAGTGCCAGCCTCAAAGGCAGTCGCAACCATTCCAAATTCGTAGTCAAGGTTTAGGGTGTAATCACGCCCAGCAATCATACCGTGCTGTTTGAGAGCGTATTCGAGTGTCATTGCAGGCATACCGCCTCTACGCCCAGCAATAATCGTTTTTCCGCGCAAGTCCTCTAGCGTAAAATCAGGGTTAGCGGTTCTCCCTATAAGGAACGACCCATCGCACGCTGTGAGTTGCCCAAAAACTTTTGGCGAACTTGCGTTTCCGCTTTGAAGGGCGGTATAAACGGCGGTTTCAGGACCAGCAAGACCAATAGTAGCACTACCAGACACTATCGAAGTCATTACATTGTTGCTACCATTTCCGTTTACTAACTCAACGGTCAAGCCTTCATCGGCAAAATAGTTGTTTGACATAGCAATGTAGAGCGGGGCGTAAAAAATACTGTGTGTTACTTCGCTAAGTACAATTTTGTTGCTTTCGCTAGAACCACCACAGCCCGCAAACATAAACAATGGCATCATAAGCAAAGCAAGTGCAAATGCAAATCTTTTCATTAAATCCTCCTAATTAGCATTTATGGTTATATTATTCAAAAATAGGCAAATTTGTGAAATTTATTGTAGTTTTATGTAAAAATCAGTTTAACTTTTTAAATCTTTGTGATATAATTATAGTTAATTGCAAAAGATAAATAGGAGAATTTATGAACAAATTTTGGAATGTGCCAAATGTTTTAAGCCTTATTAGATTAATACTTGTGCCTGTATTTTTGATTGTATTTTTCTTCACTCCTGAGGATAATCACATACCAGCACTGATTGTATTTTTGGTAGCAAGTCTTACTGATGTGTTAGACGGAATTATTGCGCGCAAGACAAATCAAATCACTTCATACGGTATTGTGCTTGACCCGCTTGCGGACAAATTACTCAAAATGGCTACTTTGATTGCCTTTGCGATTGCAAATATTATTCCTGTTTGGCTGGTTGTAGTGTTGATTGTGATTGATTTGGGTATGATTGTAGCGGGTATGTGCTTATTTAAGAAAAAAATCACAATTCCTAGCAACTTTTTTGGTAAAGCAGGGACTTTTATTATGAGTGTGGGACTGGTAATGTGCTTCTTTGAGCAATACTTGAACGGCTGGAATTTGTATGTGTTGTACGCAGGTATGATTATGGTTGTAGTTAGTTTGATTGTGTATATTGCCCTCAACTACAAGCGAGTTTTCACAAAAAATAAGCAAGATGTTGACAAAACCGAAAAAGAATGATAAAATCTAAACTAGATAGAAAAAGGGGTAAAAATAATGAACATAGCGTTTTTGATGGTTCCGCTTTTGGAGCGACTTTCACAAGTGAATGTAATCATAGGTATCGTGTTGGCTGCAATGGGTATCGCGATTGCTATACTTGCGCGTAGGATTGCTTGTGCCGCTAGGAAAACAAACAAAGTTCCAAATGATGATAGTATTATGATTGCAACGAAAGTAATTGGTTTAATATTTATCGTAGTTGCTTTGGTGGTAATGATTATTCAATAGAAAGTCTAATTTTAGGCTTTTTATTTTTTCTAAATTTTAATTAATTATTGTGTATTTGCAAATTTGTAAAAATTTAATGTAAAATTTAAGACAAAATTTAGCAAAACGACAAAATTACGGGATATATTGCACTTTTCGTGTAATATATCTTTTATTTTTGCCAACAAAAAAGAGTGGTTTGCGCTAAAATAGGTCTAGCGAGGTGAGATATGCAAATTGTGATTGAATATGTCTTGCTAGATAATTTTTTAATTGATGCACTACTTTTGATTTTGAGTCAAAAAACATTGCGCCAGCCGATTTTTAAGAGCGGTATAATTTGCGCTAGCGCGTTTGGAGCGGGATTTGCGGTTGTTTCGCCTTTGATACATTTTGGCGGAATTTGGGCGGTTTTGCTAAAATTTAGTGTAGCGCTAGTGATGAATTTTATGGTTTGCTTTTCTTTTAAGAAAATATTTTTGCGCTTTTTGGTATTTAGTCTTTATACATTTGCATTTGGTGGGGCGTTGATAGCGATATTTAGTTTTATGAATGTGCAAGTTTACGATGCAATGTACATAGGTTATGTGTCAACCATTCCGCTAGGAACACTACTTGTATGCGGAATTGTGTTTTTTGTCAGCGTGTTTAGATTGATTATTTCTATCGCAAAGAGGAAAGAGTGGGAGCGCGCGGTTGATTTTGGTATTACCATTTTAGGCAAAACTAAAAAATTTCGTGGCTTTGTAGATACTGGAAATAGCCTTAAAAATTCTCACGGGCTTGCGGTCGTGGTGCTTGCGGAAAAAGAGTTGAGTTACTGGTTTAACACTCACGAACGAATGTTAATTATGTTGGGTAAAACTGAAAATTTAGGGCTAGAAAATGCAGAATTTATCGTGGTAAGTAGCCTAGGTGGTAGTTATAAAATGTTGGTTTTTGATTGTGTGGTAAGCCTAAATGGCGTGGAGCAAAAGGCTTGCGTAGGTGTATCAAATAGCAAAATTCGTTGTGGAGATTGTACGGCGATAGTGGGTACTAATTTGTTGGAGGTTGCGAAATGTTAGGGTTTTTGAAAAAACTTTTTATCAAGACTTTTGGAATAGGCGAAAATATATCAAAAGAGCAAATGCTCCTTTATTTGTGTAGCAACGAGGCTTTGCCTAGTCCTATGACAAATGAGGAAGAAATGGCGTGCCTACTTCGGCTTAGCAATGGTGATGAAACAGCAAAAGATGAGTTGATTGAGCGTAATTTGAGGTTGGTCGTTTATATTTCAAAAAAATTTGAAAATACAGGCGTAGAACTAGAAGATTTGATTTCTGTCGGGTCTATCGGGTTAATTAAGGCGGTCAATACCTTTAATTTGGACAAAAAAATCAAATTGGCGACTTATGCCTCTCGTTGTATCGAAAATGAAATTTTGATGCACTTGCGCAAGGTGTCTAAGCAGAAAAAAGAAACTTCGCTAGACTCGCCGTTGTCACTAGATAATGATGGCAATGAATTGCTTTTGAGTGATGTAATAGGAATTGATGTCGATGAAGCGTTTAAATCAATGGAAATTGATATGGAAAAAGAGATTGTTTACAAAGTTTTGGAAAAACTAGATGGTAGGGAAAAGCAAATTGTAGCAATGCGTTTTGGACTAAATGGGCAACAAGAAAAAACGCAAAAACAAGTCGCCGATATGCTCAATATTTCGCAAAGTTATATTAGCCGAATTGAAAAGAAGATTTTATCAAAAATGAAAAAAGATATGGCAAAACTGATTTAGTTTGTATAAAAGTGTATCTACTTGCCGACACTATTGTTTGATTATTTATTTTGGAGGGAAAATGTCAAACAAAGTGGTTATTTGCGGGGTGGATACTTCCACTTTGCCAAAGTTTACTGCGCAAGAGTTAAGCGAACTAATGATAAAAATTAAACAAGGTGATGAGTCCGCCAAACAGCAATTTATCTTTGGTAATATGCGGTTGGTGTTGAGTGTGGTACAACGATTTGTAAATCGCAAGGAAAATATGGACGACTTGTTTCAAGTCGGTTGTGTAGGGCTTTTAAAAGCGATTGAAAATTTTGATATGTCGTTGAATGTAAAATTTAGCACTTATGCCGTGCCTATGATTGTGGGGGAAATTCGCCGATTTTTGCGCGATAATAGCGCTATTCGCGTGAGTAGAAGTCTAAGAGATATAGCGTATCGCGCGTTACAATCAAGAGAAAAGTTAGGCGCAACATATCAGCGTGAGCCAACATTAGAGGAAATTGCGTTAGACCTCGATACTCCTTATAGGCAAGTTGCGTGCGCACTTGATGCAATTTCCGAGCCAATGTCTTTGTCCGAACCGATGTTTAGTGATGACCCAGATGCTTCGGAATTGAGCGACCATATTGCAGACATTACAAATGCCGATGATAAATGGCTTGATAATGTTTCCATTCAAGATGCGCTTACAGAACTTGCGCCTCGTGAAAAACGAATTTTGCTATTGAGATACTTTTTGGGGCGTACGCAAGTAGAGGTTAGCGATGAAGTGGGCATCAGTCAAGCGCAGGTAAGTCGTTTGGAGAAAAATGCGCTTGAAATTGTCAAAAAATATTTTGTCTAATGAAAAGTCAAATGTAATTAAACGCTAGCAATAAAAATTTTGCAAAAATATATCAGGTTATCAATTTCTCATATTTATCATATATTAATATAGAATACAAATACTAAAAAATGTAGGGAAGTCGCAAATATTAATGGGGAATTGAATGGAAATAAGTTTTACCGAATTGCGGTCAAAAATGGTCGTAAACCTAACAGATGGGCGTAGATTAGGGCATATTATTGATTTGATATTTGAGCAAAATAGCGCAAAAGTGCTAGGTGTAGTCGTTCCAGGGATAAAATCGGGTATGTTTAAAAGTAGAGAAGACATATTTATTCCTTATCAATGTATTTGCAAAATCGGTCTTGATACCATTTTAGTTCAACTTAACCCCGTGCCTCAACCTGTTAGTACCTCAAAATATATCGATAATTACGCCAAAAATTCTATCATTGTGGAGCCAGATACTAAAACACAAAATTACGCTACTTATTCCAGTAACCCAGATAGAAAATAGAAAAACAGGTCAAAAACCTGTTTTTTTGCTTATTCCTTTTTGGCGTCTTGCTTGTCTTTTTCAGCAAGTTTTTCACTTAGTTGTTGATTTTCTTTTAGTAAGTCACGAATTTCTTTTAACAAGCCCTCAGTACTATTGCGGTATGCTTCCTCTTTCTTTTTGGCTTCTTCTGCCTCTTTTTCTTCAATCTCTTTCTTGTGCATTTCCGCCAAAGCCTCGCGCACTGCGTGGTGGTCTTTGAGGTCGATGCCTTGCTCTTTTAACTTTTTCTTTTCTTGCTTAGTAGGCATTTTTAGCGCATTTGTAGTTTCCTTGAACATTTGCGAACTTTTCATTGCGATTTTCAACACAATAAAGATAGTAAGAGCAATAATCAAGAAATCAATGATTGATTGAATAAAATTACCATAATTCCAAGTTAGAGTGGCTACACCAGTTTCATCGCGTTGAAGCACGATAGAAAGGTCCGCAAGGCTGTTTGCGCCTAACGCCCAAGTAATCAACGGCATAATAATGTCGTTTACTAGGCTGGAAACGATTTTGTTAAAAGCAGTACCTATTACTACGGCAACTGCCAAATCAATAATGTTGCCTTTGCTAATAAAGGCTTTAAATTCTTTCCAAAATTTCATTTGTGCAATCCTCTTTTTAAAATTTATGTAGATATTTTAGCACATTGAAAAAGTCTTTTCAAGTTTTTTTGTTGGTTTAGATTAATTTTTAGAATATTTTTGTCAATTAAACACATACTGGTTTTGAGATTGTTGGGAAATTGGTAAAAATAAGAACTTGATAGTAATTTTTTTATCAAAAAGTTTGCCAAAGCCCCAACGCAAATGGAGGTATTTATGAAATTAAGCGAAAGCAGAACTTATGAAAATTTGGCACGCAGTTATGCAGCCGAATGTCAAGCACGCACAAGGTACGAATTTATCGAGTACGGCGCACGAATGAACGGATACAAAAATATTGCCGATATTATTGATGAAATAGTGTATCAAGAATTTAATCACGCGCGTATGTTTTATACATTTATTCAAGATGGCGAAGATGCGCAAATTGATAATATTGATATTGTCGCAGGCTTTCCTTTCCGCGAAAAATGGGATTTGTGCGAAAATCTAAGACTTGGGGCGGAAGATGAGGAAAAAGATGCAAAAGCCTATGTCGAATTTGCTCAAATTGCAGAGGAGGAGGGCTTTGCTGATATTGCGGAACTCTTTTTGCAAGTGGTGGAAGTCGAGAAGTATCACAAGCAAATTTTCAAAGAATTGTACCAGCAAATGAGCGATGGTAGCCTATACAAAAAAGAAAAACCTGTCACTTGGATTTGTGCCGATTGTGGCTATATGGCTACTGGTTTGGAGCCTTGGGAGGAATGTCCATTGTGCAAAGCAAAACGCGGTTCAGTAAAACTCATCTTAGATGCAGAAAAAATTCGTTATAAAACCTTGCGTAGCGCAGAGTAAGCGAAAATATTTGCATAAATTAAAACAAAAATAGAAAATAAACACTTGTTTTTAAATGCTTAAAGACAGGTGTTTTTTGCTTTTAAATTTTTGTTAACACTTGTGATTTTGAATTTTTTTGAAAAATTATATGATAAAATAGAAAATGTAGAGCAACTAACGCCCCGACTTGTCATTGCGAGGGGCTGGAAGCCCCGTGGCAATCTCTTATGGCTGGCTAAAAACCTCTCATTCTGCTTATATTAATCATTCTGCCAGACTTTCCGTACCTATCGGTACTCCAAGGCATTGCGAGCGGGCTGGCAATACTCATTATTCTACTAGACTAGTCATTCTGCCAGACTTTCAGTATGCGAGCATACTTCAAGGGGCAATCTCCGCCTCTTGTCATTGCGAACCCCGAAAGGGGTGCGGCAATCTTTTAATAAAAAGAATTTTATTTAATCTCTACGCCTGCAATCTCTACAATTTTTCACTTTTCCGTGCGAAAAATATCTAAATTTAGCGAAAAATAGTGAAAAATTGCAAATTTTTTTAAAAATTTTAAATTTAGGGCTTATTTTATTTGGAAAAATAGACAAAATAAGATATAATTAAAGGAGTAAAAAATGTAAAATGGTAACAAAAAAAGGAGTGAATTATGTACCAAAACAGAGAGCAAAACCCGCAGGGGGGGGGGGCGCTTAAATAGCCCAAAAAATGCTGTATTTAATGGCAATTTAACCAAAACACACACCGCTTTCAATCTGCAACTTTTTGCAGAAAAAGAGGGCACCAAAGAGGCAAAAACCAAACGCTTGTCATTGATTATTACATTACTTTTAGCACTTGTGTTAGCGGTAGTATCCGTTCCAGTGGTAGCAATTATTAGCAAAAATAACGCAAACGCCTTTAAAACGGGTGGCACCTCAAACTTTGTCGAAGTCGGCGAAATTTGGGACTCTACAAACAAAAAATTCAACAAGGCTAACTTAAAAACACTATATACCTACCTTTCAACTGGTTACAATAGTACAGGTAATGTAACCGCAACTGATATTCGTGGTTACACTAATGGTAAATCATCTGGCAAGGCGGTTGTGGTTACACTAGGTGGGTTAAAGTGGCAAGTAGTATATATAACAAACAATGCAAGTGGACAACGCACCGCAACACTGTGGCTATCAAACTGCGTACAAGATGCGTTTAGTAGCCGATCTTCTACTGAGGGAGCCTACTATGGCTATCTCAATGGTGGACTTTACAGTGACTGGGCTGCAAACTGGTATAGTAGTTCTTTCACTAGTACATTCCCAGCAAGTATGTATGGCGCAAGTTACATTCGTTCAGTTACTCTAAACAATGGTGGTGATTATGCAACAAGTAATAGCGATAAAACAAATTTTTCTTCAACAACATCAAGTGCGTTTGCTAAATTTACAATGTCTAGTTATGGTTTAACAAGTTATTTGGTACAACCAAAGAATATGTCTTATCAAACAAGCAGTCAAAAGGGCTATTGTAGTGGTATGAGTGGTTATGTATATATGAACGATTCACTTGCAAACAATCTAGATGGTTATTATGATTCTGCTAATAGTACAAATTACAATTTTCAAGGAAATAGTTGTTATAAAAACTGGCAAAACGATTATTTATGGTTGCCTAGTATGCAGGAAATGGGTTACAGTGGCACAGATGGTCTTTGGAAAACAAATGCTAACGAGCGTATGAATTACGATGGTAGTAACACTTCAAGTCTAGGCAATGTTGGTTCGACTAGCGGGCCGGCATATGCTCACTCGTGGTCGCGCTCTTCCTCTTTCAATCTTTCATACAATGCGTATAGTGTCTCCTCCTCTGGGTCTAGTAGCAGTAGCCATCGTGTGAATTATTCCTACGCGGTGCGTCCTGCGCTTCACTTAAATCTTCAATCTGCTTGGCTTAGCACGGCGTTTCAAGTTTCTGTTTCCGCAAGTGACAGTAGTCAAGGGACTGTGAGTTTAGGGGGTGGAACATACGCCGAAAATTTATTCGAGACAGGTACTGCTGCTACAATTACGGCAACTCCAAAATCGGGTTATAGTCTTGATTACTGGTTGGTAAATGGTACTAAAATTACTGCAAACCCATATTCTTTCACAGTTAACGAAGATACCACTTGCGTAGCGTATTTTAGGTACTATGGCGCCAGCATTACCAGTCCAAACACAACTCTAAATATTACTTCATTTAGAGATGCAAATAATTTTACCAACTACTTTGTAACTCCTGTGACTACAAATTTATATATTTATAGCGTGCAAGTAGGAACTAATGATGCGCAAATCTTGAAATCACGGAGCGGAAATATCAATTATTCGGGCGCAAGCAGTTTTATTCGATATACCGTGAACGAGGACAACAAGGAAATTTCGTTTGAAATTATGAATTTAAAAGGCGACATTGATATAAAACTAACCTATGTGAGCGAAAACCAAGACTTGCCAAACACTTCAGGCGGGGCGAGTATCAATGGGGTTGTGGTAAACTCGGGCGATGGCGGACAGACACTGCTCAACGGTTATGATAGCGAAGATGAAAATGCAGTTATTCATATAAGTGCGATTTCGTACACTGGGTATAGTTTTGCTGGCTGGTATGTCGATGATGAGATATTGACTTTTACAAATTCCAGCGGACAAACCGTGACTGCCGATAGTTCTAAATTAAGTATAGATATTCCGCTCAGTGCGGTAAAAGGTAAAATCATTACAGCAAAATTTACTAAAAACACAAATTCAAATATAAATAGCGAAACCAACAATTCGCACGATTTCTTGTAAAAAAGTAAGGCAAAATCACCAGCCTTATTTTTTATTTAAAATACAAAACAAAAAACAAGACCATTCTATTTGGTCTTGCTTAGTGTTGGTGCCGAAGACCGGACTCGCTCCGTTCCGCTAACAATACTACTTTTCTGCTACTACTTAATTAATAGCGCTTCACTATCACGCCGAGGTGCTAAAAACTTGCCACAGGCAACTTTTTCGGGCGCACCTGTTCGAGTCCAACAACCTACATAAAACAAAAACAAGACCATTCTATTTGGTCTTGCTTAGTGTTGGTGCCGAAGACCGGACTCGAACCGGTACGAGATTGCTCTCGAGGGATTTTAAGTCCCTTGCGTCTGCCAATTCCGCCACTTCGGCATAATGGAGGCGCCAACCAGATTTGAACTGGTGCATAAAGGTTTTGCAGACCTTGGCCTTACCACTTGGCTATGGCGCCGTACTTTTGTAACAGTACAAAAATAATAATATCATAAATAAATTTTGTTTGCAAGTATTTTGCGATAAAATTTACTTTTTATTTATATGATTTGCAAAAAATAAAGGTGTTTTTTGCATTTTTGTCCTAAAAAATGAAAATTTTTCAAAATTTTTTAATTTTTTTATAAAAAACGCTTGCATTAATCAAAATTTTTTGATATTATATGTGTGTTCGCTTGAAAAAGTGAAGCAAAATGTGGGAGCTTAGCTCAGCTGGTAGAGCATCTGCCTTACAAGCAGAGGGTCACAGGTTCGAGCCCTGTAGCTCCCACCATTTTTGCGGGAGTAGCTCAGTTGGTAGAGCGTTACCTTGCCAAGGTAAATGTCGCGGGTTCGAGTCCCGTCTCCCGCTCCAACTTTACACAAGACCAAATAGAATGGTCTTGTTTTTGTTTTGTATTTTAAATATAAAATCTTGTGCTTTAAATTGTGCTTTAAATATCAAATAAGGCTGGTGGGTAATTTTGTTTTATTTTTAATATGAGCAAAAATAAAAAACAGCAAGTTTTATGTGGGTGGTACACAGTCATATTGCTGTTTTTATTCTATTTGTTATATTTACTATGGAAGGTGAGGGCAACGCATTTTTCGCCCAGCAAGATTGCGTTGTTTAGTGACATAGGTACAAGTCTAATTTCGGTTTCGTTTACAACTTCACGGAATTTTTTGTACAAACTATCTGCCTCTGCTTGCGCATTGAAATAAACTATACTAAAAGTGTAATCGGCGATATTTTGCCCGTTTTCTTTTACATTGCTGTATAGGCGCGATACGGCAGATTTAAATGTTTTGGTTTTGTCCAAAATCTTAAATTTACCCTCAGTATCAAGGCTTATGATAGGCTTTAAGTTAAGCGAAGCGCCTACAAATGTTTCTAGCAATTTAGCAAAGCGCTCGCTCTTTTTTAGCCCCTCTGTGCCCTCTAGCGCAATTACGCTCACAAATCGCCCAATAAGCGACTCCGCATAGTCTAGCGCATCATCGAGGTTATTTTCCTTTTTGTAAACAATGTAGGTTAGGTTCGCAATTTCACTAGTTCCGCGCGAAATTGTTTGCGTATCTACAAGAATAGCAGTGCTTTTTGGATATTTTTTGTTTAAGTCCGCAAAAACCTTTTTTAAAGCCTTGCCTTTGTCTGCCATAAGTTTGAGTGACACCGAAAAGAAAACTATATCGTTGCCGTTCTCAATTTCTGTCTTAAAAAACTCAAACCATTCTTCGTAAGTTAGGGGAACGATACTGTACTTGCCTTTTGAGATATTGTCTGCAATCTCGCTTTGCGTTTCCTTTTTATACCCTTGAAAATCAATATAACTACGGCACTTTTTGATTTTGCTAGGCGCAAGGTAAAGTCCGCATTTTTCTAGTTCTTCACCGAACATATCGGCGTAAGCGTCAATAAAGAATTTAATCATTTTAGCCTCCATATATATATGATAACACACTAAAAATTGATAAGTCAATTAAAAATTTAAAATAGTTTGGAGTAAATCGAAATGTTTTTCTTTATTTTGTCTAAGTAAAAGTTTGTTGCGGGGTAGGGTGTAGATGATAGTTGCACGCCGTTTGTGCTATATTTTGTATCTTGAAGCCATATTCTCACGCGGTTGGGTCCCGCATTATACGCGCAAATTGCTGTATCTAGATTACCAAAACGGTCTAGCAATGTTTTGAAATATGCCGTTCCTATATATATATTATAGTGTGGGTCAAAAAGCAACTCATCGCGATATTTAATATTCAATTTATTTGCCATTTCTTGTGCAGTGGTGGGCATCACTTGCATTAAGCCTATTGCGCCTACACTAGATACCGCGTTTGGGTTGAACTTACTTTCTGCATTTATAATCGAAGCAATGATTTCAGGCGCTATACCAAAAGTTATTGAGCCGTGCGTAATGTCTTCACGGTATTTCAAGGGGTATATGTACAAAAATGCTACAATCACACAAGCGCAACAAAATACCACTACTGACACAAATATAATTAAATTTCTAATAATTTTATCCATACGGTTAGTATATAACTTTACACAAATTTTCATACATTTTTGTTAACACTTGTGAATTTCGAATTTTTTTCTAATATAATGTGTTAAAATAGGAAGTGCAATGCGAAAAATGTCTAAATTGGGCGAAAAACAGTGAAAAATTGCAAATTTTTTCAAAAATTTTAGAAAATGGGCTTATTTTATTTGGAAAAATAGACAAAATAAGATATAATTAAAGGAGTAAAAAATGCAAAATGGTAACAAAAAAAGGAGTGAATTATGTACCAAAACAGAGAACAAAACCCGCAGGGGGGGGGGCGCTTAAATAGCCCTAAAAATGCTGTATGGCAAAACTTTTTGTCTTTGCGAGGGAGTGTAGCGACCGCGGCAATCTCAAAAAGTTTTGCAAACGGTGGCTGGCTAATTTCTCATCGTTCTACTGGACAAACTGTACTGCCAGACTTTCCGTACCTAGCGGTACTCCAAGGCATTACGAGGGAACGCAGTGACCGCGGTAATCTCTTTAATCTGCAACTTTTTGCAGAAAAAGAGGAGAATAAAACCTCAAAATCAAAGCGCTTGCATCTAGTGACCTCTTTAATTCTCATTCTTATATTAGCGTTATCAATGTTGCCAGTTATACTTATCAGCAAAAATACAAATGCGTATAAGTCTAGCACTACAACCTATGTCAAAGTTGGTGAGTTGTGGAATAGTAATGCAAAAATGTTTAACAACACAAATTTAAACACATTATTAAAATATTTATCTTCATCAGGTACAATAGATGGCGTAAATGCTGGCAATGTAAATGCTGGCACAATTCGTGGTTATACCTATAATAACAAAACGAGCAGTCAATCTATTGTAGTCACTTTGGGAGGTTTGGAGTGGCAAGTAGTGTATTTAACCACTCACAAGAGTACGGGGGAAAAAGTAGCGACACTTCTGTTAAACGATACAACCGATACAAGTGTATGGGGGAAACATACGAGTTATAGTGTAGGTTCATACCCTGCAAATATGTACGGTGCAAGTTATATTCGTGTGGTTACTTTAAATAGTGGTGGAAAATATGCAACTAGCAATACAGCACTATCTTCTAATGTTTCACAAAGTTCAAGTAATAAATATGCAAAATTTACAATGAGTACATATGGTTTAACCTCGCATTTGGTGCAACCAAAATACATAGGTTATCAAACTACTTCACAAGGAAAAAGTTACACGGGATTTAGTTATGTATTAAACAATGAAGCAATCGGTGTAGGCGGTACTAGTTCAGGTGATAACTATGTTGGGAAAGATCGGTATGATGATTGGGGGAATGATTTTGTCTGGTTACCTAGTCTATCTGAACTGGGCTACGAAGATGCCCACCCAGGCATATGGAATTTAAGTGTAAATGAACGCGCAATAAGTGGTTCTACTTACTCGTGGTCGCGCTCTTCCTATATCAATTATGCTGTCAATGCGTATAATGTGGACCCCTCTGGGTCTAGTCTCAGTAGCGATCATGTGGATTTTTCCCGCGCCGTGCGTCCTGCGCTCCACTTAAATCTTAAATCTGCCGTGTCTTACGCGGCGCTCCAAGTTTCTGTTTCCTCGAGCAATAGTAGTCAAGGGACTGTAACTTCGAGTGGTGCATACACGGGGACATATTACAGAAATGGTGATTTAGCCACAATCACAGCCACTCCAAAATCTGGCTATATTTTCGACTACTGGATAGTAGGCGGAACGAGGGTAAATTATAATCCTCATTCTTTTACAGTTACACAAAATACGACTTGCGTAGCCTATTTTAAAGCCGGATATACAGTTACATTAAACACAAATAACGATAGTTACGGCACGGTGTTGGGGGCTGGCACTTATGAGAAAGGGGCGAGCGTTACTATATCAGCAATACCAAATGAGAGTTGTATGTTCGCTTACTGGGACACTGGGGGAGGACAAATCACCACTTCAACTTTAACAATTACAGTTAATAGCAATATTACTTATACAGCAGTATTTATAAAAAATTTCACAGCCAACATAACCAGCGCAAACACAACTCTAAATATTACTTCATTTAGAGATATAAATAATACTGTCACCTATGGCGTGACTCCCGTAACTGCAAACCTTTACATTTACAGTGTTCAAGTAGGCAATAATGATGCACAAATTTTAAAATCGCGGAGTGGTATTTTAGATTATTCGGGAGCCAGCAACTTCATACGCTACACGGTCAATGAAGATAATCGCAAAATTACATTTGAGATTGTCTTTTTAGAGGACGACATTGATATAAAACTAAACTATGTCAACACAAGTCCTAATCTGCCTAACGCCTCGGGCGGTGGCGTGAATGGTGCGGTAGTGACCGCCACTGAGGGTGGCGAGGCTAGAATAGTGGGCAACGACATTGCAAACGGTACTGATAGCGACACAGTTACTTATGTAGCGGTCGCGTACAAAGATTATCTTTTCCAAGGCTGGGCATACGCTGATGACTTATCGAAATTTATCAACACTAATGCCTCAATGCGTCTTTCAAAAGAACAAGCCAACGGCAAAGTGGTGACCGCGGTATTTGTGCTTGCCTCGTCTGTTCAAGGCAACATAAATAGTGAAACAGACAACTCCACCGACTTTTGGGAATAAAAAGAGATTGCCACGCTACGCTCGCAAAGACAAGTAGATAGGCAATATACTTTTTGTAATAGTCTAACTCATAAAAATCATAATTTTCATAAAATTTGAACAAACCACTTGACTTTTTGAGTGGTTTTGTTTATAATACTTGTAAAGTAGAAATACTTTACAGCGATTGCGAGGTGTAAATTGAAGGTTAGTCAACTTGTAAGAGCGGGTGTTTTACTTGATTTTTACGGCGGAGTCCTTACAGACAATCAAAGGCAGATTGCTAGTATGTATCTAAATTACAATGCTAGCCTTGCTGAAATTGCAGAGCAGACCAGCACTACTAGGCAGGCTGTTGGCGATTGCTTGCGTAGGACTCTCAAGCGCCTCGAAGATTTGGAGCAAAGTTTGCATTTATATGAAAAATACGAGCAAATTTTAGACAAAATCGGGGTTGTGGCGCGTAAAATTGCGAGTGATGAGGACACACAAGACAAAATTGAGCGTGAGTTTACTCAACTTTTTAAGACTTTGGAGGATTAATTATGGCAATTTTTGAAGGCTTATCACAAAGATTAAATCACATTTTTAGCAAAATGACTCAACGCGGGAAGTTGACCGAACTGGAAATAAATCAAGCAATGCGCGAAATTCGTGTAGCACTTTTAGAGGCCGATGTAAACTTTGCGGTTGCCAAAAAATTTATCGCTGATGTAAGCGAAAAAGCCAAAGGTGAAGAGGTTATGAAGAGCCTTACCCCTGGGCAACAAGTAATCAAAATCGTGCGTGATGAACTCATTGAATTAATGGGGAGCACGCAGGCAAAACTTGATTTTTCTGGCACTCCACCAACGGTCATTATGATGTGTGGTTTGCAGGGTGCTGGTAAGACTACACTTTGTGGTAAACTTGCTTCGCTTTTAAAGAGCCAAGGTAAAAAAGTGCTACTTGTTGCGTGCGATATTTACAGAAATGCCGCTATCGACCAACTTAAAATCGTAGGTAAAAGCGTAAATGTCGAGGTTTTTGAGCGCGGTACACAAGACCCTGTTAAGACAGCCGTTCAAGGCATTGAACACGCAAAGCAACAAAATCTCGATGTAGTGATACTAGATACTGCGGGTAGGTTGCACATTGATGAGCAAATGATGGAAGAACTGGAACGAATGAAAGCGACAGTCAAGCCAAATGAAATTTTGTTTACCATTGATGCAATGACTGGGCAGGATAGTGTCACCGTTGCAAAAGAGTTTGATGAAAAACTTGACATTACGGGTATCATTGTGACAAAACTTGATGGCGATACTCGTGGTGGTGTGGCGTTATCTGTAAAAGCAGTCACTGGCAAGCCTATCAAATTTTGTGGTGTGGGCGAAAAAATGGGCGATTTAGAGCCGTTTTACCCAGACCGTATGGCTAGCAGAATTTTGGGTATGGGCGATGTGCTTACGCTTATTGAAAAGGCACAAACTGCTGTCGATGAACAAGAGATGCAACGCTTGCAAAAGTCTTTTAGAGAAAATAGCTTCACTCTACAAGATTATTTGCAACAAATCGAGAGCCTCAAAAAAATGGGCGACATCAACGCGCTTATGGATATGATTCCAGGGTTGCGTGGTAAAATGGGCAATGTCAAAGTTGATGAAAGCGAAATTGCCAAAAACAAAGCAATCATTCAATCAATGACACCAGCCGAACGCTTTGACCCAGATATTATCAAGGCGGGACAAAAAAAGCGAATTGCGATGGGCAGTGGTACGACTATTCAAGAGGTAAACACTTTGCTCAAACAATTTAGCCAAAGCAAAGACCTTATGCGACAATATGGCGCAGGTAAGGGCAAAAAGAAGAAATTTCCGTTTTAATAACGAAAATTATATTTAATCAAATTTAAGGAGAAAATAACTATGGCAGTTAAAATTAGACTTGCTCGCTTAGGCGACAAAAAATCACCATTCTATCGTATGGTTGTTGCGGACTCTCGTTGCGCAAGAAACGGTAAATTTATCGAAAACTTGGGTACTTATGACCCACTCAAAAAGCCTTTTGAGTTGAAATTAGACAAGGAACGCGTTGCTTACTGGCTTTCTGTTGGTGCTACTCCTACTGAAACTGCACGCGAATTGTTGGTAAAAGATGGCTTGATGGAAGCAAAGGCATATGTTGCTCCACGCGCTAAGCAATTACCACCTGCACCAAAGGCTAAGGCTGAGGAAGAAAACGCAGAAGCATCTGCTGAATAATTGAGAAAAGTTTTCAATTTGATTTGCATTAAATCAATATTTGTTGTAAAATAAATTAAAGATTTTTCTTGTGTAAGGCGAGAGAATATTTCTCTCGTTTTTTGTTGGAGGAAACAATGGATATACAATTAGGGAAAGTGATTAAGCCACAAGGTATCAAGGGTGAACTAAAAGTCTTGCCTTTAACTAGTGCTGATTTTTTTAAATCAATCGAGTTGGTAAAGATAAACGGCACTGAGTGTAAAATTCAATCGGCAAGTGTGCGTGAGGGGTTTGTTTATCTCAAGCTTGATATTTGTGATGATAGAAATAAAGCGGAAACCCTACGCGATGCGGTGATTACTGCACCAAAAGAGGCTTTGCCCGATTTGGCGGAAGGGCAGTTTTATTACGATGATTTGATAGGTTGTCAAGTTTATCTTGATAATGGCGAGTTTGTAGGCGAAGTCACTGATATTGAAAATTACGGCAATGCGGATATTTTTGATATTACCAAAGATTTTTCGACTACTCTTTGTCCATATATAAAAGATGTATTTACCAGTATAGATATACATAGTAAAAAAATCATTGCAAATACTAAACGCTACAAAGAGGTAACAGAATATGAAGATTGATATTTTGACCCTTTTCCCCGATAGTTTTGCGCCTCTTGCTGAAAGCATAATAGGCAAAGCGCGCGAGGCTCAAAAAATTACAGTCAATATCGTAAACATTCGTGATTTCTCTACTGACAAACACAAAAAATGTGATGACACAACATTCGGGGGCGGAGAAGGCTTGCTTATGACCCCGCAACCACTTTTTGATAGCATTGAGAGCGTGCTTGATGATGAGGCGTATGTCATTTACCTTTCGCCAAAAGGTGATACCTTTACTCAAACAATGGCAAAAAGTTTGGTAAAACGCAACCACTTAGTGCTGATTTGTGGGCATTATGAGGGTATCGACCAAAGAGTAATTGATACATTTGTGGACCAAGAAATCAGTATAGGCGACTATGTGCTAACAGGGGGCGAATTGCCAGCAATGGTGCTTGTTGATGCGGTCGCAAGGCTTATTCCTAGTGTCTTGCACAATGAAAATTCAGCCGTTTGCGATACTTTTGAAAATAATTTGTTAGAATTTCCTCAATACACGCGCCCCGCGGAATTTAGAGGGCTAAAAGTGCCAGAAGTGCTTTTGAGCGGTAATCACGGCGAAATTGCAAAATGGCGTAGAGAGCAAAGCGAATTGTTGACAAAAGCAAAGCGCCCCGACTTGCTAGACAGAAAAGATTAATTTAACTAGGAGAGAATTATGAAGATACAGTGGTTTCCAGGGCATATGACAAAAGCCTTGCGCGAAATGGAGCAAAATGTAAAGTTAGTAGATTTGATAATTTATGTGCTAGATTCGCGCGCGCCGTATAGTTGTTTGAACCCCCAATTTGAGCAAATTATCGGTAACAAGCCTATTATTTTTGTGTTAAACAAAACCGATTTAGCCGATGATGAGCAAACGAAATTGTGGCAAAAATATTATAGTGGTGACAATCGTCTTGCCGTTTCTCTTGTGTCAACTATGTCAAATGCAAGTAAGGCTGTTGTAAACGGAATGGAAAAATTGCTTGCCGACAAACTAGAACGCCTAAGGCAAAAAGGGGTTAGTATGCCGTTGAGAGCAATGGTTATAGGTGTGCCAAACTGCGGTAAAAGTACCTTAATCAATAACCTCTGTGGGAAATATAAAGCAATTACTGGGGATAGACCTAGTGTAACGCGTAGCACACAATGGGTACGAATTGCGGGGCAGTTGGAAGTACTAGATACCCCAGGTACATTGTGGCCCTCTTTTGAAGATGACAATGTCGCTCACAACCTTGCTTATATAAATGCAATCAAAGATGATGTGCTTGACCCTAGCGAGTTGGTGCTTGATTTTATCGCAAAAATGCTTGTTGACTACCCTCAACAATTTTTGGAAAGATATAATTTGCAACTTAACGATGAATTTGCGCCAGTAGATTATTTGGGGCAAATTTGTGAAAACCGCAAGTTTATTATTCGTGGTGGCGAGTATGATTGGGAAAGAGGCGCGCGTGCCGTGCTTGATGATTTTAGAAAGGGTAGGCTAGGCAAAATCACTCTTGACCGTTACAAGGGAGAATAAATTGGACAATTTTGACAGAATTGCGTTGGGTATCAAGGGCGAGAAAATGGCTCAAAAATACCTTAAACAGCGTAAATACAAGATTTTAGACACAAATTATCGTTGCAGTATCGGCGAAATTGATATTGTGGCTAAAAAAGGTGATTATATTGTGTTTGTAGAGGTAAAGGCTAGAAAAACTGCCAAATTTGGCTTGCCGTGTGAAGCGGTAGATGAGAGAAAACAGCACAAATTACAAACACTTGCAATGTATTACCTACGAACAAAACGCTTGCTTGATATGCCAGTTTCGTTTGCCGTTGTAGAGGTGTTGGGAGATGAAATTAGGCTTATTGAAGATGCTTTTTGATTAAAAATTTTTGTAAATGTTTCAATTTAGCCAAATAAGTATAAAAATTTGCAAACTTTTTTAAAAAATTGTCAAATACTTATTGCCAAACATAAAAAATTATGTTATTATATATCTATGGCTTCGAGCGGTCCGCTGTGGGGTGCAAAAGCACTTTGCCACAAGAACATTCGATTAATCTTGCAAGGAGGTATTAAGTCAGTATGAACATTATTGCAACACTAGAAAAAGAAGGCCTTAAAGAAAATGTTGCTGATTTCAACATCGGTGATACTGTGAAAGTATTTGTAAAAGTTGTTGAAGGCGACAAAGAGCGTATTCAGGCTTACGAAGGTGTAGTAATTGCGCGTAAAAATGGTAGTATTCGTGAAACTTTTACAGTTCGCCGTATTAGTTTCGGTGTCGGCGTTGAGAGAACATTCCCAATCCATTCACCAAGAATTGACCGTGTTGAGGTTATCCGTAGAGGTAAAGTTCGCCGTGCAAAATTGTACTATGTCCGCAAACTTAGCGGTAAGCGTGCTAAAATTAAGGAATCTATCTAATGATTTATATAAGGACCTTTTAATTGAGGTTCTTTTTTTGTTGCTTTTTGTGCGGAAAAAGTCGATTTTGTGTATTCAGTTGTAAATTTAATCACAATTTTTGTTTAAAAATACAATTTAATGGCGATATATACAAGAATTTTTGATTATTTTATATTCTATGTCGAATGGCTAAAATTCGCTAAATTTTGTTTGTTTTTGGACAAGTTTTGTTATAAAATTTGGTTATCAAAAATAGGAGGAAAAAGAAATGGATACACAAACAATTAGCATCAAGACTTTTGCAAAAAAGGCAAAGCACAGATTAAAATCAGTGGGTACTGGGACAAAATTCGACAAGAACGTGAGGACTATATCAAAAACAACTCAAACGAGAGCGAACAAAAGATAAAAGATTTGTATGCTAGGCGTTTGATGCGTGATATTTATTGTGATGCACAAAATGAGAAAGATAACGAACTTTATAGAAAGGTGTGCAAAATGTTAAATCAAAATGCATTTGCTTTTAATCCTATCAGCCAATTAATCGACCACAAAGAATACGACAATATGGACATTGAGGCGCGCCAAAATTACATAATAAAATTAACGGACAAATATAACGAAATGCGCGAAAGATACGAACGCGAACGACAAATGAAAATGTGTCATTCTATCTAATAAATAAAGCCCGATTTGGTTGCCAAAATGGGCTTTTTTTGTTACAATATAGGTACAAAAGGGGAAAGTTTATGAGTATAGTAGATAATTTGAATGAAGAACAGCGTTTGCCAGTGCTACAAAGCGAGGGTGCGGTGCTTGTAACGGCGGGTGCTGGTAGTGGTAAGACTAGGTTGCTTACTCATAGAATTGCTTATCTAATTTTGGAAAAAGGCGTTTCGCCATACAATATTTTAGCAATTACTTTTACAAACAAGGCTTCAAACGAGATGAAAGAGCGTATCGCAAAAATGGTAGATTGCGGGGACCAAGTGTGGGTAAGCACTTTTCATAGGCTTTGCGTATTGATTTTGCGTAGGTTTATTGATAAATTTTCTGGTTTTACGACAAACTTTACTATTTATGCCGATATGGAGAAAAATAGGCTCTTAAAGGAAGTTTACAAGCAGTTAAACATTGAAGATGATGAGGTAAAAAAGAGCATTGATTACCATATCTCAAATATCAAAAATAACAATGCAGATGTTGATGACTATACCGCAAATATTCAGGGTTTTGTCGATGGCGAAAAAGTAAAAAATGCATATAACTTGTACCAAAAAATGCTTAGACAAAACAATGCGTTAGACTTTGATGACTTGTTGGTGTTTACATATAAATTGTTGCGCGAAAATCAAGAAGTTCGCGAGTATTACCAAGATAAATTTAGGTACATTCATGTAGATGAATTTCAAGACACAAACACAATTCAATATGAGATTGTACGAATACTTGCGGGCAAGTGGGGCAATATTTTAGTTGTTGGTGATGAGGACCAGTGTATATATGGTTGGCGTGGTGCAAATATCGGCAATATTATCAATTTCAAGCAAGATTTCAAAGATGCAAAAATATTTAAGTTGGAGCAAAATTACCGTTCTACCAAAAATATTTTGCAAGTAGCAAACAGAGTGATTGATAATAATTCGCAGAGGTTAAAAAAGACACTTTGGACTGAAAATGAGCAAGGTAAAAATGTCAACTGTTTTGTGGGCGAAAGTGACAGAGATGAGGCTGATTATGTAGCAAAAACTATTCGCGATTTAGTAAGGAACGGCGATTATGCTTACTCTGATTTTGCAATTCTTATGAGGCTAAACGCTCCTTCGCGTTTATTTGAAGAATATTTGCTAAACTACAACTTGCCATACAAGATGCTAGGCGGTTTTAGGTTCTTTGAGCGTGTGGAAATCAAAGGCGTAGTGGGCTACAT
Organism: uncultured Clostridia bacterium; assembly: GCA_934757855.1. Classification (GTDB taxonomy): domain Bacteria; phylum Bacillota; class Clostridia; order Christensenellales; family UBA1242; genus UBA7867. Next base: position 84,822 of record CAKVLR010000003.1, on the reverse strand, counting down.
TAGAGCAATCGTTAACCCGCGCGACAATGATAGTATTTTGCGAATAATCAACTATCCAAAACGCGGTATAGGTGATAGTACAGTCGAGCAAGTGAAACAATTTGCAAACGGTGGTAGTTTATTAAAAGTTATATTAGAGTTGGATAAGTATGCCTTTACTCCTGCGGTAAGCAAAAAGTTACAGTTATTCCGTGATTTGTATCTTGATTTAAAGACTAAGGCTGATAGTTTAAATATTACCGAATTTGCGCAATACTTAGTAGAGCGTGCTGGGTTTAAGACTGCTTTTGAAGGGGGTAGTGATGAGGAGGTAAACAAACTTCAAAACATCGCTGAGTTTGTTAATTCCGTAAAGGAATTTGAGCAAAACAACCCAAACTGCACTTTGGCTGAATATTTGGAGTCTATTACGCTTGTGAGCGATATTGACTCAGTCGATGAAAACGATGACAATATCTTGATTTCGACCGTACACGCGGTAAAAGGGCTAGAATTTAGAGTTGTATTTGTGACCGCGCTTGAAGAAGGAATTTTTCCTATCAATCGAGGTGGCGAGCGCCCTAGTGATATTGAGGAAGAACGCAGACTTTGCTATGTTGCCTTAACGCGTGCGCGCGAAGATTTGTATTTAACTCGAAGCAAGCGTAGATATATGTACAATGAAGTGAAGTATCAAGACCCTAGTAGATTTTTAAAAGAAATGGGCTTTGCTGATGTAAAACCACAAAATACAAAACCTGTATTTACAAGTAATATTAGTAGCAGTTATGCGCCAAAACCTAAGACAACCGCAAGTATAAATACTTTGCTAAACAATCGTGTAAAAGAGCAGAAAAAGGACTATTCTCAATTTACAAAAGGGACGCAAGTTTTGCACCCTAAGTTTGGATTAGGCGTGATTACAAACGATAGTATGCTTTCATCAAATCGAATGATTACTATTGATTTTGGAAATATCGGTAGCAAGACTTTGAGCGTAGATTATGCACCTTTGCAAATTCTTAAAAGGAAATAAAAATGGAACAAAAAGTTAAGGAAAGAATAGAACAGTTAGTCGCTGACCTAAACAAGTACAACTATTATTATCATGTGCTAGATTCGCCTATAATTGCCGATAAAGATTATGACAAGTTGTATTATACGCTTGTAGATTTAGAAAAGGAAACTGGTTATATTTTGCCTGATAGCCCTACTCAAAGGGTAGGCGATATGACTAGTGAAAAGTTTGAAAAGCATACACACGAAGCGCAACTTTACAGCCTTGATAAGGCGCAGACGCGTGGCGAACTCGATGACTTCGTCACCAAGGTAAAGGCAAATTATCCCGATACTGAATTTACATTAGAATACAAATTTGATGGCTTGCGTTTGGCACTCACCTATGAAAATGGTATTTTAGTGCAAGGGGCAACGCGTGGTAATGGGCTTATCGGTGAAGATGTAACCGCGCAAGTAAAGACTATTCGCAGTGTGCCACTTTCTATTCCTTTTAAAGAACATATCGTGGTCGAGGGCGAAGGAATTATGCTCCTAAGCGAACTAAACGCTTACAACAAGACAACTGATGGACCACTGAAAAACGCAAGAAATGCGGTGGCTGGCGCTATTAGAAACCTTGACCCAAAAGTAACTGCAAGTAGAAATCTTGACTTTTTTGCCTACGGGATACCAGTGATTAAAGGCAAAAAATTTAGCACACAAACCGAATTGCGACAATTTTTGATTGATAATAGATTTTTGGTAGGCGACTTTTACGAAGTAAGAAAAACTACCGATGAGATTATGGAAGTTATCAACGAAATTGACAAAAAACGCGAAATCATTGATGTGCTAATTGACGGAGTGGTTATCAAGATAAACAATATGCGCACGCGTGAAGAATTGGGCTTTACAATTCGTTTTCCTAAGTGGGCGATTGCATACAAATTTGAGGCGTTAGAGGTGACTACTTATATTCGCGATGTAATTTGGCAAGTAGGCAGAACGGGCAAGATGACCCCCTTAGCAAAACTTGACCCCGTAGATATTGCGGGCGCTACTATTTCGCGTGCTACACTCAACAACTGGGACGATATTTTGCGTAAAAAAGTCAAGATAAACAGTCTAGTATTTTTGCGTAGAAGTAACGAAGTAATACCAGAAATACTGGGGCTTGCGCAAGATTTTCCAGATTCAAAGCCTATCGAAAAAATCAAGTTTTGTCCTAGTTGTGGAGCGGAACTTGTAAACAATGGCGTAAATTTGTTTTGTCCAAACAAAGATAATTGCGCAGGTCAATTAAAAGAAAGAATAATTCACTTCTGTTCTCGTGATGCAATGAATATTGAGGGTGTGCGCGACAAGTCGATTGATTTGTTTTACGATAAATTAGGCGTGCGTACGGTCGATGATTTGTACAAATTGAAAGCGGAAGATTTGGAAGGGCTAGAAAAGTACAAAGATAAAAAAATTAACAACTTACTTGCAAGTCTAGAAAAGAGTAAAAATATAGATTTTGCAAACTTTATATTTGCACTAGGTATTGCAAATGTAGGTAAAAAAACTGCCAAAGACCTAGCCAAACATTTTGCTGATTTTGAGAGTTTGTCAAAGGCAAATGTACACGATTTAAGTAATATTCGCGATATAGGCGAAATCGTTGCGCAGTCGATAGTGGATTATTTCGCATATCCAAAAAATCAAGAGGTCATACAAAACTTGTTTGATAGTGGTGTAAAGATAAAATATAACAAGGTGTCAGCAAGTGCAAAATTTAATGGAAAAACTTTTGTATTGACGGGGACACTACCGCATTTGACAAGAAATGAAGCAACAAAATTAATCGAAGAAAACGGCGGTAATGTGGCTAGTTCGGTGAGCAAACAGACTGATTTTGTTTTGGCTGGTGAAAGTACAGGTAGCAAATACGAAAAAGCAAAGTTGTTGGGTATCAAAATCATTGATGAAGATGAATTTTTGTCTATATTAAATAATTGACAGCAAGGCACTTTCGTGATATATTGTAAGTATTAAATTAAGGGAAGGAATAAATGAATATTACCATAGATGATGTAAAAAAACTTGCCAAACTTTCTAGACTGGAGTTTAGCGAGCAAGAAACTGAACAATTTGTAGAAGAACTGAGTGCAACACTTGCGCAAGTGGAGGCAATAAACAAGGTCGATGTTTCAGGCGTAGATTTGCTAGAAAAAACAGTTAACGCTGATACGGAATTGCGTGCTGATGTGATAAAACCTAGTTTGGAAACTAGCGAGATTGTGGCAAATGCTCCAGAATCTCAGGACGGTGCTTTTTTGGTGCCTATTACGGTTGCGGAGGAATAGAATGGATTTTTTAGATTGTAGTATGAGTGAAGTGCTTGAATATTTAAATTCAGGTAAAGTGACTTCGCAAGAATTGGTAAAATTATGTTTTGAAAAAATAGCACAAACTAGTGACCTAAATGCTTTAAATTCTACCTATTTTGATATGGCTATGGAGCAAGCAAAAAAGGTTGATTTGGCAAGGCAAAATGGCGAAAAATTAGGCTCGCTTGCAGGTGTGCCTATTGTGCTAAAAGATAATATTAATTTTAAGGGCACAAAAACAACTTGCGCTAGTAAATTTTTGGAGAATTTTGTTTCGCCATACAACGCAACTGTTGCGCAAAAACTCTACGATGCTGGTGCGATAATAATCGCAAAGGCAAATATGGACGAGTTTGCTATGGGTAGTAGTAACGAAAATTCTGCTTTTGGTGCGGTAAAAAATCCAGTAGATACAACCCGTGTCCCAGGGGGAAGTAGTGGTGGTAGCGCTGCAACTGTCGCAAGCAAACAATGTTTTGCAAGTTTAGGTACAGATACTGGTGGTTCAATCCGTGAGCCTAGTAGTTTTTGTGGAGTGGTAGGTATAAAACCTACTTATGGCAGGGTATCGCGTTTTGGAGTGGTCGCTTTTGCTAGTTCTTTGGACCAAGTGGGTCCTCTTACTAGGACCGTGCGCGACAACGCAATGATGTTGAATGTTATTGCTGGTAGAGATGAAATGGATATGACTTCTTCTACTGAAATTGTACCAGATTTTACCGCACAACTTGATGCTGGAATTAAGGGAATGAAAATAGGTATCGCCAAGCAATTCTTTACCAATGATTTGAGCAATGAAGTGAGGAATGCTTTAAATAGTGCTTTGGAGTGGTACAAGTCACAAGGCACAGAACTTGTTGAGGTAGATTTACCTAGTCTTGATACAGCACTTGCGGTTTACTATATTATTTCTTCCGCTGAAGCAGCAAGTAACCTTGCACGCTTTGATGGAGTAAAATATGGCAAGCGTGCAGAAAATTACACCGATGTGGTTGATTTATACTTTAAATCTCGTACGCAAGGTTTTGGTAAAGAGGTAAAGCGCCGTATAATGCTAGGTAACTATGTGTTGAGCAGTGGGTATTATGATGCGTTCTATCGTAAGGCAAAACGCGTGCAAAAAGTGATACGAAACGAGTTTGCAAATGCGCTTAGTCAATGTAATGTATTGATTAGTCCAACAACAGCAACCCCAGCATTTAAGTTGGGTGAAAAGTCAAATGACCATTTAGCAATGTATTTAACAGATATATTCACTGTGCCAATTAATATTGCAGGTGTGCCAGCATTGAGTATGCCTTGCGGAAAGACGCAAGAAGGTTTGCCTATTGGTATGCAAATTATAGGTAAGCATTTTGATGAACAAACTATTTATAGAGTGGCAAACGCCTTTGAACAAGCACATAAGGAGATGAAATAATGAGCGAATACAAAACAGTAATAGGGCTAGAGGTACATAGCGAGTTAAACACAAACACAAAGTGCTTCTGTGCTTGTAAAAATGAATTTGGTGATAAGCCTAATACAAATTGTTGTCCTGTGTGTACTGCTATGCCAGGGGCTTTGCCAGTATTAAATAGAGATGCTGTGGAAAAGGCGATACTTATGGGGTTGGCTGTTGGGTGCAAGATTAACAACTATTCAGTTTTTGAGAGAAAGAACTATTTTTACCCAGACTTGTGTAAGGCGTACCAAATTTCTCAATTAGAGTATCCACTTTGCCTCGGGGGCGGATTGGAGATTGAAGTTGATGGTAAAAAGAAATTTATCCGCCTAAATCGTATTCACCTTGAAGAAGATGCTGGAAAGTTAATTCACGATAATGCAGGCACAATGGTTGATTACAATCGTGGGGGTGTGCCTTTGATTGAAATAGTTTCTGAACCTGATATGAATAGTGCAGAAGAAGCAGTTGCGTACTTGCAAAAATTGCGTAGCACTTTGCTTTATGTTGGTGTTAGTGACTGCAAAATGCAAGAAGGCAGCATTCGTTTTGATGTAAATATTTCAGTTAACAAAGAGGGCGAGCCTTTGGGTACTCGTACCGAACTCAAAAACCTCAATTCATTTAGAGCAGTTTTACACGCAATTAGATATGAGTCAAATAGACAAATTGAGGAATTGGAAGCGGGCAGAAAAATTGTACAAGAAACTAGGCGTTGGGACGATGAAAAGGGTAAGACATACTCAATGCGTTCAAAAGAAGATAGTCAAGATTATCGTTATTTCCCAGACCCAGACCTCATACCTTTGGAGGTTTCACCAGAGTATATCGAGCGCATTAGAGGCAAACTTCCTAAACTTGCGCACGAACGCAAGGAAATTTACAGCAAATTAGGTTTGACCGAGCAAGATGCGGAACTTTTGACACAAGAGCGCAGTTTTGCGGATTTCTTTGAAGATGTGTTAAAAGAATTTAACGAACCTAAATTTGTTTGCAACTGGATTACGGCTGAGGTGTTTAAGAAATTAAATGCAACCGAAGATGAAGAAAAAGTGATAAAAGTGAGTGCCACAAACCTTGCCAAAATGCTACAAATGTACAAGCAAGGCGAGATTAACCAAGCGGGCGCAAGAAAGATTTTTGATATTATTTGGGAGCAAGATGCCGACCCTAAGCAGTTGGTGGAGAAATTAGGTTTAAAGCAGATGAACGACACTGGCGCATTGAAAGAGGTATTGCAAAAAATCGTTGATGCCAACCCAAAAGCAGTGAAAGAATTGAGCGAGGGCAACGAAAAAACGATGGCTTTCTTTGTTGGGCAAGCAATGCGTGCTACACAAGGTAAGGCAAACCCTAAAATGGTTGCCGACATCGTAAAAGAATTGATTAAATAGGAGAATATTATGGAAAACGAAAAAGATTATGTAATGATGGAGCCACCTATTGATGAGTTGACTCAAAAGGTAGGGAATAAGTTTTTGCTTACTTGCTTAGTTGCAAAGCGTGCCAAGGCGTTGAACAATGAATATTTAATGGGTGAGCCAAATGACAAAGACCCAAAAGTGATTGCTATTGCGGCAGAAGAGGTATTTGAAGGAAAAGTAGTTCCAAACGAAAATAAACTTGACTAAGAGGTTATATGATAGCCGAAGTTATCGTTGATGTTGCGAATGAGCAAGTTGACAAAGTTTTTGATTATATAGCAAGAGATGATACGCGCGTGGGTGAAAGGGTGACCGTTCCTTTCGGTAAGAGATATATCGAAGGGTATGTTTTGCGACTAAAAGAAACTAGCGATTGTCCACCAAATTTACTCAAAACACTCGGACAGGCAAAGGATGATTATCCCGTAATTTTGTCCGAGTTTTTGGCTTTAAATGAGAAAATGCGCAAAGCCTTTCATTTGCGAAATGTGGATTGTATGCGCTTGTTTATTCCCACGCCGTTGCGTAATGGTAAAGCAAAGCCATTGTATGTAAATTTTGTGGAATTGACCGAAAAATTTGATGATAGAGAACTGCTTGCGAGTACTCGAAAAAACGCAACAAAACAAATCGAATTAATCAAATATTTGCACCCAGACAAACTTTACGCAAGGACTGAGTTAAATAAAAATTATGGTACTAGCAATGTAGAAAAATTGCTTGATTTAGGGGTAATAAGGCAGGTCGCAAGTGCCGTAAGGCGTGCGCCTAGTACAATTCAAAAGGAAGATAAGCAAGTAACGCTGACACCCGCGCAAGATAAGGTAGTAAATGAAATTTTGGCGCAACGCGACAAAGTACATTTATTATTTGGTGTAACGGGTTCTGGTAAAACTGAGGTCTATATGCGAATTATCGCGCAAGTGTTGAGCGAGGGTAAAACTGCTATTTTGCTTGTACCTGAAATTTCGCTTACACCGCAAGTTTTGTCCACATTTACCGCTAGATTTGGTGATAGCGTTGCCATACTACATAGTGGGCTTAGCGATGGTGAAAGATTTGATGAATGGCAGAGGTTACGCACAGGGCAAGCGCGTATTGCGATAGGCGCAAGAAGTGCAATTTTTGCTCCATTAGAAAATATTGGTGCAATTATTTTAGATGAGGAACACGACCCTAGTTACAAAGCGGAATCAAACCCGCGATACATTACTCACGAGGTGGCTTCATTTCGAGCAGAATACAACCATTGCCCAGTGATTTTGGGGAGTGCAACTCCTAGCCTTGACTCATTTTACAAGGCTCAAAATGGAGAAATTGTGCTACACAACTTGCCGAATCGTGCCAACGCAAAGCCGATGCCTCATATTTCTGTTGTAAATATGTGTGATGAAATGCGTAATGGCAACAGCGGTATTTTTAGTGCACAACTGATGAGTGAATTGGAAAATTGTGTGGCTGAAAAAAATCAAGCGATGCTATTTATCAATAGGCGTGGATTTAGTAGTTATATGATTTGTAGGGAATGTGGTTATGTAGCAAAATGCGAAGATTGCGATGTTTCGCTAGTGTATCACAAAGAGGACAACTTGCTAAAATGCCATTATTGCAATCGTAGATACAAGGCTCTCACAAATTGCCCCGCGTGCGGGAGTGGATATATTCGTATGGGGGCAATGGGTACGCAAAAAGTTGTGGAAGAATTACAAAATCACTTTCCAAATGTAAAAATTTTGCGTATGGACTTTGATACAACAAAGAATAAAAATTCATTAAACGAATTGCTAGAAACTTTTGGCAAAACAAAACCTTGCATACTTGTTGGCACTCAAATGATAGCAAAAGGTCACGATTTCCCTGCGGTTACTTTGGTAGGAATAATGAATGCGGATATGAGTTTGCATTTTAGTGATTTTCGCTCGACCGAGCGTACTTATCAGTTGATTACGCAAGTTGCTGGTAGAGCGGGCAGGGCTGAAAAAGAAGGAAAAGTTATTTTGCAAACATATACCCCAAAACATTATGTGTACCGTTTTGCTTCAAATTATGACTATTTAGGCTTTTACGAAAAAGAAATAAATTTGCGCGAAGTGGCTAAATTCCCGCCTTTTTCAAAGATAATTAGGGTATTGATTACTAGCGAGGACAAAGATGAGGCTCGTGCTACAACGGCAAGACTTTACTCTCAAATTCGCGACTATTTTTTAGCGCATAGGGAACAATTTTTGTATTGCGAGGCAATGGCTTCGCCTGTATCACGAATTGAGAAAAAATATAGATTTCAAATTTTATGTAGATTTACGCTAGACACCGAACCTGAAATTACGGATTTTATCTACAATACAGTGAGCGAAGATAAGCACCCAAAATCGCTGGTTTTTGTGGAAACAAACCCCAGCAATATGTCTTAAAATTATGCATTAATATTCATTTTAATTTATAAAAATAAGAGGTAATTATGATTAAAGCACAAGTAATAAAAGCCATTGGTGGCAATTTTTGGGTCAAGATTGACAATGAAGTTATTATGGCTAAAAGCCGTAAAAAGTTAAAAGATGACAAAGTTTTTGTGGGCGATTTTGTAGAATTTGACAAGGAGCAAAAGGTAATTGATGCTGTGTGTGAGCGTAAAAATTTTTTGATACGCCCACCGCTAGCGAATGTCGAGCAAGCACTAATCGTGATTGCGCCTTTGCCAAAACCTGATTTTTTGCTAGTAGATAAAATGCTAATTAAGTTCTTTTCGCTCAATATAAAGCCTGTGATAGTTATCAACAAAATAGACCTATGCGTGCAAGGCTTTATTGATGAAGTGATAGCGCAATATGGCAAAATTTGTGAGATTGTGCTTGTGTCTGCACTTGATTACAACAATACAGCGACCACGCTAAACCCAGTATTGTCGGGCAAATTTAGCATACTTACTGGGCAATCGGCGGTAGGCAAGACTAGCATTTTAAATGTGTTAGTGCCTGATATTGAAATGGAAACAGGTGGTATTAGTAAAATCGGTCGTGGACGAAATACGACTCGCCACAGTGAGATTTTTGTTATGCACAATGGCGCACTGATTGCTGATACACCAGGCTTTAATGCGCTCGAATTAGATGAATTTACGCCAGAAGATATAATCGACAACTACCCTGAATTTAAAGAGTTTAAGTGCAAATTTAACGATTGCAATCATTTGGGTGAATATGAAAAAGATTGCAAGATAAAGCAGGCGGTCAAAGAGGGTAAAATCAACGCTTTGAGGTATGAAAGGTACTTAAAACTTTACGAACTCGCAAAAGAAAAGGAGAAAAAACTTTATGGATAAAAAAGTGTTAATCGCGCCCAGCAGTGACCCTTGTCCGCTAAATGATTTGGTAGATTATGCAAAATCTCTCCAAAATGATGGCGCAGATTGGTTTCATTGCGATATAATGGACGGAAAATTTGTAGAGCGTAAGACTTTTGATGAAGTTGTACTGAGTTTGCTTACTAAACGCGTAAACACAACTTTTGATGTTCACTTAATGATTGAAAATCCTATCGAAAGATTATCAACTTTCGCGAAAGCGGGTGCAACAAATATAACTGTGCATTTTGAGGCGCTACGAGGCACAATCGAGATAATTAATGCCATAAATAGAATTCACGATTTGGGGTGCAAGGCTGGACTTTCAATTAAACCAACAACCCCAGTAAGTGCTATCGAAAAATACCTGCCTTTTCTTGATATTGTGCTTGTAATGAGTGTAGAACCAGGCAAAAGCGGACAAACTTTTATTCCTAGCACGCTGTCAAAAATCGCCGAACTTAATACCATTCGTGCGGAAAATGACTACAAGTTTTTGATTGAAGTCGATGGCGGGGTAAATGCGCAAACTGCTGGCTCTGTCGTTTCGCTAGGCGCTGATGTATTGGTCGTAGGTAGTGCTATGTTTACCGCAAGCGATAGGGTAGCACTCATACGCGAACTGAAAGAAATAAATAATTAACAAAATTCTGTTTAAAAGCATATTGTACTTTAAAATTAAAGGGGATATGCGGTATTGAGAATAATTGTGTTTAAAGCACCTAAATTTTTGCGGGGGCTAATCAAACTAATATTTAGCAAGCAACTTGCGCGTTAAAAAAAGAAAAATCTACTATTACAAGTAGTAGATTTTTTGTGTTTTAAAAAAAACCACCATTTCTGGTGGTGATTAGAAGTTACGCTTCTGATTTCATTTTCTTAATGCAACGGGTGCAAAGTTTTTTCTTGCAAGTGTTGCCGTTTTCATCAGTAACTGTAACAGATTGAAGGTTCACATTCTTAGGTGTAGAGGTACGGCGTTGTACCCATTGACTTTGACGGTGAACTTGATTTCCTGCCATTTTGGTCTTACCGCAGTTATCACATATTTTGCTCATTTAAGAACACCCCCTGTGTAATCATAATTTATGTCCAATAGTGTATCTATTGAAAAATGATAAACTATTGTAACATTTTTTTAAAAATTTTGCAACCCTATTTGCACATTTTTTTAAAAACATTTCAATTTTCTAAAAAACTTATGGAAAAATACTTGATAAATCTTGCATTTAGTAGTAAAATATTTCCCGTACAATGTACAAGATTTTAGCGAGGTTGTATGTCGGTTACTACCACAAATTACTATGGTAAGATATTTATTGCAGATGATGCCATAGCAACAATTGCGGCAAGTGCAGCACTTGATTGTTATGGAGTTGTGGACCTAGTATCAAAGGGTCTAAGTGATAACTTTGCAGACTTGTTTAAAAAACAACAATTAGGCAAGGGCGTAAAAGTTATTACAGATGCAAATAGAATTTTTATAGACTTATTCGTAGTGCTAAAATATGGCGTATCAATCAGTGCTGTTGCAGAATCTCTCAAAAAAGCGGTCAAGTATCGCGTGGAGGAGTTTTCTGGAATGATTGTTGATACGGTAAATATTAATGTAATAGGTGTAAGGGTATAACTTACATCATTTTCCTATTTTTTGTAAAATTTAGAGGTTGATTAAATGGACAAGAGTTTTAACGGTGCTACATTCAGAAGAATGGTTAATGCCGCAAATATATATTTAGAGAACAACAGAAAGTATATTGATAGTTTAAATGTTTATCCCGTGCCAGACGGTGATACTGGTAACAATATGTCTATGACTTTTAAGTCAGCGACAAAAGAAATTAATGACTGCCCTACAAATAATTTTGACAGTCTTGCTGATGCTTTGGGTAAAGGTGCGCTTCGTGGCGCGCGCGGTAACTCGGGTGTTATTTTGTCACAAATATTGCGTGGTATGTCGATTGAGATTGCCAAGCAAACTGAGATGACTACAAAGGCTTTTGCAAAAGCAATGAAGAGCGGTGCTGAGTATGCGTACAAGGCTGTGTCAATTCCAAAAGAGGGTACAATCCTTACGGTCATTCGTGTAATGGCTGAAAGTGCTGAGGCTGCCGCTAAAAAGCACGCGGACTTTGAGGGCTTTTTTGACCAAGTGCTAAAAACAGGTGAGGAGATTTTGGAGCAAACTCCAGAATTGTTGCCAGTATTAAAGTCTGCTGGCGTAGTTGATGCGGGTGGTAGAGGCTTGCTTACTATCTTTAATGGTTTTTACAAAGGTTTAGTAAATGAAGATGAAAATATCACTATTAAAGAAGCAGAAGAAGCAAAAGTAATTGAAGACAACCTTGCTATCATTAATTATGAAGATTTGGCAGACATTCAATTTGGCTACTGTACAGAATTTATGATAATTGAGTTGAACAAAAAGACTACAATTTCAGATATTGATAGGTTGCGTGAAAAATTAATGGCAATCGGTGACTCTGTAATTTGTGTAGGTGATTTAAACTTAATTAAAATTCATGTACATACAAACGAGCCAAACCGCGCTTTGGGTTATGCTCTTGAACTTGGTGAAATTCACAATGTCAAGATTGAAAATATGATTCAACAAAACCGTGAGTTAAAAGCGGCTCGTGCAAAGGCTACTCAAAATACAAAACCATTCGGTATGGTGTCAGTTGCAACTGGTGATGGTATCAAGGCTGTATTTAAAGATTTGGGTGCTGACCAAATTATTGAAGGTGGACAAACTATGAACCCTAGTGCCGATGACATTGCGCAAGCAGTGGACAGAGTGCCAAGCGACCATGTATTTGTTTTCCCAAACAACAAAAATATCATTATGGCTGCCGAGCAAGCAAAAAACCTAACAAAGAGATTTATACATGTAATTCCTACCGTTTCTATTCCTGAGGGTATTTCATCTATGCTTGCCTTCAATATGGACGGAACTGTGGAAGAAAATGTAGAGGCGATGAACACTGCTCGCAACAGCGTGACTAGTGGTGCTGTGACTTATGCAGTGCGTACCACACACATTGATGGTTTTGATTTGACAGAGGGCGACATTATAGGTCTTGCGAATGGCGAGATAAAAGCCAAGGACAAGTTAGTCAACGATGCCACTATCAAGTTGGTAGAAGAAATGATGAATGAGGACAAGGTCAACATTACATTATTTTATGGTGATGGAGTAAAAGAAGAGGAAGCAAACACTTTGTGTGAAAAATTGCAAGAAAAATTCCCTGACTGTGAAGTTTCAGTTATTCCAGGTAACCAACCAGTTTACTACTACTTAATTAGTATTGAATAATAAAAAAATAGCGGAGCGCTACTCTCTGCTGTTTTGGTTATAATAAGAAATGTCAGTAAGGGCATTTTTTTATTTTTTAAAATTCAGTTTTAAAATTACATTCCAATATATTGATATTTTAATAATCAAATACTTAAAGTGAAAATTTGTTAACAATAAATTTGTTAACTATGTAAAATTTTTTAATAAAAGTATGAAATTTATAAAATATTTACAAACTTTTACAATTACAAATGTGTATGATTTTTAGTAATCGACACAAAATACTATTGCAAGCGCTCGCTAAGAATTGTGGAGGTGAATTTAATGGCTACAAAATCTACTAGCAAATCTACTACGACTACAAAGAAAAGTGGTTGTAACTGCGGTTGCGGTAAAAAGCGTACCGCAACTAGCAAGGTAGAGTCTGGCACGGAAATGGGTTCGAGCAATCGAGCAACTCGTACTTGCTCCAAGGCAACAAAGAACACTAAGTCAGTGTCATCAGCCCGTAAAACTCGTTAATTTGAGTGCGGTCTTGCAAAATAGAAAAGGCAAAGTTAAATCTAACTTTGTCTTTTTTTGTATTAAAATTAAGTAAAAATGATATTTTTTGCTAATCTTTGAGCAAATTTTGAGATTTTAAACGCGCTGAGAGGCGAGATTTTTGTCAAAAATGAGTTAGTACTCGTTCAAAAATAAGGTAAATACAAGATTTTACGCATAGTTTTGCTTGAGTTTAGGTATTTTTGCTGTCGTGACCCAAATAAAAGTACACAAATTTAGATTTTTTGTCCGTGTAAGGAGGGTATTTAACCATTAATTCCAGTTTTGGGTTTTTCTTTAAAATACATTTTGAGTGCGTAAAGGTCAAAAATGAATTTTTACCGTGATAATTTCCCATACCGCTTGCACCAACTCCGCCAAAAGGCAAGTTATGCTCGGTAAAGTGCATAATGACTTCATTTATGCAAACTCCACCAGAACTAGTGAGACTTACAACATTATTGATTGACTTTTTATTGCGCGAGAAATAGTAAAGAGCGAGTGGCTTGTCATTTTTGTTGACATATGAAATTACTTCCTTGATGTCAGTGTAGGGAAGAACGGGCATAATGGGTCCAAAAATTTCTTCCTTCATAATTGCGTCATCAAAAGTTACATCACGCATAATAGTTGGTTCAATTTGCCTACCTTTTGCCTTTCCGCCAAAAACTACACGCTTTTGGTCAATCAAGCCTTTTAGCCTTTCGGTGTGTTTTTCGTTTACAATGTACATAAAGTCAGGTGTTAATTTACCATTAGGGTAATAAAATTGTTTGATTTGCTCAACAGCCATTTCTAAAAATTTTTCATAAATAGATTGATGAACAAAAATATAGTCAGGCGCAATGCAAGTTTGTCCAGCGTTTAGATATTTGCCCCAAACAATTCTGCGTACCGCGCGTTTTAAGTCAGCGGTTTCATCTACAATGCAAGGTGATTTACCGCCCAATTCCAACACAACAGGGCATAGATTTACGGAAGCCTTTTCTTGCACAACTTTGCCAACTTCTTTGCTACCAGTAAAGAAAATTAAGTCAAATTTTTGGTCGAGCAGTGCCTGATTTTGCTCGCGACCGCCCATAACTGTACTAATGTATGCTGGGTCGAAAATATCGAGTATGTTTTTGATTGCCTCAGCAACATTTGGAGTATAAGCACTAGGTTTTACTACACTTGTATTTCCACCCGCGATAGAAGCGACAAGTGGAGTTATCGTTAGTTGGAAAGGGTAGTTCCACGGTGACATAATTAGCACTTGTCCGTAGGGTTCGTGTACAATTTGACCTTTTGCAGGGAAATTAAGTAGCGTTGTATGCACACTGTGCTTTTTCATTAAACTTTTTAGGTGCTTTTTGAAATATTTGATTTCTTGCATTGCTAGGCTAATTTCGGTAGTAACTGCGTCAAATTCGCACTTATTTAGGTCAGTTTTAAAGGCTTTTAGCAATTCTTGTTGGTGCTTTTTGATAGAAAGTTTTAGCAATTCCAACTGTTGTAACCTAAATTTGTAACTTAAAGTTTTACCAGTCAAAAAAAGTTCTCTTTGTGTATCAACGATTGTTTTAATTTCCATAATTACTCCTTTTGAAGTCAAAAAATGTAAGTGTTCTATACAAAATCTAGTTTTATTATATTAAAATTGTATCATAATTTTATGATTTTGACAATTATTTTGAGTTTAATACTTGAATTAGTGGAATTTTTGTGCTATATATTATATATAATTATATAGGAAGTGAATATTATGAGTATTTATGGTAAACAAGTTTTAAGCAAAAGATACAAAAAGGTTATTGATGGTAAGGAATATGAGTCAACTTTGGGTATAATGGATAATGTTTATGTTGCTCCTTACAACGGTAGCGAACTTAGAAAAGTAAAACCTATCAAAGAAGAAGAACAAGAACGCCAAATGTAATTTGGGGAGATTAAAAGCACATTTTCGGTGCTTTTTTCTTTTTTTATTTCATTATTCAATTTTATTTGACATATTTCGATTTATTTAATACAATATACACATATTGCAGAATAGGTGATAGAATGATTGAAGAAAATAAAGCAAGATTTTTACAAATTTTTAGAGAAAATGTAAATCGTGAGGGTAAAGAAAACTTTTTGGAGTGGCTAGAAAAGACTGATTTTTTCACTTGTCCCGCTAGCACAAAATTTCATTCCGCTTGTGAAGGCGGACTTTGTGCGCACTCTCTAAATGTTTATGATAGATTGTTAAATTTAGTCAAAAATGAGTATGGCGAAAAGTGGCAAGACACGATTTCTGCGGAAAGCGTAGCAATTTTGGCACTTTTGCACGATATTTGCAAGGTAAATACATATAAAGTAGAAATGCGCAATGTAAAAGTCGATGGTAATTGGGTGCAACAGCCTTTTTATGCAGTAGAGGACACTTTGCCTTATGGACACGGTGAAAAATCAGTGTATATTATCAATGGTTTCTTGCGTTTGACTAGGGAGGAGGCTATGGCTATCAACTGGCATATGGGCGGTTTTGATATGCGCGTGAAGGGTGGTAGTTATTCGCTTGCTGATGCTTATTACAAGTATCCTATATGCGTTTTGTTGCATATTGCCGACCTAGAAGCGACATATCTCGATGAAACTAGATAAAAATGTTCCAAAATTATGTATTTTAACGAAAAGATTAGGAAAAATAGAATAAAATTTAAAATATTTTTAAAATATGTCGAATTTTGTTTGTAAGTTTTTAGTATTTTGTGTTAAAATAGATATAGAAATTAAATTTTCGTGGCAATTTATTAAAATTTAACAACACTTAAAAACAAATTGGAGGACTGTTTATGAGTACATTTATCAGGGGTGTAAACCTATCAACAAAATGGCTAAAAGTAGTTATTTTGGCGGTTATGGTTGTAGTTTGCGCAACTGCGATTACTCTGGGAGTAATTTTCTCTCAAAAGCAGAATTTTGTTGTTCAACCTGAAAATAATAATAAAACTGATGTGCTTGATAACAATGCACTATTTTCTGCTAATGGTGTAGATGAAGATATTGCTACTAGACTAGCGCAAAATGTGTCGCTTTACGGTGATAATGTAGCATTGGGTAATGCTGGTGGTAGTATTGTATCATCAGTTATTAAGTTGGGCGGTATAAACTGGACTGTTGTGTACAAGCAAAACGACATTTTGACCCTTTACGCAAATGATTCAGTGGCTGAAATGAGTTTTGGTGGTAATAGTTACTCGCAAAGTGAAGTAAGAGATTACCTTTTGAACACTTTTTACCCTCAATTTTTACAAAAAGTAGGTTATGCTGACCTCGATAGTTTGATTGTACCTTACGGTGATAACCGCTTGTACTATCAAGCGAAAGGCGCGCAAGCCGTGATTTTAAACACCTTAAATAATGGTGTAATTAGCAATAATGATGGAATTAATGGAGATAAAATTTGGATACCAAGCGCCTACGAAGTAGGTGGTTTCGCTAATACCGAATATTCACCAAGAGCGAGAGTTAATAGTTTCAAAACTATCAATGCAAACGGCTTTACTGTAAACTCTGGTTTGTGGAATACATCAAACGAAATGCGCTTAAACGCTGATAATATGTGGTTGCGCTCAAATGTAGATAATTCTATCGCAAGTATCGCAAATGGCGTAATTAAAGGGCAAAATAGCGGTGTAAAACTAAGTATTCACCCTTGTATCAATGTTTATATGCCTAGCGTTTGCAAAAATGAAGTTATGCAAGCAAGTGCAAATGATTATTCATCTATCAATGCAGTGTTGACTGCTTCTGGTGTTGATTATTCTAGCAGTATCAACTCATCAGAAGGTACTTCACACACAGGTACTTCTAGCGACAAATTTACTATTTCAAAGCCTGAAACTTTGTGTATTTTGTCTAGTGCTGTTATGTCAGGTCAAGATTTTAGCGGAAAATACTTTGTTTTGACAAAAGATATTGATATGTTGACTGCAACTGGTGGCGACTCAATCACGGTTTGGAGTCCTATCGGCAGGGAAGGTTTCCCATTCAAAGGTAATTTCAGTGGTAATGGGTTTACTATCAGCAATCTTGCAAGTGCGGGGTCTGGGCTCGCTGGTTTATTTGGATATGTTGATAGCGCTACTATTGAGAAAATAGGTATTCTTAATTCTACTTGGTACACTACAAATGATTATGTTGGTGGTGTGGTTTGTCAAGCAAATAACTCATTAATTTCTCAATGTTATAGTGACAGCGGTGTGTCAGGTAAGCAGTATGTAGGTGGTATTGTTGGACAAATATCAGCAAGTAGTGCTAAGGGGGTGCAGGATTGTTACAATTTGCACGCTGTAACTGGTAGCCAGTATGTGGGTGGTATTGTAGGTAATATCAGCAGTTCTTTAATCAAAAATTGCTACAATAATGGTAGTGTTGGTAGTACTTTGAGTACAAATTACGGCGGTATTGCGGGTGGAAACACTAGCGGTACGGTTACAAATTGTTACTACTACAACTCAACAGGAAATAGTATAGGTACAGCAATTTCTAGTTATGATGCTGTTCGCACGGCAAGCACTTTCTCTGGCTTTACATTTAAAAATGGTAGCACAAGTGGTACTTGGTTTATGTCGAATGTATTAAATGACAGAATGCCTATGCTTTACATATTTATGAAAAAACCTACTGTTAATGTAAAAGTAGTAAAAGGTGGTACTGCAACGGTAAATAATGCATCAACAGTGACTACAACCGTTGGTACAACTGTAAAATTAATTGCAACTCCTTACGCTGATGCTACAAATCACTATTACCGCTTTGCTGGCTGGTATTTCTACGATGTTGACTTGTCAGGCAATATGATGACTACTGATAGGCAACCTAGTGGAAATTGGGTAAACTCGACCACTGCTTCATTCTCACTTGATGACTACTACAATTTAGAGGCTAGATTTGTGCGCATTTACTCTGTAACTATTGATAGTGTTTCAAACGGTTTTAGTTCAAGTTATAAAAATTCTTCATTCTCATACACTCAACCAAATGCAATTTCTAGTGTGTCTGGTAATTGGTACGATGAAGGTACGGTAATTACTATTCAATTAGGTAGTAATGCTCAGTGTCAGTTTGTTAGTTTGAAAGGTGGCACAACGCAAGCAAACCTTGCCACTGCAATTAATCACTCTGGAACGACTGCTACATTTACAGCGGGTGTGACTAATACTGCGGACAAGTACTTTATAAGAGCAACATATAATCGTGTCTATGAGATTAAGACTTCGGTAACAGTACCTAGTAAATTTACTAGTACAAAACCTGTATCTACTTTGAGTTTTACGGAGGCTGGCACGACTACCGCGACTACAATTACAAGTACTGCAACAGGCACTAAAAAGACTGTTTACAATTCTCCAATTACTCCGACTGCAGGTACTGTAACGGGATTAGATTTTAAGAGTTACACTTTAAAAGTGGGTACCGCTACTTCTTCAGTTGCTGTGACAAATAAGACAGCGTTTAATATTAGCACTGCAATGTCAACAGATGCTTTAAGACCTGCTGATAGCGTAACGACTTTGGAATTTGTTGCAACTTATACTATGACTCAAATTACCATAAAAGCAAATACGCCTAGCAATGGTAAAGTGATTATCAGCACAACAAAGGGCCAACAAACTTCACTTACTGAGAGTAGTGCAAATGTTTTGACAATTACTGTTGATTATGGTGATGTATACTACATTTACGCAGTACCTTCATACTCTACTGGTTATGGTTTTAGTACAATTAGCCCAACAGTGACTTGTGCTACTGCTACAAATGGTGTTGTTTACTCAACTGCAACTTTGAAAGCAACTACATCTACTACTTATACCGTTACATTTGCTTTGAGAAATGCATATACTATTAATTTTGCTGTGAGTGGAATAACGGCATCCAATGTGACATTGAGCAATGCTCAAGCGAGTGGATTAAATTTTGCTAGTTCGGTTAGCGGTTATACGGTAAAAATTAATTCACAAGCATTAGCAACACAATACTTCTTTGATAGCGTTACTATTAAGATAGGTACAAGCACAAAGACATTTACCACAGGTCACACAAGCGGGACATATGAAATTATTACAAATGCGCAAGCGATATTTGGTAAAATGTCTGGTGATAAAACTGTAAAAGGTATTTACGCTTTGAGCCCTGCCACTACTGCTGGCTACTCAAATACTACTATTGATGTTACTTTAAATTTCATTACTATTACGAGAATTATCACAGTACAAAGTTTTGTTAGTACAGATGGGGGAACTAGTTATAAGCAAGATGACTCAACTCTAGCAACATACTATACAATAAACACAAATGGTAAGGGTGGTAGTTACGCATTGAATAGTAGCGTGACTGTTACCGCTAATACTTCAAGTTCTGCGAATGGTTATAAAGTATCAAAAATTGAACGCTTTAATGCTAGTAACACAAGTGAAGCAACTGTAAATCCAACCAGTACAGCATACGGTAATTCTGCAACAATGACTTTTACATTAAACGAAAATAAAACAATTAAGATTTACTACATTATGCACCGTTACCAAGTGACTATTGCTGATAACTTGAATGGTACAAAAGATTCTGCTGTTGCGGGAACAACAGTAAAAGGTTTAGGGTTGACAACCGCGCAGGCTAAAAACTCTTATACATACAAAGTTGGTACAGCAAATGCAGTAAATTACGCAAGCGCCTTCTATGTTTTGTATGGTAATTCATTAGTTGTAAATGCAACAAAGAGTCAATTTAGTTATACAGACACAATCGCAAGAAAAGCAATTTTGGATAGTATAATTGTAAAAACTGGTAGCAATGAGATTGAGTATTCTCCAGCAAGTTCAATCACATTACCTGATACGGCAACAAAAGGAAACTATGACAATGTTACTATTGTATATAAGTTTATCTTGTTGCAAGCATTAAATATCTCATTCACTGACAATGTAACAGGTAATGAATCTAGTGCATTACTAGTAATTTTGGTGAACAAAAACGACTCATCTGATACATTTGTTATGATTTTACCAAAAGGTAGTAATCAAACTATTGAGTGTCAAGCAACAGATTACACAATTTCTGCAATCTTGCCTATTTTTGTAAAAGCAACTACATCGGTAAGTGGTTCTACTTTGGAAGGTTCTACTTTGACTGTTGTTAATGGCTCGGCGACAACAGTTACAATAAATGTTTCTGAAATCATCAAAGGTAGTCAAAGTGTATTTGGTTCTGCAATTTTCTAATAAAAAAGGAGAAAAGGTCAATGTTCAATAAATTATATAGAAATGGACAATTAATTGATATGCATATTCACACGCAGTATTCGGACGGTATGTATTCTGTGCCTGAATTATTGCGCTTTGCTGAAAATAGAGGGCTAGATGTTATGGCATTTACTGACCACGACAATTTAGAGGCGAATTTTGAAGTCCGCGAAATGAAAAGCAATGGCGGTTTTTGTGGTAGAATTGTAAATGGCTGTGAAATTGCTGTTACCTACAATGGTAAAAAATATGAGGTTTTGGCTTATGACTTTGACCTTGATACTTTGGCAAAATTTCCAGTACTTAGTTATGACTATCAATTCACATTAGAAGAAAAAAGGCTGGAAACTTTAAAGGAAATAGGGGCAAGGTTAGGTTTTAAGTTTACGGAAGGTCTGCAATTTGACCCTATTTATAGGACAGCGCACAAGACATTCTTCCACGATTTGGCAAATTATCCAGAAAACCAAAAGATGTACGACAAATATGGTGTTGGTAAAACTGATAATTTCTACCGTGACCATGTGGCAAAACCAGGGGCAATTTTTCACTGCTACGACTTAATCAAAGATACTCCTACTATTGAGGAGGTTTGTGAGCGCATTCACGAGGCGGGCGGTTATGCGATTTTTGCACACGCGTTTAAGGTATATGGTGAAGCAAACCCTAAAAAGTTGATAAAAGATTTGACTGCACTCGATATTCTAGATGGCTTTGAGTGCATACATAAAAAATTTAGCCTCTCAGAGGCGCAATGGTTGTCTGATTTTTGCGACCAACAACATTTAATCAAAACAGGTGGTTCTGACTTCCACGGTGATGGCTTTAAGATTGATGGAAAGCGCTTCGCTCCAGAATATTTGGGCTATGTACAAAATTCGGACCTTGAAATTAAATTTCCTATTAGAAAATAAAAAATAGCAAAAAGTAAGGGCAACTGCTTTTTGACTCGGAGGGAAAAATGAGTTTATTAAGAGACTTTAAGCAAAATACCAAATTAGTATGGCAATTCTTTGCGATGCTCTTTTTGGGTGTAATTGCTACAACTTTTGTGCTTTGCACAGGAGGGATAGAAAAGTCTAAGGTGTCGGCGGACAATACTTTACCGCCTAGCGCGTTAAGTGGATTTGTGTTTAGCGAAGATGACACTAATGGTGATTTTGAATTGGTGGACACTTCTCAGCCAAATTCGGTGGACAACCCATATAAAATAAATAATGAATACGACTTGCGTAAGTTGGCTTATTGGGTAAACACTGTTTTTACTGCTGAGCAAACCGTTGAGTTAGCGCAACAAGAGAAATATACTCGTGCTTCTTTCCGTATGGAAAATCACTTGAATTTGTCTAGTTGGAATTGGGAGCCTATTGGTACTGCTTTAAATCCATTTTTGGGAAATTTTAGCGGTGGTGGGCATTCAATCTATGGTTTAACAATCATTGATGATTTGACAACTGTTAGCGAGGATAATGAGGATATTGATGACACTTTTGCGGGCTTGTTTGGTTATGTGAAGTACTTCAAAGATGAAACAGTTGAATACACACCTACAATTCAGTTGTTGGGTTTGAAAGACACTGTTATCATCACTAACCGTACTTATGTTGGTGCTATCGTTGCGTATGGTTTTGGTGCAGATCCTAACAAATTTACAGAAGGCAAAACTGTTAAATTTGAGAATAAGTCTGTAACTGTAAGTGAAGATGATATTAGGACTTATTCAAACGCGACTGGTGCTATTATTATCGAAGATTGCTATAACATTGGTTACATTCAAGGTGGCGCGAATGTTGGCGGTATTGCGGGTGCGTTGCTCTATGGCTCTGCAATTTACAACTGTTACAATTCGCCTATGACAAAAAAATCTTTCAATAGCGTTGAATACAATTCAAAACATGATGTTTATTCTGCAAATGAAACAGCAAATGTCGGTGGTATGGTGGGGTATGCTGTATCATCAGGGCAAGCGGTTGTTTACAAGAGTATAAATAGCGCTTTGGTATCAAGAGCAGATGTTGAGGCTATTCGTGATGATGGACAGGAAAGCAGTATTGCGTCTAATGCAAGTATCACTAATATCGGTTTTGTGATTGGTAACAAGGTAGATGCTGGTTCTTCTAGTTTATACTCCTCTGCTATGTTTGCAAAAAGAAGTTTTAGTTTTAAAGATGATTTTGGTTTTGGCAGGGCTTATAGCCTAATTCCTTCCTACGCGACAAGTAAATTAAGTTCAGTTGAGCAATTTGCTTCTGGTGAATGGAAAAATAACAGTAGTAAAATTTGGGCTATGGAATCAAGTGTAAACAATGGTTTGCCAGTGCTTGTACAAGTGCCTCAATTGATTAAGTATGATTTTGGTTCAAAAATTGCTGACACAAGTAGTACTGATATTACTTACACCGATATGGAAGATGCTAGTGAAGCTTATGGCTCATTCCAGACGACACCAGTTATGGTTGATGATGTCAATGGTTTTAGTTTCTTTGAACAAGGTCAAACACCTTTTATAAAGACTAATATTAGCGCAAAACAGAAATACGAATTTTACAATTGGCAAATTAACTATTCAGGCGACTCGTTGATTGGCGACCAGTGGAATACCAGTATGGCTAAGATTGAATCTGCATCTGTATTTACTTCACACGATGCGACACTTTTTACAACATTTGCTTACAAGCAATATACAGTTACACTTTCAATAGATTCAGATAATTATGATGCAGACACCACTACGATTAGAGTAAATGAAACTGGTCTTGAAGCGAATATCAATACAGACATCACTGCAAGATACATTGATACAGTTACTTTTAGCGTAACGCCAAAGAGCGGTTATAGAGTTAGCAGTTGGACTAATAATTACCAAAGTTCGCTTGCTCCAAATGGCTCAAACGCGGTATTTAGTATTCAACAATACCTCGATGCGTTTGTTGCTGAAAACCCTGATAGCACAATTCCAGAAAGGTTATCTACCATTGCGGTTGTGACCCCAAAAGAATTTACACTTGATTTAAGTGCAAACGAAACGGTGGGGAGCGTAAATGCGGTTATAAACGAAAATGCTGTGACTACGGGCGCAGTAGTTAAATTCGGTGAAAATATGCTATTAACTGCCGAGGTAACAGACGACCGTTATGAGTTTGTTGGGTGGCAAATAAATGGCATTGTAGAGGGAAAAGAATTAACATACTTGTTTACTCTGGGCAATTATGATGAAGAAACTTTGACTATCGTTGGTTTGTTTGAGAAGAAAAAATTTAATATTTCTCTTAATCAAACTAGCGGTGGTACAATAAGTATCATTGCGCCAAATACAAATGTTTACTACTACGGCGACAATGTCGTAATTCAAGCAAACGCAGAAACCGGCTACGATTTGACTGGATTTAAACTAACTATTGGCGAAACTCCTTATGATTTTTCTGCGGGTAGCGCTGGTGTAGTGGTTGATTTGGAAAATGGAACATTGACAATTTCAAATATTACCGACCACATTGTTTGTGAGGCAATATTTACTATTCAAAAATTTACTTTGAATGTTGTGTTGTCACACGCCAATGGTGCTGAGGTTTACAACGGTGATAATAATGCTTCATTAATTGGCACTCACGAATTTGATTATAATACTGTGCTTAGTCTAGTAATTAGGTTGAGTGAGGGATATCAAATTGTAAGTATTGTTGATGATTTGAATAATGAATTCGGCACGCAACCTACATTTGCTATTACTAGGAACACTACAATTAACATTGATTTAGAAATTATCAAATTAAATGTACAAGTAATTTTGAATGTTGATGACAATAGTTACATTCTGCACGATGATTGCGTAAGCGGAATAGGCTTGTATGACTACGGCTCACCAGTGCAAATTATTGTTAATCAACCAGCATTTTTGGTATTTTCAAATTGGGAAGTGCAAGGAAACAGTATTGAAGGTGCTGTAACTAATGGCTCAAAATTCACTTGCCCACGCATTACTGACAATATTATTCTTAGAGCAAACTTACGCGTTAAAACTGTAAATATAACCGTAGATTCAAAGGGGTTGCCTATCAGCGCAGGTGTGATTAAAGCAAATGGCAACACGATTACAGAAAAGACGACTCTTACTCAAAAATACCGCACTGAGGTTAGATTTGAACTTAGCAATGACAGTACATCTTCGGCAGTATTTAGTTATTGGGAAGTAAATGGTATTCCAACCTCAACTGAAAGCGAATTTTCGATAATTATTTCTGATGAAAACTTGAATGTTACGGCAGTGTTTATCCCTCGCAAATACACAATTTCTGCAAACGCTGTAAGATGGAACCAAGAGGCAAATGGATATGACGATTTATCTAACGCGGGTGTTATCTCAGGACTTTACGCAAATAGTTTAGAATATGGAAGGCAAATTAATGTTACTGCAACCGCAAAAGAAGGGTTTAGGTTTGTTGGTTGGTATGTTTGGGATTTAAATTCAGCAAGCAACCGTGGTACAAAGGTTTCTGCTGAAAGTACTTTAAATATGGCAATTACCAAAGACTTAAAATTGTATGCTAATTTTGAGCGTGTATCAAAAGTATTGTTAGGTATGTCTGATGCAAATGCTGGTACAGTTACTGGTGCTGGTGAATACCTTGTTGGCGATACTGTGACGGTTAAGGCAACTTCAAAAACAGGTTACCGTTTTGTAGGCTGGAGAGAGAGCGGACAAGAGGTTAGCAAAAACGAGAGTTATACATTCACCACAAATCGTAGCGACCGTACGATAATTGCTGAGTTTGAGCCAATCTTTACGGTTATTTTGACTACAAATGACAATAAACTAGGTAAGGTAGTCGGTAACACAACTGGTAAATATCGCGAAAATGTTGTTTTGCAAGCGGTTAGCGAAAACAACTGCTCGTTTGTAGGTTGGGTAGTAAATGATGTTGTTATCAGTACTGATGCAACACTCAATCTTAGCCTAAATGGTGACATTGAAGTGCGTGCATTGTTCAAGAAAAACTTTGATTGGAATATTTTGATTATCTTGGCTGGTTGCTTTATGTTTGCAATTATCTTGATTGCTGGTTCTGCTATGTACATCAAGATGAAAGAGGCTGAGCCAATGCCAGTTCGTGTGCTTTTGAGCAGTAAAGACGACAAAGAATTGTTGCAAAAACCTCGCAAACGCGAGCGTTATCGCGACACTATCGAGCCAGTTCCTACAAGAAAGAATACAAGGCAAAATGTTGCGCCTATCCCTGTGCGTAAAATAACTGTTGCGCCAGTAAATCACAATGGTGAGTTGGTAGGCAGGAAACAAAAGGCAAGCGAAGAAAAACCAACATTAAAGACTGAAATTCAAGATGAAAAGATTGAAAAGCAAGAGGTTAAAGAGGAAAAAGTAGCAAAAACCACCGCTACCGAAACTCCAAGAACTGTTCAAGCAAACAAAAATTCATCAAAGAAAAATCATTCTTTAAATAAGCACAAGAATAAGAAACATTCCAAGAAGAAATAAATTAGATAAAGACCGCTAATTTGCGGTTTTTATTTTGAGGAGCGAATATGTTATATTTAGCGAATGACCACGCAGGATTCAAGTTTAAGCAAAAAGTAATTAAAATTTTACAAAAAAAAGGCATAGAATTTGAAGATTTAGGCGCATTTTCTACTGAAAGAGTTGATTATCCCAAATTTGGCAAACTTTTAGCACAAAAAGTGTCTGAAAATGACAGCAATCGTGGTATTTTGATTTGCGGGTCTGGGATAGGTATGAGTATTGTTGCAAACCGCAACCCAAAGATTAGGGCAGGACTGTGCAAAAATAGCAAAATCACCAAACTTGCTAGGCAACATAACAATATTAATGTCTTGGTATTGGCTGGGAGAGATAGCAAGCCTTTATGCGTGCGCAAAATGATAGAGATTTTCTTAAATACACCATTTTTAGGTGGTAAATATGCCGATAGGTTAAATCAAATCGACTAAAATGGCTAAAAAGTTTGACAAATTGTCAAACTTTTTTTAATATTACGCACCTTTATACAATATAAATATAATTGAGGTGCGAGATGAAATTTCGTTATTTATTTTCAGTTTTTCCATTATGTGTGGCTTTTTTGTTTGCTGGGTGTAATTTATCAACAGAAGAATTCGCAAAAAACAGCATTTCCGAAATTCATAATCATTATTTTACTGGTTCTACGCAAAATTTCAAAATTTCTATGTGGAGCGGACTTAGGGAGGACCCGTATGAGCAAAACGGAATAAAAGAAAATTTAGTTGATTTTTGTGTTGTCAGTGTAGTTCCGCTTAATGGCGTAAGTACTTATGGCTTGGGTTATACGATTGAGGTAAATTCTCAAACATACAATGGTGAATTTGAACAAAGCCCATTTGACAAAACGCTTGCCACTGATTTAAAAATTGGTTTAAACGATAGTGACTCCATTTTCGCTTATATTACCTTTGATGGGGTGACTGAAATTAGCAAAATGGAGTGCATTTCTTGCAATTTTAAGGTAAACAACACAAAAGCGGTCGAAATTGCGATTGAAACGGCGGGAGATAGCCTAATTTTGCTTGCCAACAACGGAAAAACTAGCATTGAAGGCTGTTGCAAAATTATCAGTTCTGATAAAAATTTAGGCATATATTTTTGGTATGTGCGCTTTATTAATACAGAGGGGCAGGAAATTGTGGTCGTAATTGACACAAGTACAGGCGAAGTAATGGCAAAAGAGTTGTAACATTTATAAACTTTGTTTAATACACTGACTATGTAGAGATAAATTAAGGCAGATGTACAAAAGTATTTAGATACGAAAGAATTTACATAATGAAAAATTTTTTAAAAAACAATAGAATTGGAGGTCCAAAAGATGTTTAGCAAATTATTTGGCGGAATGGGCTGTGGTTGTAATGGCAGTAAAAATTCTAGTTGCGATGTATTAACTTGGTTGGTTATACTCTATGTGCTTATGAATTGCGGTATTTTTAACTGTGGCTTAGACTGGTGTACAATCTTGATTTTGCTCTTATTCTTCTGCTGCTGTTTCAAAAAGAATGGTAGTTGTGGATGCGGTGCTTACGACTGCAACTAATCAAATTTTAAGTCAATTTTATCAAAAATAGGCGGGAAACAACTCTTGTGTAGGGTTGTTTTTCTTTTTCGACAAAATAAGTGTTTTATTGACAGAATAAAAGAATTAGGTTTTCTTAAACTAGAAATGTAAAAAAATCAAATATTTTGTTAAAATGTTTACGAAAAGTAGTCGTAATTTGTTGACAAAATTTTGGTAATGTTATACAATCGTATTGTTACAATATAACAAGGAGACCTTAAATGAAAACGAAATTATTTGGCAAAATTACATTATTTGCATTTGCGCTTATGGTAACAATGTCATTTGGATTTATGAGCCCTATGCTTATAAATAGTTTGTACGGTGCTACTAGTATCGTAAGGACTGGCCAAGGACATATTATCGAGTTGACCGATTATACTTCTAGTTATGAATACGGTCAAGAACAAGAGTTTAACACCGCAGAAGGAACTAAGAGCGGTTATCAAATTCCTACACCTAAAGCAAAATCTATTGCGGGTGTTGAAGTAAGCACGCCTAGTATAGATGTGAGAACTTCTGCTGGTAAAAAGATAGCTCCTCAAATGTCTAGTGATGGCGAGTGGTTTATTCAAGTAAATAAATCAGGCGTTTACCACATAACTTATTCTATTGAGCATAGTGGTGTGACTACTGCTACTCGTAGCATCGACATTTCTATTGAAACAAAGGAAGTTGCTTTTGAATTTGCGAAAAACTCTGCTCAAATCATTCCTACAACTGCTGTAACTGGGGACAAAATTGTTTTCCCTATTCCTAGCATTGTTCAAGGTGATGACGAGGTAGAAGGCGCAACTTTCGATGTTGAAAGTGGTATTTCTTTGACTAGCGGTACAACAGCACGCACTTTGGTGAGTGAAACTATCGACAATGTAAAATACGCTACCTACACAGTAACAGCTGATGATTACGGTGTGTTTACAGTTACTTACAAGTACACTTACAATGGTAACGATATTTTTAAAAAATTTACATTCAATGTAGTTAAAAGTGCTCAAGAAGTTGAGATGAAATACAGCGGTTACAGCAGTAACCTTGAAAACTTGACTTTGTCTGTTGGTAAAGAAGTTACATTCCCAACTCCAACAGTTGTAAACACAAAGGCTAATGATGCTGTTATGAATGATGTTTACACAGTAATCACTGTAAAGAACAAGACAACTGGTAACGAAACAAAAGTAACTGACTTTAAGTTTACACCTAGCGAAGATGGCGACTACCTCATTACTTACAAGACAACTGACCTAAACGGTAAGCACTCATACAGCACTCAAATTAACAAAAATGGTGTGAAAAAGTCAGGCGACAGTATTCAATTAAAAGTTGTTGCTCCTTACGAAACTAGCAATGTTGCTACAATGAAGGAAAACTTTGATGATTTGGAAACTGTTGAATACGACATTCCTTCACTTGTTTATAAAGTAACAAGTGCTGACAAAGATGTAACTTTCCCTGCTGTATTCGCAATCGGCGGTTGGGGAGATTACAACAATTTAAAGATTACTCGTAGTATCTACAAAAACAACAGTTTGCAAAAGACTTTGGATACTCCTGCAAACGAACAAGCAACTTACACATTCAAGTCTGCTGGTAACTACTCAATTAGATACGAGGCTCAATATATTGATGCTGAGGGTAATGTAATTAGTGGTACAAGCAAACAACTTCCTGCATACACTTTTGTTGTGGAAGAATCTGATGTAGAGGTTACTGAGGACGATTTGACTATCAGTGCGCCTGCTACAATGCCAAAGACTGTAAGGAAAGGTAATACTATTACATTCAGCGCTCCTACTGTAACTGACTACAAAAAGGGTACTAGCGAAGTTGCTGATAAAAATGTGAAAGTTGATGTTACTTACACTTACAATGGTAGCACAACTCCATACACTGCTACTAAAAATGAAGATGGCACTTACTCTATAAAGGTTGTAGAGCCAGCATCGTTTGAAGGTACTTGGGCTGATGTAAATCAAGTTGTTGTTACATTTAAAGCAACAAACGATTTGGGTAATGTAAAAGAGGTTACAGCAACAGTTGCTATTGCTGACTACTCAACTGATAATACCGCTCCTACAATGAGCACACCTTCTGATGGTTCAGTAGTAGAGGGTAAAATTGCATTATCTACTGTGCACTTTACTGACACTGAAACTACTATGAGTGTAGTAGCATATGTAATTAAAGATGGTAAAGTTGTAAAGACTTTCAATGGTGCAACTGGTCTTGATGTAACTTTGGAAAACATTGTTTACGAACCAACTGAAGCAGGCGACTACATTGTTACTTATGTTGCAACCGACCAAAACAACAACACTACTACATTTAGTGAATTGTACAATGTAGCATTTAATGATGGCGCAAATGTATCTATAAACGCTATTTCTGCACAAGAATATGGCACTACAATTAACTTGCTTGACTACATTCAATTAACAAAGAATGGTAACAGCGTTGATATGAGTACCATTACAGTTAAAATTCAACCTGAAAGTGAAGAAGTTACTCAAAGCACATTAGATGTTTTGGCTGACAACACATTGTTGATTCAAGTAACTGGTGACTTTATGACTCCTGCATCTGACCGTTTGGAAGGTGAAATTATCACTGGAGAAGGTAACATTGAGGTTAGAGCGTGGGCTAAGATTGATGGTATTTGTGACTTTGACAAGAATGGTTCTGCAAAAATTAGTTTTGCAACATCGGACTCAAAAGCACCTAACTTCACAATCGAAGACGAATCATTTGGTTCATTGCCATATGAAAAGAATGTAACTGAAATTGAACTTCCTTGGTTTGAAAATGTAACTGACAATGCCGACATTGATAAAAGCACTATGAAGATTACTTTAACTTACCAAAACAGTGATGAAACAAAACCTGTTGCTGAGTTTACTTACGCTGACTTCTTGGAAGCACAAGATGCAGGTACTACTTTGAAATTTGTACCTCCATTTGCAACAAACAGCACTGAAAACCGCAAAGAGGGTAAAGTTAATGTTGTTTACTCTGTAAAAGACATTCACGGTTTGGAAGCAACTCGTACATTCGTATTGAGTATTGGTGATGTAACTCCTCCTGAAATTGTAATTAATGAAAACGCAATTACTGCTCCTTCAAAAGTTACAACTGATGGTAAAATTAGCATTGATTTGAGCAAAATCAATATCGATGACAACGAAACTTTAAGCACTGACGACTTGACTATCGTAGTTAAACGCGATGGCACTACTTTGACAACATCTAAAGAAAATGGTATCGTTACTGTTGATGCAAACACAGCAGGTACTTATGTAATTACATTTGACATTAAGGACTCAGCGGGTAACTCAGCGTTGACTGTTACAAAAACCTTTACCGTATCAAACGAAACTATTACTACTACAAACACAACCACCGTTTGGGGTACGATATTAATCGTAGTAAGTTTGATTGTATTGGGCGTTGTAATATTCTTCTTTGTGAAACCTAGCAAAGGCAAAAATGGTAATGTGACTATTTCAAACAAAAAAGAAAAAGATGACAAAGACAACAAGTAATTTCGGTTAAATATTAAATTTAAAGAGAGAGCAATCTCTCTTTATTTTTATATTGCAAATGTTCTAATTTTGTGGTATAATATTATTATAGCATTTGGAAATACTAAATTATGTAAAATAGGGGAATTATGGAAGAAAAAAAGTTCGAATTGGTATCAAATTATCAACCGACTGGCGACCAGCCAGAAGCTATCGAAAAGTTGGTAGAAGGTATAAACGATGGCTTGCGCGAGCAAGTTTTGTTAGGTGTGACTGGTAGTGGTAAGACTTTTACTATGGCGAATGTGATTGCGAAATTAAACAGACCAGCGTTAGTTCTTGCACACAACAAAACACTTGCTGCTCAGTTGTGTAACGAGTTTAGAGAGTTTTTTCCTCACAACCGCGTGGAATATTTTGTATCTTATTATGACTACTATCAGCCAGAAGCCTACATACCTAGTAGTGATACTTATATTGAAAAAGATTTGGCAATCAACGATGAGATTGATAAATTGCGCCATAGTGCCACTTGCTCGCTGTTGGAACGCAGAGATGTAATTGTAGTTGCTTCGGTGTCTTGTATTTATGGTTTGGGCAACCCTGAAACTTACTACAATATGGGGCTAAGTGTGCGCGTTAATCAAGAAGTAGATATGCGCAAAGTGGTGCAAAAATTGATTTCTATGCGTTATGAGAGAAACGATGTTGATTTTGCGCGTTCGTGTTTTAGACTAAAAGGCGATACTCTTGATGTTTTCCCATCTTATAGTAGTGAAATAGCCGTGAGAATTGAGTTTTTTGGCGACACAATAGAGCGAATTTTTGAATTTGACCCGCTAACTGGCACAAAAATCAACACTTTGGAGCATTTTTTGCTTTTTCCAGCAACTCACTTTGGTGTAAGTGATGAAAATCTTGATATTGCATTGAAACAAATTAAGGCTGATGCTGAAATTGCGGAACAAGAGTTTACCGCGCAAGGCAAACTAATTGAGGCGCAAAGAATTAAAGAACGCGTTGCACACGATGTGGAAATGATACAAGAAATGGGCTATTGCAATGGAATTGAGAACTATTCTAGGTATTTTGATGGTAGAAAAGCGGGAGAGGCGCCCTATGTGCTATTAGACTATTTCCCAGATGATTTTGTAACTTTTGTTGATGAGTCACACATTACATTGCCTCAGGTGCGCGGTATGTACAATGGTGACCTTGCGCGAAAGAAAAATTTAGTTGAGTATGGTTTTAGATTGCCATCGGCATATGACAATAGACCACTTACTTTTGATGAGTTTGATGCGCGCATAGGGCAAATGATTTGCGTTTCTGCGACTCCTGCAAAATACGAATTAGATAACGCTGGACAAGTGGTGGAACAAATTATTCGTCCTACGGGACTTGTGGACCCTGAAATCGAAATTCGCAAGACAAAAGGGCAAATTGATGACTTAATGGGTGAAATATTCAAGACTGTCGAAGTGGGCGGTAGGGTGCTAGTGACTACTTTGACAAAAAGAATGGCTGAGGACTTGACTACATTCTTTATGGAACACGGCATAAAAGTTAAATATTTGCACAGTGAAATAGACACTTTGGAGCGTATTGAGATAATAAATGGCTTACGCGCGGGTGATTTTGATGTTATTGTTGGTATCAATTTGTTGCGTGAGGGGTTAGATTTGCCTGAGGTTAGATTAGTTGCTATACTTGATGCAGACAAAGAAGGATTTTTGCGTAGTGACACCTCACTTATACAGATTATCGGCCGTGCGGCAAGAAATGCCGATGCAAAGGTTATTATGTACGCGGACAATATGACCGATAGTATGAAACGCGCGATTGATGTCACCGAGCATCGTAGAAAAATTCAACAAGACTACAACAAAGCGCACGGCATAACTCCAAAAACGATTATAAAAGAAATCAAAAACACTATTGAAATTACTAAAAAAATAGATTATAATAAAGAAAAAGTCGAAGATAAAGATTTGCGAGCCGAGATTGACAGAATAAAAGGTCTTATGCAAGTTGCAAGTAAAAATCTTGAATTTGAAAAAGCAATCGAGTTGCGCGAACAGTTGAATTATTTACGCAAATTATTAAAAGAAGGGAAATAAATGCAAGACAATATAATTATTAAAGGTGCGAAAGAAAATAATCTAAAAAATGTGGATTTGACTATTCCGCGCAATAAACTTGTCGTTTTTACGGGCGTGAGTGGTAGCGGTAAGTCAACTTTGGCATTTGACACCATTTATGCCGAAGGGCAACGCCGTTATGTGGAGTCGCTGTCAAGTTATGCGCGACAATTTTTGGGGCAAATGCAAAAACCTGATGTTGATAGTATCGAAGGGCTAAGTCCAGCGATTAGTATAGACCAAAAGACTACTAGCAACAATCCGCGCTCGACAGTGGGAACGGTAACTGAAATTTACGACTATTTGCGTTTGTTGTTTGCTCGTGTAGGTATGCCACATTGTCCAAAATGTCATAGACCTGTTGCAAAGCAGACTGTTGACCAAATGGTGGACAAATTGAAAGAAGAATTGCAATTAGGCGAAAAAATTATGGTGCTTGCGCCAGTCATTCGCGGTCAAAAAGGCGAACACATCAAGGTGTTAGATGTTATTCGCAAGAGCGGCTTTTCGCGTGTGGATATTGACGGCAATATTTATACATTAGATGAAGATGTTACTCTTGACAAAAATAAAAAACACTCTATTTCCGTTGTTGTTGACCGAATAGTAATGAAAGAGGACATAGAAAAAAGACTTACTGAAAGTATCGAAACTGCGCTTAAAACTGCAAACGGATTGGTAGTGATAGTGACTCCTGAGAGACAATTTGTGTTTAGTAATCAATTTGCTTGTCAACATTGTGGTATAGGTATCGAAGAAATTACTCCGCGTTTGTTTAGTTTTAACAGTCCGTTTGGTGCTTGTCCAGAATGTCACGGCTTAGGCTTTACGAGCGAAATTGACCCTGATTTGATAGTAAAAGATAGGTCAAAATCTATTCGCGAAGGCGCAATTAAGGTATCGGGCTGGAATTTGGACACTGGTTTATTTTCGCAAAGTTATTTTGAGGCGTTGAGCAACAAATATCATTTTAGCCTTGATATTCCATTTAGCGAATTGCCAAAAGAAGTCACTGACATTTTGTTTTATGGAAATTGCGGTGAAGAATTGGACATTGAGTGGAATACTCGCAGATTTTCAGGAAACACGCGCGGTTCCTTTGAAGGAATTATTCCAAATTTGGAACGCCGTTACCGTGAATCTACGAGCGAGTATATAAAGGGTGAAATTGCAAAATATATGCGCGACAAGCCTTGTAAAGTTTGTCACGGCGAACGCTTGCGAGATGTTGCGCTTGCAGTAACAATTTTTGATAAAAACATTACCCAACTTTGTAACCTAAGTATTGATGAGTTATATGAATTTTTCGAGAAAAATGAATTTTCAGAGGCTCAAAATTTAATTGCTAATCAAATTGTAAAAGAAATTAAAGCGCGACTAAACTTTTTGCGTGATGTTGGATTAAACTATTTGACTTTGTCGCGCAGTGCGGGGAGTTTGAGTGGTGGTGAATCTCAGCGTATTAGGCTTGCGACCCAAATCGGTAGCGGGCTTACTGGGGTAATCTACATTTTGGACGAACCTAGTATAGGTTTACACCAACGCGATAATGATAAATTGATAGCAACTTTAAAGCACTTGCGCGATTTGGGGAATACCTTGATTGTGGTAGAACACGATGAGGACACAATGCGCGAAGCCGATTATTTGGTAGATATTGGTCCTTTTGCGGGTGAGAGAGGCGGAACTTTGGTCGCTTGCGGTACTTTAAAGGAAATTGAGGACAATCCAAATTCAATTACTGGTAAATATTTAAGCGGAAAGTTGAAAGTTGAAGTGCCAGCCGTTCGTAGGAAAGGAACAGGCGAGTTTATTTCGATTAAGGGCGCGCGCGAGAATAACCTCAAAAACATTGATGTTGATTTTCCATTAGGTGTGTTTACCTGTGTAACTGGTGTGAGTGGTAGTGGTAAGAGTAGTTTAATCACTGACATTCTTTACCCTGCACTTTCAAATAGACTCAATGGTAGCACAATGGCTGAGGGGCGCTATGATAGTATTTCGGGCTTGCAAAATGTGGACAAAGTAATTGCTATTGACCAAAGCCCTATTGGGCGTACTCCTAGGTCAAATCCTGCGACTTATACAGGTGTGTTTACACAAATTCGTGAACTTTTTGCCTCCACTCCTGATGCAAAAGAAAGAGGGTATTTGCCTGGTAGATTTAGTTTTAATGTGTCTGGTGGGCGTTGTGAGGCTTGCTGTGGTGACGGTATCAAGAAGATTGAAATGTACTTTTTGCCTGATGTGTATGTGCCTTGTGAAGTTTGTAAAGGTAGGCGATACAACCGTGAAACTTTGGAGGTAAAATATAAGGGCAAAAGCATTTATGATGTGCTAGAAATGACTGTTGAAGATGCGTTGACATTCTTTGAAAATCAATCACAAATCAAGTCAAAAATTCAAGCCTTATATGATGTTGGTCTAGGTTATATAAAATTGGGGCAGGCGGCAACTACTTTGAGTGGTGGTGAGGCGCAACGCGTAAAATTAGCGACTGAATTATCTAAAAAGAGTACGGGGAAAACTGTATATATTTTAGATGAGCCAACCACTGGTTTGCATATTTACGATGTCGATAAACTTGTCAAAATTATGGATAGGCTTGTTGATGCGGGCAATACTGTTATAGTAATTGAACACAATCTTGATGTCATAAAAGTTGCGGACTATATTTTGGACATAGGACCAGAAGGTGGTAGCGGTGGTGGACAAGTAATAGCAAAAGGTACACCAGAGGAAATCGCAAAATCACCTATTAGCCATACTGGTAGATTTTTGGCTAAAATGTTAAAAAAGTAAAATTATTATAAATAAAAAATAACATATTGATTTGAGTTTCAATATGTTATTTTTTTTAATCATAGATAGGGAATAAGTGGTGGTTATTTCCTAGTTTTGATATTTTTTGATTTAGAATTTTGTTTTTCTTGCTTATCGAAACTTTCAATATCGCGTTTTGCCTGTCTGTTGATGCGGTTGCGTTCATCTTCCAAAATTTTGATATCTAGTTCGATTTGTTCAATCTTGTCTTGTTGAATACGGATAGATTCCTCAATAGCCTTAACATCAGGCAATTCAACTTCCACATTAGGACTATCTTGTGCAATCTCTTTTGCGGTATTGTATGCGTGAGTTTGTCTTTCGAGTTCTTCGCTTTCTTGTTGCAAGAATTGTTTTGATTGTTCCAATTCTTCGTGCAACAATTTAATTTTGTGAGTGATAGCAGTCTTGCGTTCACGACGGTCAACATCTTTCATCAAAGTTTGCAAACGGTCGTAATTGTTGTTGATTGTAGCAGTTTTTCTAGGTCTATTTGCATATATTTTCTTGATAAAGAAGCCAACTACTGCAACAATTACTGCTACTGCAATAATGATAGTAGGGATAGCAAACCAGTCGATTGAGTTGTAAGTGTTTGTGTTATCATCTTCATCAGTTGTTGTGTTTGTAGCAAGTAAAATGTTGTTAGGTAAGTTGTTTTCATCTAGACCAACAGTAGCGCTCTTGTACTCATCTTCGGTCATAGAGATAACTTGCAAGTCAGCAAAGAAAGCATAACCAGCGGTAAGCATTGTGCTGTTTCCCAAACCTAGTTGAATTGTACCATTTACATCTTCGGCTGTGTTGATATACATTGTGTATTCAGTCCAAGTGTTTAGTGGGTCATCAAAGCCTGCGTTACTTTCTTTACCTGTATTAATTCCAGTAAAACTCTTGTCGATACCGCTAATCGCGATACTAGCACCGTGAATTATTGGCATACCTTCATCGTTGTATTCGCCTTCGGCATCAGGAGTAATGTTTACAGTCCTAACTTTTACAGTAAATTTGTAGTAAGTGCCAGAAGTGAACTTGTAAGTCAATTTGCTGGCAAAGTAGTAGTATGCATTTTCAGTTGAGCCAATGTACATAACTTTGTTGTTGTCAGCAGAAGGAGCGGTAGGGTTGCCCTCAAAGTAACTCTCGTAACTTCTTACATCCATAATACCGCTTGCAAGGTAGTTTGTGTCAGTATTTGAGCCATTGTTTCCATCAAAAAGGGTAGGAGAGCCATCAAAGTTTGACATAGTTAAAGTGTCAGCCACAAGGTCGATTGCGCTAACATTGCTACTCATACTTTTTGCAGATGTAAAATCTTCTTCGGTAATACTTGTGTCGATTGTGCAGTTGTCAAAATAAATATTGCCTTGTGCCAAATTTTCGCTCGTACCAAGAGCCAATTCAGCGGTTAAGTCTTGTGCAGTGTAGTAGTTGTGCAAGTAAATTTTGTATGTTTGCCAGTTTGAAGTGTTGCTAACTCTTACAGTAGCGAGGATTACATCATTAGAATTTTTGATAAAAATGTACCCATAACTACCTTGTGTAAGGTTTTGTGCATTAACTTCTACGGTAATCAAAGCATAACCATTAGCAGACAAGTTTACACTGTCGCTTTTGTAACTTTGGTAACTCTTGCTTGTATTGCGAATCATTAATACATTGTCAGAATCGTTAATTCCAGTTTTTTGTGGGCGAGCAAAACTAAATCCAGCATTTGCCCAACGAGAAGATTCAATATTTACTACGCCACTAATACCTGTTGCATTACTGTTTGTTTTTGTCCAGTTTTGAGGAGTGTAAGGGTAGTTTGCGTTTACTTCATCAATATTTACATAGTTGAATGAAGCATTTGCAAAACTCAAACTATTTGAACCAAACATTTGCAAGGTAGCAGAGTTTGAAGTACTGTTTGATTTGTGAGTTGTAGTCACTTTTTCGGTCTTAATACCAGTTACGGCAATGTAACCAGTAGCATCGCTAGACTCAGAACCTAAGCCTAAGTAAAGGTTTACAGTTGAGTCAAACAATGGATTGCCCTCCACATAGAAACTGTAAAGTCCCCAGTAATTATTTAATGCTGTTGTGTCAGTAGCAAGGGTAGTAATGCTAGCAGAAACAGGTGTTTCATCTTCCACAGTTTCGCTAGGCAAGTTGCCACTAATCTTGAAGTTTATATTTCCAGTAGTAATTTCGCCTTTTGCCCAGAACGAAATCTTGTAAAGTTGTGATTGCTTAATTTCAATATCAGCAGATTTTATCGCGTTGTAACCGCCGTTAGCGCTCAAAATCACACCATTTTGGTTGCCTCTTTGGTTTGTGCCGATAGTTACATATTTGTCGTTAATATTTTGAGCAAGTGACAAATCAGCGATGTATGCTGAATTTGCTTTTTTAGATGTTTGTTGTGTCCAGTCAGTGTTAAGTGCGATAGAAAAGTCACCATTTGCCACATAACCATCGTTACCAGCAGTCACAAAACTAGGACGCATATCAACAAAAGTTGACTTTGGAGAACTATTTAATACTTTATTGAATTGGTCGCCAGAGTAGCGAGTCATAGTGATATTATCAAACAAAACATAACCAGCACTTGTGTTTTCAGTGCCTTTTTCACCGAGGAAAAGTTGTAGTCCTGCGTTGATTTCTTTTTCAGTACCAGTTGCTACATAAATTGTTACTTGTGTCCAACCAGTAGCAGTAATACCAGTAATTGCGTTTGTAGCAGTCTTTTCTACTTCTGTACCAGTCAAATAAACACTTGCGTGTGCATTGCTACTAGTAAATACATAAGCACTGATTGCGTAGAAACTATTTGGAGCAAGCGTAAAGTCAGATGTTGTCTTATAACCGTAATTTATAGAAACGGTTTTACTTCCATTGTTGCCACTATTAATCATCAATACATATTGCTCAGTCACACCATTTCGTTGTACTGGTTGTGTAGAGAAACCACCTAGTTTGTAGTTTTCTACATAGTTGTTTTGGTAAGTTTTTGGTGTTAAATCAATTACACCACTAGCCTCAGGTTTGATATGGGTGTTTGAATCCCAAACGCTCCAACTTGAAGGGGAAGCGGGTAACGAACTACCAGTAGTGCTAGCAAAATTGTTGTTACTAATGTTGTCACTAACATCAATAGTAGATTTTGGGCTACTATTGTCACTGCTAGCAAAAGTGCTTTTTTGTGCAATAAAACTAGCGAAGAACCAAGCATTTTGCATAAAAATGAAGGAAAGCACCAAAATAATAGTGAGGATAAAAGTTTTAGTTGAGAAACATTTTTTAGTCATATTAATTACCTTTTATATAGTTTTAAGCGCATAATTTCGGCGCATAATATACAACCTATTATATATCATTAAGCAAAATAAAGCAAGTTTTTAAGCACACTTTTGTAGATAAATTTAATATTATCAAAATATTTGGAGGATAACGCGTTATGACTGCTAAAAAAGTATGGGGGCTGTTGTTTGCGGGCGTGTTTATAGGTATCATAAACGGTTTTTTTGGTGGAGGCGGAGGTATGATATGTGTGCCAGCATTACTTTTAATAGGTTTGTCAAATAAGCAGGCGCAGGCGACTGCAATACTCATAATGCTACCGATAAGTATTGCCAGCGCGATAGTGTATTATTCAAACGGATTTGTAAACTGGGATATGGTGCTTTACACGACTTTGGGGTCAGTTGTAGGAGGAGTTGTGGGTGCATATTTACTCAAAAATTTATCAAATAATATCTTGCAATATATCTTTGCACTTGTAGTAATGATTGCAGGAATTAGAATGTTATTTTAAAAAGGAGGAAAAATTATGCCTTGGTATTTTCTATCAATAGCAGGACTATTTGGTGGGTTGGTGGGCGGAATGGGAATGGGTGGAGGCACGCTATTAATACCAATACTCACTATGTTTTTAGGCGTAGAACAGCATTTAGCGCAAGCAATGAACCTTTTGGTATTCATACCTACTGGCATAATTGCGGTTATAATTCACGCCAAAAATAAACTCATAGATTACAAAATTTTTGCTATTATTATCGGTCCAGCGATTGCGACTGCGGTAGTTTCCGCATTATTTGTGGGTAGAATAAAAAGCGAAACGCTAGGACTACTGTTTGGTATATTTTTGATATTTATAGGGTTGTTTGAATTGTATTTAGCAATAAAAAATACAATAAAGAATAAAAAGAAAATAAAAAAGCCGATTTTAAAGCATAATTTATATCCGCCTCGTTACAAATAATTTAGTTGGACAAGCAATTTTTGTGATTTGCCTTCATATATATTATTTATTAAATTTGGAGGTGAATATTTGATAATAGAAACATTTGTCGCTTTTATGAACAAAATAATGCTATTTTCATCGTATGTGGACCACGCTTCAAGTTTTCCAAAAACTCTTTCGCCAGAGGAGGAGAAAAAATACATTCAATTATTGCAACAAGGTGACCAAAATGCCAAAAGTGTGTTAGTTTCGCATAACTTGCGGTTGGTTGCTCATATTGTTAAGAAATACAGCAATAGTTCAAAAGAGGCAGATGATTTGATTTCTGTTGGGGCAATCGGCTTAATTAAGGCAATAAACAGTTATTCACCTGATAAAGGCGCGCAACTTTCCACCTATGCTGCGCGTTGCATAGAAAATGAAATTTTGATGTTATTTAGAGCAAATAAGAAACATCAAGGCAATATTTCACTCGAAGAAACAATCGGCACGGAAAAAGATGGTAATGAAATTATGCTTGCAGATGTAATTTGTGACCTAGATACTGATATTATGGAAATGGTGGAAAATAATATTTTGACCGAAAAACTTATCAAAATTATTCGCAACTCGCTTTCTGATAGGGAATATCAAATACTATGTATGCGCTATGGTATAGGCGGTAAAGTGGCTTACACTCAGCGTGAAGTAGCGAAAAAACTGGGCATTTCACGCAGTTATATCAGTAGGTTGGAAAAGAAGGCGCTTGAAACCGTGCGCGCACAAGTAAGTGTCAAAAAGTTGTATGCGGACTAAAATTTTGATACAAATGATTTACTTTTTTGCAAAAAAGTAGTATTATATTGTCATAATTCAATAAAGGAGTAAATAAAATGGCTGAACAAAAAAAGACAAGTTCAAAAAGCACTACAAAATCATCTTCTAGCAAAAAAAGCAGTGCTTGGGGCTTAAATAAAATTTCTTTTTATACAATAGGCGCGGTTGCAATTCTTTACTTAATCGCTATGATTTTATCTGCTTGTAATGTATCTGTTACAGCAGTTAGGGTATTGCAAAATATCGGCACTGCCATTATGGTAGGTATCGTTGCTTACCTCGCTTGGCGCTATGTCAGTGGTAAACCTACTGTATGGAAAGTGCTTTACTTTGTATTGTTACTAGTAATTATACTTGGTATTATCATTCCATTGGTTATTGGCTAATAGAACTAAACACCTTGAATTTTCAGGGTGTTTTTTCTTTTTTATGGAGTGCAAGCCCTCGTCAAGCAAAAATATTTTAATAATGTGGTGTAATTTCTTATTGCTATAAGATTTCTTAACACTCTTAATATATATTATATATGATAAGAGGAGTTAGGTGCTTTTGGAAAAAATTATATAAAAAAATTTTTAAAATTTTTCAAAAAAATGTGTATTTTTAGTTGACAAGTGCATAATATAGTTGTAGAATATTAGCAGTCAACAAGAAAGAGTGCTAACAATCAAATATAAATGAGTGCTAGCAACCAAGGTTGACCACTCTAAATTTGGGAGGTGGTTGTATTTTTGATGACGAGATTTTGAGCGAAAGAAAAAAACAAATTTTGCTCAGTGCCGTTGAAGATTACATACAAGGTGCAAGCCCGATAACGAGTAGCAATATTCGTAACAAGTGTTGCGCGGAATTGAGTACGGCAACATTGAGAAATGAGTTGAATGCGCTAGAAGCAATGGGTTATTTACGACAACTACATACTTCGAGTGGTAGAGTACCAACTGCAAAAGGTTATAGGTATTTTGTAAACTCAATAATGGGTGATGTTCCTCTTGACACTGATATTCTTGATGAAATTCACCAAATATTTGATAATCGTGCCGTGTATCTTGGCGATATGGTAAATGAAATTGCTGATGTTGTCAGTAAGGCGACCAACTATCCAACTGTTGTAATGCTAAAAGGTTTTGAAAAATTGACAATCAAAAATGTCAAGATTGTACCGCTTATGACGGGGCAAGCGTTGATTTTGATTGAAACAAACAGTGGAATTATCAACAATTTTATGCCAGCAAATACGGATACACCAAATCAAACTTATGTCGATGCGAGCAATTTTTTGACCACAACTTTTGCAAATCGAACAGTTGCCGATATGATACAAAATATCGAAGATTATCGCACGCAAATGAGCAACGACTTGCTAGATTTTGTGGGTATTTTTGACACAATGATTACATCGTTAAAGACTTTGAGTGAAAAAATTGCCTCGACTGGTGGTGTGACCGCCAAGGGTGAGTTGAGATTGCTAAATAGTCCAGAATATCAAGATTTGGACAAAGCAAAACGAGTAATCGATGTGCTTACAAACCCAACAGAACTAGAACCTATCTTTACAGATGAAAATGAAGATGAAATTACATTCAAAATTGGTGCAGAAATTCCAGTGGCTGATTTGCAAGAATGTGCGGTTGCGCGTGCCGATTATACGGTAGATGGCGAGAGTATCGCAAGTATTGGTATTATTGGACCGCAACGAATGGACTATGCAAAAATTGCAAGTGCGTTGAAATTTGTTGTTGGTGAATTTGAAAACTTAAAAGCATTAAATTCAGCCCCAGAAGGAGAAGATGATGAAAAATAAAGATTTTAAGCAAGAACAAATAATTGCTGATGAGGAAAAAGAAGAACAACAAAACATCAGCGTTGGTCAAGAAGATGACCTGGTAGCGGGGGAGCAATGTGGCGATGATTTGTCGCCACCTGAGGATTTGAACTTAAAACTTCAAATTGAAAAAGAAAATAGTATGGCACTAACCAAAATGGTGCAACAGTTGCAGGCGGATTTCGCAAATTATCGCAAACGCAACGCAAATCTAGCGAGTGAGGCTAGACAAAACGGTATTTACGAAGCAGTGAAAACCTTGCTTCCAGCGCTTGATGCAATTTCTTCGGCAAGCAAGCATATTACCGATGCGGACACATTGAAAGGCTTTGAAATGATTGAACGCGAATTTTTAAACAATCTAAAATCGCTACAAATCGAACCTATCGAAACAGTAGGTTGCCA
The DNA here is from genome assembly GCA_934757855.1 of uncultured Clostridia bacterium. Classification (GTDB taxonomy): domain Bacteria; phylum Bacillota; class Clostridia; order Christensenellales; family UBA1242; genus UBA7867. Next base: position 41,308 of record CAKVLR010000003.1, on the reverse strand, counting down.
GTACGACCCAAATCTACACAATGTAGTTGTGGCTGAGGAAATTGAGGGCGTGCCTAGCGGACAGATTGTGGAAGAATTTAAGCGAGGCTTTACAAGCCCAACAGGCGTTGTCCGTGTGGCAATGGTAAAAATTGCAAAATAAAAAATAACGGCTATCAAATTTTGCCGTAGCAAATTAAATTTAACGCTATGGCAAAAAAAGCCTTTATATATTATAAAAATTTTATAGAATTAAGGAGATAAATATTATGTCTAAAATTATAGGTATTGACTTAGGTACAACAAACTCTTGTGTTGCAGTAATGGAAGGTGGCGAGCCAGTAGTTATTGCAAACGCGGAAGGAGCGCGCACTACTCCAAGTGTAGTAGCATTCGCAAAAAATGGTGAAAGACTTGTAGGTCAAGTTGCAAAGCGTCAAGCAGTTGCAAACCCAGAACACACGGTTTCAAGCATTAAGCGTGAAATGGGTAGTGACTACAAAGTAAAGATTGAGGACAAGGAATACACTCCTCAAGAAATTAGTGCAATGATTTTGACTAAACTTAAAAATGATGCAGAAAGTTATTTGGGACAAAAAGTAACGCAAGCGGTTATTACAGTGCCTGCTTACTTTACAGACAGTCAAAGACAAGCAACAAAAGATGCTGGTAAAATCGCAGGTCTTGATGTATTGCGTATTATAAACGAACCAACCGCTGCTGCTCTTGCTTATGGTCTTGACAAAGCGGAAAATGCAAACCAAAAATTGTTGGTATTTGACCTTGGTGGTGGTACATTTGATGTGTCAATCCTTGAAATTGGCGATGGTGTATTTGAGGTAATCGCAACAAAGGGTAACAATAGACTTGGTGGTGATGACTTTGACCAAAGAATTGTTGACTTGCTTGAAAAAGAATTTAAAGCGCAAACAGGTATCGACTTGTCAGGCGACCGTACAGCATTACAGCGTTTGAAAGAGGCTGCTGAAAAAGCAAAAATTGATTTGTCTGCTTCTACACGCACAACTATCAGTTTGCCATTTATTTCTGCTGATGCAAGCGGACCAAAACACTTGGAATACGAACTCACTCGTGCAAAATTTGATGACATTACAAGTGATTTAGTGCAACAAACTATTGATTTGACTTCTGCTGCATTGAAAGATGCAAACCTTACAAAAGACCAAATCAACAAAATCATTATGGTAGGTGGTAGTACTCGTATCCCTGCTGTTTGTGAAGCGGTAAAGAACTTTGCTGGTAAAGAAGGCTTTAAGGGTATCAACCCTGATGAATGTGTTGCAATCGGTGCTGCTATTCAAGGTGGTGTACTTGGTGGTGATGTAAAAGATGTATTGTTACTTGATGTAACTCCATTGTCATTAGGTATTGAAACATTGGGTGGTGTATTCACTCGTATTATCGACAGAAACACAACTATTCCTACAAAGAAATCACAAGTATTCTCAACTGCTGCCGACAATCAACCAGGTGTAGAAATCCATGTATTGCAAGGTGAGCGTGAATTTGCAAAAGACAACAAGACTTTGGGAAGATTTAACCTTACTGACATTCCACCAGCACCTCGTGGCGTGCCTCAAATCGAAGTAACATTTGATATTGATGCAAATGGTATCGTAAATGTCAGCGCAAAAGATTTGGGTACTGGTAAACAACAACAAATTACTATTACTTCAAGTTCAAATATGAAAGATGATGAGATTAACGAAGCAATTAAAAACGCAGAAAAATACGCGAAAGAGGACAAAGAACGCCGTGAAGTTATCGAGCAACGCAACCAAGCAGACTCTATGATTTTGGGACTAGAAAAGGCTTTGCGCGAGAATGGCGACAAGATTTCTGAAGAAGACAAAAAGAAATTGACCGATGCTATTGAAAAGGCTAAGGAAGAAATTAAAGTTGATGACAAAGACAAGATTATGAAGGCTGTTGAAGATTTGTCAAAATCAAGTCAAGATGTAATCACTAAATTGTATCAAGCAGGCGCTGAACAAGCAAAGGCTCAAGAAAACAAAGATGAACCAGATGTTGAAGTTAAAGATGCAGATGCTAAAAAAGCAGATGAAGAAAATAAATAGTTAAACGGAGAGTAAATTGGCTCAAAATTATTATGAAATATTAGGGGTAGATAAAAACGCTAGTGCTGATGAAATAAAGTCGGCATACCGTAAACTTGCAAAAAAATATCACCCTGATTTAAACAAAGACAACCCAGAAGCGAGTGTTAAGTTTAAAGAAATAAATGAAGCATACGAAGTTTTGGGCGACCCGCAGAAAAAATCAAATTACGACCAATACGGCGATGCCAAAGGTCCAAATATGAATGACTTTTTCGGCGGAAGGCAAAGTTCTGGGTCGCAGGGCGGATTTAACTTTAACTTTGGCGATATATTTGGTGATATATTTGGCGGAGGCTTTGGTGGAGCGCGCGGAAACAATTATGCCGTGCAAGGTAGAGATATCAATGTAAAAGTTAACCTTACTTTTGAGGAGGCTGCAAAAGGCGTAAAGCGTGATATTACTTATATGCGTACGCAAGAATGTAGCGAATGTAAGGGGACCGGTGCTAAAAATGGTACAGAGTATTCCACTTGTAGCGAGTGTAATGGTAGCGGTACTGTGCAATTTACGCAAGACACTATATTTGGTAGAGTGATGAATAGTGGTGTTTGTAAAAACTGTAATGGTACTGGTAAGGTTATTCGTGAAAAGTGTACTACTTGTGGTGGTGCTGGTGCAAAACGCAGTCAAACCACGGTGTCTATAAATATACCTGCTGGTATAGATGACGGGCAAGTCGTGACTGTACACGGTTATGGCGAAGCTGGACTTCGTGGTGGTCCCGCTGGTGACTTGCAAATTTATGTTACAGTTGCAAAACATCAGTTATTAAAACGAGATGGCTTTGATGTATTGTTAGATTTGCCAGTTCCATTTACCGTGGCAATGTTTGGTGGTAAGGTATTAATTCCTAGTTTGGAAGGAAAACTTGAACTGAATATTCCAGAAAATACACAAAGTGGTACGGTACTAAAATTGAAAGGCAAGGGTATCAAACAATTAAATAAAAACAGTTATGGCGATATGCTGATAACTGTAAAAGTGGAGTTGCCTAAGTTGAGTAGTAGAGCGAAAAAAGATGTGGAAGAAACATTGAATGAGCAATTCCCATTAGATAAATTTGATAGATACAACAATTACTTAAAAGCATTGAAAAATCTATAAAGAAAAGAGGCATATTTGCCTCCTTTCTTTATGCCATTGCGTGAATAATTATGCTTAATATTTTATAAATATACATACGCTTGACAAAATACAAAAAGTATGATATAATATACCTATAAAGAAATGAAGGGGTGAAATAATATGGCAAAATGGTTTGGTTTTAAAGATTTTTTAGATGAGGTAATTCCTCACGATAAAATTTTGGAAGATGCAAAAACTTGTGGCAAGGGCGCGCCTATTGCAAGTCAAATAGTGGCATACTATGACAAAAAAGCAAAAGATAAAAAACGCGCCGAATTAAAAGAACAGATGAAAATGGAAATGGAAGTCCGAGAAGAATTGGAACAAGAAGAAGAAAGAAAAAGGCGCGTGCAAGAATTAAGTAGGTCAATGGGTAGATAAAACTTATCTTGTTAGTTTTGAAAAAGCACAACAGCAATATTTACTGTTGTGCTTTTTAATTTTGTGGTTTGAATTGTAGGGGTATATTTATTTGCAAAAAAATAGTCAATTTGCATAATGCATAGTACTGCATAGTATTTTGCATAATACATTGCATGGTACTGTAAATTTGCGTATTTTACATAAAATTGTTGCAATTATTGTGGTTTTATGCTATAATTAAGTAGGGGTGAAAAAATGGAGATACCACGCTTTTTTGTGTCTAAAAATGACAAAATTGATGATACAATAACTATACAAAATGAAGAAAATACGCATTTGTTTTCTGTGTTGCGATTGCGAGTTGGTGATAAAATAAATGTGTGTTTAAATGATAACAATATCTATCATTGTGAGTTAATTGAGGTTGGTAAAAAACAATCTATTGCACACATTTTGAGTATAGAAAATGTACAGCAAAACGATGCAGGCATTACATTATTTATGGCGTTAATCAAAGCGGAACGAATGGACTGGGCGATGCAAAAATGTACTGAACTAGGCGTTGATAAAATAGTGCCATTTGAGAGTAGTTTTTGTACGGTTAAGGATAAAGGGAATAAGACTGATAGATTAAATAGAATTGCGGTGTCGGCAAGCAAGCAGTCAGGCAGAGTAAATTTACCGCAAATTAGTGAAACTTTGAGTTTTAATAATATGTTAAACGAATTGCATAATTATACACAAATTGTGCTTGCATATGAAAATGATGATACTAGTGCAAAAACTATACTTTCGCAACTTGACAAAAATAAAAATATTGCTATCATTATAGGTAGCGAAGGTGGTTTTAGCGAGGCGGAAGTTGAAAAAATAAAAGCAACTGGTGCAAGTGCGGTTAGTTTAGGAAAAACTATTCTCCGTGCTGAAACTGCTTGTGTGGCTTTGCTTAGTGCTGTTAATTATGAATTAGATAAATGGAAAAGGAAATAAACAAATGAAAATATCAATGCTCACCTTAGGGTGTAAGGTTAATCAATACGAGGCAGATGAGATTGCGCGTATTTTGCGCAAGCGTGGACACGAAGTTACTACAAATTTGGAACCAGCCGATTGTTTTATACTTTCTACTTGTGCGGTTACAAATGAGGCGGAACGCAAATCAAGGCAGATGATTGCAAAACTTGAAAAATTGTCACCAAATGCTCAAATAATTGTATGTGGTTGCGCAAGTCAGCACGATGCAAGTAAATTTGCTGATAAGCCAAATGTTACTGTTGTGGTTGGTACGGCGGGTAAAAACTGGATACCAGACCTTTTAGAACAAAAAGGAAACTATGTCGTTGACCCTGCTTTTGATTATGAATATTTTGAGGAAAATAGCGAGCGAGAAAAGGTCAAAACAAAGCGCACGCGCGCTTATGTAAAAGTTCAAGACGGCTGTAATAACTTTTGTTCGTACTGCCTTATTCCTTATATAAGAGGGCGCAGTCGTAGTCGTGATTTGGAAAGCATAGTTGTAGAAGTGTTTAGACTTGCAAAAGCCCACCACGAAATTGTGTTGACTGGTATCAATATAAGTGATTGGGGTAAAGACTTGCAAATGGATTTGGGAGATTTGCTCAGTTCGTTATCTACAATTAATGCGCGTATTAGACTTAGTTCATTTGAAATGAATATAATTACTCCCGATTTGGTAAAAATTATGTCGAATATGCCAAACTTTTGTGACCACTTCCATTTGAGTATGCAGTCGGCGTGTGACAAGACCTTAAAGGCTATGAATAGACACTATACGGTCGCTGAATTTAAGAAAAAAGTTGATATGCTTCGACAGGCTTTTCCTCGTTGCGCAATTACTACCGACTTAATCATAGGTTTTCCAGAGGAAACAGATGAAGATTTTGCCGAAACTCTCAAAAATGTGCGCGAAATTGGTTTTGCTGATATGCATTTGTTCCCTTATTCAATTAGAAAGGGTACAGTTGCTGGCGATATGCAACAAGTTGATGGCGAAACTGTGAAAAAACGCGTTGCAGAAATGACTGCATTAAGAAATCAAATGAAACAAGAATTTTTGCAAAAAGAACACGGTATGATTTATGAAGTATTGTTTGAGCAAAATAAAGATGGTTTTACTGTGGGACACGCGCGCAACTTTACAAAAGTATATCTAAAACAAGGGCAGGTCGAACCAAACACTGTCGCTATGGTGCGAATGGGTCAACCATACCTTGATGGCGTGCAAGGTGATTTGGTAAAAATTTGCGAAGATGAATAAAAATGGGAGGATAGTATTATGAATGATTGTGTTTTTTGTAAAATAATAAAAGGTGAAATTCCTAGCAATATTGTATATGAAGATGAAGATTTTGTGATTTTCACAAATATCAATCCAGTAGTGAAATTGCATTATTTGGCAGTGCCTAAAAAGCATTATGCTACGCTTGCGGAAATGCAGACTAGTGATGCGCAAGTTTTGGGTAAAATGCTTGCAAAAATTCCTACACTTAGTGAGTTGTTGTATTTGGAAAATGGATATAGGCTTGTAATTAACCAAAAAGGCGAGAGGGGCAATGATGCTGGACAAGAAATTATGCACTTGCACATTCATATCCTTGCTGGCGAGAAAATGAAATTTTAATTGAATATTAAATAAAGAAAAGAGTTGGTACTTGATTGTACAAACTCTTTTTTATATAAAGCAAAATTTTTTACAAAAAAATACTGTGCAACTCTTTTTGTTGGGCAAACAGTGTATTGCAATTTGACATTGCGCTCCCGTAAGGCGACCTCATGGCACATACCGCTACCTACTTAGTGCTGCTTGTTTCCACACCTGACACGGTTCATAGGGCGATATTGCACAAGACCTTAGCGTTCATCACTCAAAGCCAAACGCAAGTACACTGCTAGACACCACCGAGAAGAGTATTCGACCCTACTAAAGCGGATTGTAGGTACAGGACACCGCTGGCTTCCCATCTAGCACAGTACAAATAGAATAACACAATTTAGCATAAAAAGCAAGCAATTTACGCTTATTTTACTATTTTAAATTAAAAGTTGTGTGAAATTTTGTCGATTTTGTGTAATTTTCATTTGGCAAAAAAATGTATAATTTTGCTAAAAATTGCTGGTAAATTATTGTTATTTTGCTTTAATTATGGTAAAATTAACTTATTGAGGTGTAAATATGGAATCAAATGCAATTAGATTTATAAATGCATACAACAATATAGACCAAACTTTGCGCTCTGTATATAATTTTAAACGCAGTATCACTTTTAGTGATATGATAAGGCGTGCTGTTTCGCTAAACAGTGTTGTGCGCAAGTATGAGGATAGGTTGATTGATTATGCGAGATTACGCAACGCGATTATTCACAATAGCAATGAGGAGCGAATTATTGCCGAGCCTCACGATGAGGTTGTGGTAGATATTGAACGAATAGCAGATTTGATTGCTAGACCACCACTTGCTTATGATAGTATCGCTACCAAAAATGTGTTGGTGCTTGATGGTAATGTCAGCCTAAAAAAGGCGATTGAAACGATATACAAGACTGGTTTTAAGACAATACCTGTTTGTGAAAATGAAACAATTTCAGGTGTATTAAATTCTGGGCGAATTATCAATATTTTGGGTGCAGCGATTGACAAAAATCTAAATCTTGATGAAATTACGGAAAATACGCCTGTAAAACGAGTGATTAGCGAACAAGATGTAGATAAGTTGTTTGTGATTAGGTCGAAAAATTTGACCGTGCAAGAGGCATTGGATTTATTTTATTACAATAGAAAGTTGCTTGCAATCGTTATTACAAAGAATGGTAGCAATTTGGAGCGACCTATTGGTATTTTGACTGTTGCAAATATTATGGACTTAAATAAAGTTGTTGAAGATTATGAATTATAAAAGGACTAGAAAATGTTTGAAAAAGTAGATAGTAAATTGAATTTGCCAGAAATGGACAAAAAAGTGCTTGATTTTTGGGACAAAAATAATGTTTTTGAAGAAAGTATCAAAGAGCGTGAGGGACAAAAGCCGTTTGTATTTTACGAAGGTCCCCCAGGAATGAACGGTTTGCCTCACATTGGACACGGTAGTACGCGTATTTACAAAGATACTATTTTGCGTTATTACTCAATGGCTGGTAGAAAGGTGTTGCGTAAGGCTGGTTGGGATACGCACGGGTTGCCAGTAGAGCAAAGAGCGGAAAAAGATTTAGGTCTGAAAAATAAAGCCGAAATTGAAGTTTGTGGTGTGCAAAAGTTTGTAGATGAATGTAAAAAGATTATCAATCTTTATGAAAACGAATGGAGAGTTGCTACACGCAAATTAGGTTTTTGGGTAAATCTTGATGATGCGTACAAGACTTGCTCAAACGAATATATCGAGAGTGTGTGGTGGTCATTAAAACAACTCTTTGAAAAGGGCGACATTTACGAAGGATATAGAGTTGCGCCATATTGTCCGCGTTGTGGTACAAGCCTTGCAAGTCACGAAGTAGCGCAAGGTTACGAAACAGTAAAAGACCGCACAGTTTATGCTAGATTTGAGTTGGTGGACCGACCAAATTGTTATTTTATCGCTTGGACAACTACTCCTTGGACCTTGCCTAGTAATGTAGCACTTGCGGTTAACCCTGAAATTGATTATGTGGAGATTGCTGTCGAGGGCGGAGAACATTACATAATGGCAAAGAATTTGGTAAATAAACTCTTTGAAGAATTTACCGAAATCAAGCAATTTAAGGGTAAAGATTTAGAAAAAATCGCTTACAAGCCTTTGTTTAATTTGCCAGAGGCGGTCTTAGAGGGAAAACAAGCGTACTATGTGACTTGTGCTGATTATGTCACAATTTCAGATGGTACTGGTATTGTACACATTGCGCCTGCGTTTGGTGCAGATGACTCAAATGTTGGTAATGCGTACAATCTGCCTTTTGTGAAACTCATCGATGAAAAGGGTTGCTTTGATGACACATTACCTAAATATGCGGGTAAAAGAAATATTGTTGCTAACGATGAAATTATCGAAGATTTGAAAAAGCAAGGCGTAGTCGTAAAAGAGCAACTTTACGAACACGAATACCCTCATTGTTGGAGATGTCATACTCCATTAATCAACTACGCGCGTAACGGTTGGTTCGTGCGTATGAGCAAATATCGTGATGCAATGGTGAAAAATAACCTTACAGTTGACTGGCACCCAGAAACCGTGCGTGATGGGCGTATGGGTAATTTCCTTGCAAACGCTATTGACTGGAATTTGTCGCGCGACAGATACTGGGGTACACCTCTTAATATTTGGCGTTGTGATAAATGTGGTAAGTTGCACTCGGTTGGCAGTATCGCAGAATTATGCGAGTTGAGCGGGGCTACTGAGGTAAAAGATTTGCACAAGCCATACATTGATAATTTCACTTTTGATTGTGAATGTGGCGGTACTATGAAACGCGTTCCGCAAGTAATTGACTGCTGGTACGATTCTGGCGCAATGCCTTTTGCGCAATGGCACTATCCTTTTGAAAATCAAGACAAATTTAAAGAGCAATTTCCTGCGGACTTTATTTGTGAGGCGCAAGACCAGACTCGTGGTTGGTTCTATTCACTACAAGCAATTAGTACAACTGTATTTGGTGTAACGCCATACAAGTCTTGTGTAATGAGTGGGCATATTTACGACAAAAATGGTCTAAAAATGAGCAAGTCGCTCGGTAATGTAGTGGATATTAACGGCTTGATTGATAAATTTGGTGCAGATACAGTTAGATTTTATTTCTGCTCAAACTCTGCTCCTTGGTTAAGTCAAAAACTCGATGAAAACGGAATTGCTGAGGTACAGCGTAAGACTATCTCTACTTTATGGAATACTTATGCGTTCTTTGTGCTTTATGCAAATATTGATGACTTCAAACCAGCCCAAAATGTGCTAGAATGTAAATTAAGCCTTATGGACAAATGGTTATTGTCACAACTCAATAGTTTAGAGGCTAAGATTGAAAGTTATATGGCTGAATTTAATTTCACTGACAGCGCACGCGCACTTGCCGAATTTATTGATGAGTTGTCAAACTGGTATGTTCGCCGTAGCCGTGAGCGTTTTTGGGTTGACGGTGAGAATGAGGACAAGACCTCGGCGTTTAACTGCTTGTATCACACCTTGGTAGAACTCACAAAACTTTGCGCGCCATTTATGCCATTTATTAGTGATACAATTTATACAAACCTTACGAAAGGCGTAGAAAATGCAAAGTTAAGCGTGCATTTGGCGGACTATCCAAAAGCAGATGCAAGTTTAATTAATGAGGAACTTAACAAGCAAATGCAAGAGGTAATCGACATTGTTGCGCTTGGTCGTGCAGGTAGAAATGCAAGCAATATAAAGAATAGACAGCCGATTGCAAATATGTTTATCTTCTCAGCAAACAAGGTTGATTTAAACGACCAACTTATGGCGATAATTGCTGATGACTTGAATGTAAAGAATGTTGCGTTTATTGAAAATCCAGCGGAGTACATTACTTTTGAACTTAAACCTCAATTAAAGACGCTTGGGCCTAAATACGGCAAGAATTTGAGTTTAATTAGAGAATTTTTTGCAAATTGTGATGCTTATGATATTGTAGGCAAACTCAATAGTGGCAAAACTGTCACGGTAGATGAAAGTTTAAGTATTGTGCTTGGGGTCGATGATGTCTTGATTTATCCGCACAGCAAACCTGACTTTACTGCTGAAACAAATGCAGGTATTACTGTAATACTAGACACAGTGCTTACGCCTGAATTAATTGCTGAGGGTAACGCACGCGAGTTTATTAGTAAAGTGCAAAATATGCGCAAAGAGGCTGGCTTTGAGGTCGAAGATAAAATCAATGTTTGGTATCAAACTGATGAGGCGCTTGATAATACATTGCAAGAGTACAAGCAATTTATTTCAAATATTATACTAGCGGAAAGTTTGTCGAGCGGTAATGAAGGCGAATTTAAGTTGCAAACAGACATCAATGGAACGGCTTGTGATATTTCAATTTCAAGGGTGAAATAATGGAAGAAAGAATATTTTTAAGAGATGATGATATTTTAGCGGTATTTAAAGAGCAAAATGAAACTATGGCGCAATTAACTTCTAAAATAAATGAATTTTTGGGTAAAGAAGCAAAACCTATATACAATTTAGAAGCGCTTGCTGGTGGCGTCGTAGTGTATGCGCTAAACGAGGGTGTATACAAGACTTTAAGAGAAAGTTACAAGGCTAATGAATTTGAGTTTAAGTTCTATGCTGTTACAATAGGGCAAGCAAAACAAGACAAAGGTAGTTTTAGTGCCTACTATACAAGAGATAAAAAGTCAAACAAACTTATTCATATCCCACAACTTAACGCGGGGGCGGAAAGTTTTGGTGTAAACTATGAAGTTGTGCAAAAGGTACAGCAAATTCAAATTGTAAGGGTAGATACAAATGTTAGCACACCCGAAACCGTTAGGTTTGCAATGGCGGACTTAAATATGCCTATTTTTGGTGATAAATTGTATGGCGGGGACAGTTTGGCGAAAAATACAAATACTGCACTATATTTGGTAGATGCGCGCATAAAGCACCCAACAAAACAGGAATATCTCAATTTTAGGGCAATGGTGCCAGATAGTAAACCGTGGAATTACTTTAATTTAGCAGACATTTTTCAAATAAAGTTAGGAGGGTAGAAAATGGCTAAATCGGCTGGTGTTGTGTTCGCAAGAGTTTTGGTTGCACTCATAATCTTGGCGGGAATAGGCGCGTGCATTTACTTTTTCTTGATAAAAAATGATAATGTGCGCGGGGCTGTTCACGAAGAAATGAGTAAACTTCTTGCATCTGATGAACAAAAAACTTTAAATACAAATTTAGGCGAGTTGGAAAGCGGAACATATTTTGAGTATAACAAAAATGTTTCAAATCAAGGTTATAGTGAGTTGTACTTGACCTATTATATGGACAATGAAATTTTGGATACCTATGCAAATTTGCTTATGTATGTTGGTAACAAAGATAATGCAAAAGCGACTGAAATTCAAAACGATATAAAATCTTATCAAACTTCACTTACGCAAGCATTGCGTAGCCAATCGTTGTTCAATCAAACTTACAATCAATTAGGTACGACAAACCCCGCAACTGTACAAAATTTTAAATCATTGATTATAGATTTGGAAGGGTTGGTGAAGAATTACCACAAACTCGCAAAAGATACTTTTGATTATGTGACAAGTTATTTTTACAAAAATATTGATGCAAAACAAAGTCAAAAATATGTGCAAACTTACGGTTTGAGTGTAGAGGCAGAGTTGTTAAAGACCGCTGTTTTGGGTGGTGATGAGGTTAGTGTTGCGTTGTACAAAGACAGCCTCGCTATGGCGAAATTTTATACGCAAAGCAAATCGGCTAACTTTACTGCACAATCTAGTGACACACAAATCGCAAAATTTATCACAGTGTTTAGTGCAAAAGACAAAGACTATTCTGCTTTTCTAAATTCGACAGACAAGGCAGACTACTACAACAAAATTACCGATACAGTGGAAAAAGAAAGGATTTACTTGCTTTTGGCTGGATTTGGTTTAGTGGGGAGGTTGTAAAATGAAAAAAATTGCAATTTCGTGCTTTATGTGCGTGGCTTTGTTGTGTTGTTCAATAATGATTTTTGCTGGTTGTGACAATACACAGTATTCTTACGCGGAATTTCAAGATGCGTACAAAACTTTTGTAAAAGACAATCAAGGCGAGTTGTTTGATACCGAAGGATATATAAAAGTTACATACAAAAATGAAATTATGAAGGTTTGTATCAACCAAACAGACAAAGATAGTAAATTGAGCAAATTTACTCGCTTATCGGGCAATATAAACTCAAATCAAGCCATTTTTGAGCCTACGCTAAAAGCAAGTCTAGTATTTGCCAAAAACTATGTAAATGTTACTAGCGAAAATGTGCCTATGAATGAAAGCACAAGCCTCTACAAGAAATTTTTGGACTTAAAGGCAAAAGCGGAAAAATTTTTACAAGATAAGAAAAAATTTGACACCCGCGCTACATTTAACGCAACTAGTGCGCTAGAAATAAGTTGGCTTAATACAATGCTTGATGACTATTACGAGTTGGTAAAGACAAGTTGCGAGTTTTCACAACAGTATATCGAACTTTACAATAAATATGTGTTTATCAATGCTTCAAATTCCGCAACTGGTCGTATCGCAAGCGGTAAAATTGAGAAATATTATATCGAGAGTTTAACCAAACTTGCCGATGTGTATATCAATTCCTACTTGCCATATATCTATGATAGAACTTTGGCAAATGGCGACAGCGAATACTACACCGACCAAAATTATAGCAAAGATGTCAATTCAGTACTTCAATCTTATCTAAATATTGATACAAAAATTCAAGAGTTTGAAAAGAGAACGGGCGAAATGACCGAGAATGAAAAGGCAGTAGTTTCTGCGTATAATTCAGCCATAAACTACAACCCAGTATTTGAAAATAGTTACAAAATGGTAAAAGAAATTCTGCCAAAAGTAAATTTAAGTAAAGACAACCCAACCGAAATTGAGCAAGGTTATATTGATATTCTAAACGACTTTTATAACTGCGAATACAAAAATCTAACTCAATTAATCAATACAATTTCACAAAAAATCGTTTCAGCGTAAAATATCAAAATACATAGATAAAAATAGTCAAGTAATGTAAATTATTTGGCTGTTTTTTGTTTGCCTCTTGCTATTGTGAGGGAGTGCGACTGGCTGGCTTGTGCTAACACCCCGCAGGGGTGTCATTGCGAGGGAGCGTAGCGACCGCGGCAATCTCTAAATATGGCTGGCTAATATCTTGTCGTTTCTACTTTACCTCCGTGTACTGCCAGACTTTCCGTACCTAGCGGTACTCCAAGGCATTGCGAGGGGCCGAAAGCCCCGTGGCAATCTCTTGATAAAATAATAATTCCTTTTGTCATTGCGAACCCCTGCAAGGGGTGTGGCAATCTCTCTATGGCTGGCTAATTTCTCACTATTCTACTAGGCTTACAGTTCTGCCAGACTTTCCGTGTGCAAGCACACTTTAAGGAGAATTTTGTCTAAAAATGTAGAAAGTAGAAAATAAAAATACAAAAAGTTACAAAATACCCTTCAATTTGTTTGTGCTTTTGTGAAAAATAAGATATAATATTAACAATAGTTACTAGTTTACGGAAAATGCATAAAAAATTTTAGGAGAAAAAAATATGGAAAAAACGATTAGTAGGGCAAAACTAGCATTTATAATAGTAGTAAGTATAATATGTTTAGTAGTGCCAGTGACTACTGGTGTTGTTATCGGTATTCAACGCAATCAAGCGACCGCTATCAAGTCAAGTGATACTACAAATTGTGTAGAAATAGGCGAAATTTGGAGTGCGGAAGCCAAAATATTTTATAATAGCAAGTTAACTGCTTTGACTAGCACGCTTTCTACCGCATATACAAGCGATAGTGATTATACAGCGAGTGATATTCGTTCATTGACAGGAGGTAAGACTGTTCTAGTTACGCTAGGCGGTTTACAATGGCAAGTAGTGTACCTTACTAACAACGCAAGTGGGCAACGCACCGCGACCTTATGGCTAGCGGACAGTACTCAATCAGAATTTACAAAAGGCACAGTGCCTAGCGGAGTAAAGTACGCAGTTTCTAGTAATAATGGTGCATTGACCTCAACTTGGTCAAATGGTTATTACGATAGTGGTAGTAACTGGACAAGTGCATACCCTAGTAGTATGTACGGTATGAGTTATATTCGTGCCGTTACATTAAATAATGGTGGCAAATATTGGAATGGTACTTCAAATGGTAGCAATAGTAGCGCAACAGCAACTGCAACTCAAGTGACTGATGGTACTCATATTTTTTCTAAGTTTACAGTGGCAACTGCTGGCGATAACAATGACTTAACAGATTACATAGTTCGCCCTAATGCTATGCCATATCAAACTACCTCACAAGGCAATAGTGTACTAGGTTATACACTAATGAATGACTCTCTTGCGACTAATGTAACAGGCTATTACAGTAGTTACAATTTCCAGAAGGTATCTGGTTATACCAACTGGGGTAATGACTGCCTGTGGTTGCCTAGTATGCAAGAGATGGGTTATAGTGACTCTAAATTGGGTATATGGAAACTTTCCGTAAACGAAAGAGGACAGACAACAAATGCTTACTCGTGGTCGCGCTCTTCCTATTACAATAATTCCTACTATGCGTATGGTGTAGGCCCCTCTGGGTCTAGTGGCAATTACAATAATGTGGATAGTTCCTACGCGGTGCGTCCTGCGCTTCACTTAAATCTTGAATCTGCCGTGCTTAGCACGGCGAACCAAGTTTCTGTTTCCGCAAGTGACAGTAGTCAGGGGAGTGTGTCTTTGCTTGGTGCATACAGTGGAGATTTGTTCAAAACAAGCACTTCTGCTACAATGACAGCAATTCCACAAGTAGGGTTTAGTTTTGATTACTGGTTAGTAAATGGTAATAAAATTACTGCAAATCCGTATGTTTTCACAGTTAGTGAAGATATTTCAGCCGTTGCATATTTCAAACTAGCATACAATGTAAATTTCACTAGTACAAATACAGCATTAAAAATTTCATCTTCATACAATTTGGACAACGGAATATATAGTGTAATTCCAACGACTGCAAACTTGTATATATACAGTGTACAAGTCGATACAAATGAAATAGAAATTTTGAAATCGCGGAGCGGAATATTAAATTATTCCGGGGCGAGCGGTTTCATACGATATACGGTCAACGAAAATAACAAGCAAATTATTTTTGAAATTTTTGCCTTCACGGGTGATATTAGTATAAAATTGACTTATGTAAATACAAGCCCAAATCTGCCTAATACCTCAGGCGGAGCGAGTGTGAACGGAGTGGGGCTAGAAACAAGTGATGGCGGTCAAACGCTGGTAAACGGTTTCGACAGTGAAGATGAAAATGCGATTGTGCATCTCAGCGCAATACCGTACAAAGGGTACAATTTCGAGGGGTGGTATGTCGGTGATGAAATCATTACTTTTACAAATTCGAGCGGACAAAAGGTGACTGCCGACAGTTCAAAATTGAGTATAGACATTCCGCTCAGTGCGGTAAAAGGTAAAATTATTACAGCAAAATTTGCCAAGAACACAACCCAAAATATAAATAGTGAAACGGACAATTCGACTGATTTCTGGGAATAAATAAAATAGATAACCGCGGGAGCTACGCTCCCGCGGTTTTTCCTTTTTTTAGAGATTGCCACACCCCTTACGGGGGTTCGCAATGACAAGAATCATTACTTAACTATTCTAATACAACTTAAATTAACTAACTTCAACTAGAATGGTTACCCACAACACGCTCCAACTTGTCATTGCGAGGGAGTGAAACGACCGTGGCAATCTCATAAAGATAAATATTCCTTTTAAAAACAAAAAAGTTGGTAATTAACCAACTTTTAAAATAATTATTTGCGGTTACGCTTACGAGCGGCTTCGCTCTTTCTCTTGCGCTTTACGCTAGGCTTTTCGTATGCTTCGTGCTTACGCAAATCACCGATAATACCGTCTTTTTGGCACTTGCGCTTAAATCTCTTTAATGCGCTGTCGATTGATTCATCTTTTCCGACTACAACCATTGTCATTGTTTCTCACCACCTTTGCGTAAAAATATTAAATTAATTTTGCCATAATTTCTAGGCAATGTCAAGCAGATTTTTAAATTATTTTATGCAAAAATCACTATTTTTAGAATATTTACCTCATAAAAAATAAGTTTTGGCAAAAACGATTGCCAAAATTAACAAAAGTTGCTAGAATAAAGGGAATGTATTTGCGTTGAACGGGAGAGTTATTATGTTAGCAAAAGTAAAGACATTGGGCTTAATGGGTATCGAAGGCTTTGATTTGGTGGTTGAAACCGATGTAAACAACGGCTTGCCAAAATTTGATATTGTGGGTCTACCTGACACTGCTATAAAGGAAAGTAAAGAGCGTATTCGTAGCGCAATCAAAAATTCTTATCTAAAATTTCCTATGCTGAAATTGACCGTAAACCTTGCGCCCGCAGACCTCAAAAAAGAGGGGCCTATTTATGATTTACCGATTGCTGTATCCTTGTTGATTTGTACGGGCGAGATTAAATGCGCGTTTATCAAGGAATGTACTTTCATCGGTGAACTTAGTCTTGATGGCTTTACACGAAAAGCAACGGGCGTGTTGCCTCTATTGATTACGGCGCGCTCGCTAGGGCATAAACGAGTGTTTATACCTGCCGAAAATGCGCACGAAGCGAGTTTTATCGAGGGTATTGATGTGTACCCTGTAAAGTCGCTTTCGGAACTTGTGCAGTACTTAAACGGTGAGGTAAATATTGCGCCTGTGGCTAAGCAAAAATTTCAAGACTTGCAAGAATACAAGCCTGATGAAAATGATTTTTGCTATGTAAAGGGGCAGAGGGCTGCAAAGCGCGCAATGGAAATCGCTGCTTCTGGCGGACACAATATTATGATGATTGGTCCCCCTGGTGCAGGTAAGACAATGCTTGCTAGGTGCTTGCCTTCCATTTTGCCTGCTATGACATTTGATGAGGCTTTGGAGGTAACAAAAATACATAGTGTTGCTGGCATACTAGACAACAAAGAAGGCATTGTGTGGAAAAGACCTTTCCGCTCTCCGCACCACACGACTACCGCTGTTACTCTTACTGGTGGTGGTGCAAAAGCCAAACCTGGTGAGATTAGTTTGGCGCACAACGGTGTACTATTTTTAGATGAACTGCCAGAATACAACCGCAAAACGATAGAAACTTTGCGCCAGCCTCTTGAAGATGGTGTAATCACGGTTGCGCGCGTGCAAAATACCATTAATTACCCTGCAAAATTTATGCTTGTCACCAGTATGAACCCTTGTCCTTGTGGAAACTATGGCTCAAAGACACGCGAGTGCCGTTGTTCGCCAACTCAAATTCACAATTATTTAGGTAAACTCAGTGGACCGCTTATGGATAGAATAGATTTGCATGTGGAGGTTGACGGGGTAAGTTTTGATGAACTCAATTCAAAGGAAATAACCGAAGAAACGAGTGCTTCTATTCGCGCTCGCGTAAACAAGGCGCGTGCTATTCAAAATGAAAGATTTAAAAATTCACACACCACTTGTAATGCGCGTATGAACAAGCAAGAAATTGCACTTTATTGTCATTTGAGTGAAGATAGTAACGAACTCATTAAACAAGCCTTTGAAAAATTGAATTTATCTGCGCGTGCGCACAATCGTATACTCAAAGTTGCGCGCACTATTGCCGACCTTGAAGGCTCAAAAGACATAGAGATACAACACTTAGCAGAAGCCATTGGCTACCGCTCGCTTGATAAAAAATATTGGATGTAATTATGGAAATTGAAGAAAAAGTATATATTTGGCTTTCTATGAGTGATATGCCAGTCAACAAACTTTATGATTTGGCAAATTCGTATGCAAACTTGGAAGATTTGTGGAATGTAACTCATTATGATTCGCACATAATGCAATACCTTGATGGAAACGAATTTCAAGAATTAATGAGTATTCGCGCTGGTGGTAGATTTGATAAAGTAATCGAAAAACTGGCTACTTCGCGAATTAAATATATCACGCTAGATAGTCCGTTGTACCCAGAACAGTTGAAAAATTTGGATATGCCACCACTTATCATATATTATATAGGTGATATAAGTTTGTTGAAATCGCGCTGTTTTGCTATCGTAGGGTCGCGAGTTTGCACGCGTTATGGCAAGGAGCAAACAGAACGATTTGCGCAAAGTATCAGCAAGGCTGGATTTACGATTGTGAGTGGACTTGCAGAAGGAATCGACGGTCACGCACACGAAGGTGTAATGAAGATTAAAGGAAAAGCAATCGGCGTACTTGCGGGCGGTCTTGACTATATTTTCCCTGCAATAAATGTGCAACTTGCGCGTGATGTCGTAAATAATGGCGGGTTGATTATTTCGGAAAAAGCCCCTGATGTAAACGCAAAGCGTTATACTTTTGTGCAACGCAATAGAATAATTGCTGGATTATCTGAGGGTGTACTTGTGACTGAGGCAGGCAAAGATAGCGGTGCTTTATATACGGTTAATTTCGCACTTGATGGTGGCAAAGAGATTTTTGCTCTACCAGGGAATTGCAATAGCCTTGCAAGTGAGGGTACAAACTTTTTGATAAAGCAATTTTATAGTTGTTGTGTGACAAAACCAGAAGAAATCATCACAGCATTAAACAATAATCAAGAAGCGCCTACTGAGGTACACGAACAAGCGAAATTAGATATAACATTTACCCTAAAACCTGAGGAATTGCAAATTTTGGAATTTGTGCGCACCGAGGACAGACATTTTGACGAAATATTAGAAAAAACACAATTAGATGCAAAAAAATTGATTGGACTGTTGACAACGATGGAAATTCGTGGTTTAATAAATAAGTTACCAAGTAATTATTACGGAATTAAGGATTAAATCAAAATGTACTATGAAATGCTATTATTTGTGTTTATCGGCTTTTGGGTTATCAAATTTTTGGTTACTCGCTAAATTGGAATGCGGAGGTTTAAATGAAATTAGTAGTTATAGAAGGTCCAGGTAAGCGCCCTACTATCAAAAAATATCTAGGTGACGGTTACGAAGTGTTTGCCACAAAAGGTCATGTACGCGATTTGCCCGTGCATGGTTTTGGCGTGGATATAAACAACAATTTTGAGCCTAAATATGAAATCTTAGAGGATAAAAAAGATGTCATCAAGTCGTTAAAAGAAGTTGCTTCCAAAGCTGAACGAATTTATCTTGCTACCGACCCTGACCGCGAAGGTGAAGCGATTTCTTGGCATGTGGCAAATGTGTTGGGGCTAAATCCACAAGATGATGTGCGTATTGAATTTAATGAGATTTCAAAAGATGCGGTACAACACGCTTTGTCCACTCCGCGTGCGATTGATGCAAATTTAGTCGATGCTCAACAAGCGCGTAGAGTGCTTGATAGATTGGTTGGTTACAAACTTTCTCCTATCATTAGTAAGAAAATTCAGCCAAAACTTAGCGCTGGTCGTGTGCAATCAGTTACTCTTAAATTGGTAGTTGACCGCGAGCGCGAGATAATTAACTTTAAGCCAGAAGAATGGTGGGCTATTACCGCTAGCCTTGCAAAAATCGGCGAGGCGGACAAGCAGTTTAATGCAAGTTTGTTAAACAAAAATGGCAAAAAGATAAAAATTACAAGTGCGCAAGAAAAAGATGCGTTTTTAGTGGATATTGCAAACCAGCAATGGCGAGTTGCAAATCTCAAAAAGAGTGTGACAAAATCGCACCCGCCTGCGCCATACATTACTAGTACAATGCAACAAGATGCACTAAACAAGTTGGGTATGACATTAAAGCGCACTACTGCTTCGGCACAACAACTCTATGAGGGCGTTGAAATCGAAGGTAGAGGTAAAACCGCGCTTATTACATATATTCGTACAGACTCGGTGCGTGTATCTCCCGATGCGCAAAAAGTGGCTAGAAATTACATTATCAATACTTTTGGCGAAAAATATTGTCCCGCAACTCCCAATATTTATAAATCTAAAAAATCTGCACAAGATGCCCACGAGGCAATAAGACCTATTTATATTGACATAAAGCCAGAAGATGTCAAAAATAGTCTTACAGCGGACAACTACAAACTTTACAAATTAATTTATGAGCGTTTTTTGGCTAGCCAAATGGCAGATGCTACTTACAATTCCGTATCGGTAGATATTGATGTAAAAGATTATACTTTTAGAGCGACTGGGCGTACGCCTATTTTTGCGGGCTATACTGCCTTGTATCAAGAGTATGTGGCAAAAGACAAAGAAGATGATGAAACGCTAAGCGCAATCCCAGAATTAAGCGAAGGCGAAATCGTTGACCTTATGGGATTAAAGACTGACCAAAAGTTTACTAAGCCACCAGCAAGATACACTGAGGCAAGTTTAGTAAAAGCAATGGAAGAAAAAGGTATCGGCAGACCTGCGACTTACACTCCAACCATCACTGTTTTATTCAATCGTAAATATACAGAAAATGAGGGGCGTTATATAAAGCCTACTGAATTAGGTTGCGCGGTTGTTGATTTGCTTGTGCAGTATTTCCCTGAAATAATGAATATAACATTTACTGCCGATATGGAGAGCGACTTAGATGATATTGCGAATGGTAGTAAAGAATGGCACGGCGTTATCTCAAACTTTTACACTGGTTTTAAAGAGGAATTAGACAAGGCATACGATGCGCTCAAAACTTTTGTAGAGGAAACTGATGAGGTTTGCGATAAGTGCGGAAGCAAAATGGTAATTCGTATGGGGAAGTATGGAAAGTTTATGGCTTGTAGCAATTACCCTAAGTGTAAGAATATCAAGAATATGGCAAATGAAGAAGAACAAGAGGAAACCGATGAGATTTGTCCTGAATGTGGGAGTAAACTATTAGTGCGTGTTGGCAAGTACGGAAAATTCTTGGCTTGTAGTAATTACCCAGAATGTGCATATAAAAAGAATATGGGTGAGAATAACGCTATTGTGGAAACAGATAAGGTATGTGATAAGTGTGGACACAAGATGGTAGAGCGTGTAGGAAAGTTTGGTAAATTTTTGGCTTGTAGTAATTACCCTAATTGTAAAAATATTATGTCTATCAATAAGACAGTAGGCAAATGCCCTCTATGTGGTAAAGATGTAGTAGAGAGGAGAAACAAAAAAGGTGATATCTTTTATGGGTGTACGGGATACCCTAGTTGTAGTATGATATTTAAAGATGCACCTACTGGGGAGATGTGTCCTACTTGTGGAAACAATCTATTACATAAAGAAAGTAAGGGCGAGGTAAAAGATTATTGTGCAAATCCAAATTGCACTTATGAAAAGATAATTTCTAAAAAGGAAGATTAATTTGCAAAAAGTATTAGTGATAGGTGCTGGTCTAGCGGGGGCGGAGAGTGCGTGGCAATTAGCGAAGCGTGGCGTACAAGTGGATTTGGTAGAAATGAAACCTACAAAATTTACCCCTGCTCACAAGGACAAAAATTTTGGAGAGTTGGTTTGCTCAAATTCGTTTAAGTCGGATACTCTTGACTTTGCGACAGGACTATTAAAACGCGAATTGCGCGAAATGGGTAGTTTTATAATGGAATGTGCAGATTTGGCAAAAATTCCTTCGGCAAATACCTTGACTGTTGATAGAGAAAAGTTTGCTAGTATAATCACTGAGAGATTAAAGTCAAATCCTAATATCAATATTAGCAATACGGAAGCAACTGAATTTGACTTAAATCAGCCCGTGATTGTCGCTAGCGGTCCATTGTGTACGGAAGGCTTGTCAAAATTTTTGGAGCAACTCATAGGCGAGAAATTGTATTTTTACGATGCGGTTGCACCGATTGTTTCTGCTGATAGTATCGACTACAATCACGCCTTTCTGCAAAATAGGTTTGGAACAGAGGGCGATGGTGAATACTTAAATTGTCCACTTAACAAACAAGAATATTTGACTTTTTGGCACGAACTAACAAATGCCAAAAGGGTGCAACTACACGATTTTGAAAAGGAAATAAATTTTGAAGGGTGTTTGCCTGTCGAAATTATGGCAAAGCGTGGCGAAGATGTATTGCGTTGTGGGCCGTTAAAACCTATGGGTATATCGCAAGATGACAAAAAGCCATACGCTGTTGTGCAGTTGAGAAAGGAAAATATGGAAGGGCAAGCGTATAATTTGGTAGGTTTTCAAACTAACCTTACTTTCCTCGAGCAAAAAAGAGTATTCGCGCTTATACCCGCATTAAAAAATGCTGAATGGTTGCGTATGGGCGTAATGCATAGAAATACATATATCAATGCACCCAAGTTTTTGAATAGGTATTTTCAATTAAAAGAAAGACCAAATATTATGTTTGCTGGGCAAATTGCGGGTGTAGAAGGTTATACTGAAAGTGTCGCAAGTGGTTTACTTTGTGGAATAAATATGGTAAAATATTTAAACAACTTGCCTTTGATTAATTTTAGCATAGATACTTGTTTGGGCGCTTTGGGAAATTTCTTGGAAGCGGGCAACCCGAATAATTTTCAACCTATGCACATAAATTGGGGGTTGTTAAGACCAGTAGATGTGCCAAAGCAAGAGAAAAAATCAGCATATGTGGCGCGTTCATTGGCAAAAATATCGCAAATAAAGGAGAACGAGAATGGAATATAGAGGAACTACAATAGTTGCGGTCAAAAGAAATGGCAAGACAGTCTTTGGGGCTGATAGTCAAGCAACTCTTGATACAATGATTTTTAAAGACGGTGTAAAAAAATTACACAAAATATACAATGACAAGGTAGTAGTAGGCTTTGCTGGAGCGGTTGCTCAAGCCTTTGCTTTGTTGCGTGTGTTGGAGGAAAATTTAAGCAAATATTCAGGAAACCTACAACGCGCACTTGTCGAGATGTCTAGCGGTTGGCAAAACCTCAACGCAATGCGTTCTAGCGTAGAGGTTATGATGATTATTGCAGACAAAGACAATATGTTTGTATTTACTGGTGATGGTATGGTGACTAAGCCAAACGATGATTTTGTATCTATCGGTTCGGGTAGTAAATACTGCCTAGGGGCTGCGCGTGCCTTATTTGAAAATACAAAACTAAGCGCGCGTGATATTTGCGAAAAGTCACTTATGATTGCGAGTGATTACTGCATTTACACAAATAAACACTTATTTTTTGAGGAGGTGGAATAATTATGCAACTTATGACACCAAAAGAAATTGTAAACGAATTGGACAAATATATAATCGGTCAAGACAAGGCAAAGCGTGCTGTTGCTGTTGCCTTGCGTAATCGTTACCGTAGAAGCAAACTTCCAGAGGAAGTACGCGAAGAAATTACGCCAAAAAATATCCTTATGAAAGGTCCTACTGGTGTGGGTAAGACTGAGATTGCGCGTAGATTAGCAAAACTTGTACACGCGCCTTTTGTAAAGGTTGAGGCTACCAAATATACCGAAGTTGGTTATGTTGGTCGTGATGTGGAAAGTATGATACGCGATTTGGTCGAAACTGCTATTAGACTTGTCAAAGATGAAAAATTCGAGGCAGTTAAAGCAACGGCTACAAACAACGCAAACAAGAAAATCCGTGACCTTATGCTAAAACAAAAATCTAATGCCATTCCAAAAACTACTACAAGCACCACAACTGATGGTACGGTGGAAATTGTGGTTGAGGACAACGCAAAAGCAAATGCCGAAAAATTGCTAAAAGAAATAGAATCTGGCGCTTTGGATAATGAAATTATTGAAATGGAAGTTACTGACACTCCTCAGGCGATTGAAATTATCCCAGGCAATCAAGACACAAACATTACTGATATGTTGAGTGGTTTTTTGCCAAAACGCAAGAAATTGCGCAAAATTTCGGTAGCGCAAGCCCGTAAAAACCTCGTAAATGATGAAGCGAGCAGACTCATTGATATGGATTCGGTAAATGAAGAAGGTATTCGTAGAGCCGAGCAAGAGGGTATTATTTTCATTGATGAAATAGACAAAATTGCCGTTTCTAGCGGTAGTAGAAATGGGCCAGATGTGTCACGCGAAGGCGTACAACGCGATATTTTGCCTTTTGTAGAGGGCTGTACTGTTAGTACAAAATATGGTATAATTCGTACTGATTATATCTTGTTTATTGCGGCAGGTGCTTTCCACATAGCAAAAGTGGAGGACTTAATTCCAGAATTGCAAGGTCGTTTCCCTATTAGGGTAGAACTCGAAAACTTAACTGCAAAAGAGTTTTATAAAATTTTGACACAGCCTAAAAATGCAATCACAAAGCAACAAGCAGATTTGTTGAAAGTAGATAATATCGAACTTGAATTTGAAGAAGATGCTTTAAAGGAAATCGCACATATTGCTGAACTTGAAAATGAAAATAATGAAAATATAGGTGCAAGGCGTTTGCATACAATTTTGGAAAGTTTGTTGGAAGATGTTAGTTTTGAAGCGGGTGGAAATCACCCTATGAGCCAAGTTGTTATTACAAAAGAATTTGTGCTTAAAGCATTGGAGCAAACTGTCAAAAAATATGATATTAGTCGTTATATAATGTAATTTAAGGATAAGAATATGAGTAAAAACGAACCTATAAGAGGTACAAAAGATTATTTGCCTCGTGAAATGGCTCTAAGAGAAAAAGTTAAATCTACAATTCTCAAAACTTACAAAAGTTTTGGTTATTTGCAAATAGGTACTCCCGTTTTGGAAGATATTGACCGATTGCTGGGTAGCGATGGTGGCGATAACCTAAAATTAATCTACAAGGTATTAAAACGCGGTGAAAAACTAGATTTGTCTAAGCAAAATTTAACTGAGCGCGATATTGTTGATATAGGTCTAAAATACGACCAAACAGTACCGTTAGTGCGAATGTATAGCAATAATCAAAACGAATTACCTAATCCTTTCAAGTCTATTCAAATTGACTATTCATTTAGGGCAGATAGACCACAATTAGGCAGAACAAGACAATTTGTGCAGTGCGATATTGATATTTTGGGTGATGCTACAAATAGCGCAGAGATTGATATTATCAACACAACCGCAAAGACTTACAGTGCTTTGGGGTTGAAAAATATAACCGCAAAAATTAACGACAGGCGTATTTTATCTGATTTGATTAAAAATTTGGACTTTGCAAATGAAGAAGAAAAAGAAATTTGCATATGCCTTGACAAATTAGATAAAATCGGTGAAAGTGGAGTGCTTGCCGAACTCATTGAGCGTGGCTTTGATGAGGCTAAAAGCACAAGATTATGTAATATCATTGCTGAAATCAAAAAAGCGGGCAATGATTTTGATGCAGTGCTAACAAATTATGGCGTGCGTGCGGAAGTTATTGAAAGCGTAAAACAAGTTATATCGGGCGCGAATGTATTGAGTGATGGTAATTTCAAAGCGGTATTTGATATTTCTATTGTTCGTGGGCAAAATTACTACACTGGTGCCGTTTATGAATTTTATATCGAAGGTATGAATGGCGCTTGTGCGGGCGGTGGTAGATACGACAATATGGTAGAAAAAATGACAGGCAAAGCAGTGCCAGCGGTTGGTTTGGGGCTAGGTTTTGAGCCTACTTGTATTTTGGTAATTCAGCAAGGACTAGTAAAAGTAGATGAAAAAACTATCGCGGTATTGTATAAACCTGAGCAAAATTATGTAGATGCAATGCAACTCGTGCAAAAACTTAACAAAATAGCAAACGCTGGTGCTATACAGATTAAGAAAAACTTAAATCACCAGTTGGAATTGTTAAAAGCAAATGGATATACACACTTTTGCTATTTTCGCGAAAATTTAGAGGCTTGCGAAGCTGAAATTCAAGAATTGTAAAATTGAACAATTTGCAAGTTTTGTGTAAATTTAATCAAATTGCTTAAAAATATTTGATTTTTAATCTATTTTACGCTAAGATAGGTTGAATAAGAAAGTAAATTTTGAAAATGCTTTTCTGTGTAAAACAAAAGGAGAATTTATAATGGCTATTGTACACATTAATAAAGAAAATTTTGATGAGATTATCGTAAATGGGGATAAACCAGTACTTGCGGACTTTTTTGCTACCTGGTGCGGTCCTTGTAAAATGCTTTCTCCAATTTTGGAGCAAATTGAACAAGAAATGAGCGACAAAATCGTAGTGGCAAAAATTGATATTGATGAATGTATGGATATTGCGCAAGAATATGGCATTATGAGCGTGCCTACTATGATTTTGTTCCAAGGCGGTGCTGAAACCGCACGCGCTGTTGGTTTTAGACAAAAATCACAAATTGAAGATATGATTTCTTCTAAATTAGATTAGTTAAACAAAGCAACCTAAGTTGGTTGTTTTTTGTTCTATAAAAAATTTTATGAGATTATATGGCAGTATTGACAGTTTATGGCAAAAGTGATATAATGGAACTATAAGAGAGACTAAACACAAAAAAGGAGAACATTATGAACAAAATTTATCTTGACAATGCTGCTACAACACCTTTGTCTAGTGAAGTTTTAAATGAAATGATGCCTTATTTGACTGACACTTTCGGTAATCCTAACAGTTTGCACAGTTTTGGTAGGCAAGCAAAGGCTGGCGTTGACCTTGCGCGTGAGCGCATTGCAAGAGCAATAGGTTGTGAGCCTAATGAAGTTTATTTTACTAGTGGTGCTACCGAGTCAAACAACTGGGCATTGAATGGTATCGCAAAGGCAAATCGCCACAAGGGCAACCACATTATTACATCAAAAATTGAACACCCTAGCATTTTGGAAACTTGCAAAAAGTTGGAGCGCGAGGGGTTTAGGGTGACTTACCTTGATGTAGATGAAATGGGCTTAGTGCGCATAGACCAATTACTTCACTATGTTAGCGCAGATACAATTTTGATTTCGATTATGGCTGCCAATAATGAGGTAGGTACTATTCAAAATATTCAAGCAATCGCAAGCATTGCAAAGGAAAAGAATATTATTTTCCACACAGATGCTACACAAGCGGTTGGGGCAATAAACCTCAGTGTTCACGAAATGGGTATTGATGCAATGAGTATCAGTGGCCACAAATTGAGCGGACCAAAAGGTGTTGGTGCGCTCTATGTCCACGATGGTGTTGTGATTACTCCATTTATGAATGGTGGCGAACAAGAGTCAGGACTCCGTGGAGGTACTAGCAATGTACCTGCGATTGTGGGGTTAGGTAAGGCTGTCGAAATCGCTACCCGTGACATTATTGTTAACAGCAAAAAATTGCGTACTTTGCGCGATTACTTTATTTCGCAAGTAGAGCAAAATATCACTATGACACATTTAAATGGTCACCCTGTCCAAAGATTGCCAAACAATGTTAACTTGTCGTTTGGTATGGTAGAGGGAGAAAGTTTAATGTATATGCTCGACCTTGCTGGTATCGCTGTGAGTACAGGTTCTGCTTGTTCTTCTGGTTCTGTTGAGAATAGTCATGTGTTGACTGCTATGGGAATTAGTCCTGATTTGGCACAAGGTGCGGTTCGTTTTAGTTTTGGTAAAAATACTACCAAAGAGGAATTGGACTATGTGGTTCAAAAATTAGCAGAAAGCGTGGAGAAATTGCGCAAGATCTCAGCAATGAGCAAATCTCAAGTAGGAAAGGAGGACGAGTAATACTATGTACAACCCGAAAATTATGGAAATATTGCAAAATCCTCAAAATGCAGGTATGTTGCGTGGAGCAAATGCTATCGGTAGAGCAGATAGCGAAGTATGTAGCGACATTGTGAAATTTTATGTTGAAATTGAAAATGGTGTGGTTAAAGATGCTAAATTCAAGACATTTGGTGGGGCTACTTTGATTGCAGTTTGTTCGACTACTGCAAAGATGATAATTGGCTTGACTGTTGATGAAATGTTAAATTTTAATATAAACGCAGTGTTAAACGAGTTGGGCGAAATCGCCCCTCAAAAAGACTATTGCTTAAATCTTGCTAGCCAAGCGCTTACAAATGCGGTTGATGACTACTACAAGCGTTTGGAAAAAGAAGCAAATAGTCAAGAATAATGAGGAGTTTTGTTATGAATTATCAAGCATTTACTAATTTAAAAGACAAAAGATACCGCGCGTTGGGTTTTGCGGTAACTTGCTTTGGAAAAGAAATTCAAAAAGAAATAGACAGTTGCTATGAAGATAAAAAACTTTTGCAAAAAGATATAACTAAATTTGAATATATTTACTTTTTTAAACTGGCATTGAGTGATAAGGAATACTACTATACTAGCGATGATGCAAAAAGTATGGTTTTGTTGCGCTCTTGTCTAAAAAAGGCAAAATTGCCGACTAACTTGATTTCAAATTTTGAAATCAATGCGTTAGAAGTGAAAGAGAGTTTGTATTCTAATGTAAATGTGAAGGTAAACGATACTTTTTATAATGAGCAATTTCGCTTCGTTGATACTATAAAAAATAAAGACAAGACTGAAATTGTGTTGACTAAATAATTTTGCCAAATATTTACTCTACTAATTTATCAAAAACTACGCAAAATAGTTTTAGAAAAATAAAGGAGGGAGTAACTATGTGTGATGGTGTTTTGATTGGTATGATGCTTGGTGCTGTGGCTGGCGCGATTTTGGTGCAAACTTGCAAACCAGTTCGTGATGCTGTGGAAAAAGGCAAGCAAAAACTTAAAGACCAAGTGGCAAAAATGTAACTAACTACATTGTAAAATTTAAAAAAGCAAATCTTATTAGGTTTGCTTTTTCTTATTATAAATATAATATTTTCCAAAAATTGTAAATTTATTAACAAATGTTCTTATTTCGCTTGACAATTTTCGAAAATTTGTTTATATTAAAAATTAGAAGTAGCGGGCTAAATATCATTCCTTTTTATAAAAGGTAGTATAATTATGTCAATATTTTATAGTGATGAAGAACTAGTGCGCTTGGTTAATTCGAATGTAAAAATTAATGCTTTGAGTTATATTGAGCGTAATTGCGGAGATGTTTCCGAAAAGATGACTAATCTTATCGGTTATGCGTATGTATTGCATTTACTTTTTGAAAATGAAGAAAACGGTAGATGCCGTTGGCTATACTTTTGGGAAGATTTTAAAAAATATCTCAAAATCGCTGTGGTGCTGAGGTTTGAGGAGGCTAGATATAATATTATTGTTGGCTATATGCTCAATAAATATTGGGAAAAGATTTATAAGGACCCGTATTATGATAAGGGGCAAGAGTGGCTGGCTAGTGCGATTAAATTGACAAAAGATAAAAATGTCAAAAATTTGGCACGCTTCTTTCTAACTAAAAAATTAAGAGTCAAAAAGCAATTATTACAAGCAATGGACCTCAATAGTCTGTTTCCAACCGATTCAATCGTAGATACCTATTTTAGGAATCTAGTATTAAAAGAGGCACAAGCGGAGTAAACCAACTTTTTACTCTTTTAACACGCTTCAAAGTGTAACCTAAAAGATGAAGATTAAATTAAAATTGTATTCCACTTGTCTTTGCGAGCGTAGCGCGGCAATCTCTACAAATTTTCACTTTTCCGTGCGAAAAATGTCTAAATTTGGCGAAAAATAGTGAAAAATTGCAAATTTTTTTAAAATTTTTGAATTTGGGGCTTATTTTGTTTGGAATTTTGCACAAAATATAGTAAGATTAAACTAATAAAAAGAAAAATTAGGAGAATATTATGCAAGACCTCAAACACGAAAACCCGCAGGGGGGGGGGCGCTTAAATAGCCAAAAAATTGCTGTATTGCAAAACTTTTTGTCTTTGCGAGGGAGCATAGCGACCGCGGCAATCTCAAAAAATTGTGCGAACACTGGCTGGCAAAATACCGTTGTTTCTACTGAGTTGAATCATTCTGCCAGACTTTCCGTACCTTGCGGTACTCCAAGGCATTGCGAGCGTAGCGTGGCAATCTCTCAAACGCACTCTTTCAATCTGCAACTTTTTGCAGAAAAAGAGGACACCAAAAAGGCAAAAACCAAGCGCTTGCCATTGCTCATTACTTTACTTTTAGCATTTGTCTTAGCGGTAGTGTCCGTTCCAGTAGTCGCCGTTATCAGCAAAAACAATGCGACTGCGTTCAAGACTGGTGACACCTCAAACTTTGTCGAAGTCGGCGAAATTTGGGACTCCAACAACAAAAAATTTAACAAAGATAATTTAAAAACACTCTACACCTACCTTTCAACTGGTTACAACAGCACAGGTAATGTAACTGCAACTGATATTCGTGGTTACACTAAAGGTAAATCATCTGGCAAGGCGGTTGTAGTTACACTGGGTGGTTTGAAGTGGCAAGTTGTATATATAACAAACAATGCAAGTGGGCAACGCACCGCGACCCTATGGTTATCAAACTGCGAGCAAGATGCTTTTGATGGGCGTAGCAGTACTGAGGGTCAGTACTATGGTTATCTAAAGAGTAGTAGTACTGGCAAAACTGGTTTGTACAGTGACTGGTCTGCAAACTGGGATAGTTCCGCTTTTAGTAGTACATACCCAGCAAGTATGTACGGTGCAAGTTACATTCGCTCAGTTACTCTAAACAATGGTGGTGATTATGCAACAAGTAGTAGTGCTAAATCAAGTTTTTCTCAAACAACATCAAGCGCCTTTGCTATATTTACAATGTCTGATTATGGTTTAACAAATTATTTAGTACAACCAAATAATATGCCATATCAAAAAAGCAGTCAAAAGGGCTACACTTTTAGTGATGACCTAATGAACGACTCACTCGCAAACAATCTAGATGGCTATTATGATTCTGCTAATAGTACAACTTACAATTTTCAAGGAAATAGTTATTACAAAAACTGGCAAAACGACTATTTATGGTTGCCTAGTATGCAGGAAATGGGAAACAGTGATACTAACGGTCTTTGGAAAGTAAATAATAACGAGCGAATGAACTACAATGGTAGCAAATATAGTACTACTGGGGGCAAAGTCGGTTCAGTAAGCGGAGATGCATATGCTTACTCGTGGTCGCGCTCTTCCATTAGCAATACTTCGAACAGTGTGTGTAATGTATACACCTCTGGGTCTAGTGGCGGTAGCGGTAGTGTGAATCTTTCCTACGCTGTGCGTCCCGCGCTTCACTTAAATCTTAAATCTGCCGTGCCTAGTACGGTTACCAACCTCAGCGCCAGTATAGTTGGTTCGGGTGGCAGTTTGGATAAAACACTTGATGTAAGTTTTGTACCAAGTGATGTAAATACATTTACATACACCGCAAATACCAATTACTATGTAAACAAAATCACTGTTAACAACGGTTCAACTACCATTAGTTTGCCTATTTCTAGCACAACGCCAGCAAATTACACCACCGCAACTGGTTTTAATTACAAATGCTACCGCAGTGGTGACAAAGTGCTAGTTAGTGTTACAAATATAACTAAAAATCTAAATATTGTTGGTTCTACCGCATTGCTTTATTCGGTTTCATCAAAAAATAGCGATTTGGTGTTGCAAGACCAAACTACCACAGCGCGGGCGAACTGGACCACCAGTTACGCAAAAATTGTGGCAAAATATGAACAAAACTCTAATATTGTGTTAACCATAGACAATGTAAGCCATAAGTTGGTAAGCAGTGGCGGTGCTGGTGAAATGGATGTAGATAATGGAACAGCGACATATACTTTTACCGCATACAACAATTACATAACAATCGAAATGAATTTGCCGAACGGTCCGCACACGGCCTCGATAGACCATTATACGGGGACTTCTACGCCTATAAATGTAAGTGTTGAGGGTGGCACTGCTACAAAATCGGTGGTAAAAGTTGATGATGACCTTTATCGAATTTTTGTGACACCTGAGGCAAACAACTGGGTACACGATTTTAACATAGATAGCAATAATGTGCTAGTTGAGTACTGCGAAGCAAATGTTTATCGAATTGGTAACGCAACTTCAATCAAATATATTGCAAAAGATACCACAAATGTATTTATAGTTGAATTGCGAGGGCTTTTTGGCGAAATCAATTTCAATTTTAATTTAGTAAACACACAGCCTACGCTCAAAAATCCACCTAGTGGGGGTTCTATACTCGGCACAGTTGTAACCGCCACTGAGGGAGGCGAGGCTAGAATAGTTGGTAATGATATTGCAAACAGCGAAAATGACAGTGATACAGTGACTTTTGTAGCGGTTGCTTATACTGGCTATACTTTTGCTGGCTGGGTCGATGCAAACGATGATACACAATTTTTAAGCACTCTTGCTAGCGTACGCCTCACAAAAGAACAAATAAATGGCAAGGTCGTGAAAGCAATTTTTGTAAAAACTGAAAGTAGTAAAGTAAATCAAGAAACAAACAATACAAATGATATTTTATAGGAAAATACATAAAAAAAGCAAAGCAGAATCATTTTTTTGAGGTAGTTTTGCTTTTTTGTGTTTTAAATTATCTTTATTTATATAAGCCGTTTTTCCCTTTATTAAGCCAAAAAATTTGATTTTTGCAAAAAAATTTTACCAAAATAGTAACTTTTTTTGAAAAAGGTATTGAAAAAATGCTTGCATTGTGCTATACTTATTACCGTAGCAAGCAAGACGGTCGAATTTGTGCAAACAAATTAGGAAAGTCCGAGCACAGCAGGGCAGGGTGCAAGATAACATCTTGTGGAGGCGACTCCAAGGATAGTGCAACAGAAATACACCGCCACTCATTTGTCTATTTTTGTGTTTTTTGATTTTATATCATACCTCCTATTTTTTCACAAAAAGTTTCCAGAGTGGTAAGGTTGGAAAGGTGGTTTAAGAGACCACCGACACGCTAGAGATAGTGTGTGCTATGTAAACCCCACCTTGTGCAAGATAAGGAAGTACAAAAGAGTTGCCCGCTCACTTCCGCTATACATCGCTTGAGTGCCTTAGCGATAAGGCACCTAGATAGATGACCGTCCTCGACAGAACTCGGCTTACAGGCTTGCTACACAGTAGGAGAGTACCGAGCAATCAGTACTCTTTTCCTTTATCTCTATTTATATATAGATATTTGACAATCATTATCTGTAATGAAAAATTTTATTTAGGCAATAATCTTGCTATGATTGAATTTGTAGTTATCAGCGTAATGGTTGTCTTTTGTTACATAGGCGTAATCAGCAAAATAGCGAAACGACCAGTTTGTTATAAATGTCTTAACCTTAGACCAACAAAAAATTTCTCTTTTTGTAAGTTTTGTGTTTTTGAAGGTAGCAAACTTGATGCCATAACTGTGCCAAATTTTGGTATCTTTTTGGTATGGAATAATCATATTGTGAAACTTAATATAAATCTAAACGATACAAAAATTAAATCAATCTGCAATATGACAAATTATATGGAAAAATATCACAATTCCTATTATCGAGTTTGCAAAAATGGAATTTTACTTAATGGGAATGGGCGCGGTTGTTTGGAATTTGCGAAACCAAATTGCGATTACACAATAGATAGAAATGCAAAAATTATTGTTTTTGATAAAAGATATATTTTGCGATTTGAAAATTTTAGTTCAATAGAGATTTGTGGTAGTGAGGATATTTGTATAAATTTTGCTTTTCAAAGTGAGGCAAAGATAAATTTTGTTAATTTTGGGTTAAAAATACAATCAGCCACACGAAATGAAAAACTAAAAAAGTATTTTGGCTTTTTTGATACTACTCAGTGGGAAATTGTGCCTAATTTTTCTAACATTGATTTTAGCCATAATTTGTTAAAGGCAAAATATATACAAAATTTACTTTTGCCTCAAAATAAAACTGTCAATGTACCAGCATCTTGCAATCGTTGTGTTAGACTTAATTTAACTGAGATGGGCTTTTCAAAATTAATAAAAATTACTCAATCAAAAAATAAAATAGTGATTTATGATTTGCTAGCAAATTTTGATTGTGTAATTAACGGGGTGGGTGATTTCAAACGATACACAATGTTTGGAGAAGATTTTTTAGTTTTGCAAAATTCAAATTTTAGCGTTGCTTTTTTACCTTCTATTATTAATAACAAATTTTTAAATAGCAAATTAATTGTTGGCGAAAAGATAAAATTTAGTATTTGTAGCAGTTTTAAGAATTTTCTATTTAATATCAATCGTTTGATTTTGCATGGGGCGTATTTTGATATTGAAAAATTAGTGCAAGCGCTAAATATTCAATTTTTGAATGATAAAATTAAACTGCTTTTGGGCAATTTGTTACTAAATTACAGTGTTGTGTTTGGGCAAACTAGAATTTGGAAAAATACAAAATTTCGTAATTTGTTACTTTCTAACTTGAAATTTGCACTCAAAACAAACTCTATCACGGCGTACAATTTCTTGAAAAAGATTTTGCCTTTTGTGAAAAATGAAAAACTTTATAATCAGATTTTTGAGAGAATACTTGCTTTGCGTAAAAACCTAAAAAATATTGATTATGAGTATGTTTTAGGTGAAAAACTAGGTTTGCGTATGGTGGGAAATCTACTGTATTTGGATATTTCATTTGAAAAGGCACTGGACTGTCGAATTTGGTTCCGTGGGCATATAGTTAGAATTAAAAAACCTAAAAATACAAAAAATATCAAACTAGATGGTATCATTTATGCTGGTTTAAATTGTATAAATCTAAATAATTGTGATGCAAGCGTTTTTGTTGAGTTTGTCGATTGATTTCGCTTTTAAAATGTGGTATAATCTAACACAAGCGAGGTTGAAATGGATTTTTTTGAACAAAATACAAAGCAAAATGCGCCTCTTTATGAAAGAATGAGACCACAAACGCTTGATGAATTTGTGGGACAAGAACATATAGTCGGCAAAAATAGCCTTTTGCGTAGAGCAATAATGGGTGATATGCTAGGTAGTTGCATTTTTTGGGGTCCACCTGGCACGGGAAAGACAACTTTGGCGCATATTATTACGCAAACCACAAATACTAAATTTGTGAAATTAAACGCAGTTTCTAGTGGTGTGGCTGATGCTAAAAAAGTGATAGAAGATGCGCGAAATGATTTTCGATTATTCGGCAAGCGCACTTATCTATTACTTGATGAATGTCATCGTTGGAACAAGGCTCAGAGCGATAGCGTGTTGTCTGCGATTGAGGAAGGGTGTATTATTTTTATTGGCTCCACGACAGAAAATCCTCAATTTGCGATGACCCCTGCGATTGTGTCGCGTTGTAGGATTTTTGAGTTTAAGCCACTTAGTGAAGCAAATATAATCAAAGCCCTTGAAAATGCGATTTCGGATAAAGAGCGTGGGTTGGGCAAACTAAATATCATTTTAACCGATGAGGCAAAAAAACATTACGCGTGGGCATCTGGCGGAGATTTGCGTACAGCACTAGGTGCTTTGGAACTCGCAAGCAGGACGACTCCATTGGACAAAGACAATAAAATTGTGATAGACAAAGCGGTTGCGGAGCAGTCTATTCAGTCAAAAGCTTTGAGTGTTGATGAGAATATTTTTTATGATATGCTATCTGCATTTTGCAAAAGTTTGCGAGGTAGCGATGCTGAGGCGGGGCTATTTTGGGCTAATAGGCTAATTGAGGCGGGGTGTGACCCTTTGATAATTGCGCGTAGGCTGATTGCTCACGCAAGCGAAGATGTGGGAATGGCTGATAGCAATGCTCTGCTTTTGGCAACTTGTGCGCTCATTGCGGTAAAAAATTTGGGTATGCCTGAGGCGAATTTACCCCTTAGCCACGCGATTATTTATGTTTGTGAGGCTCCAAAATCAAATAGTGTGGTTATGGCTATGGAAAAGGCTATCAGTGATGCAAAGACTGCTAGAAATGATTTGGTCCCTGAGCATTTAAAAAATTATAGCCTTCATAAAGACACACCAAAATACAAATATCCGCACAATTTCGGTGGGTATGTTTATCAGCAATATATGCCTACTGGATTAACAGATAGGGTATATTATGAGCCTAGTAATAATGGCAGAGAAAAAGGTTTAATTCGTAAAAAGATTTGGAAAAAATAAAGAACAATGCATTTTTGAGTAAATATCAAGAGTGCATTTTTTGTCAAAGTAAAAAAGTCAAGCAAAATAACAAAATTTTTTATTTAAAAATTAATGGCTATATTGTTGCCTAATTGTCAAAATATTGGTATAATTTTAGAAAATAAACTAAGGAGAAACTTATGGAATTGAAAAAAGTAGAAGCCCTCAAAGGCACTCAAACTGAAAAAAATCTTATGGAGGCGTTTGCAGGCGAAAGTCAAGCGCGCAACAAGTATGATTTTTTTGCGTCTATTGCTAAAAAGGAAGGGTTTGTGCAAATTGCAAATTATTTTACAGAAACTGCAAACAATGAAAAAGAGCACGCAAAGATTTGGTTTAAATTGTTTCACGGAATGGGGACAACTGAGCAATGTCTAGAATGGTCTGCGCAAGGCGAAAATTACGAATGGGTAGATATGTATGCGCGTTTTGCAAAAACTGCACGCGAGGAGGGTTTTCCTGAAATCGCAAATCTTTTTGAGGGAGTTGCAGCAATTGAAAAGACTCACGAACAAAGATATAAAGATTTGCTTGCAAATATGAAAACTGGTGAAGTATTTGCTCGCGTTGAGGAAATGGAATGGGTTTGCTTAAATTGTGGACATCACTATTTTGGAAAGACTCCACCAGAAGAATGTCCAGTCTGTGCTCATCCAAAAGCATATTTTGCATTGCTCAAAAAAGACTATTAAGGTATAAACTTGGACAAAATGTGCTAATTTTTGATAAATTTTTGTTTTTTGTGTAAAATTATTTGATTATTTTTAAAAATTTAGTTATAATAATCTCGAAGTGTTTTAAATAGGAGATGAAAGCGTGGAGAAAATTAGCAAGATTTCAAGTGGTATAGTGGCACTTGTGGCTTTGGTTGTTTTGATAGTTTTGTCTTTTGGGTTTGTAATGAACCTTGATAAAAAAGCATATGGTGAAAATATAACTATTTCGTATGAGCAAACAGAGACGGCGTTTACCTATGATGATGCTTCCGTTGCTTATCCTACCATAAACTTGGTAGCAAAACTTTATTCGATGTCGGATAACTCGCTGAAGTATAGTCAAATTTTTTATAATGACTCTCAGACAATGTCAATAGAGCAAGGCAACTATATGATGTATATTGAAGCGCCAACATTTGTGCAATATGATGTGAAGATTACCTATACTAATACTAATATTTTAGCACAAGCCTTTTCGGTGTTAGGGGCGTTTTGCTTGAATCTAAATGATGTTGTTGACTCTATAATCATATCGGTTTCAGGCATCTCTCAAGAAACTTGGTTTAATAATTCGACTACTATATAGGGGAGAATTGGAGATACACAACTTTGCAAATATTTTTAAAAAACATAATTCAAATTAGAGTTTGACTTGTGAACTACACTTTCAAAAATATGTTCAACTTTTGGGAGCGCAGTCCATTATGTTGGGCTCTTTTTGTTTTGTTTAGTCACCGATTTTTTAAAAATGCAATTAAATAAAACTTTTTGTGTATTAAAATTAAAAAATGCATACACTAAGCCTAACAAAAGGAGTATGTATGTGGGAGTTTGAGGTTATTTGCGATGTTGGTAAGCAAGATATAATTGAATACATACAACAAGAATTGAAACCTTTGATAAATCAATATAGTGGAGTAATGGCGACAGCGAACGATGGCGAGAGGGCTTTTTTGTCTATTGGTGTAAAAATCAATCATATGCCAGTGATAAAAGCAAAATTAAGACTGGCTATTTGTGATGTTATTTGCCAAAACATAAAGCAAGATTTTTTGCAAAACAACTTAGACTTGCCTGACAATCAACCGCAAATGACAACAACTTTTTTGAAGGTTTGTACATATTTTGATAGGGAATTGGAACGACAAATTATCCTTCGTGCGCTAGAACTTAACACAAAAAGGCTAGATATTACTAGTTTTGTGAGGTTTCGTTTAAATAATCTTATCAAAAAATGGCAAGAACTTTGTACTCTTGCAAATCAAAATGCAATAACAATTTTGAGGAAAGAAAATTTTGTCGAGTTGCTCAAATTTTTGCTCCAAAGCATTGATTCAAAATGTCAGAGTGTGATATTAGAATTGAAAGATAAATGCATCATCTACCATGACACAAAGAATGATTTTGATATAATTTCAACCATAAAAGAAAATACCGAGTTTGAGATTTTGTCTAAGTTGGTGGAATTAAATCCATATTTGATAAAGGTACATAGTGGTGAAAATGATGCGGAAATAGTCAGGTTAGTGCGTTTGGTCTTTGAAGATAGAGTCGAAATAGGCTAAAATGTAGTAACCCAATTTGCTATAAATTGTATTTAAGTGGCTAAAATCACTTGACTTTTTGAGCAAATTTTGCTAGAATAAAATTAAATCATAGTACAAGAAAAGGACAAGTAACTTTAAGTGGCTACCGACCAGAGAAGTGCGCCTAGGCTGGAAGCGCATTGGCAAGGCTTGGAGTGAAACTACCTTTTTGCTATTGCGTTTGTCTTTTGCGTTAAAAAAGAATAAAGAGTGGCTTAAATTAGTTAAGCAAAAAAGGTGGAACCGCGGGAAAACTCGTCCTTTGTATTCTATTAGATACGGAGGGCGAGTTTTTGCTCTCTATATAGGAGGAAATTATGGAAATTTTTATCAAAGATGGTACAAAATTAGTTGTGCAAGATGGTGCAACTGTATTTGATGTCGCAAAGCAGATTAGTGAAGGCTTGGCTAGAAATGCGATTGCGGGTAGAATTAACGGCAAAATGTGCCAGTTGTCTAGCCTTGTAAAGGCTGGTGACTGCGTGGAAATCGTAACCCTAAAAGATAAAGAGGGTATGGAGGTTATGCGCCACTCTACCGCACATATTATGGCGTTAGCGGTTAAGCGTTTATACCCAAATGCAAAGATTAGTATCGGTCCTGCTATTGAAAACGGTTTTTACTACGATTTTGATTTTGAAAATCCAGTTGGTCAAGATGATTTGCCTAAAATCGAAGCGGAAATGGACAAAATCATAAAATCTAAAATTTCATTTGAGCGTATCGAAGTTACACGCGCTGAGGCAGAAAAAATATTTAGCGACTTAAATGAACCTTACAAACTTGAAATCTTGCAGGGTATTCCAGAAGATGAAATTTTGACTATTTACAAACTTGGTGAACTTGTTGACTTGTGCCGTGGACCTCACTTAGAGGATATTAGCCTTATCAAAGCGTTTAAGCTTCAATCAGTGACTGGTGCTTACTGGAAAGGCGATGAGAAAAACAAAATGCTTACTCGTATTTATGGAACATCTTTCCCTAAAAAGAGTGAACTTGACGAGTATCTAACTATGTTGGAGGAGGCAAAAAAACGCGACCACCGCAAGTTGGGTAAGGAATTGGGCTTGTTTTTTATCAGTGAATATGCACCAGGTATGCCATTTTATATGCCAAAAGGTGTAACGCTTAAAAATGAACTTATTAAGTACTGGCGTGAAATTCACAAAAAAGCGGGTTATGTTGAAATTGAGACCCCAACCGCTATGAGTAGGGAGTTGTGGGAAATTTCAGGTCACTGGGACCATTACAGACAAAATATGTACACCTTCAAGGCTGATGAGGACAAAGACTACGCAATCAAGCCTATGAACTGCCCAGGGTGTATGCTTTACTATAAAGAAAATATCCACTCATACAAAGACTTGCCACTAAGAATTGGCGAGTTGGGTAAAGTACACCGTAGAGAGGCAAGTGGCACATTGCACGGCTTGTTTAGGGTAAGGGCGTTTACGCAAGATGATGCACACATTTTTATGCTACCTGAGCAAATTGAGCAAGAAATTGCAAATGTATTGAAACTTGTTGAAGATGCGTACAAAGTGTTCAATTTGAGTTATGCGCTTGAATTAAGTACAATGCCTGAGGACCATATCGGTGATATTGCTGATTGGGAAAAGGTAGAGGGCGCACTCAAAAATGCCCTAGAAAATTTGGGCAAAGAATACACTATCAATGCTGGTGATGGCGCATTTTATGGACCAAAAATTGATATTCATATCAAAGATGCTTTGGGCAGAACTTGGCAATGTGGTACAATTCAACTTGATATGCAGTTGCCAAAACGCTTTGAGTTGTCCTATATAGATGCCGATGGTTCAAAGAAAGAGCCTATTATGATTCACCGCGTTATTTACGGTTCAATCGACAGATTTTTAGGTATAATGACCGAAAACTTTGCTGGCGCGTTTCCATTGTGGTTAGCCCCTGTACAAGTGCAAGTTATTACTATTTCAGAAAAGCAAAACGAGTACGCAAGACAAATTCGCGATGCGCTAGACAATGCGGGTATTCGTGTTGATTTTGATGATAGAAATGAAAAGGTTGGTTACAAAATTCGTGAAGCGCAACTCCAAAAAGTGCCTTATATGGTAGTTTTGGGTGATGAAGAAATGAGCGAAAACTGTATTGCTGTTCGCCACCGCAAATTAGGTGATTTGGGCAAAATGAGTATTGAGGACTTTATCGCAAGCCTTAATCAAGAAATTGCAACCAAAGAGATAAAATAATTTGCATTGCAAATATCTGGAATTGTAAAGATAACTGATTAAGTTTTTAATATTATCATAATAGATTAATGAGTTTGGTGTTTTGCCGAACTCATTTTTTGTTCAAAATAGATGTATGTAAAGTTTGTTTTAAGTTATTTTTATCTATTTGATAAATTTTTTGTTAACACTTGTGAATTTTGAATTTTTTTGAAAAATTATATGATAAAATAAAAAATGTAGAGCATCTGCCTATTTTTTAGATTGCCGCGCTAACGCTCGCAATGACAGTTCCGTACTAACTTTGCTTAACCGTTCTACTATTACTTACAATAATGCAAGAAATAATAGAATGAGTAATATCTGCACGCCCCAACTTGTCATTGCGAGGGAGCATAGCGACCGCGGCAATCTCTAAAAATTTTCACATTTTCGTGCGAAAAATGTCTAAATTGGGCGAAAAATAGTGAAAAATTGCAAATTTTTTTAAAATTTTTAGAAAATGGGCTTATTTTATTTGGAAAAATAGACAAAATAAGATATAATTAAAGGAGTAAAAAATGCAAAATG
>CAKVLR010000002.1 GCA_934757855.1 uncultured Clostridia bacterium | reverse complement strand
ATTTTTTAACACCTAAAAATCGCCCCAAAAACTAAAATTTTTTACAAAAATCTATAATTTTATCACTCAACATACCTTCAAGCCTTGTCTTAGCACCTTTCCACAATTCTTGCAGTTATTGTTCCTATTAGAATTACATGATACTAAAACAGTCACTTTTTTATGTTATTATAAAATTATCGTTATTGTTCCTATTAGAATTACATGATACTAAAACAGGTAGTTCTTCGATTCTAACCTTGATTTTGTTATTGTTCCTATTAGAATTACATGATACTAAAACTGAGTTGTTGCAGTACCTTTCGCAAGGTCGGTTATTGTTCCTATTAGAATTACATGATACTAAAACACTAGCCTACCACAACGCCCCGCAATATAAGTTATTGTTCCTATTAGAATTACATGATACTAAAACGGTTGTTTTTCGGTTGTTTTTTGCGCGTTCGTTATTGTTCCTATTAGAATTACATGATACTAAAACTCTAAATCGCGAAGTTTACAACTTGCTAAAGTTATTGTTCCTATTAGAATTACATGATACTAAAACTTTGTTTTACACAAATTCCGCCATTGCGCAGTTATTGTTCCTATTAGAATTACATGATACTAAAACAGTACGCCATTGTTTGTTCCAGTTTCAGTTGTTATTGTTCCTATTAGAATTACATGATACTAAAACCTCAAATTCATGTGATTTTGTATCATTCAGATAGAATTTTTATAATTCTAATGGAATTGACTCATATAAGTCATCATCTATTGATAATTTCCACTCATTTGGTAGCATTTGGGGCGACAGAGTGGATTCAATTATCAAAACTTTTAAATCTAGCGTAAAAATTAAATCATAAATTTGCTTTAATTCCGCCTCTGTAAAATATTTTTTTAGGTCCACAAATATGATAATTTCCGCCAATTTCAATAACTTTACTGCTTTGATATAGTTTAGCACACCTTTTAATAGCCCCTCTTCACTTTTGCAGTCTAGTTTGAAATTGAAATCTTTTATCAAATCTAGCACTTCTGGCTCATTATAACACAAATCGAAAGGAATGTCATCTAAAAAGTTGAAAATTTTAGATTTTATAGCAAATAATTCATCAAAAACTGCTCTAAACTCCTCTTGATTATTTTCCAATTCATTTAAAAGGTACTTATTCAGTTTTGTTTGCGAAGTCGATAAATCTAAATTTATAATATCAGTTACCAACTCAAATTTACTCAACGCTTCAACCGTATTATTTTGTTCTATCACGATAGACATATCCGCTTGCAAGCCATTATACAATTTATAAAGTCCAAATACAACATTTCTTAGCAGTGTTTTGTTCCCTATTTCTAATATACTTACAAAACCTTGTCTAAATTCAATAGGATTTTCTATTTCAAAAAAGCCAAGTTTCATCAATACACCACAAACCTTTTGTCTGAATCTTCTATTATACTTTTAGACTCTCCCGATACAAATTCAATGTTTGCAAACTGCTTTTCGGTAACTAAAAGCAGTTGAATAAGCCCATTTCGAGGGGAATTCTTTTTTATTCTCTCTTTTAAAAGCCCCGCCATAGTTCCGTTTAGCAAAATTTTTGTATAAACAGATTCTTGCATCATTGCAAAACCTTCTTTTATTAAAAATCTTCTAAATTGATTGTAATTTTGCAAATCTTTTTTTGTAAATGTAGGCAAATCGAAAAATACAATTAATCTCATAAATCTATACTCCGTACTCATATGCTTCATACTCCGCTATTCTATTTTCATCAATTGCGCGCAACGCGTTTAGCACAAATATATTTATTGCATTGGTTAAAATCATATTTTTGCCACAATAATTAATATTCTTATTTAACAACTGCACCAAATCTTGTTTGTATGAAGAATCAAACATTCGCTCACGATTTTCATACACAAATTCATCTATAACCACTCGAAACGGCTCCATAAGGTCGCAACCTAGGTTAAAGAAATTGTACTCATTTTTATGTTTAATTCCTAATTGGTTTGCATAACCCAAACTAGATATAGTACGATTAAACGCAGATAAAATAATAGTATATCCGTAATCTAATGCCATATTTATATCACAAACCTTGTCCCGCGAAAAATCCATACCAAACAAACTATTAAAATAGACTTTTGCAGAATGTCCCTCTCTATTTGTTTCATCGTTTAATTCTACCTCACTCAAATATCCTAGCAACATTTTGTGTCTTTCTATTCCAAAATTTTTTAAAATTCTTGCCTGATTTAGTATTTTATTTGATACTATTTTTGTCCAAAGGGCTTTTTTACTTTCCTCATTCCATTTGACCTGATTTAAAAATCTTTTTGATGTATTGTAATTTGCATAATATGGTACCATTTCTGCTGTAGGGTTGTGGCGTTCATCGCAAACAATCAATTTGATTTTGTTTGCAGATAATTGAGCTAAAAGATATGCCGATATTTGCACCATTGTAGATTCAACAATAATAGTATGAATTTCGCTTAAATGCACCATATTTGTTGTTTTACCTTGAATAACCAAAAAGTTATCTTTGTATGATAACTTTGATTTTTGAGTAATTAAAACAGTCCTAAAACTCATATTTTACCTATTTTCTTGTGTATTTTTTATTATTTTTTCTTTTGTGCAATAAATACCAGTTATGGAATTGTGAATAATGTAAGTGTTATACCAGTCCACTTCCTGTGTAATCCTAATAAGTCCACAATTTTTTGCTAAATCAAACAATGTAAAATCTGCCTCTCCCTTTGAAATATTTAATAACCCTACAATAAATAATAATTTCTTTTCAAGTATGGTTTTTGTATTGGTATCGTGATATATCGCATCTAAATCAGTTTCATTACAAATCTTAGCATATGCTTTTTCAATATTAATTATAGAAGTCTTATGTCTATGTTTTGACTTAACATATTCAAGAAAAATCTTATAAAAATTAGCAAAATTCTCATTTATATAATTCTCTAAATCTATATTCACACCTAACGGATACTGTTTTTCTTTTAGCCATGCATTATAATCAA
The DNA here is from genome assembly GCA_934757855.1 of uncultured Clostridia bacterium. GTDB lineage: Bacteria > Bacillota > Clostridia > Christensenellales > UBA1242 > UBA7867. The sequence goes on along the minus strand of CAKVLR010000002.1, from coordinate 423,211 downwards.
TATAATTTATTGTAATCTTTCTATTACCCTCATATTCATCTTTGCTCTTAGTATACTTAAAAATTAAATAAATAAAATGATATAATTCTTTATTATTTCGTGGGATACTGAAGCGATTTATAATCTTGAATTGTTCAGACCGATCTAACGAAACTTTTGAATACAAATTAGTTTGCAAAACACTTTTTTTAGGTAATCGTTTATTTAAAATTTTAAAATTAGTATATTCTTGTTGGTTTTTTATTATTAAATTATTTTTTATGTTATTCACTAATTCAATATCATTCGATGATTGTTTTAATATGTAGTATGGACAACCAATTATTTCCTGAATTACTTTACCCTTTTCATCTTTGTACTCAATTAGCATAAAATATGCATATTTAGTTGAAGAATAGCCACCATATTTACTCACATCTAAGTCTATTCTATTGATTTTTTGCACTACCTTCTCACCATATGGCATAATTGGTTTTTTGATTTTTCCCAAAGAAATACTCGCAATACCCTCATGATTGCGCGTTTTCCCAAACTTTTCTTTATTCTTGTCGCTTTTGTAAATGGTTTGGTCGTAAAAAGCACCTGTTGGTTTTGAATCAATTTTTCTTGAATAATAACAATCTGCGGAGTAGTAGTTACGGTCAAAATTATTAAGCACATCTTTAATAGTAATGTTTGTATGAGTTTCGCATTTGCTACCACACCAATTTTTGTCTTGATATTTCTTCATCGAACCAACAATCACACCGCTTTTATTTGTATTTTGCGGGTTTAGCGTGTCTTGTTCCGCTTTTATATCTTCGATATAGTTTTGATAAAATGAACATTCAAATTTAGGGTCATCTTCATTCTTTTTACTCCTTGCTACAAACCACATTTTAGGGTCATCTAAATGCCAATGATTTAGCATATAAGTCCCCATAACCGTTGTGATATAGGCATCTTTTGCGTGGTGAAAGTCATTGATAGCCCTGCCACCTTCGCCCTTTGGATAACCAAATTTTTGTCTAAAAATACTATTCATCTCAGCCTTTACAGGATAAACCGAAGTTTCAAATGCTTGATTTTCTGCATTAATTTGAGCAGATTTAGCATTATATTCTTTGAAGTAGTCTTTTAAAATTTCTGCGGTATTTTTTATAATTTGCCTAGTTTCCACTAATTGTCTAGCAACAAAACCAGCAGTATTATCAAGCAGAGTGCCATTCTGCAATTTGAGCAATCTATCATATTTTTCAACTGTCAACAACCCCATTTTACGCAACTCTTTCCATAATTTCGTTACTTCTGAGTCTTTTATCTCTAAAATTCCATTGGATTTTTGTTGATTTCTTTTCACCTTAACCAAAACTTTATTATCAAAACTATTATCATCTATAATCGACTGAGGCACGATGTGGTCCACTTCATATTCGCTAATATGATTTAAGTCTAATATCTCATTACTGTACATACATCTACCCATTTGCAAGAAATATAGTACTACTTTTTCATTATCAAATTTATTCTTTAATTTATCATTTTCTTTATCGTTTTGTGATAAAAGGCTTATATTTTCATTTAATTTACCGTCAGCATTTATATATTTTTCATATAAGCCATCTTTTAATGCTTTTGCATCTTTATATTTTTTGTCAATTTGTTTTTGTCTGTTTGGAATAACACTACCTTTTTTCTTAGAATCTCCACCACGCGCGAACTCTAAAAATACATTTTGCGGAGCGTGTCCCATAACTTGTACTAGTTCCTCCACAATTTTATACGCTTGGTTAACCCCTCTTTTTACGCTAGGAGAGCAAACAAGCGAGTTAATTTGCTCAAGGACATTAGGTTTATCTACTTCGTTTAGTTTTTTTACTTGCTCATCAAAGCCGTATCGCTTGTCCATATAAATAGACATAAAGTTTCTATGTTCGCTTTCCATTAATTTTAGAATTTTGTTCCCGCTACTCTCAGATTCAATGCCAAAAATTAATTTTTTGCTCAAATTACCCCAACCAGAATAATTTAACTCACAAATGGCGTTTATTTGTTTCTCTCTCTCTTTTTCATCTTCCTTCAAATGATATTTACTCAAAGATTCTTTTAGTGCTTTTTTGCTTTCGCCGAAAATAGTAACATCACGAATTACATCTTCATACATACTTGCTTTTTCACTGCCTAGAAATTCCATAATTTCACAATGATTTAATTTTCTATCCTCAAATATTCTAGCCATATCGCGAATTGATTTTAAATTAGAATTTAACTTTTCGCCATTTGAAAAACCTCTTATAGACACATCATCATATTCTTCTGTCAGCATATGCAATAAATCTTTTTGTTTAAAGGTATTTTTCTCGAGCAATTTATCAATAATAATATCAAAGCAATTTTTTCCATTTAGTGAAATCTCGTGCAATTTCATTAATTTGTCTTTTATCAAAATACTAATATTGCATAATTCATTTAGTACATTAAAATAGCAGTAATACATTGAGTTTTTAGGTAACGCTTTTTTATTCAAAATATATGAGCAGTTGCCAGACATTCTCTCAATAAAATTTTTACGAGTTTTCTCAAAATCAACAGCATCGTAATAATTAAAAGGAGTTATTTCACTAAAACCTTCTTTGCGTACCACCCAGCCAAAATTGTTTGTTCCATTTTTGCTGATACCCAATGGTCCAACATAGTAGTCAATTTTAAAATTGAATAATTTTTTGATATCTTCTTGAATTGTGTTGTTTGAGAAATCAGTTTTTTTGTTTAAAAAATTGCCCCAATATACTGATTGATTTTTAAGAATTATATCTAATTCTTTTTGGTGTGCTTGTTTTGGGAAAATACCATTACCAGCCACGCGAGGGCGCTGTAAAAAGCCTAACTCTTGTTGCTTTTGCCTATCACTCTCTGTCCTAAAATCTTTGTCTGTAAAGTCTATACCAACATAAAGTTGTTCTTTTCCATCTTTTGCCGAATACTCTCCAAGACAAATTAAGATTTTTTTCGCTTTTTCCGCAATACTTTGGTTGTCTTCCGCACAAATGCCCGCACTAATTATTTTTTGCTCATTATTTTTTATTGCCCCTATAATAGTACTTTTAAATTTTTTCTCATCACAAGAATTAACGGAATATGTATATCAAGCATAACCATCAACAGTTTTTAAATCACGGAAAAACTTGCGATATTCTGGGTGCATTTTGCCATTTTGTTTTGGATAAATCGCTAAAAATACAGTTTTTAAGTCTTTTAATTGTTGTTTGTAACGATTGTATCGCTCTATCATTACATCAGAAAGATAATTTTTGCCTTGCATAATTCGCTGATACTCTACCAAGGAATACAAGTTTTTAGCATTTTCTAAAAATTGTGAATATTCACCACTTGCTAATATTTTTTCATCAATATTGTCCTCTGAAAATTTCACTTTAAATTTCTCTTTGGTATCACTCTTAAATATCTTGTTGATATCCGCCAAATCGCCAAGTAACAATTTTAGGAGCGATTCAATTTCTGTATCATCTTTTCCACAATTAAATTTTTGTTTTATTTGCGCAATTTTTGCTTCTTTGCTTAAATCATTATTTTGCAAAACTTCAAAAAATACCTGCGATTGTGCACTTAGATTTCTAATCCATTTATATTCGCTAAATTCATCAATATTTTCTAATTCCACATCATATATATCACAAGCATCTTGCAAAATTTTAACAAATAATTTATTTATATCTATCTCTTGTTCTTGGTCCTCATCGGTATTTTTATCATCGCTATTTTTTGAGTCCAAACTTTCATTGATAAAGTTACCACGACTCTTTAAGATATGGTGAATCGCTAAATAAACCAGTTTTGGAGCAAATATCCAATCTTGATGCTCAATAATGCTTTTGCGCAAGTGATAAATTGTAGGAAATAATTTATAAAAATCATCATCTTTTGTTATGGTATATAAAATTTTGCCATCACTTGATTTTATGTCGCAAGAACTTTCTTCATCAAAAAGTGTGTATTTATTTTGCAAAGTGCGGTCGTTTTTCTGCAAAAAACTTTCTTCCATTCTAACAAAAAAGTTTTGGTCGCCAACAAAATCTTGTAGCAATTTATTTAGTATTGCGATACGAATACGCCTACGCAATAACCTTCTGCGCGTAGTACGAAATATACGCCTATTTTTTGCTGTTTCGCGCTCATCAAACAAGCGACTACCCCATAAGTGCTTTTTACAACGCTTAACCAAATTCATATTTTCATCTACAACAGCCCAACCAACTGAATTTGTACCAATATCCAGTCCAATGCTATAATTAGTATGCTTTAATTTCTCTTTTTCTTTTGCCATTCGCTTGACTTCTCCTTTAAAATAATGTATTATTTAAATAGGTGGAAACACCTGAATTACATGATAGAGTTAAAATAAATTTAAACTCATCACATAGAAATATGTTAGGTCTGCGCTAATTGCGGACCTTTTTTGTTTCCTCCACCAGCATTATAACATAAACTCAATATTTTGTACGCAATTATCACCAAAAAAGTAAAAAACTGGGAAAATAAAAAACAATAGGCAAGTTAATAACCTATTGCTTTGAAGTGCTTTTTAATATTTGTTATAAATGCGTTTGAGAGTTTCATAATAAACTATTCTTGATTTCTTTGTTGGCTCACTATTTTTGTGTTTAAGATAATCTTCTCTTAATCTATTCCATAAACTATTGTGTTTGATATATTGCTCCATATATCTATGGTCAGAAGCAATTTTTCTTAATTCCCAAGAATACGAATTTGCTTTTTTATTAAAAGAAATATATTCTTGTCTTTCAACTTGATAGTACTCATCTTCTGTCTCAGGATAGTAATAATGGACAATAGCAAAATCAAAACTGTAAACAATTTTTTTGCTTTGTTTATTCACTTTTTTAATAGTGAACACCGATGAAGAATCTTCACAAGGCTTGAAATCTTTTGGCAGAAATTCATTAAAAGTTTGCATAAGAATTATTTTAGTTCTTTTAGGATTATTATATTTATCATCGATTGACTGAATAATAATATTATAATCCATATCAAAACCTTGGTTTCCTCCCACAATTCTTGTTACAAGATGCCTATGTTTACTAGCACTACCAACAAGATTATATTGAAAAGTTAAAATATTATTTTTTCTCAAATAATCTTGCACATTATGGATTACACCCTCAATTTCATTTCTTGCAGATTGCACTTCTTTTTTGCTAACAAATTCATACATGTTAACACCTCCAAAAATTTATTTTGGGGGAAGGGAGCCAATTAATCATAGATTTTAATTGACTTTTAATATATATCATAACTTTTATATAAAATCAATACAATTTTACTAAAATTATTTTTAAAAATATTTTTAGTAAAATTTTAGCAAAAAAAATTTAAGAAAAGGCGACAATATAATTCTATGCAATGGAAGTGGCTATATTTACCTTGCTATCTCTGGAATGAAAAAAATATGCAAGTGATTGCAACAAAAAAAGATTGCATTATGGTGAAGCGTTTTTATCTTTTTGATGTCTTCCACCTCTGCAAAAAGTTGCAGATTGAAAAAATTGCCCCTTTAAGCATGCTTGCACACTCCAAGTCATTGCGAGCGTTAGCGTGGCAATCCAAAAAATATTAATTAATAAAAAATTTTACGATACAGGTATCACTCCTCTTTGTTATTTTATTTTTTCGATTGCTTTTTGGCTTTGGTTTTTTCGTTTTCATTTTTGGCGGTTTGCGGTTCTACTTTTTTAAACACAATTTGTTGTTTTTCTTGCAAGTGTTTGATTGTGATAAAAGTACCCGCGCACACTACAATAATAGCGCCCATAATGGACCTAATCAAGTCCGATACAAATGTATCAGGCTTTTCATTTACTATGCAAATAACTCCTAAATCGTTTGTGGTAAAAGATAAATTTTTGTTGCTAATATTGTAGTCAATTTCGTTGAAATCATTATCTGTAATTAAGTACACTTTTAGATTATTTACACCTACAATTATGGAGTAATTTATGTTGAAATTGTATTCCGTTTCATTTTCGTTTTCCTCACTCAAATCTTCCAAATTTGCTGAAAAATCATCAAAAATGAGTGTTTTTTGTGTATTTTTTAGTAATTTTTGCAAATTTTCGCTGTTTTCTAAACGATTTTCAAGTTTTATTGCGCACAAAATTTCCCAGTTGCGCGGTACAATATTTTTCTCATCAATCGTAGTTAAATCAATATTTACATCGCCCACAAATTCGCCACTAACACGCACATTTAATTCATCTTCTTGCGAAACAAAATAAGCAGAATTTTCTAGTATTTTATAACTGCACGCAATGTTGTATAATTTGACATTTTTATTGTCCGTATATGCTACCGCCGTGTGGCTACCTATACTGCTAGATGCCCCTCTTGTTTTGAGCGCAATTTTTGCTTTATTTATATTGTCAGCCAAATTTAGAGTTGGCGTTGGACAAAATTTACTGCCATTATAAACAAACTCTTTTTCGCTCCAAAGCACCTCGCAAACTAGATTGTATATTTCAAATTTAGTCATACAATTATCAATTTTTATATTTGTGTCGGTAGTGGTAGCGGTCACCGTATATACGCCGACATTTTCTTGCGCGCCCGTAATCTCAATAGGAAAATCATAATCTAAAATATCGTAGGCGCAAGTCGGGGTTTGAACATACCCCGTATAACAAACATAAGTATTTGTCCACGCAAGCCTAACAGTTTTGGGTTTAATAGTAAACAAAGTGCTGGCGTTTGCGAGTTTGATATTTTTGTCCATTGTGTTTGCGGTGCAAGTGTATTGCCCTGCGTTGGTTTGAGGTGCGGATAAGTTTATCTTTAAATCATATACAAATGGCAACTCAAAACTGCAAGTTGGATTGAAACAAGTGTTATTGAATGTGCTGGTAGTATCACTCCAACACAACTCGCAAACATATGGTAAAATTTCGTATTCGGCTATTTTATTTAGTAAATTAATGTTAGTATCTTTGGTGCTAGCCTCTATCGCGTGCTTACCTACTTCACTTTGCGCGGGTGTGTAATTAATAGATAAATTATACTCAAATGGCAAATCATTTTGCACGGTTGGACATTGCATAGTACTATCAAAAATGAATAAATTTTCGCTCCAAATCAACGAAAAATCGTATTTTTTGATAAAAAATTGCGTTTTTGCATTAAAAATTGTGAAATTTTTGTCATTTAAGACAACTATGCCAGTATGTTCGCCCGCATCAATTTGCGGTGAGGAGTTGGTTAATTTTAAGTCATATTCAAAAGGCAAAGGTTCTAAAATAAACTCTGGCGCGTGCGGTAAATTGTCAAAAGTAAATTCGGTTTTTGTCCAAACTATATTAATCGCATATGGCGTGATTGTAAATTGAGTAGTATTATTATTTAACAAAATATTTGCGTCCAGCACATTGAGTGTCGCCGTATATTCACCCACCTCACTTTGGCTTGAACTTGTAATAATATTGATTTGATATTTAAAATCTAATTTTATTTCAAATTGTGGATAAAACGGCTGATTATCAAAAATATGAGTGTTATTTACCCAAATTACCTCGACAGGTAAAGGCAAAATGGTGTAGGTTTTTTCGTAATTTGTGATATTGTAATTTTCATTTTCGCTCTTTGCAACCACTCTATTTTCACCAGCAAATTTGCCATATTGCGAGTAGGTAAACTCTATATTTTCCGTTATTTCGTTTTCGTTTATTTTCGCCAACGGGTATTGAAATTCATTGTTAAAGGTAAAAGTACTTTCTTGCCAGATTACCTCAATATTTTTAGGTAAAATCGTTAAATTTATCTCGTTGTTTATCAATAAATAGTTATTACTTCTATCTCCACTAATTGCAATTTTTAGCGGGTATGTGCCTTTATTTTGCGGTATAGTGCCATTATTTATGCAATATACTGCACTTTTATCACAATTTAGCACACTTTCTAGTTCTATACTAGCAAAATCAAATGGTTGAGAGTAATTGCAAGTAAAATCACTTGTTTTGGGCGCAATTTCACGCGGTAAAATTGTGTATTTTGCCCCAGTAATTACGAGTTTATAATTTTCATCATAAGTGGTAACTTTTATATCATATTCGCCCGCATCAAATGCATCAACTTGCTCATTTTGTTGAAACAAACCAAATTCAATTTGCAAATTTTCATCAACGCTTTGCGTGTATTCAATATCGTTTAGCGGTTCGCCGTACACACTGGAATTTGCTTTTATAACTATATATACTTTTTTGGCAATCACAGTAAATTTAACTGTGTCGGTAGATAGTATGTATTTATCTTTGTCAGCACCCAAAAGACTAATTTTTGCTATATTTTCGCCTAAATTTTGTGAAATTATCTCAATTTTGTACGAAATATCATCATTTTCGTTGAGTTTTGTGATAGGCTTTAGCGATAATTCCAAAGGCTTTTGAGTATATTCGTAAGTAGTTTTTGACAACTCTGGGGTAATAATTTTTGTATCGTTTTGATGCAAGTGCAAGGTATCAATTTTTAGATACATTTGCTCGCAACTCTCGCAAAATGCCCAATTTTCATTAAAATCCAGTTTGCTGGAATTTATATTTTCATTTTCAATGGTGATAAAATTTTCATTTCCGTACGACACGCAATCGGTAGCAGAAATTCCACTTTTTCCAGCCAGTAAGCCAAAACTCATACTGCTTTGCATAAAATCGTACTCATTTTGCACATAAACCGCGCAATCTGCTAGACGAGTGTTGCTCGAATATGTGCCAACCAACCCACCAACTTGTGTGGTTTTAGAATTTTTTGCTTCAACCGCAACCTCTGAATATACAGCACAATTTACAATACTGCCATAGATATTTGTGCCATTTATAAGTTTGCTTATCAAATTCCCCGCAATACCACCGATTTTAGCAGTTTCGCCAAAATCACGCAATACAATTTTTGTTTCGAGTACTAAGTTTTCCACTTTTCCACACAGCGCTCCGAACAAACCTGCATTTCCACTGTTATTAATCAATAACCCTGAAATTTTATGCCCGTTACCATTAAACGAACCCGCAAAACATTTTGCTTTTGTAATACCGATTGCCTGCCATTCCGCAAAATTTAGGTCTATATCTTGCATTAAATTTACTTCCGTTAAGTAAAAATTGTTGCCGTTGTTTACAGAATTTGCCAAATCATACAAATCTTGTGCAGTGTTAATTTCGAATTCACTACTCGCAAAACTTTTTGTATGGAAATTTAAAGTAAAATTTAAAAATAAAAGAGTAAGAAAAACAGCACCAATCACTGCAACAACCTTACTCAATTTTGAAACAATTTTAAACATATCTATGCACCTAAAATCATTTCCTATTTTTGTTTTAGTGTACGCCTATATATAAGAAAAAGCAAGCAATTTTTGCCGATTTTACCAAATTTTAGAAATTTTTTCGCTATTTTTCGCTATTTTTCGCTATTTTTCAACAAAAATTGACATTTTGTGACCAAAAAACACAAAAATTTTGCTAATTTAATATTAAATGGATAAAAGTAAATTTTTCTTTTTTGCAAATTAGTAAAAATGTTTAATATAACACACAAAATAATTACTATTTTATATAATCAAATTTGCTTTTATTCATCTTTTTTGTGTACGGAAAATTGTTGCGTTTTTTCATCATAAGATACTAAAATAAAATTTTTAAGTTCCTTTTTGTCTGTTATTTTTAGGGAATCGAATAGCCACTTTACATCTTTTTGCAAGTTAGAGAGGCTAGAAAATGAAATTTTGCCATCAATCACTAGGTAAGTCGGCAATTCCGCTTGCTCAAAATCTTGCGTAATGTCGCAAATCACCACTGGCTTTTCATTTCCTCTTGGTAAAACACTCAAATCTCCGCTATTTTCTAACACCGCATAAGCAATGTCGTTTACATCGAAATAACCCTTGTTTCGGCACATTCCCAAAAGGTCATTTATGTCTAGTTTGCTCTTTTTTAGTTGCTTGTAGTCAATTTTTCCTTCATATATAACCGTTATCGGCTTGCCCTTGAAAAAGTGCTTGAAAAATGTCCCTTTGCGCCCCAAAAATGTAATCAGCAGGTCAAACAAAAAGAAAATTGTCATCGAAATTAAATAGTAATAAAACGGCGTTTCACTAACATCTGTCGCCATTTCAGCAGCAATGCTTCCTATCGAAATCCCCATAACATAATCAATAAATTCAAGTTGCGCTATCTGTTTTTTGCCCAAAATTTTGGAAATTATAAACAAAAAAGCAACCGAAACCGATGCAAAAATCAATAACTTCACCAATTCCGCCATAATTTACCCCAACAAAAGGCTACCCGTTTGGTAAATTTTTAAACATAAAAAAATAAAGTAGCAATAAATTGCAGTCTATAAAAAAAGGAAAATACTTTTGGAGGTGTAGTCAAGTGCCTATTTATTATTTTAAATAAGAATTTCAAATTATTTTTGCAAAAACTCTTGCCTAAATATTTTTGATATGATATAATGTAACTATAATTTCGTGCCGAGATGGCGAAATTGGCAGACGCAGTAGACTCAAAATCTGCCGGGAGCAATCCCATGAGGGTTCGAGTCCCTCTCTCGGCACCAGTACTAAACAAGACTAATAGAACGGTCTTGTTTTTGTTTTACGATAGTCGTCGGACTCGAACAGGTGCGTTTGAAAAAATTGCCAGTGGCAAGTTTTTAGCACCTCGGCACGATAGTGAAGCGCTGTCCGTACGATGCTAATAGAATAACAGGCTGGTTAGCGTAACGGCGTGAGTCCCTCAGTAAACAAAAAAGGAAAGCCTATGAGGCTTTTCCTTTTGTTTACAATGAAATTGAGCCTACGGCTCAGTGATATTCACTGCGTGAGTGATATTGCTCCGCAATGATATTCGCTTAGCGAGTGATATTGCAAACTTTGTTTGCAGTGAAGGCAAATATCATATCATTATTTACGCTAGTAAATAATATCACTACGAACGATAGTGAGTAATATCATTGACCGCTAGGTCAATATCGTTTTTTAAGAACAGCGAGCGTCCGTTCACGAAAGTGAAGGTTCACTGCTTTTAGAGCAGTGCGAGAGCGCACGCTCTCTCAAATCCTTTCAATCAAAAAGACCCGCAAGGGGTCTTTTGGTGCGATTGAAAGGATTTGAACCTTCACGGTTTCCCACTAAGACCTGAACCTAGCGCGTCTGCCAATTCCGCCACAATCGCATATTTTTTATTATAACAAAAAACTTAATTAAAGTCAATTTAGCATAGCCAAATTTTTTGAAAAATGTCAACTGATTTTCAGTAAATTTTTTATTTTTCTTGCTTAAATTCAACAAATTAATATTGCATTTTTCCCATTGATATGCTATAATCATATAAGAAAAAGTTTTGGGAGAATTTTACTATGTATGATGAATTTTTTAACTTTTTAAAAATTTTGCAAAAAACCGACTCTGCAAGTATTCCTCGTTTAGTACAAGACCGTGTCAAAGAGTTAGAACGCGATGCGGAAAAAACACAAGTTTTGCCTATCAAAAAATCTTACTCACAATACATTGCTCCAACAGCAAGATGTTTTCAAAATCCACACCAAAAGGGTGTATTTATAGACAATATGCCTCAGTATTTAGCGACTGAAGTCGTAACAATTTTGAAAGATGCGTTTCAAAATTACAACTGCGATAACCCAGCAGATAGACAAAAAATGTCTAACTATGTACTAAATTTACTTACAAATTGGGTTTTGATGGATTATGTACAGCCACTAAGGGTATTAGATAAACGCATAAATGAGCAAGAACTTTTTAAAGAAACTGGTATTTTAAACTTTAAAGACCTCGGCAAATATCTTGATGAACACGCATATAATTATGCCAAATACAACGACCTCACAACTGGGCGTGAGTCTTTTACAAGTGAAATGTTTGCTCAAAAATGTGCATCTGAATTTGAGGTTTCTCTCATCACGCACAATATGCTAAAATTTTTAGGTTTTGACACCGAAGTTGTATTTACAGACCAAGGCGCTGGCGTGCTTGTTAGAAATGAAAACGATATCAACAATCAACTTATTTTCCCTAAGCGAATGGCGCAATATGTAGTCGAAACAAAGAGCGATAGCAAAGGCAGACACACTTTTCGTGCGTGCAGTTGCGCGATTGAACACTTTGACAGCGCAAAACAATTTTATGACTGGTACTATGGTAATGGAACATTAAACTTTCAATCTAGGGATAGCAGATATTTTTGGGACATAGACCCAGATGAAAAGTATCTTAAAGAACAAGAGTTTTTGCCACAATTTCAGGTTTCAGGGCTAAACAAGACAAAAGACAATATTTATCAAATGTAACTTTATTTACACAAAAAACGTATTTATTTCACCATAAATGCGTTTTTTGTTATTTAATTACACCGCACGCGAGGCGCGAGCCTGAATTTCCGCTAGGCTGTGAGGTAAAATCATCGGGCTGTGAATGAATAATTATTGTACGGTTTTTTATATCATTTAGAGTGAATTTATCAATCAACACTGCCATTAGCGCGTGTCCGTTATTTGTGTATAATGGTGGCAAATCACCCGTATGGTTTGGGTGTTGAGTATTGTCTAAATTTAAGTGTCCGCCAGCGCTCATAAAATCGCCATTATCGCAAGTAGTCCCCTCGTGAATATGTAGCCCCAAAAATTTCCCCGCGGGCAAGCCGAACACATCAAACAAGCACACTACCCCATAATTTGTACCCCAAAAGTACGCGTTGCCCTTGATATTTTGCCCCATAATTTTTGCGGACAGGTCAGGAAAACTTTTTATTTTTGCGAGAATTTGCATTGTTTCTCTACTTATCATTTTACCACCTAATTTCTATAAAATTTAATATTTATTATGAAAAAATAGGCTTTTTTGTGCAATTTTAGCCTATTTTTTGTGTTTTTATTAAATTATTTTTTATTTTCAAAATATTGCATTGCTTTTTAAATTTAACAACTTGCAACTATGTGATAAAATACGCAAAGCATTTGCAATTATAATTTTAATTTTTTCTACCTTTAAATTATTTTTATTTTCGCTTGGTAATTGTACTTTTTGTTCTTTTTAAAATCAAAGTTTCGTTTTTTAAAAAAATAGATGGTTAATTAATTTTGCAAATTTTGTAAAAATGTTATACAATTTGTAAAAATATGTCCAAATTGCTTGCCAAATTATCAAAAATTTCATATACTTAAATTATATTAATTTAAAGGAGTAAAGAAAAGTATGAACACAAAAATTAAAACATTCTTAATGGCTCTTGTGTTGTTACCTGCTACACTAATCTTTGCTGCCTGCGGTGGTCCTTTGGACTCTAAGGCTAGCGTAAATGTTTCTGGTAATTACAACCAAGAATCAAGCGTTGAGGACTTGCAAGCTTATGTAAACGATGCAACTACCGATGCTGAATCTATTCAAAATGGTTTTAAATTATCTTTGGATTTAGCGATGGATGTTGAGGGACAAAAAGTCACTTTTAGCCTTAATTCTATTATGAAAATGAATGAAACCACTTGCGAAATGTACACAAAATTGACTGGGAAATCAGGTAAAGAGTCTTTGTCAATGACATTTTATATGATTGGTGAAAAATCAGAAACATCTGAAATAACTGGTACCGTTTACGCTGACATTAATATGGGTAGTGAGATGAACGGTAAGTACAAGTTTAGCATAAAAGACTTTGAAAGTAGACCTGACTTATATGGTGTAGTTGCTGGCTTAACTGCTGTTACTGAAGAATTTAGCCTCGACAACATCAAAAACCTTGAATCATCATTGTCTGGCGACAAGGCTATTATGAAATCAGTTACTGACAACTCTACAAAGTTTAAAGTTACACTTTCATCAGGTGATGACAAAACTGCTGACCTTTACTATGTGTTTGAAAACAACAAGTGGGTTGGTTTCCAAATCAACAACTACACTTACACTGATAACAGTATGGGCGTTATAACAGTAAACTGCTCTATGTGTACCTTTACTGATGAAATCAACTTTGACACAAATGGTTACACTGATTTTACTATGCCAACTGCATAATTAGATAAAAACTTTTTAAAAACTAATGATTAACTTTACTATTTAAAAATTAATAAAGAACCACTATTAATTCAAGACTCCGCACTGCGGGGTTTTGTTTTTTTATAAATAATGCTTAAATTTAATCAAATATTTGCAAAACTACAAAAACTATGATAAAATTAAAACAAATAATAAAGGTAGCGAATTATGTTTAAGGTAATTATTTTTGATTTTGACGGCACTTTGCACAATGGTGAAAAATGGGAAAACTGGGTTGAGTATATGCAACGCACTTTGGAAAGTGCGCTCCCCGCCCTTACCTCAAAAGAGCGAAACGATTTTTTGATTAAATACGGCATTGACCCTAAAAATCCAATGACAGCCGATGTAGCGGTGGCTATGATAAAAGAATTTGGCACGGCGCAAGGGCTGATTGACTTTCATTCGCAAAATATTTACCGCCTAGACTACCCAAATATGAAATTTGTTGACCCTGAATTTATCAAAAATCTTAGCAAGCACTACACGCTTTACATTGTGTCAAATTCGCCCGTTAGCGCAATCAAGAGGCACTTTTCTCACTGGGGCATAGACCCCGCAATATTTAAGAAAATTTATTTTAATCAATTTTTGCCTACCGACCCTACAAAAGCAGTATTTTATAAAGAAATAATGGAAGCGGAAAGGGTCGCCCCTGAGGAAATACTGGTAGTTGGCGATAATTTCCGTGATGACCTACTCCCTGCGCAAAAATTGAACATTCAAACTTTTCAAACTCACGAATTAAGCGACATATACACATTTTTTAATAATTTAGATAGGAAACAAAATGAAAATGTTGCTTAAAATATAATTTTTAGGCATATTCTTGCAAAAATTAGATAGAAAGTGTCAAAAAATTGTAGTTATCCACACAAAATCAACACATTGTGGAAAACTTTTAAAAAATAAAAAACTTGTATAAAATAAAGGAAATAACACTATGAAAAATATTATTTTGACTGGCGACCGACCTACCGGCAAATTACATATAGGTCACTTTGTTGGCTCGTTGATGAACCGTGTAAAGATACAGAATGAAGGCGATTTTGACAAAATGTTTGTTATGATTGCTGACTCACAAGCGCTTACAGACAACTATGATAATGTCGAAAAAGTACGCAACAACTTAATTGAAGTCGCACTCGATTATCTTGCTGTTGGTCTAGACCCTAGCAAGGTAACGCTATTTATTCAATCACAAATCCCTGAACTTACCGAACTAACTTATTATTATATGAATCTCGTTTCTGTGGCAAGACTGCAACGCAACCCTACCGTAAAAGCAGAAATCAAGCAAAAAAATTTTGATAAAAGTATCCCTGCTGGGTTTTTGTTGTACCCTGTGAGCCAAACCGCAGATATTACCGCGTTTAAGGCAAATATTGTGCCAGTTGGTGAGGACCAAGAGCCAATGATTGAGCAAGCGCGTGAAATCGTGCGTTCGTTTAACGGTCTATACAAAACTGATGTACTTGTTGAGCCAAAAGGCGTATTTGCTACAAATTCTGCTTGTTTGCGCTTACCTGGTGTAGATGGTAACGGGAAAATGAGCAAAAGTCTAGGCAACTGCATTTACCTTGCCGATGATGCTGACACAATCAAAAAACAAGTAAAAATGATGTACACCGACCCTAATCATATAAATATTAATGACAAAGGCAGTGTAAAAGGCAATATCGTATTTACCTACCTTGATGCGTTTTGCAGACCTGAGCATTTTACTAGATACTTGCCTGAATACGCAAATCTTGATGAACTCAAAAACCATTACAAGCGCGGTGGTTTAGGCGATGTAAAGATTAAAAACTTCTTGAATGAAATTTTGCAAGAAATTCTAGCACCTATCCGCGCAAGGCGTGAAGAATTTGCAAAAGACAAAGGCGAAGTTATGCAAATTTTGTTTAAGGGTAGTGATTTCGCGCGCGAAACTGCAAATAAAACTCTTGAAGAAGTAAAGGAAGCGATGGGTATCAAATACCGCTAAAAATTAACCATACTTTTAACTTTCTCCTAAAAAGGCAATAATTTTAGGAGAAAGTTTTTCTTTTTAGGAGAAATATTTATATTTTTATTCAAACTACAAGACTTTATGGTCGTTTTTATAGTTTTGGTGGGAAATTTCGCATTTACACTTTACTAAATGCATACATTTTGATAAACTAAAATATACTTTAATTTTGGAGAAAAAATGAAAAAGCAATTTGTTTTGGCTGTATTTGCACTAATTATTTGCGCAAGTGTGTTGTTTGGCGGTTGTGCACAAACGGTGCAGATGACTACAATTTATGCGGACGGCTCGCGCTCATATAATTATACAATCGTGCTTACCCCTGCTCTTTGCGCTAGTGTGGGCATTGACTCGACTCGTGCAATGGAATTGATTGACTCAGGCGTGCAAGAATACTGGACCACATTTAGTGCGGGGCGCAGTACAAGCGGGGTTACTTTTAAGGCGCAAGTAGACACTCAAAACCCGAACCGCTACAACATTTCGCTTTCGTTTGGCACAGTAGAAGAATATCTCAAATTTTACGGCAGAACGGTAGAGGAAATCTTAAATCAGCCTGTTGAATATGAAAAAAGTTTGTTTGTGTCGCGTTCGGTGCTGGTGGATAGCAAACTGGAAAATAGCAGTGATTTGATGTTGGAAATGCAAATTATTCCCGCTTTGACACAAAATCTCGTGAATAGTTTTGCAAATGAATTTTTTAGTGGCGATACTACGCAAGTAGTGGCACTTTTTAGCAAAATTGAAACGAATATCGCCCGCGTATATCCTAGTGTGTATAAGACCCATTCAAACGCAAATTCTACGCAACAAATTGTGGGGGCTTATGGGATAAATTCGATTGAGCAAAGCAACTACACCGCGCATATCTGGACTTGCACGCTTGCCGACCCTGTGCCTTATATGTATATATATCGCAATGTATTTTTACAAGAAAATAGAATCGCGTGGTATGTGTTGGCAATTGGTATTGCGTTGATTTTTGGACTAATAATGTACCTTATGTTGTATTTTAAAAACAAACGCAATCACATTGATGAAGTATATTTCACGATAAATAAAACAAATGAAAGTACCACAAACGCTAATATTGAGTTAGAACAAAATGCAAACGAAGATAGCACACAAACCGATATAGAAAATAAAACAAGAGAAAGTTAGATAATATACAAAAAAAT
The DNA here is from genome assembly GCA_934757855.1 of uncultured Clostridia bacterium. GTDB lineage: Bacteria > Bacillota > Clostridia > Christensenellales > UBA1242 > UBA7867. The sequence continues at coordinate 405,918 of CAKVLR010000002.1, read as the reverse complement.
TGTTGGAAATTACCAACAATTTTTTATTTGGAGAAAAATAATATATAAATAGAGAAAAATATTATAATTTAAGTATCAATTAAATAGCAAAAATATAAATACTAAATAAATACTTTTTAATTTGCTAAATCGCGTTCTGTTATGCGCCAAAGCGCGGTACGGTTACTTGAATCTAATGCAAATTTGCTAGGGTTTACAGGTTTTTTATTTGCATAAAATACCACATTTTGCGGTAATTTTTGCGCTAATGTAAGGTAAATTGCAGTTTCTATGCCTTGCTCGACAGTTTTACCGTGTTTACGGCTCATATTAAACACGAATTTTCGCAAGCCACTAGTATATTTTGTACGCAAAGTTGTATTTACTGTGCCTGGGTCCACGCAGTACGCGTGCAAATCTGTACGGTCTGCATTGCGGTGGTCATATTCGAGCGCAAACATAAGGTCAGCAAGTTTGGTTTGCAAATACATTTTAGGGGTAAATTTTGGATTTTTTGCAGAAATTTCTTTCCAGTTTAACTTAGTTTTGCGCGAAGCCTTTGAGGTGGTGAAAGTAATCACTCTTGCATCACGCGCGCGGTCTAGCATAGGTTGCAAACAGTTTGTGAGCATTACGCAAGAAAGGTAATTTGTTGCCCACATATACTCGCGATTTTCGTAAGTGAGTTTAAAGTTTTCGGTATCTACGCCCGCGTTGTGGATAAGCACATCAACACATTCACGATTTAGGCTTGCTACTTTGGTAGCAATCTCGTCTGCAACTATTTTTACTTGACTCATAAGACTCAAATCAGCCACCACATAATAAATATTTGCATTTGGGTATTCATCTAAAATCTCATTGCGCGCATCACGGCAAGTACCTGATCTACGCCCGATACCGATTACGATATGCCCCAGCCCAGCGAGATTTTTTGCCATTGCAAGCCCCATTCCGCTAGTTGCACCAGTGATAACTATCACTTTATTTGGCATTTCTGGGGCTTTTTCAAAACTCCTCCTCACCATTTTGGGTGCAAAAGATTGTGGCGTACGCGAACGGCTGATATTAAGTTTATTTTGCAAAGGTGGAGTAATGATTGCTGGTTGTTCAGGTTTTTCCAACAAGTTTTCCTTTAAGTGCTTTGCTGGAATAATAGGCGCAAGTTCGCCAGAATCAATAATATTTGCAACCTTTGCTTTTAATTTCAAATACCCTTGGGTATCGCCTTCTTTGTGGTTTTCTTTTTCATCGTTAAAGTCTATTTTGGTGAAATTTTGCAGATTTTCGGTGTTTTTTTGCTTGATTTTAGCAGTTTTTTCTTCTTTTTGCTTAATTTTTGCCGATTTTTTGCCACTAACTGGTTTGATAGCAGATTCTTCTTTTTTAGGCCTACCGCGTGGGCGCTTTAATTCAATTACATCAGGTTTTGGCTTTTGAGGTCTGCCACGAGGTCTTTTGGGTTTTACTTCGGTAATTTCTTTTTTAGGTCTGCCTCGTGGGCGCTTTGGTCTATTCAATTCTTCTTCGGTTAGTACTTTTCTAGGGCGACCTCTGCCCCTTTTTTCTTCATTCATAATTTTCCTCCTTTCTAAACACTCTAAATTTTAAGAGTAAGTGTTCGGGTAAATTTAAGTCACTAATTTTTAGGTAATTTTTTTTATATTTTTTTAGCAATAAAATTTGATAAATTTAATTAATTTTTTTGTTTAAATTATGGGGTCGCTTGTGATTTTTGCTCGATATATTTATTAATAAAGTCTTGAATAGATAAATTAATGTCCGTTCCTAATGTTGTTTTTTGCGCATCGGTAAGGGTGATAATTCCAGCAGTTTCTAAGTCACCAATAGTCAAACCACTCTTAATTTCCATATCATTTATAGTGCCGATTGTAACTGGAGCTTTGCCGTTATATTCAGTGGTTAAGTTTCCTATCAAACTAAACACGCCTGTTGCTGGGTTTGTTTCGCTAATTCCCAAAATATCGGCAATTTTTATGTCATCAACTTTGCTAGAAATGTCGCTTACTTTTACATTATTGTCAGCATCATAAATCAAGCGTAAAACATTATTTTGTGGCAATTCTTCGATATTTGTAAACACATCTTTAAGTAATATGCTATCTTTCAAATCGTTAAACGCTTTGGTTGGGTTGGCAGTACCACCGAATAGGTCGCTAAGACTCATACCAGCCACAACATTTGCGATACCCTCGGTAGGAGTAATTCCCATTAAATCGCCCAAAGTCTTACCGCTACCACCGATTGCATTCATAATCGCATTACCAGCGGTAACGCTAGGATTTTTGCCTAATAAGTCGCGCATTGTTACGCTAGAAATCATACTCATTACGCCAGTAGTTTCTTGGTTGTCAAGGAAATCACCCAAAGTGGTATAACTTCCCTCGCTACCGATAATCGCATTGAGAATTGCATCTGCTGGGTTTGCGCCTAATAGGTCAGCAAACTCAACATTTGCGATATATTTCATCATTCCAGTAGTTGCGGTAAAGTCAAAGATTGAGCCGATTGTGTTACCCTCTTTTGAGAGTGCTTGTTTAAACGCGGTTTCAGGGTCGCTACCAAACAAGTCTTTTACTTGAATAGTCATCACACATTCAATCAATTTGCTACTAAATGTATTAATTCCTAGTACATTTGCAAGGGTCTTTGTACTCTTTTTCAATTCCGCCATAATGGCCCCGCTTGGGTCGCTACCTAGCAAGTCAGCAAACGCTACATTACCGATTATTCCTAAAAACCCATCATCATCTTGCGTTTTTAACAATTCACCTAGTGTGCCAAAATTCTCTGCAAGTACCGCAATCATATCATCGCTTTTTGCGATAGTATTCAAGTCCATATCAGCGAGTTTTGCGAGTGCGTTTGGTGAATTTTCATCACCGATTAAATCGTAAATTTTTGCGGTTTTGAGGTCATCAACGAAGGTTGCGCTAGTGCTATTTTGTAGGGCTTTGATAAACCCGCCTAATGTGTTTACAAAATCGGCACTTTGTCCGCTAGAAATTAATTCGCCTAGCGTTGCGGTTGTGTTTGAATCTAGAAGTTGTTGCAAAGTCATTTCTTTTTGCGCATCGGTCAAGGTACTGCTATTTAGTTGCGCAGTTGTCAAAATTTGGTTAATTTTTAAATTTGCGATACTATCGCGCAATTCGCTCAAATTTGTGTCGGCGTTTATGTGTGTGAAAATCGAATTTGTAAAGAAATCCGTGTTGCCCTCTACCACTTTGCCCAAAGTCACAAAGTTGCCGATATAGACACTGCCGAGTAAGTTATCAATAGTAGTTGTTGGGTCATCAATCAAATCGGTCAATTTTGTGTTTGCCAAAAAGTCAAGGTTTGGCGTGTCGGTAAAGTCGATAATCTTGCTAAGTACAAGTCCTGCATATGCTTCGTTCATTTTTGTAGTAACCGTTTTGATAGGCTCAGTGCCGTTTAGGTCGTTGTAATTTACATTGCGCAAGGCAAACAAAATATGGTCGCTTGCGGTGCTATTTTCATCAACTGTTTCAGGTACGGTCATAAACTGGTGCAAAGGCACAGTTTTTATATAATCAGTCATTTTGTTTAATTTGGTATTGTTAAATTCTTCCGTTTGTGCAAAATCAAAATCAGTTAAATCGAGTAAATCATTTAACAATGCACCGTCTGCATTTTCCAAAATTTGGTCGGTCGTAATTTTGGTTACGAGCAAGTTTCTAAGTCCTGCATACACATCTTTTTGTCCAGTTTCTGGATAAGGCATAATACTCAAACCACCAGCATTGATAATTTCTTGAATAGTTAAATTATCTTCACTAAAATGCTTTGGTAAAATTTCTAGCGCTTCGCTAATAGTGAGTTCGGCAAGAGATTTTTTTGCAGTGCTTGTATTAGTCATATAATATTTATCTTTTAGTGCTGGATATCCTAGGTCATTAAGAATGGTGATATTGAAACTTTTTAGCACTTCATCAACGGTTGTATTGTCGTAAAGTACAGGCAAAATCACATCTACAAAATCACCTAAGTTATTTGCAATGTCTTGTATTCGGTAAGATTTCACCGCTTGCTTTTTGCCTAAAAAGTTTACCTCTGCCGAGTAAACGCAAGCAAGTTTTATCTCCGTACCTGGTATAGTTTCAGGCAATTTTACCCCAAAATCATTTTCCAAAGTTTCGAGTGTTGCTTCGGTATAACTATCTTTGTATTCGATACCTAATGCAATTAAATCTTTCAACGCTTTGTCACGAATTTCGCCCTCAACAGGTAGTTTTACCCCTAGAATGTTTTCAATTTGCGTAAGTGTAACATTGTAGTAGCAATATAGCATTGTACCGCCCACAAATACAATCAAAAACACAAAAGCAAACAAAAATCCCATCGCAAATGAGCCACAGCCTCCGCGTTTTTTGATAATAGGCTTTACCTGCACGGTGGTGGTGTCATCAATCTTTTTAGACATAACCGCTCCTTTTTAATTATATTTTGTTATTTTTGCAATTAAATACGAAAATATAGCAAAAAATCTCAACAAAATCTCAAAATAACAGTCTAAACATATTATATAATAAATCACATTAAAATAGCAATTAAATACGCGAAAAATATGTAAAAAAATAATGAAATAAATTTATTGTATTTATACTATATATAGACATATAAAAGAAAAAGCCATATATATGGCAAATAATAGAACACTATAAAACTATTTACTTTTTAAAAACTCAATTAGACAAACTCGCTGGGCTAACGAAAGATTTTTGATAATGGTTTGCAACTCGGTGTCCTCTCTATAAGTTTTGAAATCAGGCGCAAAAAATTCCTCAATCGGCACATTTAGGGTATTGATTATTTCGAGTAATGTTCTTGTTGAAAAATTGAAATCGGTGTTTTCTAATTTATTTATATAACTTTCGTGCTTGCCTATTAATAAACTAAGTTCGCGCGCGCTAATTTGCTCGCGGTTTCTAAAATATGCCACTCTTTCCGCTAAATCGGCAAGTGTAAGTTGGTTTTCTTGTTGTAATGTTTTAAGTTGTTGTTTCATAGTTATTCCACCTTTTGTAAATTTTATAGTATAATTACATAACAAAATTCACAAAATATAGCAGACTGTGAAACAGTAATTTTAAAAAATTTTCAAAATTTATAGAATGTCAGTCGATATATTTGACTTATCGCTCTATATTTAATATAATTTAATCAAAAAGTGACTTTGGAGGTCTAAAAAATGAACGCAAAAATTTACAAAATTTCAGCCATTTTTGTATCAATTTTGGTGGCTGGTGTCGTAGCGCTAGTATGTGTTCTCATAACTCCAAAAACTCCTCCCGCACTGGCAAGTGAGAGCAGTTTTAGTTCTTCGAGAACAACAGTAACTAAGGATAGCAAAACTGGATATGGTAAAATATATATTTATGTAGATGATGGAATCTATGTGGATAGTTGTAATATTACAGGTATTACAACAAAACAGCAAGGAACAACATCTAGCACGGACAATTATTATTACTTCTATCAATGGACTGGAGCATTTAGTTTAACACCAAAAGGTTGCACTTGGTCCCCTACTTCATTTAGTGCAAAATTTGCTTGGGGCACAAAAAGTGGAAACTTAGGACAAGTAACCACAAGCGATGAATCAACAGCTCTATCTAATGCACTTGCTAATGTAAACAGTAGTGACTCATCGAATTACACCACAGTTTCTTATACTTGCTCGGGAAATAACTTTACTAGTTCAAACTCAGGTTTTTCATGCGCCCTTCTTAGTAAAAAAACGTTTGCATCAATCTATACTTACTTTTATGTAGGCGTATTAAAACTATCTATTAGTTCAGGTGTGACTGCAAAAACTTACCGCTTATCATTTGATTTTAATGGTGGTACTGGAGCCAGTAATACTATTAATGTTACATACAATCAAACAATATCTTCCTCTTTACCAACTGCACAAAGAGAATTATACATTTTTAATGGTTGGTATATAAATAGTACACGAATAACCTCATCAACTTTATGGCTTTGGACTAGTGATATAACTGCTATGGCTAATTGGACATTTACTGGTTATACTTTATCTACCAGTGTATCACCTACTGGTGGGGGTGCAATTGTAGACACAACCACTGAATATGCCAAAAATAGCACCGTAAAGGCGCAAGCGGTGCCAGAAAGCAACTATACCTTTGATTATTGGTTATTAAACAACGAACGCAAAACAGCGAACCCTCTTTCATTTACTATTACACAAGATAGTACACTTGTTGCATATTTCAAAGCCTTACCTACCATTACAGTCGCGTTTAGTGGAGGTGAAGGTACTTACTCAAACGAAAAAATAGGCGATACTGATTACTTAGTCCTTACCCCTAGTAGCGGAATGTATGTAAACAGCATCACGGTTGGCAACACGACCTACCCTACCGAATATTATGAGGGTGTGCTGTATGGCGCGGGCAACGCAAACCGAATTACCTACTATGCAAAAGAAGAAACAAATGTCGTGTCGATGAGTTTTGAGTATCTTTATGGAACTACAAATATAACTGTAAACCTAACCAACACCAAACAAACGCTAAAAACGCCTAGTTATGGGTCTAAAATTGAGGGCGTGGCAATCTCGGCTAGCAGTGGTGGTGAGGCGCGTGTGATTGGCTATGATGATAACACAAGCACTATTCATCTAAGCGCTGTACCATTCACGGGCTATAATTTTACTGGCTGGACTGCAAGCAATGGTGCGGACCTTTCCGCGTACAACAAACTTAGTGTAAATATTCCGTTTAACCTCATCAAAAATGCGATAATTACGGCGACTTTTGAGCCGATAACTAACGCAAACATAAACGACACAACGGACAACGGCGGTACAAATATTTTATAGAAAAGCAAAATAATTTGCTTTTTTATTTTATTGAAAATTACAATAAATTTCGCTAAAAACCTTGTTTTTCCCTATTGAAAAATGATGTTTTGTGTGCTATAATTATTTTATAGAAAAAAACATACAAGGAGCAAAAATATGTCAGCGAAAAAATATAGCGAGTTTGCAAACTACCACCAAAGACAATTTTTAGAGGAAATTGACTATGTAAATGAGTTGGCAGAAATTAGAGAGAAAAAGCACAAGAGTATCGCAGTAACTAATGCGGTGACTAGTGTATTTTCGGTGGCTATGCTAGGAGTTGCGGGGCTTGTTTACAACGAATATGGTAGCGTTATGTCTATGGTTGCTGTTGGATTTGGAGCTTTTTCCGTTGCTTTGGGGGTTATCAATTTGCCTAATGCGAAGAAAAATTACGACAATTACAAATACTACAAAAACTTGCGTAGCGAACTCAATACAATAAAAGATGAATATATTGATTATATCAAAAATAGATAAATCTTTTAGCATTATAAAAAATTCAATCAATTTGTTTTACCTAACACTATTTTCAAAGTAGCAAATGATAAAAATCATACATAAAATACTTTCAATTTTTGTTGAGGGTATTTTTTGTTTCGTGGTAACTAATTTCTACAAAATTAGCAAAAAATTTGTGACCAAAATCTTGACTTTTCAAAATTAAATGAATATAATTGTTAGCATACTAACAAATTTGGAGCAATTATGCCAAAAAGTGTCTTTTTTGAGTTTAGAAAAATCGAAAATCTTATTCATCGCACTTTGATGCAAAAGTATCGTTGTGTGAGCAAATCACCCACGCATTTGCAGTTGTGCGTACTGGGTTTTTTACACGAAAATGCGGATAAAGCAGTATTTCAACGCGACATTGAAAAAGAGTTTTGTATAAGGCGCTCGACCGCTACGCAAATAATCAGTAATCTAGAAAAGCAGGGCTTGATTATTCGCGAAAATGTAGCAAGTGATGCAAGGTTAAAACAACTGGTATTGACTAAAAAATCTGCACGATTTAGCGACATTGTGGAAAAAGATTTACACGATTTTGAAGAAGAAGCACTTAAAAACATATCAAATGAAGAATTGGCACATTTTAGTCTAATTTTGGAGAAAATGATGCAAAATTTGGAGAGTTTGAGCCAAACAAATAGTACAAATAAAGAAAAAGGAGAATTTTTATGAATATTTTACGATTTTTGCAAAAATGGGATTATGTGTCGTTGTTTTGCTGTATCGTGCTAGTCGTTGGGCAAGTTTACTTAGACCTCAAACTTCCTGAATACTTAAATCTTGTCATTCAATATGCGACCACTACTGGCGATATGACTGAAATTTGGACAAACGGCGCATTAATGCTTGCGTGTGCTTTGGGTAGTGCGGTGCTTGCTGTCTTTACGGGCTACTTTGCGTCAAGAATATCTGCGGGCTTTTCAAACCGCGTACGCGCAAATATTTTTGGCAAAGTGCAAGGCTTTTCGATGCAAGAAATCAACAAGTTTAGCACTCCTAGTCTTATCACCCGTTGCACAAACGACATTACGCAAATTCAACTTACTATTGCAATGGGCTTGCAAGTAATCATCAAAGCCCCTATACTTGCGATTTGGGCAATTTGCAAAATTTCAAATACTCACTGGGAGTGGACACTCTCAATCGCGATTGCAGTAGTACTTATGCTGATTTTCTTTGCGATAGCAATTTTGGTGACTTTCCCTAAATTTCGCAAATTACAAAAGCAAACCGATGATGTAAACGCGAGCGCGCGTGAAAATTTGCAAGGCGTGCGTGTAATACGCGCATACAATGCCGAGGAATATCAACAAAAGAAATTCGACAAAACGAACGATACTCTTACAAATACAAATATGTTTGTGACTAGAATGATGAGCGTGTTATTTCCATTTATTACGCTCATTATGAGCGGTGTTACTTTGGCAATCTACATACTCAGCGCGTATATCTTTAACGATACAGCCGTTCTCGCTCGGCCACTCGTTATCGGTAATATGATGGAATACTGCTCGTACGCAATCCAAATTATTATGGCATTTATGATGATAGTAATGATTTTCGTTATGCTACCGCGTGCAATTACAGCGGGCAAGCGTATAAACGAAGTAATGAATACACCTGAAAATATCAAGGACGGCACAATTATTTCTGGTATAGAAGGAAAGAGTGGCGAAGTGGTATTTGACAATGTATCATTTAAGTACCCAGATGCTGAGGAAAATGTGCTGGAAAATATTTCATTTACCGCTAAAAAAGGTGAAACGGTGGCGTTTATCGGCTCAACTGGTAGCGGTAAATCTACACTAATTAATCTTGTACCGCGTTTTTACGATGCAACCGCTGGTGAAATTACCGTTGATGGCGTAAATGTGCGTGATTACAAATTAGATGCGTTACACGACAAAATCGGTTACATTCCGCAAAAAGCGGTCTTGTTTAGCGGAACTATCGCAAGCAATGTGGCTTATGGTGACAAAAACAACGCAAAACTACCTGATGATAACATAAAAACTGCGGTTGAAGTGGCGCAAGCAAAAGATTTTGTAGAAAAGAAAGAAAATCAATATTACTCGCCTATTTCGCAAGGCGGTACAAACCTATCGGGCGGGCAAAAGCAACGAATTTCTATTGCGCGGGCAATTTGTCGCGACCCTGAAATTTACATTTTTGATGATACTTTCTCTGCGCTTGACTACAAAACTGACCGCAATTTGCGCTCTGCACTCAAAAAGTACACCAAAGATGCAACCGTTTTGATTGTGGCGCAAAGAATAGGTACTATCAAAGATGCGGACAAAATTATTGTACTAGACAATGGTAAAATGGTGGGCAGTGACACGCACGAAGAATTGCTCAAATCTTGCCCTGTTTATCAAGAAATTGCGCTTTCACAACTTTCAAAGGAGGAACTAGAAAATGAGTAACCACAAATCTAACAAGCCTCACGGTCCTATGAATGTTGGCGAAAAGCCAAAAAACTTTAAAAAATCAATCGGCAAACTCCTCAAATATTGCAAATCCTACTGGTGGGCAATCGGTATCGCCTGCGCGCTTGCTATGTTGGGGGCTATTTTAAATGTAATCGGTCCTGACTATGTAAAACAAATTACTGATGAATTAATCAACGCTATGGGCGACCTCACTCAAGGCATTATGCCACGCGATGCAAACCTTGATTTAATCTGGGAAGTTGGGCTGTTTCTAATCATTATATATGTGGCGGGTGCAATTTGCAATCTAATCGAAGGCTTGATTATGGCGACCGCTACAAACAAAGTTTCGCGCAAAATGCGTAGAGATATTACTCAAAAAATCAATCGTTTGCCTCTAAAATACCTTGACTCACGCTCACACGGCGATGTGATGAGCCGAATCACAAACGATGTAGATTTAATTGGGCAAACATTAAATAACAGCCTCTCTACCCTAGTGTCTGCGATAACTTTGTTTGTCGGCTCAATCATTATGATGTTTGTCACTAACTGGATTATGGCGCTTACGGCAATAGGTGCAAGTTTGCTTGGTTTTGTGATTATGGGCGTCATAATGTCTAAGTCGCAAAAGTACTTTGTTCAACAACAACAAAGTCTAGGTAAAATGAACGGACATATTGAGGAAATTTTCTCTGGCCACAATGTAGTAAAAGCATATAATGGCGAGAGACAAGCCAAAGAAACTTTTGACAAGCACAACACAGAACTTTACAAAAGTGCGTGGAAAAGTCAGTTTTTATCTGGGCTTATGATGCCTATAATGATGTTTATCGGTAACTTTGGTTATGTGGCTGTGTGTGTAGTCGGCGCGGTGCTAGCAGTAAACGGAACGGTTAGTTTTGGTGTAATTTCTGCATTTATCATTTATGTACGCTTATTTACTCAACCACTATCTCAAATGGCGCAAGCGTTTACTAGCCTTCAATCGGCTAGCGCTGGTTGCGAACGCGTATTTGAATTTTTGGAAGAAAAAGAAATGGCTGATGAGTCGCACAAGACTGCCAAAATTGAAAATGTCAAAGGCGATGTAGAATTTAGTCATATTCGTTTTGGCTATAATCCTGAAAAGCCTGTTATAAAAGATTTTTCTGCCTCAATCAAGGCGGGTCAAAAAGTGGCAATCGTTGGTCCAACGGGTGCTGGTAAAACAACTCTCGTAAACTTACTTATGCGCTTTTACGATGTAGATAGCGGTACAATCACTATTGATGGTGTAAACACGCAAGATATGAAACGCGAAAATGTACACGAATTATTTTCAATGGTATTGCAAGATACTTGGATATTTAATGGAACAATTAAGGAAAATATCGCTTATGACAAGCAAGGCGTTACCTTAGAGCAAGTTGTGGAGGCTAGCAAAGCGTGCGGGCTAGACCATTTTGTACGAACACTACCTCACGGCTATGACACACTATTAGATGAAAATACTACAATTTCCGCGGGTCAGCGACAACTCATCACTATTGCGCGCGCAATGGTGCAAAACAGTCCTATGCTTATACTCGACGAAGCAACAAGTTCGGTTGACACTCGCACAGAGGTATTAATTCAACAAGCAATGGATAAACTAACACAAAATCGTACTTCTTTTGTAATTGCGCACCGACTATCTACAATCAAAAATAGTGACCTAATACTCGTAATGCGTGATGGTGATATTGTGGAAAAAGGCACTCACGAAGAATTGCTGGCGCAAAATGGTTTTTATGCAGATTTGTACAACAGCCAGTTTGAAGAAGCGGAAGAATAAAACGGAGGCAAAATATGATTCACTCCCTTGCGGGCGGAAAAATACGCGATTTGGCAATGGCTGATTTCGCAAAAGTGGAGATTTTGGGCGGCTCTCTTGCAGGTGCAATACGCTGGTATATTTTTGATATTTTAGATTTAAAAATTAGCGATTTGGTACTAGTGCCTGTGGGGTTAAAAAATGAAACTTGCACTGCCAAAATACTCAAAATAGAGCGCAATTTATCCGCACAAATTTCCCCTATTCCTATCAAATCAGCAAAAAGCATAATTCGTAAAATTAAATAAATTTAGGCACTTAACCGCTAATTTTAGTAGTTAAGTGCCTATTTTTTGTATATTAAATGACAAAATACAAGAATTTTCTCAAATTTACCATTGTGGAAAAGTGGATAACTTTTTAAAAAATAAAAACTTGTTTAATCGTTCATCGAAAACGGCAACAATTCTTGAATTTTAAATGTTTCTATTTTATCTTGTGTGGCGCAAATTATCTCTGCTCTTTCGGTAAACTCGCGCAAAAACTGGCGCTCATTACCCGTAGGAAAAATCATTTTCTCTGAGCAATAACTTGCAATCGCGATGATATTGCTTTCACCCTCACTGATTGCCTTTGCGATAGCCACTTCCATAGCGCCGATACTGCCCGCAAGTGCGGTTGTTTCGATATTGCACCCAGTAAAAATCATACCGCTACGGGTCAGCACACACGCGCCGACTGGCATTTCACTACACGGGCAATAAGCACGCTCACCCGCCTGCTTTGCTTTCTCAATCAACTTGTCTATAACGATTTTATCCATAAAAAGCACCTAAAATATTAATTTTTTATCAATTTATCCAAAAGTTTTGTTTCTACCAACTCACAGTCTTTCATAATTTTGCGCTCTTGCTCTTCCTCGTGGTCGTGTCCCAAAATATGCAACATTCCGTGCACAAAAAGTTCGGCAACTTCGCGATTTGTAGAATGTCCCCATTCGTGCGACTGCGCTTCCGCAACTTCTGCACAAATAAAGATTTCACCGATATAAATCCCTTTCATACCCTCATCGTAGTCGAACTCAAAATTTGCTTTTGTAAACTGCAATTTTTCTGGATTGTCAACTAAACGGAAAGTGATGACATCAGTCGGCTTGTCTTTTTTGCGGTATTCTTTGTTGATTTGGTGAATTTCATCTTCGCCCACATAAAATACACCCACTACCACCTTGTTTGGCTTGTAGCCCTCGTGTTTTAATACACTTTTTGCTATTTTTTTTAAAATTTTTGCATTTGGCAAAATATATTTGGTCTTGTTGGTTAAAATTACTTCCATTTTTACTCCTTAAACTTGTACCTCCAATTTGAGATAATATGTTATATAATATTTTTCTCCAATTTGCGATACAGTATGCTTTTCTTCTAGTATTTCGTTTTCGTTTACACTTTTTAGGGCTTTTTGCTTCGCTTCGTAAATAAGTACCGTTTCTTCATCGGCAAATTTTTTGGTAACGGTTATGGGTGTGGTTTCGTAAAAAACAGTGTAGATACATTTTATAGGTAAAATATTTGATAAATATTTTGTTTTTTCCTCTGTTTCGTATGTTTCAAAAGAAATTTTGTTTTCTTTACTCGATAAAATGTCGTTACCAAACATCACTTTTTGGTTGACTTGCGTTTTGCCAGTGCGCGCGTATTCGATTGAATTTTCACTAAACTCGACCGTTTGCGATTGCCAAACATAGACAAAAACTGCCCCTTTTGCACTACACGCGACTTGCTCCTCATTTTCATCTAAAAAATACGGAGCAATCAACATTTGCCCTACTGAAACCGTGTCGCCTGGTCCCACGAGTGCCGTACCTTTACTCACAAACACGCGCGAGATTACGCCATTTACATTTGAAAAAATGCCCTGCTGATTTTCTTGTTCAATAGTTATAGGCAGGGTTGCGCTAGAAAAATTGACAAAAAGATACGCGCCGTTTCTAGTGACATTTACCAAACTTAAATCTTCAATTTCTTGCCTAAGAGTTGCCTCAATTTGCTCAAAATTTACGCTACCCCACATTTTACCCACACAGAAATCGTGGGTCGATAACACTTTCTCTACTTTTTTTACTAATACTACATTGTCGCTATTGATTTTTACCCCAAAGCAGAAATTAGACAAAATTGCAAGCGCGATACCGCAAAAAACTAGCCCCACGACCAAGCCGATACCTATATTTTGGAAAAGCCCAGTTTTGCGTGTTATGGTGTAATTATAGCATTTATTATTTAATATTGCAATTAATCTAGCAAGGTAATTTTTGCGAATTTTGAGTAGCATAGTGGTATCATCAATTTTTGATACATTTTGTACCAACATTTCTTCGCGCGTGATTGTATTTAGGAGGTTTGCAAAATTTGCGCCTTTGATTTTTAACTCTACACTGCCCGACAAAAAATTCGTGCAAAATTTCATAACCACCTCCTTTTCCCTTTTATATCATATTATTGATTTAAAAAAAATAGAATAGTAAAAAAAGGTGCAAAAATGTTTGTAGATGAAATTATCAAAAATCTAGGTTTGAGCGGAACAAGCAAAAATAATTTTTCTATATTAAACTATGGCGGAAATGGCGTATATATTCAAGGCAATCTATCAATTTCGCAAATTTCTAGCGTAAAAATTTGCATAATCATTGGCGAAAAAAATTACGCAATCACTGGCGAAAATCTAACCATTCAAAGGCTTAGCAAAGACGGGTTGTATATAAAAGGCAAAATCGCTGATATTTTGAAAAATTAATTTTTTTGTTCAAAATATTATTTTTTACCATTTTTTTATAAATTTTTTATATTATTTTTACAAATATTTTTATTAAATTTGCTCAAAATAATCTCAAAGGAGGTGGAAAGTATGAAAATGAATTTAATTATTCCAAACTGGATTGCCTTTATTATTTTGTTACTAGGCGGTATCAACTGGGGTCTTGTGGGTATCTTTAACTTTAACCTTGTAGAATGGATTTTTGGCGGTCTAAACGCTGGTTCTATCATTGTGTATGTTTTAGTTTTAATTTCTGCAATTTGGCTCATCGTGGCTCTATGTTTGCAGGGCGCAATCTACTTACTCAATAGAAACGAGCAAGTATCGACCGACAAATTTTAACATTTAAAAAATTGAAATTTAATGCACTTTTGCTTAAAGGTGCATTTTTTGTGTATTTTTTTCGTATTTTCGTTTTTTCTTTTTATTTTGCTTTACATTTTTTTGCTGATTTTGTAAAATAATATAAAGGCATAGAAAATAGGAGGCAATTCTATGAAATTTAAGTCTAAAATTGGTGATGGGTTGTTTATCAGCCTCGTAATGTTTAGCATTGTCACTTTGGCAATGTTTGTTGTGTGGGTTATCACTGGCGTTTGGTGGCCCGCAATCACTCTAACAGCGATTTTACTAATCGGTTTTGCGCCCGTGTATTTCTGCACTTATTACGAAATCACACGCAACGAATTATGCATTTATTGTGGAATTTTCGGCAAGTCGATTGAGTACCAAAACATTATCTCAATGACCGATGCCGAGAGCGTTTGCCCTTCGTTTGCTTTAAGTCACCAACGCATAATGATTAGATATATGGAAAATGAAAAAATTAAATCTGTGTATGTGTCCCCTGCCAACCGCGAGCAATTTCGCGATGTAGTAAATGCTGAGATTTCAAAATCTACTGAGGTTTATAAAGATGCACCAAAGAGTGCGCAAGCGAAGGCAATCGAAAAGGCACGCAAAGAGCAAAACGAAAATCCAAATTTAGACAAATCTGAATTGCGCGCGCAAGCCCACGCTGTGGAATATGAAGAAGATTTGCAACGCAAGGTATTAAACAAAGAATTAGGCAACCTTGATAGCGTAATCGGTGCAAATGTTACTGATAAAAATAATATAAGACCTGTCGAGACTGTGAGCCTCGAACAACGCAAAAAAGCCGAGCAAAAACTTTTGGCAAAAATTAGAAAGTTAAAAGAAAAACAAGACCGCAAAGAGGCGAAGGTAGAAAACAAGCGCAATGCTGAAATCGCTAGATTAGAGCGTGAAAAGAAGCAAGAAATTGAAAATTTGAAAAAGCGAAAAGAACAAGCAGAAAAGGCTGAAAACAAGGCAAAAGCGAAAGAATTGAAACAACAATTAAAGCAAGAAAAATCTGCAAAAACACTAGAAAAAGAGCCTAAGGCAAAAGAAAAAGCGCCAGAAACGGAAGAGGAAAAGAAAAAGCGTTTGGCGCACGAAAAAGAAGAACTTAAACGCGCGATTGAGGGTGCCAAAAAAGACCAAATCGTGCCTCAAAAAGTAGCGAAAAATCAAGCAAAAACCGCTAGTGCTGAAATTGAATTAGAAATTGCTCCAAAGCGCAAGAAAAAGGAAATTACTGAAATGGAAGTAGAGCAAAAGCCAGCTAAAAAAATTGCACAACAAAAACAAGAAAGCGCGCCTGAACAACAAAAAGCGACCAAAGAAAATAAAGCGGTAGATGAAAAGACTGCTAAAAAACAAAAGACAAAAGAAGCCAAAAAGGAAAAAGTAGCTGAGGCGAAAAAATCAAAAGCAGTTGTAAAAAACTTAAAAAATGAAAAATAAATATAAAATCTCATTAGTATTACTAGTGAGATTTTCTTTTACGATATATTTGATTTAGATTGTTTTGCGCTTTCATTTTTTTGCGTATTTAGTGATTGATTTTCGCTGATTTTTTCATTATTTAATTTATTTTCAAATTTAATAATATTTTGCGTTTTTGGTAAATTTATCTTGTTGTGCACGTAAGTTTCCGCATCGTAACCATAAAAGTCTATAATTGTTTTGTCGTAAACTTGTTGACCTATTTTTTGCATCATTTCGCAATTTTCGCGTTGTGAAAGATTTTTATCTGGATAAATTGGCTTGCAAATTTTCAATATAACTTTTTTCTTACGGCGGAATTTGCTTTCTTTAAAAAGGATTACGATAGGCACAACTGGCACATTATTTTTACTAGCATAGTGAAACGCGCCCTTTTTGAGTGGCCTAGACTGCTCATAGCGAAACCACAACGACTGCTCTGCGTAAAAATGCACAAAACCGCCATTTTTGACAATTTGCGCCATAAGTTTATCAAATTCTTTGGTTTGATTTAGGTTGGTTGGCAACGGCAAAAATCCACCCGCAAGCAAACATTCACCGTTGAAACCCTTTTTCATATTGTGCGGACCGCCCGTGATATAGACATTCTTTTTGTGTGTCAGTGCTTGCAAATTCCACAATGCATCGACATAATGAATATGATTGCTAAATGTCACCGCGCTTTTGATACCTTTTAGATTTTCGCGACCCTCAATTTTTAACCCAAAAGCAAAGAAATCTAGCACTGGACCCAAAATTTTGATTATGCCTTTTAATATCCCTCGCCAGCACTTAAAGAAAAATCCGCGTTTTTTGAAGTAATTGTATTTTTTAGGGTTTAAGGCTGTTTGGTAATTTGTAGGAGTTGTGAGTTTATTAAACTTGCCCGCAAGTGCGAGTTCGTATAGCATATTTTTGTACAAATCATCGGTTACGCATATCTCTTGCCTATCCGCTTGCGCGGTGATTTGCTTTGCAAGTTTTTCGGCAATTTCGTATGGCTTTTGCTTTACCTCTATGGCGTTTTCATCAAAAATAAACTTTTCGCTCTCGCCCCCGCAAATATTTTCGACACACGCTGGGCAAAATCCGCGCTTGCCGATTGCTTGAATCCACGCCTGCTTGTTATTTACCAAAAACAACTGCACGCGGTTGTCCCAAAGTTTGTTGACATTTTTATCTGCACAATAGGTAATAATCTTTACATTTTGATTGAATTTTTGCTTATATTCTAGTGCGCAAAATGAAGTGAAATAATGCGTACTAAATATAATATCTGGGGCGAAATTCTGGTAAATTTTGATTGTATTTTCTACATATTTTTTATAGAATTTTCGGTAAACAAATCTCATTCGTTTTTTAGATTTTATATAAAAACAACTACTATATAAAAACTTGCTTGTGCCACACATTGCGTTTTGCTTTTTACTAAGGTTGCCTACAAAGGTTGCCCATTTTTTAGGCGCACTAGCGTTTACTTCTGTCGCTAAATCGAGTTTGTTTATCGTATAGTTTTCAGCATAATCTTGCGCTAATCTGTCGGCAACTAAATCTATATATTCGCTATCCTTTATATAAGAAAATAAAATTTTTTGTTTACTCATTATATCCCCAAATTACTAGAATTATTAGTTAATTATACCATAAATATACCAAAATAGCCATTATTTGCACAAAATGAAAAAATATGACACTTTTTGAATTTGTGTTTAATAGCGGTATGTGATTACACAATTAAATAAAATGTTATTTAAAATAATTACTTTTTATCGGTAATAAAATTGCAAATAAAAAACATATTGAAATTAATCAATATGCTTTGATTTACAATCCTAGTTCGCGCATTATTTTTTCTACTTCCGCCTGCCCTTGTTGGAGTTTTTGCAACTCATCTGGGCTAAGTTGATTTAATAGCGTTATCAATTCGCCTGTATGTACTCGTTCTTCATCACGAATATCCGCCCAAACGCGCCTAGCAAGTTCGTTATCTGTGCTAACAATGTGTGCATTGTATTGATTTATCGCTTCCAACTCACCGATTATATCTTCTCGAACGGCTGTTATCAACTCATTTTTGGTAAAATATTGCCCCGAGCGCGGTTGCGGAGTCCCTCTATATGGCACGCCAAAATTCATATTTTCCTCCTAAAATTTATAAAATTATATATGCAAGACCGCTATATTTGGTGAAAATACGACAAAAAATCAACTTTTTCGCGAAATTGTATAAAATAAGTTGCAATTTTAATTGATTTATATAATAATATAATTATAAACTAACGGAGGGTAATATATGGCTATCGGTGAGTCTTTGAGCAAGGTTTTTGACTTTTTAAACAAACTTTTGGCGTTTGTGGTAATCTTGGCGTATGTGGTTTTTGCGATTAACGCGAACTGGACATTTATTCCTAGCGACAGCGTTGTGATGACAATTCTTAGTATGATTATGCGCTATGGTCCATTGATTATTTGCGGTCTTGTGCTTGTTGAATTTGCGATAAAACGCAACTTAATCATTCAAATTGTGGTTTACGCTTTGATTGCGCTTGCGGTAATTTTCCAATTCTTCCCAGACACTTTCCACGCAATGGTAAATGTTGTAAACGGCGTTGCTTAAAATTAAAAAGAACTTCGATAAAACGGAGTTCTTTTTTTATTTATACTTTAAAGTATTTTATTTAAAGTCATATTTTTTGTCTATTTTGTTTTTTGGTCGGTTTTTTCTTGGGACTTTGCTGTTTTCTTTTCTGCTGGTTCTGGAATTGTAAGCGCTTCTTTCATACTAGCAAGCAAACTAGTAATATTTGCGATGTCGGTAGGCACGATTAATTTTGTGCTTTCACCGTCAGCGACTTGTGCAAGTGCTTCATAACCTTTTAGCGTAAGGTAGGCTTGGTCTGGTTTTGCATCTACAATCATTTTGATTGCGTTTGCTGTACCCTCAGCCTCTTTTATCAAAGCCAAACGCTTTGCTTCCGCGCGCAATACTTCTGCTTCTTTTTCACCTTCTGCTACCAAAATACTACTGCGTTTTTCACCTTCGGCGCGCAAAATTGCTTCACGGCGCTCACGCTCGGCACGCATTTGTTTTTCCATTGCTTGTTGAATATCTTTTGGAGGCAAAATATTTTTAAGTTCTACACGGTTGATTTTGATACCCCATGGGTCAGTTGCCTCATCAAGCACGGCACGCATTTTGCTATTGATAGTGTCGCGCGATGTGAGTGTGCCGTCCAATTCCAACTCACCAACGATATTACGCAAAGTAGTTGCGGTTAAATTTTCAATCGCTGAAATAGGGCGCTCTACACCATAAGTGTATGCTTTTGGGTCTGTTACTTGAAAATAAACCACTGTGTCGATTTGCATAGTAACATTATCTTTTGTGATTACAGGTTGCGGTTTAAAGTCTTGCACCTGTTCTTTTAGACTGATTGCATCTCCTGCTTTGCGGTCCACAAAAGGCACGATAAAGCGAATACCTGTTTCTAATACGCGGTGGAATTTACCCAAACGCTCAATTACGATTGCGGTCGATTGCCTAACTACTTTGATACTAAAACCTAAGATAACAAACGCAACGACTGCAAGCACTAACAATACGATTATCCAAGTTGCCATAATTTTTTCTCCTTTAAATTAATCTTCTTTTTTAGTTTCTTCGCTTTCTTGATTTGTGTCTTGTTTGGTTTCTTTCAGCACAGGAACAACAATCATTTTGTTGCCATCAACGCGCAAAACTTTCACCAAACTATCTTTTTCAATGGCCTCGCCATTTTTGCTTACCGCAGTCCACACAACGCCAGCAAATTTTACTTCGCCACTTTCATCGGCGGTAATTGCTTTTAATAGTTTTGTTTCCTTGCCTTGATAAGCATCAACATTAGTCTTGACTGTGTCTTTGCGCAATAAGTATTTCATACACAAACTACGCAAACACAGCATAGCGAGTAACGATACTGCGACAAATGCAACTACTTGTATGCCGACACCTACTCCGCATGCAGACAAAATCAATGCAACGATTCCGCCCGCGATAAACCAAATCGACACCATTTGCATTGTAAACGCTTCAATTAGCGCACTCACGCACGCAACAGCGAGCCAAATATAAACCCACATCATACGCAACTCCTCCCTTATATTTATTATATAATATATGACGCTAAAATACAATCTTTTTAATCAAATTTGTATAAAAGAAAAATAAGCAAAATTTCAATAAATATCACTTGTATTTACTGCATTTTACCTATTTTTTAAAATTTACATAACGCGTTCAAAATTTTTAATTACTCTATTTTCAGATTTTTGTAAAAAATATTGTAATGTATCATCGCTTGCTTTTTGTTTTTCATTTTGCGTTTTTTTGTTAGCAATGCTTTGCCTTAAATTTGTAATAGTCTTTTCTTCTGCACTCTCTACTATTTCTTGATAGTCTTGCGCGATTTGCGACATATTGCCCTTTAACAATGCGCTGTAATTGCTCTCGATTTGTTGAATGCAAAATTCTTCTGTAATATTGCGAGATAATTTGTCCACGCGCACAACACAATCAGTAAGTGATGAATTTTTCAAAATATTTAATATTTCATATTGATACAAAACCGCAGTGAATGCGTTGTCTGCGTTAAACTTAAATATCTCAACAAATGACTCAGTTTTATCAAAAATAGTTAAATTGATTTCAATCTTATCACTCTCGCCACCTAGCAAAAACCCCCAACAGTTGCGCTCATATTCGCTATTTTCCAACGCTTGTAATTTTGCTAAAAATTCAGTTTTTCTTTCATTCATTTAATTTATAGTGTCCTTTCTAGTTCGTTTTTTTGCTGTTTTTGAGTTAAGTTGTCCATAGCCAAATTCACTAAATCGTCTTTTTCTTTTACAACATATTTGCTAAGCGCATTTGTCGCCTCGTTTGCGTTGCAAATAACATCACGATAGACCTCTACCTTGCCCGACTTTTCAAAATCGCCACGCATACTCAATGGATAAAATTTCACATCGATTCCGCGTGATTTTGATATAATATATAAGTAAAATATTTTGCCCGCTTGCACGCTCTCAAATTTCTTTTCAATGCGCAAATCATTTCCCACAAGCACCACACTTGCTTGCTCTTGCTCGGCTTTTATTTCCGCTAGTTTTGCAGATTTTTGCTCTATATCTTCAAGAAAAAAGCCTTTTGTAAATCTAACTACTTTCATAATTCACTCCTTAGCGTTGCATTTCTTGCTCTTTTTCAAGTTTTGCTTTTTGCGCTTCTAACTCGGCCTTTTTGATTTCTGCCTTAATTTGGGCACATTTTTCAGGGCTTATACTTCTCCTGTACGTTGAACCATAACAACTTGACATAATTTTCTCCTTTCATTTGTAATTTCGGCTAAATTATAGCATAAAAAAGTGCATAAATCAATAGCAATTTTTAATAATTTGTCAAATAATGAAAGAAATAATGCCAATTTTAATTTTTATTTAAAAAATAACTAAAAAA
This sequence comes from uncultured Clostridia bacterium, assembly GCA_934757855.1. Lineage (GTDB taxonomy): Bacteria > Bacillota > Clostridia > Christensenellales > UBA1242 > UBA7867. Next base: position 384,151 of record CAKVLR010000002.1, on the reverse strand, counting down.
TATCAATAAATTACCGCAAAAATTTCTAAAAAAATACGCACTCAAAATAATTGAATGCGTATTATTAAAATTAAATTTTTCGCAAAAAGGCTTTTATGATTACATTTTCTGCTTGCTCTTTTGTCAAGCCCAAAGTTTGTAGTTTTACCAGTTGTTCGCCCGCAATTTTGCCGATTGCCGCCTCGTGAGTAAGGTTTGCATTGGCATCGGTATTTTTGAGCGCCGGGGTCGAAACAACTTGCGCCCTATCCATAACTATCGCATCACATTCCACATGGCCAAAGCACTCGTTATGCCCATTCACGCTCGAAATAAAGGCTTGCTTGCTGTCATTTTTTGCTACACTTCGGCTCACCACATTTACGCGCGAATTAAAGCCGTTTAAATCTACATTAAATTGAGTAGTCGCTGTTTGCGTGTCGGTCGTGAGTATGCTTTCGTTTATTTCTAGCACTGCATCATTGGCAAGGTCCGCTACTGTCTTGCGTTCCGCACTTGATACCCCGCCTAGTTGTATTGTTTCCATTTTCATTTGTGCGTTTTTACTTAAATGCACCACTGTTGTTGGGTTTAAGACTTTTTCTACCCCGCTATTTCCTGTGCCTAAGTGCTTTTCTACATATCGCAATTTACTATTCTCGCCGATATAAAATGTGTGTATGCCATCGTGTCCACTTTTTGTTGTGCCTGCATTATGCACACCGCACCCAGCCACAATCAGCACTTCACAATTTTTGCCTATATAAAAATCATTATAAACCAAATCATTTAGCCCTTGTTCGGTCACAATCACCGGAATATGCACGCTTTGGTTTTGAACATTGTCCTCGATGATTATATCAATACCAGGTTTGTCTTTTTTGGTATTTATAGTTATACCCGCCACACAATTTCTAGCAAGCAGTTGCCCGTTTTTACGAATATTGTACGCGCCTTGCGGAGTCCCATGTAGGTCGGCAATTTCAGCCAAAAGTGTGCTGTCGATTTTTTCCATATTAGTCCCCCCTCAATTTTTTGCAGTTGCTAAAATTGTGTAATTTGGGCATCACTTCTTGCGGAGTCCCATGCAAAGCGATTTTGCCATCTGCAATCAACAAAATTTCATCTGCGCTTGCGAATAATTTTTCTTGGTGGCTGATGATAATGTTTGTACTGCTCGCGGTAACTGAATTTTTGAAAATATCTACCAAATTATTAAAACTCCAAATATCAATACCCGCTTCTGGCTCATCAAAAATGTTTAGCGGGCAATTTCTAGCCAGTACGCTCGCAATCTCAATACGCTTTAATTCGCCACCAGACAAGGTGTTGTCCAACTCGCGGTCAAGATATTCGCGAGCGCATAAACCTACCTTTGAGAGATACTCGCACGCCATACTGGTGCTGAGCGTACCACCGCTTGCTTGCTCCAATAAATCGCGGGCGGTTAAGCCTTTGAAACGAACGGGTTGCTGAAAAGCAAAAGCAATGCCAGCACGCGCGCGATCAGTGATTGAGAGCGCGGTAATATCTTGATTTTGAAAGTAAATTTTGCCCGATTTTAACGGATAAATGCCCATAATTATCTTTGCCAAAGTCGATTTACCACAGCCGTTTGCACCCGTGATAACATAATTTTTGCCCGCCTCAAAATCGAAACTTAAATCACTCAAAATTGTCTTGTTTTCATTTTCTTCTACGGAAAATTTGATATTTTTTAACGATAACATAAAATCTCTTTTTAATGTAAATTTTCGCTAATTATAACACAATTTTTGCCCAATAGCAATCACCTAAACATTAAATTCCTACAAAAGTTGCGGTATTTTGCAAAATTTAATCATATTATTAGACAAAATTAAAATAAATTTGCGATTAAATTTTAGGTGTTTTTGTTGACTTGCGCCCAATTTAATGGTATAATTAATTTTGCTAAATGAAAAATTTTGCGCAAAATTTAGCAAATATGCGGGCGTAGCTCAGTGGTAGAGCGCCAGCCTTCCAAGCTGGTTATGTGGGTTCGATTCCCATCGCCCGCTCCAATCGGGTAGTTAGTTGGTATTTGGAATAGTAACTAGGTATCCGTATAGCACAAGGGGAATCGCCCACAGTTGCGGGCTTGCACACAACTACCAAGGAGATTCCCATCGCCCGCGATTGCAAGTGGCAAACAATGCGAGTTATTAGCAATATTAAACTACAATTTTTATACCATTTATGCGAATGTGGCGGAATTGGCAGACGCGCTAGATTTAGGTTCTAGTGGGAGACCGTGAAGGTTCAAGTCCTTTCATTCGCACCAATCAAAGACCTCTACGGGTCTTTTATTTTTGCTTCACTTAGGACTTGTGAGAGTGTTCCACTCTCCCACTGCTCTAAAAGCAGTGTAACCTTCACTTCCGTGAACGGACGCTCGCCGTTCTTGCTCGACTTTCTAAATTATAATTATTTCGGCTCGCTAATACGCTAGGCACGGCATAGCCTGCCTGCTACACGACCTTTCATTCGCACCAATAAAAGACCTCTACGGGTCTTTTATTTTCTGCTTCACTTCTTATTAAAAATCGTATTTCATTAAGCCTAGCAAAAGGTCAAAGGCTGCAGTTTTTTGGGCTTCTTTTTTGGTGCTAGCCTTGCCATCTCCGCCGTAATTGTATGCGATATTTTCAGCGGTTGCTACGCAATACCAGCGCTCATCGCCCTCGTTTTCCGTTTCCTCAAACTTGTATTCGAGGTTAAAAATCATATTTTTTTGCTTTAAGTCATTTAACTGCTGAATTGCCTCATCGCGTTCAGGCACGCCGACCTCTATTTCGTATTCATCGGCTAAAATCTTGTTGTCGTCCAAAATTTCACACGCTTTTAGTGCGCAATCCGCCTGCGCATCTACGCGATTTTTACCAGCACCCAACGCGGTTAAGCCTATTGATTTAATTTCTAGGCTACACAAGCACTCGCCATTCTTTTCAATAAAATTGTATTCGGGCGCACCGCAACCGATTTTGTCTGCCCAGTCTTTGAGGTCTAATATAGGTCTTTCATCTACAAAATCTGCTCCACTAAAATAACCATCGAAATCAATCATTCTGCTTGTTACTTCGCAAATAATTTGCATATCATAATCGCAATCGACCGCAACCGCGCCGATAATCGCTTCAAACAAGTCCTCTTTTACCGCCGTGCTATTTTGCACATTTTGCTCAATATCGCCCTTGCCCATAATCAAATATTGATTAAATTCCAGTCTATCTATACACTTAGCAAGCGCGCCTCTATTCACCAAATCTGCCTTTATGTTTGTAAACTCGCCCTCATCGTGTTTGGTTACAAAATATTTAGGGTTGCGCAATTTCAATTCTTGACACTCTTTTTGCTCGGTAATCTCGCCAAAGCGTTGCATCAAAATCTTGATTACCGCAAGGTCTAACGCCTTGTCCCCGATAAACTCCAAAACTTCGTTATTTTGCCCGCCATTTTCCTGCGAATAACTACGGCGCACAAAAGCCTGTTGCAACAAATCAATATTATCAAAACTATATCCTAGCGCACTCTCAATCGCGCGCAAATCATTTTCGGTCATCAAATTTACCTCCGTTGTTCAATTAGATTTATAATCATTATATTACCATAAAATCTAGCCCGCAACAAGCAAATTACAAACAAAAAACAAACCTTGATTTTGGTTGTACCCAAATTTAGGTTTGCTCTTTTAAATTATCTTTGCATTTCTGCGTCCATTTTCTTTTCTGTGTTCATCTTCTTTTGTTGAGCCAAAGTTGGGCGTTTTGCGCTAAGTGTAAATTCACAGCCATCAACTGTAAATTTTTCCACAATTAGTGGCACACGGCGTGCGCGCGATTTGCGTGATTTTTTAGTTTCGGTTTCTGTTTTTGGGTCAAGGATAATGATATCGTCATCGTTTCCACCATTATCATTACCATCGCTTCCAAAGCCTTCGCTACTACCGCCTTCAAAGCCTTCAATTCCCTCATTTTCATTACCGTTTACTTTTTGTGCAGTTTCGTCCTCTTCAATAAACGCAATGTCGGTTGTAACCAAAATTGGGTCACTGAGTCCGCTCATACGATATGCCTCGCCCAAAATTCTTCTTTCGATTTCTTCACGGCTCTCAATTTCTCTACAATATTTTGCCACAGTAGAAAGATTTTCTAATGGCACATTTTCCACCACAGCCATAGCATATTCCATTTTACCATTGTGAATTGCTTGGTCTAACCAACTCTTGATTTCTTGTTGGCGGTTGTGATTTGCGACCACGATTTGGTTTAAACACTCAATAGTGTGCGCTTGCACTTCTTGAAACATAGAAGTCTTTTCCATAATTTTACCTATCCTTTAAAAATTTGAATATAAGTTTGTAACTTTCTTACCAAATAAGTGTACCACAAAAATGTAATTTGTCAAGATAAAACACAAAAACTCATTGGCATTATCTATAACAATCTATTATATGCTAAATAATATTATAGTGGTAAACTTTTTAAATTTAATTTCGTGGTATATTTGGTTGCGTTTTGGTATAAATTTTGTTATAATAAAAATGTAGATTGATTTTTTATCTTTAAATTTTTAGAGAGGTTTTTATGGAAGATAAAAAAGTTTTTAGCACTCCGCCAAAGATTTTGGCGGGAATGTATAGGACGCATTTAGGCAAAATTTGCTCGTGGTTATCGGCTTTTGGGGCAATGTTGTTGATTGCAAGCATACTATCATTTTTCTTTGTGATATTTTATTATGTAATTTTGATTGCGCTCACAATGGCGACCCTTGGAGTAATTTTGTTGCAACCGAATTTCCGTGCGCTCTGGGGCGGTGGCGAAGCGATTACCTCTATCGGTGAATGGCTAACAAGCGCTTTCCCTATCGTTGCGCCGATTACCATAGTTTTGGCAATTTGTGCTGTTGTGTTGCTTGCTTTTGATAAAAATGCGGACAAGACCCACTTGATACTACCTTGCATAATTTTAGGTATTGCGGTGGTGGCTACTATTTCAATTTTGGCAGGTGCGTAAATGAAGACATTAAATTTAAAATTGCTCGGCACGGCGCGCGTAAACCCAACGGTTTTGATTGATGGCAAGCCCGCAAAATTGAAGAAAAACGAATTTGGGGGCTTTACTTGCTCGTATAATACTGAAAACTCGAAAGCGAAAGTTGAAATATACAAATATCTTGAAATTAGCGGAAAATGCTGGTTTTTGGTGCAATTTTTCTTCTTTTTGATTAGTATTTTGGGCATATTTAATCCGCGTTTGGACAAAAAATGTATCGTACTTGATTGCTCTTTTGATATAGACCTCAACGAAACAAATAATGTTACTTTTAAGTTTAATCAACTAAAAGATGAGGGCGAGACGGTAACGATTGAAAGCGATTGCAATGTAGATACAATCTCAAATAGTTATTTTGTGGATAAACAAGCAAAAAAGCGTATGAAGATTTTGCGAATTGCGGAAATTTTTACTTGGGTTGCGGTTATCGCGGTTGTTGCAATCATAGGAATAATGAAAATAAATGGTTAAAATAAACTGATTTTTATCTAATTTTTTGCAGTATTTACCCTTTATTTTTCATATTTTTTGCCCGAAAATAAAAATATTTTAGGAGTGTATTATGATTTTATATATCACAAACAAACTAGCCTCATTGCGCGGGAGTTCTACCGTTGTTGATGAGGACAAAAACCCTGTATATAAGGTAAAAGGCAAATTTTTTAGCATTACGCATAAAAAACGAATTTGCACGCTAGACAACAAAGTTTTGTATTCGGTGCGCAATAAATTTTTCAACTGGTGGTCGCACAGTGCGTTTATCTATGATGAAAATAAAGAAAAAATTGCACGCGTAAAAAAGAAGGTCGATTTGAAGGGTACATTCTTTGTGGAAGGGTACAAAGATGAAATCAAAATTGAAGGCAATTTTTTTAAACTTACCTCCACAATTTACCGCAATGGCGAACAGATAGGCACGATAAAGCGTGAGATTAAGTGGTTTGTGGACTCATTTGTTCTTGATGCAAACGAAGAAGATATGCCTTTTCTCATTGCGCTAGTTATTGCAATCGACAATATTTACGACAAAGCCTCGAAAGTATAAAATTAAAAAGCAGAAGTGTAGAAACTTTTGCTTTTTTTGTTATCGGCAATTTGTCAATATTTAAACCGCTTAAAATTGCCGATAACGGAACTAAATCCACTATTTTTTATTTAAAAATTGCCGATAGCGGAAATTTTGCAGTATCTTTTTATATTGTTATTGCCGATAACGGAAGTTTTATGTAAATAGTAAAAAATCTCATTAATATATTTTTATTTAAATTTGCTTTTTTGTATTCAATTTAACAATTTTTTAAATAAGTTCGGCTATTTCACTTAAAAATTTGTCAGTTGATTTTCGCCATTCATTGTGCACAAAATTTTGCACTTCAAGGTCGGTAGATTTCTTGGTTAGATAAGTCTTTTTTATTCGCTTAAAATTTTTATTGATAATTTTATAATCGTATGTTGGGTCATCACCATTATATAGCAAATTTAGCGTTTGGGCTAGAAAACTTTGCAATTTGTTGGTTATATCAATCTTTAATTCTTTTTTTAAATTGTTCGCAAGAATTTGCAAATAATCTCGCAAATATGAATAATACATATACAGATAGAAATTTATTTCATTGAATATGTAAAGGTGTTCGTATTCGTTTGACTGCGTGTATAAATTATCAAAATAACAATGCAAAGCGCAAATCAAATTTAACATTCTTTGCTTGCTATTTTCACTTTTATAAACTCGCACAATCTTGCAATAAGGGTTACCAAAATAACTCTGTTCGTTATCAATTAATTCCGTTTCCACGCAATCACCTATTTTTAGTGTCAAGTCTAATTTATAAAAGGCGTTATCTCTAAAATTTTGATAAAAACATTTGCCAGATTTTAGTATGATAAACCATTTGTTATTTTTCACTTTGCCGATATAGATTTCTCTCAAAATTTCACCTACTTGTGGTACTCGATATTATTGATTATGGTGCCTGCGCGGTAGAGTTGTTCCATTAAGATTACGCGCATCAACTGGTGCGGAAATGTGAGCGCGCTGAAACTAATTTTTTTGCCCAACGCTTTTACCCTATTATCTAGCCCGTAACTCCCGCCTATCACAAAGCAAATCTCCCCCAAATCGCTATTCGTGGCTACAAATTTTGCAAACTGTACACTATCCATTTGTTTTCCTTCCACCGCTAGCGCAACTACCATCTTGCCTTTTACCTTTTCCAAAATTTTGTCGCCCTCCGCCTCTATTACGCGCGCAATCTCGCTAGAATTGTTTTTCTGCAAACGCGCCTCAGGCAACTCGATTAAATTGAAATCAAAAAATTTGGACAGCCTTTTTTTGTATTCTAAAAAAGCCTCAGCCCAAAATTTTTCTTTTAAATTACCCACACAAACTAAACTAATTTTTCTCATATATTCATTATATAATATTTGCAAAATTTTAGCAAGTTAAATAAAAATTAAAATGCATTTTGGGTACTTTGTTAGTAAATTTTTAACTATATTTCCAAAAATTCGAGTAGTTTTTAAGCAAAAAATTTCCAAACTTTGGTAATTTTTTGATAATTTTTGTCTAATTTTGCCAATTTTTGCAAAAAAATGCACTTTTTTTCAAATTTTTTGTTAACAAAAGTTATTTTATAAGTATTCTTTTAAAAATTTTGTTAAACTAATAGTAGTATGTCCGAATTTAAAGAAGTTTTGAAAGATTTACGAAGAGAAAAAGGTGTTTCCGTTAACCGCCTCGCAAAGATTTTAGGAGTAAGCAATGCGTGCGTTAGTTACTGGGAAAACGGAAAACGCGAGCCTAATTTACAGCAAATTAGAAAAATTTGCCTCTACTTTAATGTATCCGCAGATATTCTAATCGGTATGGACGATGAGTAGCCGACCGCATCTTGCGCGCGTAGGGGGAAAATTTACTAATTCTGCCCTTCTTGCCCCAAAGCAAATTTGGTGCAATTTTTCCTATTGCAAAAAATTAGCAAGATACAAATAAAACAAGAAAATTATACACACATTAAAAGAACATACCTAACTAAGGTATGTTCTTTTAAACTTTAATACTTCAAATTTTCAAAAAATGCTTCTTTTTCCTGTCGTGTTAAATTATGTATGCTGTTATCTTTCTTATCATAAAGATTTAGAATTTTTATCTGTTTTGTTTTTGCGTAATCTAAAATCAATTTAGCACCACTATTATTTCGTGTGACATCAACATAACAAATTAAGGTGTTGCAATTATCCACCATTTTCTTATTACTTTCTATTATTCTTTGTTTATAATGTATTTCTTCTATATCATACATTATCGTTCCAACTCCCTTAGGCAAGCATTTTAAATATCTGTTTATATAAACAAGGCTTGTAGAGACAATGTCAATTTTAATAAATTCATAGTGTTTTTTTAATTCAAGACAAACTTCTAAAACTAATTTATCATACTCACCGTGAACACCCACCTCAAAAAAATGATTTCCTAATTTTATTTCATGTTCTATAGTTTTATATAATTTGCTTTTTACTTTATGTGTAGATAATGAGCGATGACCTATAAAACAGATTTTATCATTCATTTTTGATACAAACTCCTATTATTACGGTTGTAAACACAACCATAATAACATATTTTTATGTATTTTACAAGCATTGTGGTTATATTTGTGTCCTTATGTTAACAATTATTTTTTGATATTATTATATTGAAATTTTCAAAGGAAGCAAATATGAAATTAAGTACAGCCGTTGCAATGAGAGTTAGCGCGATATTGCGTGAAAAAAATATGTCGCAATATAGATTAGAGAAGAATATTGCTATGCCACATAACACAATGAAATCTTTAATGGGTGAAAGGAATAAAGGTGTCAATCTAAAAACAGTTATGCAGATTATCAAAGGTTTAGATATGACAACTGCTGAATTTTTTGACGACCCTATTTTTGAGCGAGAAGATTTAGAAATTTATGAATAAAAGAACATACCTAAGTTAGGTATGTTCTTTTATTTTATTCATCTATATTTATTAGAGTGTATGTGCGTGAGCCTACGCCTGGATTTTCGGCGGTTTCCAAAATTCTGCGCCCGTTGCGCGATTCTACGCGTTCGATAAAGTGTTCTTTTCCACTGTCGTTTGAATTGAACACCAAATCAATACACGCTTGGTCAAGAGCGGCTGAGTCGAGAGAAGTGAGTATTTCCATATTTGCGTAACAATTTAATTTTAATTTTATTTTATAAAAAAAGGGTTTTATCTTGCAATTTAATTTTATTTTTGATATAATTAATTCTATATTTATTTTAAAGGTGGTGAAAAATATGGACATTGATTTTAGATGCGAAAATTACAGGTTTAGATTGAGGGCTGGCGTGCTCATCAAACACGGCAACAAAGTGTTATTTTCTTACATTGACAAGGCTGATTATATGGCTTGCCCTGGTGGGCATTTGCATTATGGCGAATCTTTTATCGAAGCGGTTATTCGCGAAACAAAAGAAGAAGTGGGTGTCGATATTTCTAACCCTAAATTGATTGCGGTAATTGAGAATTTTTACCAAGGTAGCAAAGACACTCGCGAACACGAAATTGCGCATTACTTTTTGGCAGAAAACTGCGACCTTCCTGAGGAAAAATTGCACGACTATGATTTCACTGAAAACGATGAAGGGAAAATCGTTCACTTGCATTTTAGGTGGGTAGATTTGGACAAAATTGATGAATACGACATTCGTCCAACAGTACTTAAAAAAGTGCTAAAAGAACAGAAATTTGATACCCCACGCCACATTGTTTGGCGCGACAATCAAGAAATTGAAATGTAGTTTACAAAAAAAGAGCGTTTTGCTCTTTTTTTATTTTTAATATTGAGAAAAAATTTTAGATTTAATATAATATCTATTTAATAAATATTTATTTAATCTAATTAATCAACTATCTATTTAATATAAGCAAAAATTGATGAGAATTTTTATTTTTGGCGTATTTTTCAATTATTTTTCGATTTTTATTGAAAAAATAGCAAAAATATCTTATAATTTAAGCAAAGGAGTACATTATGGCTGATACAATTTGTGCGATTGCGACCCCACTAGGCAACGGCGGAGTTGCGATAATTAGAATAAGTGGCGAGCGTGCTTTGGAAATTGCAAAGCAAATTTTTGTGCCGTTTAGAGAGAAAGCCCCTACCCCGCGAAAGGCTATTTTTGGCAAAATCGAATTTGATGGAGTAAGCGATGATGCGTTAGGGCTTTATTTCCCCGCGCCAAAAAGTTTTACGGGCGAAGAAGTGGTCGAACTGCAAATTCACGGCGGTTATTACCTCAGTGTTGCGGTTATGCGTGCATTAAACCGTGCAGGGGCTAGGACTGCGGAGCGTGGCGAATTTAGCAAGCGTGCCGTACTCAATGGGCAAATGGATATGAGTCAAGCCGAAGGAATTATCGACATAATCAATGCAAACAGTATGTCCTCTTTGCGCGCTGGGTCTAGGCTAATGTATGGGAATTTAAAGCGCTTTGTAGAAGAAATGCAAGATGACCTCACCAACTGCATATGCGAGGTAAATGTTGCGCTCGACTACCCCGAACACGATATTGAATACATTACGGCTGTAAAGGTAAGTGAATTTTGTGCGAAAACGATACAAAAAATTGACACACAACTTGCAACCGCGCAAACTGGATTAAAAATCAAAAACGGCGTAAAAGTAGTGCTTGCGGGCGACCCTAATGTAGGTAAAAGTAGCATATTAAATGCGCTTGTGGGCTATGAGCGCGCGATTGTAACGGACATTGCGGGTACGACTCGCGACACGCTAAACGAAAGTTATGAATTTAACGGAGTGCTGTTTAATGTTACCGATACCGCAGGGCTTCGCGATACCGCAGATATTGTCGAAAATGCGGGCATAAAGCGTGCTTTTGATGAAATAAATTCCGCCGATTTGGTGGTTTTGGTGCAAGATAAGATTGATGAAGTTTTGCCTGAAATTAAAAACAAAAATTGCATAAAAATTCTCAATAAAATAGACCAGCACAATACAAATTCGGCTGACTTTGATTTGACAATTAGCGCAAAAACTGGACAAAATATAGACAAACTCAAACAACTTATTTTTGATAAAACTATCAATTCTCACCTTGCTGATAATGATATTTTACTTACCAACAGCAGACATATTGCGTGCCTTGAAAAAGCAAAATCTGCTTTAAATGATACTATTTCAAATAGCAAGACTGCTCCGCTCGACTGCCTCGCGATTACGCTTATGCAGGCGTGGGACGCGCTGGGCGAAATCACAGGCACAACAGCAAGTGAACACATAATAAATGAAATTTTTGCAAAATTCTGCTTAGGAAAATAGGTAGAGATTGCCCCTTGGAGCGTGGTACGCGGAAAGTCTAACAGAACAGTTAGTCTAATAAAACAATGAGTAATGAGCCAGCCAAGAGAAAAAACACCCTGCGAGGGTGTTTTTTTGATTGAAAAAATTATTGTTTTTTTTATTATTTTATTTTTTGTGTATATTTTTAAATAATTCAATATTTTAGAAATCGAATGGGTTGTCATTTTTACGGCGTTTTTCAATTTCGCGTATTTTTTCTAATTTTTCCTTGCTATTTTTGGTTTGTAGGCGTTTATTCGAAACTTCTAGTCCTTTTTTACGGCTACGCGCCAAAATAACCACAAACATAATCACCACAATACCAGCGATTATTGAAATTGCGATAATCAAGATATTGCTTGTGTCGATAGGGTCCGTTTTGCCACCGTTTGGTGTCCAAGTACCTACTAAAATTAAGTCGCTAGTGACAGGCTCGAGCCAATCATATGCTTGATAAACTTGTTCTTTTTCGCCATTTTCATTTGTGATTGTACCCATATATTGTTTCCATTCTACAAAGTCCATACCCGCTACCATAAAGTCTGTGGAAGAAGTGTCTGGTTCGCTAACACAATCCCCTTCAAATACTTTGATTTCTAGCCAAGATGTTTCATCATCGTAGAATATCTTTTTAAATTTAACGATATATTGTCTGCCCCAAGTTGCATAAACGGTTGTACCAAGATATGGCACTTTGTCGCTATCGGTCAAGGCTGGTGCTGGCGTGTCATCAATACCTGCGTTTTGCAAACTCCAATACCTAAAACCGTACCCCTCGTTTGTAGGCAATGCATTAGCCACAAAGTAGCGGTCAAGCGCTTGTTTCAATGAAGTATTGTATTCGAGCGCAATATTAATTGAAGGCGTACTGCCATTTTCGGTCGTAAACAAACCGCCATTTGCTACAATCTGCACAGTGTATTTTTCCACTTCCCAAGAAATGTAGATATTTAGGTCATATGCAGGCATAATGTAGTTGTTGTTCGCGTAAGAAATCACCGCGCCTTGCCCGTTTGGCTGTTCGTTCCAAATTGCAATATCATTCACTCTCTTTACCTTATAACCTATGCGCGCTGGCATTTGCGTATCGGCAAGATTGTTTAGCACTTCGCCCAAAAAGTCACTCTTGTATTCGATATTATTAATCACATAAACGGTCGAATCATCACTAAACGCGCCACCATCGGCGTTAAGCCTAAGGCTAAAAAATTTCTTTTTCCAAGTAATGTAAATTGTCGTTCTATCAGTAATTGAGTTATTATTAAAATCAAACAAGGTAAGCAAACTTGCATCTGCAAAGCACCTGTCAATTTCATAACCACCGCGCTCATCTATCACATAATATTTGAGGTTTTGGCTTACAAATTGTTCGTAAGTGAATATATTTCCAAAAGGCACCGAAGTTGAGCCTAAATTTTGCTCAGTTCCGTTTTCATCAATACTTACAAACAAGATTTTTTGCATTGAATCAGTCCATTGCGCGTACCAACGAATTGCGCCCGTGCCAGTTAGTTTAAACACACCAATACTAACTGAATTTGTATTTGTGTATTGTGTACCGCCCGTCCCCTCGTTACTAAACCAACCTTTAAATGTTATGTCTGCTGGGTCATAATCGAGTTGCGCTTGAATGTCGCTCAAATCAAAAGCCTCACCATATGTAAGGGTCACAACTTTTGGCGTACCCTCTTGTGCATCAACAAATTTCATAGCAATATTTGAGTTGTTTACGCCTGGGTAAAGGTAAACAGTGTATGTTTCAGCAGTCTTTTTACCATATACATATATAATATCTTCTGCATAAACTTCGTTGCGTGAAAATTCGGTCACTTTGTCCGTCTCATCAAGAGTAGCACCTATTCCGCTTGCGGTCTTGCTTATCCACCAGCCATCAAAAGAATAACCAAACAATTTTGGCTCAGGTATATTAATCGCATTTAGACTTGATTTTGCGTTAGGGTCAAGGCTATATGTTGAAGAATCGCTCAGTCCAAATTGCTCTCTTTCTTCCGCGGTCATCTCTACAAATTCACCTACACCATTTAGTTGCAAGTAATATTTAATTGTATAAGTTTTTTCGGTCCAATCAATGTATATGCGCATATTTCTAGTAACTTTATTTGTAAAACTCCAATTTTGTGGAGCAGTAGTCATATCAATATCGGTCTGTTTCCATTGCATATAAAAGCCTGCTGGCTTATCGTAAAGGTCTGAGTTTGGCTCAGCCGTATAATGTCCGTTTACTACATATCTATCTTCACAAATTACGCGTTCTTCGTAATCTTTGGCGTTTACATTCCAGTATGGATAATTGTTTCTAAATTCTACTCTAAAAATCGTTTCGCTTGGGTATTCGAGTCCGTTTTCAGGTTTCACCGCATCTGCCGTTGCGCCATAGACATTGAGTGAATTTGTTTCCCCAGCCCTAAACGCACGCAAAATAGGATAATAATATGTATTTGCCGTTTCATTTGCTGTGTTAAAGTACCAGTCAGTGTTTTCAATTTCAGCACCCGTAGAACCAGCCTTATACAAACCGCTACGGTATCTGTCACTACCAGTCATTTTGCTTTCTACATATGGCAAAGTCATCTTGTAACTGTCCATTTTTGCCCATTTGTTGATGTCAGTATTACCGATTGCTATCATTCCGTTATCAGTTACGCCAAATTCATCTTCTTCGTAGTTTGCAATGCTTTCCGAATAGAAATAGTTTTCTAGCGTAACTCCTGTATCAGGCGCACCATTGCTTAATTTTACCGCACCGATTACACCACCGATACCCAAAGGCGAGTCACCGTTTTCAGTCACATCACAAATAGCGATTACCTTGCTAAGCGCGCCCGCTTCGATATATCCAGCAAAACCGCCAACATATCCTCTGCTACCTGTTACGCTTCCGTAATTGATACAATTTTCGATTCTTGCCGTTCTATTTTCCATTGTGCCTACAAAACCACCAACATTATATCCATCAAGCACTTGTCCTACATTGAAACTATTTTTGATTGCGCCTTTGCTCATAATTCCAACTACGCCCCCCACGCTAGCCGAGTCCGCATTGCTTGCGCAACTAATATTTGTTGTATTGTAAACATATTCCACTGTACCGTAATTTTTACCAACGATACCACCAACGGCAGATGTGCCTTGCACATTTCCTAAATTTCGCACTACACCAGCCACCACGCCAGCCTCATAAGAGGTAATATTTCCAGTACTTGCATTGATACCCGCGATACCGCCCGCATTTTCCGCATTAATATTGATACCAGTGTCAGCCTTGTTTTCTACACCATAAATCTTACCATCGCCCAACTGCTCTGCGCCATCACCTATTGATGCACTATCATTTAGCCCAGTGATACCGCCGACTGCCTTTGCTGAAAATTCAGTATTTCCGTCCGCACCAACGATGCCTTTATTTACACATTTACGAATTGTACCCGCATTAATTGCGGTAATACCACCCATATATTGCACTTGGTCGCCCGTACATTTTACAAATGCAAAATTTGTGATATTTTCAATCGTTCCTTTACTTGTTCCCGCGATACCACCGATTAGTCCTCGGCAAGTTTGGAATACTTGCGCAACATTTTGCCCTTCGACAGTACCGTAAATTGCACTAAAATTCTCGATAGAAATGCTACCAAAGTTTTTACCAGCCATACCACCGATGACCGTTTCTTCTGCCTTGTTTAAGCCACTATCTACGCTCACACCGTTTGGCAAAAGTGGGTCAATCAAAATGTTTCCGTAGTTGTAGCAGTCTAGCATTTTCCCGCTAGCACTATTTACACCGACCAAACCACCGATTGTACCGATAAACGCGTTTATCTCGCCACCAGTACGGCGACTTTCTTTGAGAGTACCATTATTTTCACCGACTAAACCACCCAAAACGACTGAATAGCCGTTGTTGTCGTAAATAGTTGATTTTATAGAAGTCAAAATTTCGTTATCGTGGTTCGCATTGCTAAGGTTTGCAACGGTTGTGCTAGTCGAGTTACCCAACTTTCCTACCACACCGCCCGCGATAAAGTCCGCACTCATTACACTTGCGTCGGTCAAATTGTGATAAATCACGGCGCCCGCGCTAGTCGTGTCGTTTGAAGTTTCACTCGTAGGGCTAATGATAGTGATATTATTTAAACTTGCGCCCTCAAATACCCCCGCAACTGTACCCGCATATTGCGCGTATTCGCAAGCGTTTATGTATGCATTTTCAATAACCAACTGATTGATTGTGGAAGCAGTTTCTCCAGCACTCCCGTTGTACCCAACATAACCAAACAATCCTAGGCTTTGTCTAAAATCATTCACAACAACTCCGCCAGCGGTCGCGTTCATCATAGTTGAGTCAATCACCATATTTGAGATTTTTTTACCATTGCCATAAAATACACCTTTAAATGGGTGCGCCTCGTTTCCAATAGGCACCCAGTTACTCCCGCTCAAATCAATATCGGCGTTGAGTTGGAAAAATACCCCGCTAAAATCAAGATACTGCACATTTCCATCATTATCAACCGTACCGCCGTTCACAGCCTTTGCAATGTACGCCAACTGCTCAGGTGTGTTGATTAAATATGGATATTGTTTAGTGCCAGCAGATTGCTCCGACTCGATATATTTTACCGCGCTATCGAGCCAAAAAGTCGTGTACTGCGGATAGCCTAGCACTGCCTTGCGATTTTGTGTGAGATTTAATCCGCCAAAAAGCAAAACAACTATTCCCAAAATCACCCCAGTAAACCAACTTACCATTTGTAAACTTTTGTTCATTTTTTATACCTCTATTTTATTATGCCAAATTGCCCGAAAAATATTATTAATTTACATATATATTGTATCATATATTATTATATAAAACAAAACATTTTCGACATATTTTTTCAAAATTTTTTAGATATTTTTTTATATAATTATTCTTGATTTAATAAATCTAAAAATGTGGATAAGTGGAAAAATATGTGGATAACTTGTGGAAAACTCCAAGTTTTTTCCACATTTTGGTATAAAAAATTAAAAAGTCACTTGATTAAAGCAACTTTTTAATGTGGATAACTTTAAAATATGGCTTAGTTAAGCACTTTTTAAATTACTAAAACATTTGTTTAAAACGAATGTTTTGTTTGAGAAAAAGTGGAAAACTTTTTTAGATTATTTTTCTTGTATTTTTTAGTATATTTTTTTAGATAATTTTTTGCAAAATTTGGATAGTTTTATTTGCGAGTATTTTAGCATAATATGGTGTAAAATCTTGTTTGTGTTATTACTGTATAAACACACATATTCAGTTCACAATATTTCCACATAATTAGAGTATTTGTGCTATTGATTATAGTATATCAGTTGTGTTGTTGGTTTCGCTATTTATGTTGTTTGAAGTTGAGATTTTTTCAAATTTTGCGATTAATTCTTGCCCATAAATTGTTGATTTTGCGAGGCGCACACTTAGGCTTGTTGAGATAGGTTTTGCCATATCACCAGACAAATACCACCCAGCAAATGTGTAGCCTTGCATACAAGGAGTTGCCGAGCAAATGATTGTATCGCTTTCAGTTAAACTTTCATAATCATCACCCACTAGTGTAACCGTTCCGCCTAATGTAGCCGTTACCGCAACGCTACTCACCCCACCCGCAGTTGGCTTTTTTAGTGAGGTATAGGCTTGATTTGTCGTACGAACATAAATATCTATACTCGGCGTTGCATACACATAATCAAAAAACATACCAAATTTATTTGTTCCACTAGTCACCGAATAAGTCACACTGAGAGCATCAGCACACGCGCCATAGAGTTCGGCTTTCCAACTTTCAATCGCATAAAATACCGAATTATCAAAAGAAATTTCACTGACATACTCGCCTGCGTTTGGTGAAATTACTATTTTTAGAGTTAAATTTGTATCATCATAAACTTGAATAAAATCGCTAATGGTAGCATCACCTTTGTGAATAGTGACATACGCAACCTTAAAATATGCCGTTAAAGTTATATCCTCAGTCGGCGTAAATGTATAACTTGCCTTAGTTGATATCACCTCACCGTTACTATTTTTCCAGCAATCAAAAGCATACCCTCGATTTGGAGTTGCAGTGATTGTGGTAGATTGACCTTTTGTAACCTCACCCGTTCCAGAAACACCGCCTTGCGTGGAGTCGTTAGAAATAGTTGTCACAATTAAAGCAGTCTTTTCAAAATATAAACTTATACCGCCACCATTATAATAGATAGATGCAGTTGTGTATGTTGTGTTCTTATATACCCACTTCACAAATTGATAACCAGAATTAGGATACGCCGTTAGAGAAGTTGTAGATTCATTTTCCCAACCATTTGCATAAATACTACTGGTTACTTTTGAGGCAGTACCACCGTTTCTTATATACATAGCATAACCACCTTCACTAGGAGAAATAGTTAATGTATAACTCCTTCCAGGCTCTTCGACCCCATTCAACTTTGGTAAAATCTTCAAAATAAGTAAACTTGCACCTAAAATTAAGGCAAAACTTGCACAAATTAACCCAATTAGAAATGCCTTTTTATTCCTTGAAATACAAGTTGTTTTAGAGCTATTAAAGCGCCCCCCCCCCTGCGGGCTTCTTCTTTGTTTTTGTACATAAACTCCTCCATTTTTAAAAACTATCAACTAAATGTTTACTATAATTATATCTTATTTTGTGTAATTTCACAAATAAAATAAGCACCAAATTAAAAATTTTTGAAAAAATTTGCAATTTTTCACTACTTTTCGCCAAATTTAGACATTTCCCGCACGAAAAAATGAAAATTTGAAGAGATTACAATACCTGCCCTGCGAAGATAAGAGGTATATAATTTTTATCTACTTATTATTTTTTAGATTGCCGCGGTCATTTCACTCCCTCGCAATGACAATTTCGTACTTGCTATTACTTAACCGTTCTATTATAACATAAATTTGTTATTCTAAATTAGAATATCTGACTCCAATACGCTCCAACTGGCTGGCATTACTTGTCATTCCATTAATCTTATTTTTCTGCCAGACTTTCCGTACCTAGCGGTACTCCAAAGCATTACGAAAGAGTGCGTAGAGCGACTGCGGTAATCGATTGATAAGATAACTAACATTCCCTCTTTCATTATTAAGAGTTTATTCCATAAAACACATACCATATTCAAAAAACTGTGGCAACGAACAACAGAAAAATCCAAACCGCAAAATATTTTCAGCCGTAAAGAAACATTAAAAATTAAAACATTACATCTATGTATGTTTATAAATACTAATTTATTTTTATGCAATCACAAAGACCGTAAAAGTCTGCAATTTATAATAAATCTCACTATAAAATCTTTTAAATAGCAAATCGCATAAAAACCGTTTAATTATATAATATTTACTAAAAAAACGCAACAAAATAATTAATATATCAGTTTTTTAATTTTTTTCATATTTTTTTATATTTTTTCAAAATTTTTATGTTTGTAAAAAATTTTAATCTTTTGCTCTATTTTTTTCTGAACACATTTTTTGCAAGTTAATAATCAATAATTTTATTTATGTATAAATATACTTTTTGCAAACAAATAGAACCTATCTAAAAATTAAATTTGATACCAAAAAATACTTTTTACATCTATACATTTTATTCAAAATATGGTATAATTATAATATACATTTATCGAGGAAAATAAAATGAAAAATTACAAAGAATATGATGTGATAGTCATCGGTGCGGGACACGCTGGTTGTGAGGCAAGTTTGGCGTGCGCTAGGACGGGGCTAAACACTTTGATTACAACTCTCAACCTAGATGGAATCGGTTTTTTACCTTGCAATCCAAGCATAGGCGGGACAGCAAAAGGGCATTTGGTTTTTGAAATTGACGCCTTAGGCGGGGAAATGGGGCATACAGCCGACCAAGCGACTTTGCATAAGCGAATGTTAAATAGCTCAAAAGGTCCAGCCGTTCATTCACTGCGCGTTCAGGTTGATAAAGTTCGTTATCACGAGATTATGAAATCAACTCTTGAAAATCAACCAAATTTGACGATTTTACAGGGTGAAGTTACCAAAATAATCACCAAGCAAGGAAAACTTTGGGGAATCGAAACAGGAATGGGTGAGAGGTTCCACGCAAAAGCGGTAGTGGTTTGCACTGGCGTTTATTTAAACAGCCGTACGCTTACAGGCAATTATATAAGGAATAGTGGACCGAATGGATTTACCAACGCGACCAAACTTACAGCGAGTTTGCAAAGGTTAGGTTTAAAAATTTTACGCTTTAAGACAGGCACGCCGATGAGAGTGGATAGGCGCACAATAAATTTTGATGCGCTAGAGGAGCAAAAAGGCGAGGAGAATTTACCGCCATTTAGCAAAAATACTAGGCGCTTACCAAAAAACATAACAAGTTGCTATATGGGCTACACAAACGAGCGCACTCACGAGATTATACGCGCCAATCTAAAATACAGCCCCCTCTATCAAGGAGTAATTAAGGGGGTAGGCCCAAGATATTGTCCTTCAATCGAAGATAAAATTGTACGATTTGCAGACAAAAATAGACACCAGTTTTTCTTAGAACCAGAGGCGATGAGTACCAATGAAATATATGTACAAGGTCTTTCAAGCAGTTTACCGTATCATTCGCAATTAGATTTTATTCACAGTATAAAAGGCTTAGAAAATGCGCACTTAATGCGATATGCATATGCCATTGAATACGATTGCATTGACTCAACAGACCTAGATGCTACACTACAATACAAGCGCCTTGCAGGATTATTTTTCGCTGGACAAGTAAACGGCACTAGTGGTTACGAGGAGGCGGGAGCGCAAGGGATTTTGGCTGGTTTAAATGCAAGTTTGTATGTTAGAGGCAAAAAACCACTTATTTTAAAGCGAAATGATGCATATATAGGCGTTTTGGTCGATGATTTAGTCACAAAAGGCACAAACGAGCCATATAGAATGATGACCTCACGAGCAGAATACCGCTTACTACTCAGGCAAGATAATGCCGATATTCGATTATCCAAATTAGGATACCAAGCTGGTTTGGTAACACGAAAAAATTATCTCAAAGTTTTAAAGAAAGAACGCGACATTAAAAAAGGCGAGGAGATATTAAACAAAGTCTTATCGCCAAGTCAACAATTGCAAGAATATTTAAAATCGCACGGCGAACCAGCAATAAAAAGTGGGATTACCATTCGCTCACTTTTAAAGCGAAACAGTATTGATATTTTCGATTTTAACGCAAAATTTCACTTTTTTGATGACCTTTCACAAGAAATATTGCAACAATTAAACATTTTAGCCAAATACGAGGGTTATATCAATATTCAGCAAGAACAAATCAAAAGCCAAGAACAAAACGAAAATATATTCATACCGCAAGATTTAGATTACAGCGCCCTGAAAGGCTTACGAATTGAAGCGCAACAGAAATTAGCGCGCGTACAACCACAAAATCTAGCACAAGCAAGCAGAATCAGTGGCGTATCGCCAGCAGATATTAGTATTTTGACTATTTATCTAAAAAGATATAAAAATAGGAGTAGCAATGGAAAATAGAGAAATTTTAATAGATTTATTTAAAAAACACGAAATTTTATTAAAAAATGAGCAAATTGAGCAGTTTTTGCAGTACTATGCAATACTCATAGAAACAAATAAAGTTTTAAACTTAACAGCAATCACCGATTTTAGTGAAGTTGTTGTAAAACATTTTATAGACAGTGTTTTGAACTATAAATACTTTATACAAAACTCAACTATTTGCGATATAGGTACTGGAGCAGGGTTTCCAGCCATACCGTTAAAAATAATGCGACCTGATTTAAATTTTACACTAGTTGACAGTCTTAATAAACGAATAAACTTTCTAAATACTGTTATTTCCCTGTTAAAACTCAAAAATATAACAACAATTCATTCAAGAGCCCAGGAGTTACAAGAACACAATGTTTCACGTGAAACATTTGATTACACAATAGCAAGAGCAGTCGCTCCATTAAACATACTCGCTGAATACTGCATACCATATACCAAAACAGGCGGGGAGTTCGTAGCATTAAAATCGTTAAACTGTGAAAATGAATTACATAATGCAAAAAATGCATTAAAAACACTCAATTCTAGCATTATTTCAATAGAAAAATATAATTTAAGTTTAAACAATGAAATATTTGAAAGAAATATAATTTACATTAAAAAAGATGATAAAACGCCATCAAAATACCCGCGACCTAAAAATTTAATTAAAACAAAACCATTATAGCAGGCAAATAGCCTGTTTTTGTTTCACGTGAAACATTGCGTCTTGTTTTTAATTTATATACATATTAACACGATTTTAATTAAAAGTTTAATTAAAAACAAACAAAATTGCACTGATAGCAACGAACTATATTTATATAAACGCATTTAATTTTTGAATTAAGATAAGATTAGCATATAAATATATTGTTTAATAATAATATATAAAATTAAAAATTAAATAATGTATTACCACATAATCATTTTATCGTTTTTTATTAATTATTTATTAATATAAAGCGTAATTTTAATTTTATAATATACTTTTTACAAAATGCTTTCATTATATGTCATTTGAAATAAATTTAGTAAATAACAACAGTCAAACAGCAATAGAGATTGAATAATACAACGATAATTCAATATTTTGTTTCACATGAAACATTTTTTACAAAATGTATTATGCAATAAGTTATATTAAAAGTTAAACTAAATAAATTATAATTTCTTAACAATAAACAAAAAAACGATGCGTTTTTAAGTCTATTATAAAAAGCAACTACAAAAACAAACATTATTGAATGTTTTTACAAAGAAAATTAACATTTTTAAACACCTTAAACCTAATACTAAATGCAATAAAAATTTATATATAAAATACAAAATCAGTAAAAGTAAGTATAATAGTAATATTTGTTAAAAATAATCACAAAACAATCACACAATAAAAGTAATGCAGGTTGTTTAAAGATGTTGTTTCACATGAAATATTTGCATATGAGTTTATCTGTTTTCGATGCAACCATAATTAAATACTATTACATAACAGTATAAATGTTCATGTGGAACATTTATATAAGACATATTTAAGCCGCTTTTAATATTATAACGATTGCATAAGACAGTGAAACGCTTATATAATTTAATGTTTCACGTGAAACACAACAAAATTATATAATTGAATACAAAACATAATCATTACAGCAAAATATAGTTTGATAACATATTCCTTACATAAAATATGGAAAACATTGCATAATACTTAGTAAAAATCGCAAAAAACTCGATATTTTGTGTGTTTTTTGTGCAAAAACGAAAAGTTCTTTGAAAATAGCATAATTCTCTCAAAAAATTACAACCAAATATTTGCATTATAGGCTTATATATGTTATAATATAGATGATTAAAGGAGGAATTATGGCAAAGATTATAGCATTCGCCAATCAGAAAGGCGGAGTGGGTAAGACCACTACTTGTGTAAATTTGGCAACTTATTTGGCAGCCTATGGCAAGAAAGTATTGCTGGTTGACCTAGACCCGCAAGGAAACGCAACAACTGGTGTTGGTGTAGAAAAAACAAAAGAAATGAAAACTTTTTTTGATGTAGTTTCAGGTGAGGCTGAAATTGTAGATATTATTCAACCCACAAATATCAAGGGGTTATTTATAGTAGCAAGTAATGTAGATTTAGCCGGAGCAGAAGTTGCGTTAGTACAAACCGAAAATCGTGAGAAAGTACTTGCAAATCAACTAGAAATGGTGAAAAATAGTTACGATTACATACTTATGGACTGTCCGCCATCATTAGGCTTGATAACAGTAAACGCTTTGACAGCAACAGACAGCGTGATAATACCTATTCAATGTGAGTTCTACGCTTTGGAAGGGTTAAGTCAGTTGATGAATACTATTAAATTAATTAAGAAATATTACAACCCAAAAATTGATATTGAGGGCGTTATACTAACAATGAAAGATAGCCGTAGCAATTTAGTTAATCAAGTTGCGAAAGATATAAAAGAATTTTTTGGTAAAAAAGTGTACGAAACGGTTATTCCTAGAAATGTAAGGCTCGCCGAGGCTCCTAGTTATGGTTTACCTATTTATTTATATGATAATAAAAGCACAGGCGGAATAGCTTACAATGAGTTAGCGCGAGAGTTTTTGAGGCGCAATAAAGACAGTGGTGCGCTTATTGATAAACGAAAATTATTTAAAGGAGATTTGAGAAATGAGTAAGGGGTTAGGCAGAGGATTGAGTTCCTTATTCGCTCTATATGATGATGAACAGATTGAAGAGCCAAAGAAAATCGAAAAAGTAGAAAAGAAAGAAATAAAAGTAGAACCTAAGATTGAACCCAAAAATGATATTTTAACAAACGCTGATAACTTATTAGAAAAATATAAAAACGCAAAGAAACCTGCGGAAGAGCCTGAAAATGTAACTTTTTTGCAAGAAAAACACAATTTAGAAGAAAAAATTAAGACCGCCAGTCAAGAAATGTATCAAAATGGCGCAAGGCAGATTTCCATTACACGACTACAACCTAACCCAGACCAACCAAGAAAGACATTCAATCAAGAAGCGCTAAAAGAACTTGCGCAGTCAATAAAAGAGCACGGTGTAATTCAACCTATTATAGTGGTAGCGCGTGGCGAAAATTATGTTATTATCGCTGGTGAGCGTCGTTTTAGAGCAAGTAAAATGGCAGGGCTTAAAACAGTACCCGTAATCGTAAAAGATTACAATGAACAACAAATTCGCGAAATTTCTTTGATTGAAAACCTGCAACGCGAGGACTTAAATCCTATTGAAACCGCAATGGCAATTAAGCAATTAATCGATAATTACGGCTTTACACAAGAAGAAATTGCAACAAAATTAGGAAAAAGTCGTCCAGTTATTGCAAATTCTTTACGCTTATTGAATTTGGAGCCAGAAGTTTTAACATTAGTTGAAAAAGGAAAATTACAACCCGCAATAGCAAGAGCAATAATTACATTACCTCGTGAACAACAAATGCAACTTGCAAAAAAAGCAAGTGATGACAAGATGACTGCCCGTGATGTAGAAAAAACAGTGCAAGAAATTACAAAACCTGAAATTACAGCGATAAAGAAGCAAAACAATTTAAGTTTGGAATTAATTGCGTTGCGCGATGATATGCAACAAGTTTTTGGTACAAAAGTAAGTATTTTGGGTAATGATAAAAAAGGTAGAATTTATTTCGACTATTATAATAAAGATGATTTAGAAAGAATTTTTGATTTAGTAAATAAATTAAAATAAAATTTAACCAAAAATACACAATTTTTAGTAAAATTTATGCAATTTTACCTCAATTTAAAACGCTCTGAGAGCCGAGATTTTTGTTTTGAATGAACAGTAAGTCGTTTAAAAATTACTCTTCGTGAGCCCATTTTAATCAAAAAATCAATTTTTGCATCAAAAATGATGATTTTTTAATCAATTTTAAGGAGTTTTATATGATTGCTAGTTGGACTACGGATATGTGGTCGCCGATTATCAACCTATTTAGTTTTATACCTAGTTACGGTTTTATGATAATTGTGTTTACCATATGTCTAAAAATAATTTTAAGCCCTCTGGATTTTTGGCAAAAAAAAGTTAGCCGAGCCAGCATGGTTAAACAACAAAAATTACAACCCGAATTAGAGAAAATTAAAAAGCGTTATGGTAATAACCAGCAAGTGGTTAACCAAAAAACTATGGAGTTGTACAAACGCGAGAATTATAATGTTATCGGTTCTTGTTTTAGTATGATTTTAAATTTAGCGCTTACTCTGTTTATTTTCTTCACTTTATTTACTGGTCTTATTGGAATTTCACAAGACCGAACTTACAATCAATATTTGGAAGTGCAAAACGCTTATTACGAAACATTCAATACTGAGATGCGCGCCGAATATGGATTAACAGCGCAAGAAAATAATGCTGATATAACAGCAAAGTTAGATGAATTAATCGATGCTAAAAAAACTGAGGCGCGTGACAAATTAATTGAAGAAGGCACGGCTGAACCCGATGAAGCAACAATTTTAGCCAAGGCGCGTGAAATGTTGTTTGCGGAAACAGAAGGAGAATTTGCTTCAATCGTAACAAAAGCGCAAAATTCTGCGTCAGAAAAATATGAAAGTATTAAAGACAACTGGTTGTGGGTAAAAAACATTTGGCGACCTGACACTTATGTTGCAGGCTATCCAAATTTTAATGATTTTAGTAATATGACAAATTTAAAGGCTAGATTAAGCGGCAATCAAGCACAATTTACCGAAATTGAACAAAATTTTAACATTATTACAGCAAAAATTCAACAAAATTATTCAAGTTGGAATGGTTACTTTATTTTAGTACTACTTGCAGGTGTTGTAACTTACTTCTCAATGGTAATTTCGCAAATGATTTCTTCTAAAAAATCACCAAAAATGAATGTAAATGGACCTTTGCAACAAGGAAACGGTAGAAAAGAAGCAAATCCTGCCAACCAAATGAACGGCGCAACCAAAATTATGAAAATTGTTATGCCTATAATTATGATTATTTTCACAATTTCATATTCGGCTACTTTTGCTATGTATATCGTTACGAACTCGTTGATGAGTCTAATTATTTCATTTATTTCGTTAAAAATACTTGAAAAATTAGATAAAAAGAAAATCGAAAAAGACAATCAAAAGAAAAAAGTAGAATACAGCCGTTAACAAAAAGTCACTCAAAAATAATGAGTGATTTTTTTAGTTTTAAAAGTAAAAACAAAAAAACACGAAAAATAAGTAATAAATCTTAAATATTCGTGTTTTTTGATTAAATTTTGTATTTTAAGTTAGTTTTTAGGTTGTCAGGCACTGGGTCAACTCCGCCTTCATATTTGGGACGGCAACGAAAAATTCTCTTTGCACCCATAAAACAGCCCTTGATAATTCCAAATCTCTTTATCGCAATTAAAGTATAAGTAGAACAAGTCGGCTCATAAATACAGCAATCAGGCATAATTTTGCTAATCGTGTATTTATAAATATAAATCAATCCAATGCATAAATATCTAAGCGGTGTAGTAATTATGCGGAAAAATTTATTCATTTATCAACTTTCCTTTTATCAAAAGTTTAATGATTTCATTTTGCTTTTCAGTAAAATTTTTATCTACGATGGTAGGATGCGCAACTAAAATAAAGTTTTTATATTGAATTTTTGGAGCGAAAGGGGCAAGAATTGCACGAAATTGACGCTTTATTTTATTTCTAGTAACAGCATTGCCAACTTTATTGCTAACGCTTAGCCCAATTTTACAATTTTGAAATTTGCTTTTTATAACAATAAGTGTTAAATTTGCACTATTAAACTTTTCGCCTTTTCGATAAATATAATTAAATTCTTTGCGTTTTTTTAATCGAAATTGAGTTTTTAACATAAAAAATCCTTTAAAATTTCGTTTTTTAGGGTAAAAATAAGGTACTATGCATTGCATAGTACTCTATTAAGCACGAACTAATTGTTTGCGACCGCGAGCACGACGGCGTTTTAAAACTTTGCGTCCGCTAGTTGTTTTCATTCTTTCACGAAAACCGTGCACTTTACTGCGTTGGCGCTTTTTAGGTTGGAAAGTTCTTTTCATTTCTGCATCCTCCTGCTATATATCTAAAAATTATGTAGCATTATTATACCAAAAAAAAATTATTTTGTCAAGTATTGTTTTAATATATATATAGATTAATAAAAAGTTTTTA
The DNA here is from genome assembly GCA_934757855.1 of uncultured Clostridia bacterium. Taxonomy (GTDB): domain Bacteria; phylum Bacillota; class Clostridia; order Christensenellales; family UBA1242; genus UBA7867. The sequence goes on along the minus strand of CAKVLR010000002.1, from coordinate 356,932 downwards.
TAATATTTATTCACCAACTAAGTTTGCTAAAATTTATTTTAACTCATTTTGTTGCATAAAATTAATTTAGATTTTGTTAAAATTTATAACTTAAAATTTCAAATTAGTCGAAATATAAAAATCGAGAAATGTATAATTGTTTATTGATTTTTAAATGATTATTAAATAATGTTTATTAATGATTATTATTAAAAATAAAAAATAATTTAATTCAATAATAAAATGAGCAAATTTAAAAATGTATCAAAATTTTAATTTATTTTAAAAATATAGGCTAAGTGGATTTTTTAGGACTTTGATTTGTTTAAAAATATTGCGCCAATATTTTTGTACAAAAATACTTTCAAAAATCGAGTTTTAAAGTAAAATAAATTTTTATTTTCAAAAATAAAAAAATTAACTTTGGTGGAAGTTACTTCAATGATTTTTATATTTGCGTATAGTTAGTATATTTATGTCTAAAATTTAATATATGAAATATCATATATTATCAAGAATTTTTAAGGTAGTGAGAAAAGGATAGGTAATTTTTGATTAGTTAAGGTTTGTTATAATAGTGTAAAGAAATGTATTATTTTTGTAAATCTTAAAAAAATAAACAAGGATAAATTTCACTGAATTTTTTTAATTAATAATCAAATTAAATTTTATTGACAGATAAATTTAGATTGTGACTTTTTATTTTTTGGGTTTAAAAGCAAGTAAGCAAAAATAAATACACTACTTTATAGCGGTTAACCTTTTGCAAGATGAGTTTTTAGTGTATGAAAAAATAAAACACTGTTTTTTGTATTTTTAAAAATTTGATTTTTTGATAAGGGCATAGTAATGTGCACAGTGATTGATACGACAGTGAATTGTTTAAAAGGGTCGGGCGCAATAGGTGAAGTGTGGGGAGATTCGAGCAGTTGGCAACTGTTTTTTTATTTATTTTTTTTGCGCACCGTAAAGGAAGCCTGGGAATGTTAAATGACTAGGCTTGATTGACTTGTTAAACATACAAAAATAAGTGGTAAGGAACAATTAGCGGTGGAGGGGCTTTTGATTTAATCAGTAGTTGAAAGGCTATGGAAAAGCAGTGCCAAAGAAAAAATTTTTTTGTATGCAAATTTATTTGAAAAAATTTTTAATTTAGTTTATAATTTTTATAAACTAAATTAAACTTAAATTTAAAAACAAGTAGGCGATTAAATTCGACAATTTTCGCTTGCTTAGCGCAAAAATATTTATGGCAAAATTGGGACTTTCCTTAGGTTTTAAGCCAAAAATAGGCGTCCATACAAGAAAATACAAGAAATTCGAAAAATGTCGAAATATCCACACTTTTCCACGAGTTTTCAAGAAAACATCCACATACTTTTCCCCAAAAATCGACTATAAATCCACACAAACAAATGTATGAAAATTGGGTATAAAAGCCCGTAAGTATGGCGAGTTGTGGGCTGAGTGAAAGAAAGTTATCCACATATCCACACTCCTACTAATAATGTGGCTACTTAAAAATATTAAATAAAATAATAAATTATTTTTTATTCTCTCTAACCAATAAGGAAAGTTTGAAAAAATTTTTTAGGCTAAAAGTTGAGCGAAAAGCCCTTGGTTAAGCCAAAAACTCGTAAAAACAGAAAGGGGTAGTCGCGGGAATTTTTGTGCAAAGTGTATAAAGATTAAAAAAGTTGTCACAAAGTGTTGACAAAGCGTTAGGCGATATGGAATAATCAAAACGCAAAACAGAAAAAGGACAACTGTGGAAAACTGTTGACTAAAATTAGTTTTGCAAAACCCAAGTGTGATTTTACAGATAAAAAGGTGGCACTTGCGGATAGACAAATATGCGGAAGTTTCGGGGAAAGAGTTATCCACTTATTGAAAAGGTTTGTGGATAATGGTATAACCCAAATTTTCGTATCATAAGTTACTGAGTTGAAGTAGAGAGGTTCTACTATTTTTAGCCACTCACAAAAAAGGAATACGGGCGTATTGAAGTGACAAAATTTGAAAAAGTTATGCACATTTAAACATAGTTGTGGATAAGTTTTGGTAACCGCAAAACCGCAGGATTGCAGTTTGTTTAGCGGAAGTTTTGAAGGTGGATATGCGCTAGCGTGTAGCGCGGAAATTCGAGCAAAATGGCTTGAATAAGTAGCGCTGTTACGCTGAAATTTCTTGTGCTATTTTTGCTGAATTAATGGCAAAATTTGAGTTTTTTAGGGGGCTTTAAAGCGGAGTTTTTGACTAAAAGGCTAGCAATTAACGCTGTTTAAGCGGAAGAGTTTGCTATTGTTAGGCACCTTTGATGTAAAACTAGTTTAGACATTTAAAAAGTATGAGTATTGCTAAAAAGTGGTATTGTTGATAGTACCGGTACTAGCAGATTGGCGGACTTTTAGTAGTTTTGTTTAGGCTGTATTTTTAACAAGATTTAAGTGCGTAAAAGGCAGAATTTTATACTCTAAAAAACGCAAAAATTGCAGATTTTAGTAGGCTATTTTGCTAAAAAATTGTCAAAATTTTTAGTGAATTTTTGTTGACTAAAAAATTTTTGGTTGCAAAATTATTCGCATTTCAGTGCAAAATTGGATTGTATTTTTTTGAAAATTCGTGACTTTTTGTTTGAACACAATTACCATAAAAGTAGAAATTTTTAGTATATAAATTTGCTATTTTTGTGTGTAAATTTAATGTGCAAAAAGTTTGACTACTTGCAAATTTACAAGAAATTTTTTACTAAAAAGTTATCCACTTTAACAGTTTTTTGTCGGGTAAATTTTATAAAATTTTCGTTTTATCCACAGTGGAAAAGTCGGCTAAAAAATTTTTCTTGTTCGCTTCAATTTCAGTAAGTTTATATAGTAACTTAAAAAGTTAGATTGCGTATATTTATGCAGGTATAGTGCATATTTTATATATTATCCCGCAAATTTTGTAGGGTTAGCGCTTATATTTAGCAAAAATTTATTTTTAAAAAAGTTATCCACAGTGGATAACTTTTTTAAGTTTAATGTTTTCATATTAATTAATAATCTATTTCAATTAATATTAATTAAATAGTAATTAGTAATAAATTTAGATTTCGATTTGTGAATGAAAAATAAGTTTTTTAATTAGAGAAAATTTATATTGTTAAGTCGCAATATTTTTGAACAAATAATTTTTAATTAGTGAGTTTTGCACTGTGGATAAATTTTTCAAATTTAACTTTTTTGCAGAATTTCAGTGTCGCGAGAATTTGAGTGAGAATTTTGCGAAAAATTTTCAGTTTGTTTTTTTGAGAGTAACTGGTGAGTATGTGTGTCAAAATAAAATAGCGAGGCCGTGTCGGTTTTGTTGATAATTTTGTATGGGAAAAGTTTTTGTAATTCAAGTGTGTCTTTTGACTGTGTTTGAATAATTATGTGCGAAAAGTCGGTAATTGCTTGATTGAAAATTTCACGGTTGCTAAGTGGTGTGTAAATCATTCCTAAACACAAGTGGCTAATCAGCGCATCGCGAGCGTTCGTGTGAATTTCGAACGGGTAGGTTTGCGTGATTGCGTGCCGTGCCTGGCAAAAATCTGTTGCGCAGTCAACTAAAATATAGTCAATATTCAAATTGAAATAGTCAATTATAAATTGTGCAAACCCGTAACCCCCGCCAATATCATATACGCGCGAAATATTGTGTTGCACGCAAAAATCAAAAATCGCTTTGTAATCAAAATAATCGGTAAGATACACACCTTCCAAGAAATCTAGCCGTTGGAAAATCTGAAAATCGTTAATTTTGTCGTTTGAATAAAAAATCTCATCAGGGCAAATTTTTTGCACCACTGGCGCGACTTTTTCTAGTACAATTTCGGCAAAATTTTGATTAAATGTTTCTCTATCGGTGGTAGTGCTTGGGGTGATTTTTACCATTGTGGAAAACTCCATAAAAAATAATTTTTTGTAAATTTTTATTTTGCAAAAATATTGTTTAAAATTTAGTAAATCTTAACTTGTATAGATTTAATTATATCATATCAAATATATAAAATAAACTAAATGAGCAAAAAATTTTATTTTCAAATTTTTATTAACACTTGTGAATTTTAAATTTTTTTGTAAAATTTTTTGGTACAATAAGAAATGTGGAGCATTTATCTATTTTTTAGATTGCCGCGCTACGCTCGCAATGCCTTGAAGTACCCATCGGGTACGGAAAGTCTGGCAGAATGATTAATCTAAGCAGAATGAGAGGTTTTTAGCCAGCGAGTTTGCAAATACGAGAGGTAGAGATTGCCGCGCTACGCTCGCAATGACAGTTCCGTACTAACTGTGCTTAACCATTCTACTATTACTTACAATAATGCAAGAAATAATAGAACGAGTAATATCTGCACGCCCCGACTTGTCATTGCGAGGGAGTGAAACGACCGTGGCAATCTAAAAAATAATAAGTAGATAAAAATTCATTTTATTAAGAGATTGCCCCTTGGAGCGTACTCTGTACGCGGAAAGTCTGGCTGAATGACTAGTCTAAGAGAATGATAAGTAATAAGCCAGCCCGTTAACGCTCGCAATGGAAAGAAGTACCGCTTTCGTGCGGGAAATGTCTAAATTTATCGAAAAATAGTGAAAAATTGCAAATTTTAATAAAATTTTTAAAATTTGTAGTTATTTTATTTGGAAAATTACACAAAATAAGGTATAATTAAGGAGAATAATTGATGAAAAATGTTCAAAAATGGAGGAGTTTATGTACCAAAACAGAGAGCGAAACCCGCAGGGGGGGGGGCGCTTAAATAGCCCTAAAAATACTTGTGCAAAGGGGAAAATGCTTGCGTGGTGGATAGCAATTTCTTTTGCAATTTTGGCAGGTGTTTTGGGTACAATATTGATAGTTGTTACTCAGCAAAATAAGGCATTTAGTGCGCCTTCACCAATTGCATATTATAGTATTGATATAAATAATACAGATTATGGATATGTAACAATAGGTGGCACAAAGTATACCCCACAAAGTTGGTCAGCCTCATCAGGAGGTATACCTAGTGGGGATATAGTTGCGCACGCGAACACTGGTTATAGATTTAGCAAATGGCAAATTTGCGCACAAAGTAAGGGTACTGATTATGTGTGGATTAGTAATGGAGCCGATTATTCTGTGTATGAATATTATAGTGCTACAATACAATCTTCAAATAGAACAGGTTATGCTTATACTTGCTACTTTGAGAAAATTGGTTTTACCGTAACTCCTACATCTGCGGACACTTCGCAAGGTACTGTTTCGGGCGGTGGAACGGTAGAGGAAGGTAAGACTACTACTATTACCGCCACACCTGCTAGCGGGTACGCTTTTGTAAATTGGACAGATAACAACGGTGCCGTTGTTTCGACTAGCGCAAGTTATACTTTTACGCCGACTAAGGATATAACGCTAACTGCAAATTTTGTCCGCGCAATGGTGAAAAAAGGCGATACATATATCTCAAATTTTAGGCAATATTACGATGAAAATAGTATGGTAATGAAATTGCTGATTACCCCAAATTCGGGTGAGTATATCAGCGAAATTTCCTTTGATAATTCAGTATTTTATGCGATAGAAAGTTATGAGGCAAAAATTTACGGCGCGTGTAGCAAGGCGCTCAGTGTAACATATTTTGTAACCGCTGGGAGCAATGATTTTGGGCTATCTTTTGATTTCGCCAAAACCGATTTTATCGAAATTTATGTCCGCACTACAAATCAAGCCTACACCTCACTAAAAAAGCCTAGCGCTGGCGGGGTGAGTAGTGTTGCTGTTACTGCTACATTAGGCGGAACGGTTACGCTAGTGGGTGATGATTATGAAAGTTTAACTGAAAGCGATACAATCATTTGCTCGGCAACTCCTTGCGTACAAGGCTACACATTTGCTGGGTGGTATTTGTCTAACGATATGACAAATCCTATCTCAACGAGCCTTAGTGTGCGCCTTGCGAAATCCACAATTTACGGGCAAGAATTAATCGCAAAATTTGAAAAAATCTCAACTTCAAACAACATAAATAGCGAAACAAATAATACAAACGATATAATCTAAATTATTTACAAAAAACAACCCAAAAAATGTAAAATAAATACCATAATAACAATAATAGAAAATTAAAACTTTTTAGAAAAACAAAATGAAAATATTAATACAAAATTGCCTCAATTATCGGGGCAATTTTTTAATTTAAACTTATGTGCAAATACTAGAAAGTGCTAAAAAAATAGATTAAACAACGAAGGAAGCGAACTGATATCATTTTGTTACCAGTTAAAAGTGCCTGCATAAGATAGGAAAAGTAAGAAACATCGATGTCCTAAACTCTAAAAATATTTTGCGCCTTGTGTAATCTATACCTAGCAAATGGCTTTTATTTTTAGTGGGCTTTACTTTATCTAATTTGTGGAAAAGTAAGGGGAAATGTGGAAAAGTGGTATTGCTTTTTCTGGGGGTGTATGGTATAATGGTAATAGTAAATTACAGGTGGTGCGCAAATGAAGACTTACGACAGTGAAAACTTAGAAATGGTGATTAAAATAGGGGGCAGACCTGTAAAAGGTGTATATAGTGGAAAGTGTGCCAAAGGTATCGTTGGTGATTATCCGCACGGCAAGGGCGTATTTGTGCTTGCAAATGGCGTGACTTACGACGGTTATTGGCTAAATGGCGCTATGACCGAGGGGAGATATACAAATCAAGAGGGTTGGTGCTTTTCTGGGGCGTTTGAGCAGAGCCAGTGGCAAAAAGGACGCATAGACTTCCCTAATGGCGATTATATTGTGGGATATTTTGATAACGATATACTTGTTTATCAAGAAGTTTTACAGCATTTCAAAGATGAAAAAACCTATATTTCGGCAAAAAATATTCAATATTCTGCAGACAAAACTTGGCTGACTTTTGATGGCGAATTGGTGCAACAAAGGGACAAGAATTTAAACCAAACGGTAGAAAAGGGTTGGTTTAAAAAACAATGTTCGCAAGGTGATGCAAGTACTAGATTCACATTTTGGAAAAATACAGAGAGTTGTGAATTACAAAACGGAAGCGCGCAAATTACGACCCCTGACGGGTATTTTGAAGGACGCAAAATCACACAATTTTACCTCAATGAGTTGGCAAAACAAAAGCAAACTGCAAGCGTTAGCACTATTGACTGGGGAGATTTTTACGAATTTGCAAAGATGAATGGCGAGATTGTGAAATTTATCTATGATGCAAAATTTAATGGTAGGTTTATTGCGAATAATGGCGACACATATGAGGGGTATTTCTTCCCTTCAAATTCAGATTGCCCTGTTAGACTTTGCAGTGGTAAATTGAATATCGCTGTGGAAGAAGGAACTTTTGAGGGTGAATTAACTGATTGTTTGGTATCTACAAAACTATCGATACGAGAAAAAGATGCAACTTACCCGCATAGTAAGGTGAAGAACCCGCTACGCTATACTAGCGGAAAATTAACCCAAAATTACAAGCAAAAATACTACTCAGGGACTCTAAAAGATAAAGCACACAACACAGTGTATAAAGGAAAATTTGGCTATCAAGGTATTACGATTAACCCGTGCGCGGGTGCGTTGTTTGACTGCGGTTTGCAATTTTACGCGGGTGATATCGCTATTCAGCAAAAAAATGCAAATGTGAAACTAAATATCAAGAACGGCAAATTTAGAGATGAAAAAATTGAAGAAATGTGCCAAGAAAACAAGCCTTTTATACTCAAAGACGCTAGCGGTATTTTTGAAAGCAAAGACACAAGACAGCAAGGTGAATTTTCTATCGAGTTAAAGAGAAATAATGCGGTGGATTATCAATTCAAATCTGGAAAAGTCGATATAAACTTGGATAACGAAAGAAAATTTCACGGGGTTACTTGCGGTTGTTTTAGCAAAGAGGCAAGTGGATATGATGCGCGTGTAAGCGCTGTGTTTGGACCGCAAATTATGTACAATGGTAGTTTAGTGTGGAATCATAAAAACGGACAAATGCAAAAGAGCGGGCTGTTTGATAAAGATTTTAACCTCATCGAGGGCAAACTTTTGGCAAACATACACGAAGGTACAAATGTGGTTCGCGTTATCAATGTTGCTTTGCGCCTAGACAGGCAAAAAAGCTCAAATCAGTACCTTGATGGCACTATGGAATTGATTATGGAAAACGGCGAAAATGAAAAAATTTTACACACGACCGAGTGCGGTAAATTTGATACCGAGTTTGTGCTAAGACAAGGTAGTTTTGCTAAAACTACACCTAATAGAGAGGTAAGATTAACGACAGAAAACGGCTTAAATTATAGCGGTAGAGTATATGATAAAAGTTTGACTACTTGCTCAATGTTTGAGGGGGATTTTGTGCGTTGCGATATGGCAGGAAAGGGCAAGTTTAAGTTTATGAAGGGCGACTGCCGATTTGAATACGAAAAAGGCATTTATCAAGCGCAATACGACTATAACGGAATTTATGCCTTTGAGGGTAAAAAATACTCTGGTGTAATGTATCAAAAAGACAACCAAAAGTACTTGTATGCTACAAACGATGTAAAATCTGTACAAAAAATTTTGGACAAAAAATTTGAAAAGGACTCTCCTATAAAAAATCAAAAAATAGGTAACGAACAAGAACAACAAATGTAAAAATGAGGGGCAGCCGCTTCTCGTTTTTTTTTTGCTAGTAAACACTCTGATTGTATCATTACAAGTAACAGTAGCACTGTGAGTAATGCCAGCCAGTTCACAAAACATTAGAGATTGCCACGGTCGTTACACTCCCTCGCAATGACAAGTTCCATACTTGTTGTCGCCTAGCCTTTTTAATATTACATTACTCAACTTTCTACTTTTCCAATTTTCACAAAAAAGTGGGAAAAGGCAAAATTAAGTGGTTCAGGTGCTTTACTTTTTGGGGTAAGCGTGTTATACTATTTACGAGTTTGACACTTTGCCCCAAAATCTCGCTTTTGTGTTGCAAAATAGAAATTTTTGCATAACTTCAATATGTGAGGCGCGGGTGAGGTTTTATATAAAATTTAGCAATATGTTGCTTTTTTTAAAATTGACAAAAAAGGGGTTTATGATGCAAAAATATATCGAGAAACAATGGGAATTATGTTTAGATGATTTTAGCAAGAAAATTACTTCCGTTGGTATGGATTTGTGGATAAATCCTTTGCAACCTATCAATATTGAGGGCGATAAACTCGTGCTTGTGGCTCCTTCGGAAATGGCGCGCACGCAAGTGTATAATGTGTATCTTCCGCGTATGCGCGAGGCTCTAAAAGAACACTTCAATTTAGAGCAAATCAATGTGCTTATTCCAGAAGAAAAAGATGACTATATTGCCTCATTTAATGAGCAACACCCAGATGATGACAATTCAAAATTAGTGACCAAAACAGCAACGCTAAAAAATCCATTTAATCCGCGTTACACCTTTGATAATTTTGTAATAGGCACGACAAATCAAGTCATTTATGCCGCTGCGCGCGCGGTTGCGGAAAGCCCAGCAGTACGCTTTAATCCGTTATTTATCTACGGTGGAGTAGGGCTAGGCAAAACGCACCTTTTGCACGCAATAGGTAACTATATTTGGGAGCATAAGACCTCAAATCTAAATATCGTGTATGTGACTTGCGAGCAGTTTTCAAATGCGTTTGTAGAGGCAATTCGCGAGCGATACGAAAAGGGTATGGACGGGTTCCACAAAAAATATAGGCAAGCCGATGTTTTGCTGATTGATGATATTCAATTCATTAGTACGCGAAAAGGTTTTCAAGAGGAAGTATTTAATACCTTCAACGACCTCTATCAAGCGGGCAAACAAATCATCATTTCGAGTGACCGCCCACCAAAAGAAATTGCGACATTGGAGGAGCGTTTGCGTTCGCGCTTCGCGAGTGGTTTTATACAAGATATTCAGCCACCTGATTTTGAAACAAGGCTATTAATTATTCAAAAGAAAATTGAAATGGAGCGCTTTGAATTTGAAAAAGGCATTGATTGCGAACTTGCAGAGCGCCTTTCTACCTACAATATTCGTGAAATGGAAGCGGTTTTGCGCAAAATCTATTTTCTTGCAAATTTACACGGCAAAACGGTAGCAACGCGCGAGGATATGGAAGAAGTGCTAGAAAAGGAAGGCGAGCCTATTGAGGTTAGTAACGAGCGCATTACGCAAGAAAAAATCATTTCATCGGTATGTAAATTTTTCACCATTGACAAGCGCGATTTAACAGGGCGCAAGCGTAACAAAGAAATTGTTGAGCCTAGACAAATTTGTATCTACCTTATGTGGTCTTTGCTTGCTATTCCGCTTGCAACCATAGGTCAAATTTTTGGGCGCGACCACACGACTATCATTCACGCACGCGACAAGATTATGGAGTTAACCAAGACAAATAAACAAATGAAAAAGACCATAAACGACTTAATCGCACAAATTAAAGAATAGTTTTTAAAACTTGTCGAATTTTGCTTGCATAAATAGAAAATTTGTGCTAATCTATAAAAGAGAGAACAAACACAAGGTGCTTTATAATAGGAGAAAGCACTTACTCTTTTTGATTTATCTTATTAGATTTCAGTATCTAACTTTATTTAAAAAATAAAACTCATTATAATGGACTATTGCATTGATTAGTCCAGATGTACGCGGGTATCCGCAATAAGTTGTTTGTTCTCTCTTTTTTATTTCACGCGCGTGCGCGCGCACGCGTATGTACGCGCGCGTATGGAATTGGCAAAATTGGCAATAATTTTGGTAATTCCCGCGCAAAAGAAATAAAGAGAGAACAATATCACAGGCTAAAAGGTGCTTGATTATGAGAATTGAAAAATTAAGGGTAAAAGATTTTAGAAACCTCGAAGATGCGGAGATACATTTTGGCAAAGGTCTAAATGTTATTTGCGGGGCGAACGGTGCGGGCAAAACCAACATTTTGGAGGCATTGCATATTTGCTCAATCGGGCGCAGTCCGCGTACAAGAAAAGATGCAGAAACTATCTGTGCTGGCAAGCGTTCGGCAGAGATTAATCTTGATTATATTCGTGGTGAGGCTCCGCGCTCTGTTGGGGTAAATATTCACCAAACAAAAGGCAAGATAGTACTGCTTGATGGCGTGCCTAGTCAAAAGGTGAGCGACATTGTAGGCAACTTTGCGAGCGTTTATTTTAGCCCTGATGAGATAAATATTGTGCGTGGTGGACCGCAGTATCGTAGGCGTTATATGGACATCATAAATTGCCAAATAGGCAACGGTTATATGAATAATTTGCGCAATATGCAACACGCACTCAAACAGCGAAATGCGATTTTGCGTTCAATTAAAAATGCAAATTGCTACGACCGTGCGCTTGTGCCGTGGGATAGGCAGATTAGCGCGTACAGCACGCGCGTAATGCTGAGGCGTTCGCTATTTATTAGACATATTGATAGATTAGCCTCTATCGCTATGCGAATTTTGACTGACAACAAAGAAACTTTGCACTTAACTTATCGCACATTTTTTGATAGATTGACCGATATAAATGTAAACGATTTTGATGATGTATATCAGCAAAAGGTCCGTGCAAGTTATGTGCGCGATGTGGCGACAAAGACCTCAAATGTTGGGGCGCACCTCGATGATATTGAGATAAAATTAGGCTACATTACGCAGACAGTACCAGGGGGCGACCGTAGGACGGAAAAATATTCGTGGATAAACTTGCGCACCGCTGGGAGTTTGGGACAACAGCGTACCGCTACGCTTGCTATGAAACTTGCAGAAGTGTTTATGCTATCACGCTTTTACGGCGAAAAGCCGATATTATTTCTTGATGATGTGTTGAGCGAACTTGATGAAAAAAGGCGCAAGCAGTTGATGGATTATTGCAAGCGTTTTGATACAGTGATTACTTGTACCGAGTGGGACTACCCCGCAGTGCCTGACAAACTCTTTAAGGTGGAAAACGGCGTGGTGACTGAAATGGAAATCGACAAGGGCAATGCAACTCCCGAAACCGATATAATCGCGGGCGGGCAAGAACTTATGGAGCAAATGTTAGAGCAAGAACCTGAAAGTGATTTTAACGAATAAATTTTTTGATAAAACAATAAAAAATAGTGGAAACGGTGAAAAATGGAATTTGACAAAAAAGAAGAAAAATTTTTTGCAGATGATGCGCGTATTCGCCACAAATTAGGCACTTACGGCTGGATAGCAAAGCCTATGTATCGCGAGTTGATTAGCGCGTATCCCGCTGAACGCGAGAGGCTGTTTGATAGTTTGCAACACACCTTTGTAAAATTGGATAATATTGATAACAGTGATGATATGGGTACTAGTTCGCAAACGCGTGCCTATACGGGGCGCACATATGATTTAGATATGAAGGTGGTAAATAATATTGTGATGCAAAGCAAGCATTTTGACCAAGATTTCAATCTAGTTGATTATACCGCTGAGGAAAAACAGCGCGCTTTTGAGTATTTGCTTAGTATGGACAATGGGGTGAATTTAGATAAATTCAAGCCTACTGCCGAGCAACTAGATGAAAGAAATATATTTACAACGTATGCTGGCGAATATTTGCAAAATGAACATAATTACCTCGTTGATAGGGAAATTCCAGAGGATATTCTTGCCGAAATGGACAAGGTAGGCGGTAGGCAGTCTTTTATACACGAAATGTTGCACGCTTACGCCAAAGAAGAAATGTTTAAATACGACCTAGGGAATTATGTCGAGTGTCCAAACAACGATTTATGGGCGCACGATTTGCAATATCTCGAGAGCGTAGGCAGTATGTTTCAAACGCATTTTGTTTGGGACGATGAGCATTGCTCTTTTGCGTATCAAGCAAATACATACCAAAAGTACAAAGAGGAAAGCATTGTCGATGAATGGTCGTGCGATATGGCAGAAAAATTTGGCTTTTTTGATAAGTTGAATTTTGATTATCATTGCAATTATGAATACCCTTATGTGATGCTAACAGCAATCGGTGGTATATTTAATGAATTAGGCAATGGCGAGTGGCGAAACGAACTTTTGACAGGTAAGCGCGGTGAAAAACTAGATTTAGCCGAACTCGAAAAAATGGAAACCGTATATTTTGATTTTGTGAGTGCCTTGCTTGCTAACGAGCATATAGATGACCCCAAATTTGAAGATGTCATCGCTCCGCAACTTGCGAGCGCGTGGATACGCCTGCTCGATTATTGCGACAATCGATTTAATGAGTTACTAGACCAAAATTTACTCACACAAGAGCAAATATACCGCTATAATGACTTAGCAAGTTTTTTGGTAAATCAAAACAATTTGAGTTTTACCTTGGGGCTATTTTACGATGTCTATGACCCGCAAAATAAACCGATAATGCAAAACATACAAGATGCCGTTAATGAAACAATTTTAAAGTATAACGAAAGCGGTTTAAAGGAAATTCCTGACCCCAAAACTTACCAAACCGCAAGCCAACGCGCAGAAACTGAAAATGCAATCAAAAATATTCCATTTACTTGCACTTTAAATGTAAAAAAAGAAGAAAATAAGACCTTTTTAAAGAAATTATCTCAAATCGCGCAGGAAAATGCCCAAAAATTACACACTGCCATAAATAGTGGCGTGGAAAAAGTCAAAAACAAAACGGAAAATATCAAAAATAAAGCGGAAAACCTAAAAGATAAGATAACTTCCGCAACCGACAAACTCCACGAATTAACAAAGTAGAATGGCTAACCAATTTCTTTGCATATTCTTTAAAAAAACTTTGGTTTTAATAGCCAAATTTCCATAGTTTTATGGTATAATATACGATATAAAAACATTCACTTTTTGCCCGAACGATTAAAAAATATTTTAGAGGTTTATTTATGACACAAAAAATTACTGAGCAATATACCGAAGATGCTATTCAAGTGTTGGAAGGGCTAGACCCAGTGCGCAAAAGACCAGGTATGTACATAGGTAGTACCGATGAGCGCGGACTGCAACATTTGATTATCGAGATAGTGGACAACTCGATTGATGAAGCACTTGCGGGCTATTGCAACAAGATTACCGTTACTTTGATGAAAAACGGCGCGTGCTGTGTGCGCGATAACGGTCGTGGTATTCCTACTGGTATGCACAAGACCGAACACAAATCCGCTGTTGAGGTCGTACTTACAAAACTTCACGCTGGTGGTAAATTTGGTGGCAAAGGCTACAAAATCAGTGGTGGATTGCACGGCGTAGGTTTGAGTGTAGTTAATGCGCTTAGTACCGACCTAGAAGTCGATGTATATCAAAACGGCAAGATTTATCACCAAGACTACAAGCGCGGTATTCCGCAAAACCCGCTTACCGTTGTAGGTAACACAAATGAAACAGGCACGCAAGTTACATTTTTGCCTGACCCAGAAATTTTTGAAACTGTGGACTTTAACTACGAAACACTAAAATCACGCTTTAAGGAAATCGCTTTCCTAAATAAAGGTTTGTCGCTTAGCCTTACCGATGAGCGCGAGGGGCGCGAACGCAGTGAAACATTCCACTACGAAGGCGGTATTGTTGAGTTTGTAGATGCCCTAAACAAGGGCAGAGAAACGCTTTTTGACAAGCCTATTTATATCAACAAAGAGGGCGATGACCACCAAGTAGAGATTTGTTTTCAATACAACGATGGCTACAACGAAGTGTTGCACGCATACGCAAACAACATAAATACCGAAGAAGGCGGAACGCACTTAGTAGGTTTTAAAAATAGTCTTACCAAAATAATCAACGACTACGGCGTGCAAAACAAAATCTTAAAGGAAAACGAAAAATTAAGCGGTGAAGATGTCCGCGAGGGTATCACTGCAATTATTTCGGTAAAACTTACTGACCCGCAATTTGAGGGACAGACAAAGACCAAACTAGGTAATTCCGAAATGCGCGGTTATGTCGAAAAGGTAATGACCGAAGAATTTGGTGCTTATTTGGAGGAAAACCCAGTGCCAGCACGCGAGTTGGTGCTTAAATGTGTAACTGCTCAGCGCGCCCGCGATGCTGCCCGTTCTGCGCGTGATTTGACCCGTAGAAAAGGTATACTCGAATCAACTACTTTACCAGGTAAACTTGCAGACTGTACAAGCAAAGTTGCAAAAGATTGCGAAATCTACCTTGTTGAGGGTGATAGTGCGGGAGGTACTGCAAAAGAAGGCCGTGACCGCAAGTATCAAGCCATTTTGCCATTGCGTGGTAAAATTTTGAATGTAGAAAAGGCTAGACTTCACCGCGTGCTTGAAAACAACGAAATCAAAGCAATGATTACTGCGTTTGGTTGCGGTATCAGCAACGAATTTGATGAGAGTAAATTGCGTTATGACAAAATCATTTGTATGACCGATGCCGATGTAGATGGTAGCCACATTCGCATACTTATGCTTACATTCTTTTTCCGCTTTATGCGCCCGCTTATCGAACACGGACACATATATATTGCGCAACCGCCTCTATACCGTGTAAAACGCCCAACAGGCGACCGCTATTTCTTTAACGATGATGACCTAAATCTTTATCTAGACAGCCTTGACCGTAAGGGGTACGAGTTGCAACGCTACAAAGGTTTAGGTGAAATGAACGCCGAACAACTTTGGGAAACAACAATGAACCCCGAAACGCGTACAATGTTGCAAGTAACAATGGAAGATGCTTTTGAAGCTGACCAAATCTTCACGCTTTTAATGGGTGAGCAACCAGAGTTGAGGAGGGAGTTCATCGAGCAGAACGCGAAACTAGTAGTCGATTTGGACATATAATTGCGCATAACTGCGTCACGAGGCAATAAAACGCGCGGTTACATATTAGTCTATATGCGCCCTTGCGTTTTTTGCCATGCTCCTTGTTCTGCATCAATTCTCTGTCCAAATCAATCTTTCTATTGAGATTGGGGGGGGAATTGAGTGTCCTAAACAGTTGTTCTATTGAGAGTTGGTAAGAATTAGTCGAAGCGGTTACATATTAGTCTATATGCGCCTTCGTTGCTTTTACCATACTCCTTACTCTCGAACAAATATCTACCCAAATATTATCATTCTAATTGAGATTGAGCGGAGTTGAAAGTTTCGCTCCTTGTTCTGCATCAATTCTCTGTCCAAATCAATTTCCTATTGAGAGTAGCGTTTTAAGTACTTTTAATTATCAATTCTATGCTTGTCCCAGTTTGTTTTATTGAGAGTAGGGAAAGGTTAGTGAACACTGGTACATTTTTGGTAATAAATATTTAATTTTGCTTTTTATGCAAAAAGTTTGGACTAGATAGGTAGATTTGCAAAATTTTATGATACAATTTTATTGTTTTATATTGCTCGAAAAATTACAAAATCAACAAAAGGGAATATTTTTATGGAAAATCAAGAAAACGGAGCGCCTTCAACGCCTATTATCGACCCTAAAATTGACAACACTAGGGTGATAAAGACTCCTGTTGTTGGCGAGATGAAAAAGAGTTTTATTGCTTATGCAATGGCTGTAAATGTTAGTCGTGCTATTCCTGATGTGCGTGACGGACTGAAACCTGTACACCGCCGTATTTTATACAGTATGAGCGAATTAAACTTATTTAACGACAAGCCATACCGTAAGTGTGCGCGTATCGTTGGTGATGTATTGGGTAAATACCACCCACACGGCGACAGTGCGGTTTATGATGCTTTGGTGCGCCTTGCACAACCATTTACAATGCGTGCGCCACTAGTTGATGGCCAGGGTAACTTTGGTAGTATTGATGGTGACCCTGCGGCAGCACAGCGTTATACAGAGGCTAGATTATCAAAAATCGCTGCCGAAATGTTACGCGATATTGACAAAGATAGTGTTGACTTTGTGCCAAACTTTGATGACACATTGCAACAACCTAGTGTCCTACCCGCAAGGTATCCAAACTTACTCGTTAATGGTGCTGATGGTATCGCCGTTGGTATGGCGACTGCTATTCCGCCACACAATTTAGGCGAGGTCATTGACGGTGTTATTGCGCTAATCAACAACCCAGATATTGAGATTGATGAGTTAATGACTTATATCAAAGCGCCAGACTTCCCAACGGGCGGACTTATTATGGGCAGAATGGGTGTAAGACAAGCATACAAGACTGGACACGGTAAAGTAATCACTCGTGCGCGTACCGAGATTGAAGATGATGGCAACAAGGTAAAAATTGTTATTACTGAAATTCCTTATCAAGTTAACAAAGCGCAACTTATTATGCAAATGGCAAATTTGGTAAAAGATAAAAAGATTGACGGAATTGCCGACATTAAAGAAGAATCAGACAGACAAGGTATGCGTATTGTTGTAGATTTAAAACGCGATGCAAACCCACAAGTTGTGTTAAATTTGTTGTTTAAGCACAGCCAGTTGCAAACAAGTATGGGTATTATTTTCCTTGCGCTTGTAAACGGCGAGCCAAAAGTTTTGAATCTAAAAGAAATGCTTTACCACTATCTAGAACACCAAAAAGAGGTTATCACACGCCGTACCCGCTATGATTTGGAGCGCGCAAAAGAGCGTGCGCACATTGTAGAGGGCTTGGTAATTGCGCTTGCAAATATTGATGAGGTAATTCACATAATCAAGTGCAGTAAAGAGCGTAGCGAGGCATTGCTTAACCTTTGTACAAAATTTGAGTTATCGGACAAGCAAGCAAATGCTATACTAGATATGCGACTTGCTAGACTAACAGCATTAGAGGTAGAGAAGTTGCAACAAGAGTTGCGCGACTTGCGCGCCTTTATCGCTGAAATGCAATCTATTTTGGACAACCCACACAAAGTGCTTGCAATAATTGCAAAAGAATTGACCGAAATTAAAGAAAAATACAACACAGTCCGCAAGACAGAGATTAGCCACGATGTGAGCAATTTTGACATTGAGGACTTAATTGCGCGCGAGGATATGGTAGTATCTATGACCAGTCAAGGCTATATCAAGCGAATGGCTTTGAGCGAGTACCACACGCAAAATAGAGGTGGTTATGGTATCGCTACTCACAAGTCCAAAGACAACGACTATGTCAATCGTTTGTTTATTGCAAACACGCACGACAATTTGTTGTTCTTTACCAACATGGGTAAGGTTTACTCAATCAAGACATACGAAGTTCCAGAAGGTAGCAAGACAAGCAAAGGTAGAGCAATTATCAACCTATTGCAACTCAATCAGGGCGAATATGTAACAGCGCTCGTGTGCTTGCCATACGATATGATTTCGGGCAAACGCAATATTGAGTATACGCCAGTAGATAATGAACACGCAGTTGACACTGAGGGCAATATTATTTCGACCGAAAACCCTATCTACAAAGAGGCAATTTTGGGCGAAAATGTTGATGAATATATCGATCAAGTTTGCAAAGAGGGTTACCTTGTGATGATTACCCGCAACGGGCTTATTAAGAAAACACCTATCACCGAATTTTTCAATATTATGAAAATCGGTAAGCGTGCAATCAGCCTTGATGAGGGTGATGAGTTGATTAAGGTAGAACGCAGTCGTGGTAATGATGAAATTTTGATTGCATCTAGCAACGGCAAGTGTATTAGATTTAGCGAAACTCGTTTGCGCGCGTTAGGGCGTAGCGCACGCGGTGTAAAGGCTATGAACCTTGATGGCGGTAAACTTGTGGATATGTGTATTGTACAACCAGACAAAGAAGTGCTTACTATCACCGCAAACGGTTTTGGTAAACGCTGTGATATTGAAGAATACCGCTTGCAATCTCGCGGTGGTATGGGTGTGCGCGCGGGCGAATTTAACGATAAAACGGGTGATATTATCGGCTTGCGCCAAATCAATCCAAATGATGATGTATTGTTGATTACCAACAATGGTACGACTATCCGTATTAAATCTAACGATGTGCGCAAAGTCGGTAGAAATTCAATGGGCGTGCGTATGATGAAACTACGCTCAGGCAATTCTATCGCAAGTTTTGCTACCGTTGAAGCAGATGCAAATGAGCCAGAAGAAGAAAATGCAGATGGCTTACCAACAGCAAGCGAATTTGCCGAAAATTTTGAAAAACAAGAGCAAGAATTAGCGCAAAATGAAAATGCGCAAGATAGTGAAATTGCTACCGAGCCTCAAAGTGAAGTAGAAAACGAAAACTTGGAAAATGATGAAAATACACAGGAATAACAAAAATATTGAAAAAATATCGAAAAATTTGCAAAAAATAACAAAAAATGAAAGATTTTCCGTAATTTGATAGAATTTTTACAAGTAAGTTAAATTAATTTTTCATAAATGTCCACTTATGGAAATAACCCCTAAAATATAATTTACAGCAATTAAAAAAAGGCAGTTACAAATAATTGCCTTTTTTTACTATATTTTTATACCGAAAAAGTGGTGCATTTTACAGTATTTTAAAAATTTACATATTGACAAAATTCAGTTTGTGATATAAAATGTAAATAGATATAAGATATTTTTTAGGGAGAGGATATTATGACAGAAGAAAGTTCTATCACTCGTAACGAGTACAAAATTACGATGAACAAGCAAATGAATAAAGTTGGTCTTGATATGGCTACTAGCGATAAAATGCCTATAAATGATATGGTAAGTTCAATTAAACACGCTATCAATCAATCGAACAAGTTGATTGATTTAAAAGAAGATTTGCAAGCCTACCAAACAAGAGTGAACAACATATTAAGCAAGGCTACACAATGCTCAACCAAATTAATTGATTTGCTTTCAATCAATCCAGAGGACTACAAGGCAGGGCTAAAAGCCTACCAAAACGAAACAGATAAAGTTAGCGAGAGCTTAGAGGATTATGTTAATGATATTTATGACATTATCGACTATTTGGACACAAATTTAAACGAGGATAATGTCGAAGAAGTACGCAAGCAATCAAAACAAGGTTTGGCTTGGCTAAAATTGAATACAAAACAGGCACAAAAAGTATGTAGCGATGAGTTGCCTAAAACTGAGTTTGTCAAAAAAGTTGATGAAATCGAAGATGCAACACAGGACTACAACCAGCAATTAGACAAGGTGCAAGACCGTTGCGATTTGAACGCGCAGTTGATAAACGAGATGCAAAATGAAATAATGGACGCTTGTTACGATACGCTCACAAAGTGCGAACTTGCTTTGCGTTTGTATGAAAATAATGAGGAAAAAATTTACCGCGCAAGACTAGATGCTTGCGAAAGAGATTTGGAGTTGCTTCTAGATGAATGTATAAAATGTCACGAGCAACTTGATATAGCTATCGAAGAAAAATTGCTCCAAAGTGAAAACAAACCACTAGTTTTCAAAAAATTGACTACCGAGTTTATCAAAAATTATCAATCTGCTTATGAAAAATTGCGCAAAGGCACACAAGATGCGCAAAAAGTGGGCGATGAAATTCGTAAAATCGTTGTTATAAAAGACAAAAAGCAAAACCATAAAACCACCTCAAACGACACAAAACAAGATGGTAGAACATTGCAAGATAAATTGCAAGAAATTGATGACTTCAAGAAAAATACACAACAAAATCTTGATACTGTGCGCGTAAACTTCAAGATTGACCAAGTAAATTTTGGTAACCGTGTAAGCGCCCTTCTTGACACTTTGCAAACTCAATCACAAAGATAAAAATAAAAATGTAAATTTTGCTCCCAATTTAACACAAAAAAGTGTAATTTTTAACCCAAAAATTACACTTTTTGTTTTTAGCGCTGAATATTTGTAGTTTTTTGCGAGTTTTTTCACAAAGGTTAATAGTTTCAAGGGCAAAGGCGAGTTCTTGTGAAAAAATGTCCATAAATGTTTGTAAAAATCTCTTTTTTGGGGTATAATAACTATATATTTTTGAGGAGTTTTTATGGCTAAATTTTTGATAATTGATGGAAATAGTTTGATAAATCGCGCGTTTTATGCGCTTCCGTATTTAAAGACGCGTGATGATAGATATTGCGGTGGAGTGTTTGGTTTTGTCAATATTTTAGCACGAGTAATTACCGACTATCACCCAGAATATATGTGCGTTGCGTTTGATGCGGGCAAACATACTTTTAGAAATGATTTGTATGCTGACTACAAAGGCACAAGAAAGGGTATGCCCGATGAATTAGCGATGCAGATGCCAATGCTAAAAGATTTGCTACAAAAAATGGGTATTTTTATTATCGAAAAATTAGGCATAGAGGCGGACGACATAATCGGCACGCTGGCGAATAGATTTGAAAATACAAAAAATATCATTATGACGGGTGACCGCGACTGCTTGCAACTCATAAACGACCATACCGAAGTTTGGCTCACAAAACACGGAATTAGCGAAATTGTGGAAATGAACGAGCGCCATTTAAAAGAAGAATGGGGGCTTGTGCCTAGCCAAATTATCGACTTAAAGGCTCTTATGGGCGATGCAAGCGACAATATCCCTGGCGTGCCTAGCGTGGGTGAAAAAACTGCAAAAAATTTGTTAGCGGAATATGGCACAATCGACAATATTTATGCAAATATTGACAATATTAGCGGGAAATTAGGCGAAAAATTGCGTGAAAACAAAGATTTATGCTACCTAAGTTACGACCTTGCTACCATTCGCACAAAGTGTGATATTGAGTGCAATTTAGAGGACTGCAAATATACTTTTCCGTGGAATAACGATGTATATAAAATTTTTCAAGAGTACGAATTTCGTTCGCTTTTAAAGAGAAAAGACCTATTTTCTGGCAACTCCGCAAAAGTGGAGGAGGACGAGCCAAATATTGAGGTTGCACCAAACGAAATTAAAGATTTAGTGCAAAAAAATATTAATTCTAGCGTGTTTTCTCTCGTTTTTGAGGGTGATTTTTTGCATTTTGCATTTGATGAAAAGCAAAATTATGTTGCCAACATTTTCGGCACAAATCCGCTTGCACTTTTGAGCGAGTTTAAGCCATTTTTAGAAAATAAGCAAAAATTGCTATATGCGTTTGATTTGAAGTATATCTACCATTTATGCGATTTTGCAAATATCACTATGCAAGCGAGTGCAGTTGATGTGCCGTTGGCAATTTATTTGGTAAATTCAAACAAAAAAGGTGATGAGCCTGCACCACTTTTAGGATATTTTGGGCTAAACGAACACGCTTACGCAACAGGTATGATAAAAGCGTGGGACATTGCGCAAAAGCAACTCGAACAAAAAGAAATTATGAAACTTTATACCGAAATTGAGTTGCCATTGGTACGCGTTTTGTTTGAAATGGAAAAGGCTGGTATCACTATAAACACGGCGGTTTTAAACGAACTTGCGCCAAAATATCGCGCAGAAATGGACCAAATTACGCAAAAAATATACAGTTTCGCTGGTATGGAGTTTAATTTGAACAGTCCAAAACAGTTGGGTGAGGTATTGTTTGACAAACTCAAACTTTCGGACAAGGGCAACAAAAAACACAGCACAGCCGTAGATATTTTGGAGAGTTTGCGCTCTGAAAACCCTATAATTGATGAGATTTTGCGCTACCGCACAATAATGAAAATAAATTCAACCTATATCGAGGGTATGCGACAATTCATCAAGCCTGATGGCAAAATTCACACAGTTTTTAACCAAACTACCGCAGTTACTGGTAGATTGTCTAGCAACGAGCCGAATTTGCAAAATATTCCAGTCCGCACGGAAGAAGGAAAAGAATTGCGTAAAATGTTTATCGCTTCAAAAGGGTGCAAACTTGTTTCAGCCGATTATAGCCAAATTGAATTGCGCTTGCTTGCGCACTATTCGGGCGACCCTGTCCTATGCAACGCATACAACACTCATCAAGATATTCACCGTGCCACCGCTAGCCAAATTTTTGGCGTGCCACTTGAAATGGTGACAGACCAAATGCGCCGTAGCGCAAAAGCAGTAAATTTTGGTATAATTTACGGCATTTCTCCGTTCGGTTTGGCACAAAATTTGGGTATTCCGCAATATGAAGCGCGCGAATATATCGAGCGTTATTTCCAAACTTACCCAACAATCAAGCAATTTTTGGATAGCAGTGTGGAAAAATACAAGGAAAAAGGCTATGTAACTACACTTTTTGGGCGTATTCGCAATTTTGATAATGTTGCGCCAAAAGTTCACGATGCAAAATTTTCCGAGCGTGCAGCAATGAATATGCCACTGCAAGGTACCGCAAGTGATATAATAAAAATCGCAATGCTAAATGTGGACCGTGCCTTGCGTGAACAAAATTTAAAAGCAAAATTAATCTTGCAAATTCACGATGAGTTGATAGTCGATACCCCAGAAGATGAGGTTAAAAAAGTCGTAAATATTCTGCACGCCCAAATGGAAAATGTAATCAAACTTCGAGTTCCGTTGGAGGTAGATGTAGAAGTCGGTGACTCGTGGTATGATATTTAATTGTAAATTTTCGCATATATCTTCGTTGTAAATAAAAATACTAAAATATACAAAAATAAGCACATACTTGCTAAAAATTGCGTGTATGTGCTTAAATTTTGCGGTTTAGTCGCTATTTTTGTGTTTTTTAAATTTATTAAAAATAAAAGTATTTTTTGCGACTTATCTACTCAGTTGCGCATCTAGATTGTATGATGGATTTGCTGTGTATTTTTTCTCGGTATAGACATTTAGGTGAATTTTGTAATGTTCGTTGTCATCGCTGAGTTTAACCATACTTGCTAGTGGCATATTTATTCCGCTTGGTAATTGTATAGAAAGAATAGCGTTGTCATTAACATTCGCTTTTGATTGGCTCAAAATTAGTTTGTAACTTTGGTTGCCTATATGAGTCAATTTATAAACAGTTGGTGCGTTTTTATAATTTGCATAAACATCATTATGATTAAAATCACCCGTAGGCATTGGGGTTGCCTCGTGTACATAAATTTTTGCATTAAAATATTTTACAATTTTGTTGATATAATTAATGGTTTCGTTGTATTCTTTTGTGTTTTTATTATCAACATAATGGCAAGGAATACTATTTTGTGTAGTTTTTTGTTGTTTTTTGGCGGAATTTGTATCATTTTGTGTTTTTTTGGAAGCGTAACCACTATTATTTCCATTCGCTTTCCAGAGTTTTTGTTGCACAATTTGATGGTCTATAGATGCTTGCTTTGTAATTTTTGCCAAAATCTCATCTGGTGTACCCATAATTTGTGTAATACTGATAAGTTTATTGTTAGGATTGTCCAATACTATCAAATTTTCGCTGTCTTTTAGGAAGCCTAGCACTACACCATTAAAGTTTAATATAGTGCAACCTCTAAATTCACCTAGCCGACCTGATTCATTTCTTATTGTTGCGGGTGCGTTTATTTGTGGGGAGTAATCAATAATCAACGATTTGCCTTTTGCGAGTTGTCTAGTCTTGTAAATATTTTCATTTTTGTCTATCAATGCAGTCGCAAAGCAAAGTTCTGGTCGATTGACACGCATTATAAAAAGCGTAAAATCATCAACTTTTACTAAAAATGGATTTAGTAAGTTAGCATTATAGTAATCTTTATGATCAGGTAAAACCATAGTGCTATAAGCGTTGAGTAAATCTAAGTAGTTGTCTTTTTCTGCGGTAACACCTATCTTTTGTGAAATATATTTCATTGCATAATGTGTGTAATGTTTGCCTAATTTTATAGTTATAGGTTCTTCAAAGGCGTATAATTTTTGCAAATATTCGGATATAGATAAATTTTGCTCGGCTAGTTTTAAAGCATATTCACGCAAAATAAAACTATAAATTGCGACAGAATTTTGATACTTTTCATCATAATTTTTAAATTCATTTTCTCGACTTGCATCTAATTCCTTGTCTATACGATATAAGTGATTGCGGTTAATGTAATCTTGTAGCCCGCCGTTAAAAAATATTTTTGGAGTGAGAGGCTCTATGTATTTATTGAGGTAGTATGCAACATTTATAAGTGCTTGATAACTTCTAGCATAATGAACGCCTGTGATTACGCGTGCAAAATATTCGGTAAGCATTTCATTTGCCCAACTAGGCAAATTTTTGTATTTATCAAGATTTTCTATATTAGAATTTACATAGTCTATTGCGTTCATAGATAGATTTTTTGAATTATTGCCGTTAATTTTATAGGCGTTATTAATCATAAAATGTATAAATTCGTGAGTAAAAACAAGTACATTGTGTTCAAACTGATCGTATACATTTTTTATCACAATCTTATTATCATATGAAAAATGTGCCGCTGCTTTTTCATCTACTTCGTTGATCTTATCTCTATGAATTTTTAAATTATTATACAAAAAAGCCTGAAATAATCTCTCAAAATCAAGCGCAACGGCATTTTCATTAAAAAATTGCCCCATTAATTTGAATGATTGTAGCATAAATGGACTTAATTCTTCTTCAACCTTAATATTGTCTGCATTAAGCACTGCTTTTTCAAATGCGTTCATTTTCCCCTCCAAAATGTAAAAATTTTCTTCAAAAACAACAAAAAACTTTCGTAATTAGTAAATTTTCTCAACTTTAAGCAAAAAACTACGAAATTTTAGTAAAAAACTCGTAAAAAACAACAAAAAACAACACGATTTTTGCTAAAAATTCTCAAAAATCACTAAAAATCGCTAAAAAGTGTTAAAAAATGCTCCAAAAACAACAAAAAGAAACAAAAAGAAACAAAAAAAGACAAAATTTAAGTATTTTTGAAATAAAAAATTACCCCAAAGGGTAATCTCAAAATGTCAAAAATTAAACTTGTTCCTATTCGTAATAATTGCCCTTCAAATACTAAAGTTTAACATAGTGTAATCGCTATGTCAATAGGCAAATTGCAATTAATACATTTTTAATATAGAAAGTGACACCATAGGCACGGAAAAGTAAGAGTGGGTGATAGTTTTTGTCACATTACAGCCGTTTAAGTAAATACTGCGCTCGTTCATATTCACTAATTCATAAACGGTTGCAATATCAGGTACGACAAACATATTATGGCCAAACATATTTACAGCGCACTCATCTGGCGTCCACGCGGAAGTTGCGCACAAAATTTTGTCACTGCTCGCCTCACGGAAAGCGACTGATACAAAATCATTTGTTGGGTCAAATTCCGTACCTAGTCTTTTGATATAGGCATTTATTGTAAAGCATATAAAATAAATGCCCGTTTTATTAAATTGAATGGTATTGTCTATTGTATTTACAAGTGCAACTCCGCCGTGGTCCAGCCCTACGCGTTGCAAAGGAATACGCCCGCCAGATGGAATTTCTATACCAGCCACAGGGAAAGAGGTGGGGTCACCGTTGTACGAAATTACATTAAATCCCTCAATCACCATATCGCCTTTGTCACCTTTTGGTCCCGTATCACCCTTTTCTCCTTGCGGACCCGTGTCACCCTTCATACCGATTTCCCCTGGAAAACCTTGCGGACCGCGCGGACCTACTTCACCCGCATCACCTTTTTCACCGCGGGGACCAGTATCGCCGCGTTCGCCCTTGTCGCCACGCTCTCCTTTTGCACCCGTGTCACCGCGTTCGCCTTTTTCACCAGTTAGCCCTTTTGGTATATAAAAATCAACAAAATGCCTATCTTCTTCGTATCTATCTTGCACCATAGGAACGGAGTTTGGGTCGGTAGAAAATGCGTTTCCCGCTAAAATTTTTTCCGATACTCCCGCACTACCGCGTGGAAGATAAAAGTCAAGCAGGTTTACATTATTCGCATATGTGCTTGTCACGCGCGCCTGCTCATCGGGAGATAGGGTGGTTACCGAGCGAATTTGCACTTCGCCACCCGTTGCTCCCGTTGCGCCAGTAGCGCCTGTCGCCCCAGTACTCCCGCGAGCACCAGCGGGTCCAGTAGGACCTTTGATATAGACAAAAGCATCTTTTTTGCAAGGGTCGTTGAACTCACAACAACAAAAATCTTCTTTCAAAATTTCACCTCTATTGATAGTGTTTTTTATTTTCATTATACAAAAAATGCAAAAAAAATGTGAAAAAACGCGATTTTTCACACAAAAAATTAAATTTCATATTATGGAATAGAGAAAATTTTAAAATTTAGGAGCGAATATGGCTATAATCAAAAATAAATCAAATATTACTTCAAATTATCTCACGCCAGATGCGGTGAGCCACGAGTCGAGCGTGGATAGTAACGAAATTAGTATCACAAATGTTGCGGGGCAGTTGACAAAAGACCGTTCAAGTTCGAGCAATTACGGCGCGCCACGCGAGGAATTGTTGCAAAGTTTATTGCTTACAAATGAAGGTAATTCGCAAATTACAAATATTCATATTACCGACACAATCACTGAGGGTGCGACATTTAAGGAAGGCACTCTTACTATTGACAGCGTAAAAATGGAGAATGGCGACCCAACGGCGGGATTCGATTTAGGCAAGGCGATTGATGTTGGCGGTAGTGCAAATATTAGTTATACGATAGTTATTGATAACAAACCATCGTTAACAACTGTTAACACTATTTCAAATGTGACATATACGGTAGATGGCGAAGATTACAACGAAAATTCCAATAGCGTCGAGATTACAATCGTAAATCAAAATATTTCTATTGTTAAGACCACAAATAAATCAGCCGTATTGCGCGGTGATACTTTAATGTTCCAAAATGTAATTAAGAATGAGGGCGAATTTGAAAATACCGATGTTTCATTTATAGATGAAATGCCTGCTGGCGCGGAATTTGTAGCGGGAACTGTCAAAATTAACGATGTGCCACAACCGACCTACGACCCAGCCGTTGGATTTACTATTCAAAACTTACAGCCAAACGATGAGGTGACTATTACTTTTGATGTCAAGGTGTTGTGATGCGAAAATTAGTATTTAAATCAGTGTTAAAGTGTAAACAAAACGGTGTAGAACTCACCTTTGTGAGTAACGAATTAGCAATACCTTTGCTCAAAAATCCTACCGCCTTTGACTATGTTTCACCCAAATACACAACTTGTTCAAATTGCGTAAAATTGCAACTTACTTGCAAAAATCTGCCACAATGTTGCCTAAATTTGCAATTAAACGATAAAAATTAACAAAAAGCCCCCAAATTCGAGCGCTTTTTGCTTTAATCTTAATTTTATATTTTTCAATTTTAATTTTATAATTTTTGGTATTTAAAATATCAAATAAAGTGGTTTGTTATTTAATATTTTAGTTAAATTTTTAGGTATCTAGCAATTTTTTGATAAACTGTATTTTTGCAGTATTTTTAACCAAATAACTTGTTTTGTATACTTCCTTTAAATTAAATAAGTTGTTTTTATCAAATTTTTTTAAATATTTGTTAGTTTTTGCTTAAATTCTAATTTTAAATTTAATTTAGATTATTCAAAACGAGGTGTTTGCTTACTTACAGAACTCTTTAATTGATATTCTTGTATAAACTTGTAATAATAATCGTTTCCAGTTTCGTATGTATATACAAATTTAATCATAGGTGGGTTGTCGTCTAATGTGTAAGTAATTGTAACTGGGTCAACAATATTGCTAGGGATTTTTTGGCCATTGAGGTAAATTTCAATCTCTTTATGAGTCCACCACCATTGGTCACTACTCAATGTGAAAGTATATTTGTCAGTTTCGGCATTTTTAATAATATTATACTTAAATGTGTATGATGGACCTTGTGCATCATATCCCTCCGTTGCGCTGTCATTATTTTTGAGATAAATAGCCTTTATTGTTGTAGGTTTGTGTTTATCAACTGTAATTTCGTAATTTTGAGAGGTGTAAGCCTCAAACTTGTTTGATTCTTTAATTGTGTAGTAATATGTGTATGTCTTGCCACGAGGATTTTCGTTTGTAAACTCATATTGCCAATAGTATGTTGTAGAATCAATAGTCGTAGTTTGATTAGTAGCAGTGACTGTGTCGGGAGTTTCCGTTTCGTTTGGAATTTGAATATAAACTTTTTCTATATGCAATCCCGAACTCTCATATGTGTTATAATTACCTATTTTTGCTGAATAAGTAAAATGCACAATAGGGTTTTTAGATTCGTACTCATCTTTCACAGTTTTGTTCACATTTGGCAAAAAGTCGCCAGTGCGAGTAAGTTTTGGAACAAATACCGTTAATTCCTTGTCAAAATAGTAGTCTGCGTACATATTGTCACCCAAAACTTTTACTTTTACAGAATAATCTTTGCCATAAACTGCTTGATTACCGCTTGCTAGTGTCGCAGTAGCGTTGTAGTTTGATGTAGGGTATTGGTCTTGATTGTTTTTTGGACAAAGTTGAACAGTTGCATTGTTGCCAATACGCTCTTGTGCGGTCGCACTAAGGGTAGCGGTTGCTTTTTCTTCATCAACTGATACCGCAATATCCTCAGCAGTGAAAGAGTATGCGCGAGTGAGTTTGTCTAATTGAACAGTTACATTAGTAGGTGTATCATTGTTGGTGTACTCATCGGTAATTTTTGCTATTACATAAATATCTAATTTGACACCGCGTTTTGTGATAGTGTAGTTGTTGCTATTTTGCCAATTGCTATATCCACCAAATGAATAATCAAATTCGACATTGTCAATTCCAAGAGAAGAATATTGCGTAGCATTAGGGGTAATAGTGAGCGTGTTGCCCTCTATTTTTACATCAGTTTCTACATTTATCACAGGTTGAGTCAAAACTAATTGAGGCACTGTCACGCTAAGGGTTTGCGTATAAGCGTTGTAAGTGTCATCTGCCTCATATTTAACCGAAACATCTAATGTTGTGTTGTATTTTGCCACCGTGTAAGTATTTTCAGTTGTCCAATCATTGTCACCGAATTTGTACATAGCGTTTGCTTCAAAACCAGTTACAGTGATAGTCTTTTTAGATATAGCAATATTGCTTTCGGTGAGAGTGTCCGTTCTATCGAGTTTAGCAACATTTACAGTCAAAGTATTTGAAGTAAACTCAGCATAAGTATCATCTTGTGCAATTTTGATATAAACGGTGTGGTCAACGCCACGAGTTACCACAAAACTGTTGCTTGATTGCTTTTCGTTGTCCAAGTAATAACTAATTTCGCCAGTTTCGCCACTAGGCAAACTAACATTTACGGTTACGGTTGCATTTTCTTGATTAACAACGACATTGCCGTTTTCTGTACTAGACAAGGTAATTTCGCTGTGTTGCATACGAGGGAAATTTACCTCAACTGCTTGCGAAGTCCAGTCAGCGTATGGGTAATTAAAGGCTATTTTTGCATATAAGTAGTATGTTGTGCCGTAAATCGCATTTGCAAATACGGTGTCAGACCCGCCTTTGTATTGATTAAATGGGCGCATATTTTCAGTATTTGTGCCTATAAAGAAGCAAAGGCTTTGTGCATCAAAATCTTCGCCAGTTGGTGCGGTACAAGTGATTGTCTTGTTTGCTAAATAAAGTGAAATGTTGTCGGTATTCCAAACAACATTTTTGTATTGCTTGTATGGCACAGTAACTTCCACGGTTTGTGATGGAGCAGTGCCAGCGTAACCACCTTCCTCACTATATTGAATAGTAATTAAGTAAGTCTTACCCCAAGCATTATCGTAAGTGTTTTCTTTTATCCAAACATTGTTTGTTTGCCCTTTAATAGTGTAATTAAATCGCAAACCAACACCTGATTTGTTGACCGTAATTATACCAGTTTCCACATTAACCTTAATGTCATCTAATGTGAGGGTAGGTGCTTGGCGTTGCGCTTTTGCAGTTGTCACATAAGTGTCGTAGTAATATTTTTGCGGAGTTGCAATGAAAAATTCACTTGCTTTGTATCTAACATAGATATAGTATGTAGTGTATGGTTTCAAACCTGTAAAAACTTTTTCTTCTTGCCAAACGAGTGCGTTATAATCTACATTGCTTTGGTTATTTTCGGAAATAGCAAATTCCATTGTTTGGCTATTTGGGTCTGTCGTAATAGTAATTGTAGTGTCTGTACAATTAATATTATCTTTGTTTACATATGGCATACCATATTCGCCCTTGACTATTACCTCAAATGGCTCACAAGGAGCGGAGGCCATAGTCGTGTTGGTTTCTTTGTATCTTGCGATTACATTGTACTTTCCAGGTGTAAGGTTTGACCAGTATCCGTTAGATGTCCAAGTTGTACCCTTATTGATACTGTACTCAATACCTAAAAGTGCGCTTGTAATGCGTAAAGACTTGTTTGAAGTGCTAGTTTCGACCGTAAAATCGCTACTTGTCAAAGTTTGTTTTGTACTCTCTGCTTTGATAGTAACCGAAATTGCATTACTTGCTGGCGAAGCATCAAATTCATCAGTTTCTGCATAACGAACCACTATTTGGTAAGTTTCGCCAACGGTGAGGTTTGTAAAAATTTTTTCAATTTGCCACGATGTGCCATTGTCTTTACTGTACTCCAAAGGCTTGCTTGCGTTTAGATTAACAGTAATGCGTTTTTCCGCGTGTTCAATATTCAAATCGAACTCGTGGAGTGTCGGCGGGTCTTGCGGAATTTTGCCACAACCCACAAACAAAAAAGCGGTAAAGACAATCACAAATACAGGCAAAAATCTGCTTAATTTGTTAAGTGCGTTCATAATCTTCCATCCTTTTTGTTATATTTTTGTCGTTTTTACAGATGACATTTTATTATACCATAAATGCAAATATAGAGCAACAATATCGTATAGTTTTACGACATTTCGCTAAAATATGCGGTTAAATATAAATATCCAAAAAATACACAAACATTTGACAAAAGGTGAATAAAATTTTATAAAAAACAACAAAAAACAACACGATTTTTGCTAAAAATTCTCAAAAATTACCTAAATTCACCAAAAAGTGTTAAAAAATGCGCCAAAAACAACAAAAAACAACAAACTGCAATAAAAGCACTAAAGAAAAAAGACAAAAATAAAAAAGTGAATAAAAATAAAAAATAGAATAGAAAAAACAAAAAAGTGCAAAATTTTGCACTTTTTATATTGATTTGTTAAGTTAAGGATTTGATTTTGCTAGACTTATAGAATAATTTGTTAAGTAATAAAACTATTTTGCCAAAAAAATTTGATAAATTGTTAGGCTTTATTATTGCATATTTACTTTTATGCCGTAGATATGTTTTTCGGTTTCGTTGATAATTTTTGCCATAGTGCGCACCACATTTACAGGGTCGATACCCACCGAAGTTTCCCCAGAAAGCATAGTCGCCGTGGCTTCTTCGTAAATCGCGTTTGCCACATCATTAACCTCTGCGCGGGTAGGGCGGGTAGAGTTGGTCATACTCTCAAGCATTTCGGTAGCTACAACGCATCTCTTGCGTTTCACATTGCAAAGCGAGATAAGTTTCTTTTGAATAGGTGGTATTTTTTCCAAAGGAATTTCCACGCCCAAATCACCGCGTGCCACCATAAGCCCATCGCTTTTGTCCAAAATCGAGTCGGCGTTGTTTACTCCGCTCGCATTTTCAATTTTAGAGATAATTTCGATATTTTCCCCGCCATTTTTTGCTAGAAAATCGTGAATATCTTGCACATTTTTCGCGTTGCTAACAAACGAAATTGCTAGATAATCGGCTTTATTTTTAATGGCAAATAAAATATCTTTTTCATCGGCAGGGGAGATATAAGGAGAGCTAGGCACAACCCCAGGGATATTTAAGCCTTTGTTGTTTGATAACTTGCCCCCAAATTCCACCACGCACACAATATCCGTTTTGGTTACTTTTTGCACACATAGCACAAGCATACCGTTGTTTGCATAAATTTTGTCGCCCGCGCGCACTTCATTTACCAAATTTTTGTATTTTAAGGAAACCTCCTTATCATTCCCCAAAATTTCACGAGTAGTAAATGTAAATGGCTTGCCAACTTCAAGCATAATACTGCCCGCCTCAAATGTGCCGATACGAATTTCAGGACCCTTTGTATCAACCAACAACTTTAAGCCTTTTTTGCGCAAAGGCGCGATAGTGTCCGCCAACGCTTGATGCGATTCGATAGTGCCGTGACTCATATTTAGCCTTGCCACATCCATACCCTCATCAAACATTTGGGACAAAATTTTTTCATCAGCGCACGCAGGCCCCAGCGTGCAAACAATTTTTGTAATTCTTTTCATAATAATAGATTATATAATATTTCAAAAAAAATACCAAACGATTTTGATAATTTTTGCAAAATTTTTTAATTTTTAACTAAATACTAAAATAAAAAAAGAGATTACCACAAAAGCAATCTCAATAATTTATCTATTAAATTTTTCAAAGTATTTCTGCATATTTGCTCGCGTTAAGCAATATAGACTAGATTTTTCGCGTTTTTCAACCAAAATTGCACCTAAATGCGAAAAAGTGCTGATAGATTTTTCATTTTTATTGTTTATATTGAAATAAACTTCCGTAAATGAATTAAATTCTTGCGCGTTAAATAAAAATTGCAATATTTTATACAAAATTCTAGTATTTTTCGCATCGTTATTAAGTTCAATTTCTGCAACAAATAATTTTTTATCAAAAATGGTGAGTTCTGCAAATCCGCAAATTTTTCCATTGAAATACACCAAATAGAAATAAAAATCAGTGTTTTTCAATGAGTTTGTGATATTTTCTTTCCAAATTTTTTGGTCTTTTGGGGTAATTTTGTGACCTAATTTTTGCATATTTTTGCATACAATTTTGCACGCCTCACTCAATTCAAACTCATCTAAATATCTCTTTAAAGCAATCATACTGTCCTAGCAAATCTAATTTTTTAGCATTTTTCGATAATTTCGAGCCATTTTTGGTAATTTTTCTCGCGTTGTGTGTCGTGCGCGGTTGGTTTGTATATTTTGCGCGAAGCGTAGAGGTTACTAAGGTCTGCGATATTTTTAAACGCACCAAAGCACAGCCCGCACATATAACAAGCGCCAAGCGAGGTTGATTCAGTTTCTGCAGAAACAGCAACAGGGAAGTGCAAAATATCACTTTGGAATTGCATCATAAGTCCGTTATTTGACATACCGCCATCGACTTTGAGTTCTTTTTCCGAAATAGGGAAAGTATCGCGCATACAATCAAACACTGCACGCGTATTGTATGCAATTCCGCGCAAAACGGAGCGCACTAGTTGGGCGGAAGTAGTGGCAAGCGTAATGCCCTCAAATTTTGCACGCGCATCGCCTTTCCAGAATGGCGCACCTAGTCCTGCTAGCGCTGGCACAAAGAAAACCCCACCCGTGCTTGCTACAGAGCCTGCTAGCGTTTCACTTTCTTTTGGGGACTCGATTAAGTGCAAACTATCTTGAAGCCAGTTTATGCACGCGCCCGCCGTGTACATATTGCCTTCCAAGGCAAAGGTCATACCCTCGCGAGTGCGCCACGCAACAGTGGTGAGTAGCCTTTGATTGAATACAGGCATATTGCCGATATTCGCAAGCATAAACGCGCCCGTGCCATATGTGGTCTTTATATCGCCAGTTTTGACACAATTCTGCCCAAAAAGCGAGCCTTGCTGGTCGCCGATAATTCCACCAATTTTGAGTGTTTTGCCCTTAATCACACAATCGCCTACATATTCATCACAATTTACGATTTGCGCAAGCGTTTCGCGTGGAATACCAAAAAATTGACACAATTCGTTGTCCCAATCTTGAAGTTTAAGATTGTATAGTAGTGTTCTACTTGCGTTTGAATGGTCTGTTACAAAACTTTGTCCGTTTGTAAGGCAATAGATAAGATAAGTATCCAAAGTACCAAAATACAATCTGCCTTTTGCGCGCGCTTTGGCAACTTTTTCGTTGTTTCTTAGTAGCCAAGACATTTTGGTTGCGCTAAAATACGAACTAGGTATCAACCCTGTGCGTTTGTGGAGCATATCGCAAGTGCGTTTGCTCTTTTTTAATTCCATAATTTCTTCGTGCGTGCGCCTGCATTGCCACACAATCGCCTTTGCGTAAGGTTTGCCAGTCTTTGGGTCCCACGCGACAGTTGTTTCACGCTGGTTGGTGACCCCTAAACCAAAAATGCTTTCCTCTGGCAAATCAGAAATAGTGCGAGCAAGACATTCAACAACATTGTTTACAATCTCCACCGCATCTTGTTCTACCCAACCGGGTTTTGGATAGTACTGCGTGATTTTTTTCCTTGCAACATTGATAATTTCGTGACCAGTGATGTCGTATGCGAGTGTGCGGATTGAAGTTGTACCCAAATCAACCGCGATGATATAACGGCGTTTGTCCATTTTTACCCCCTAAAAATAATGCTTTTTAAATTATTTTATCATTTTTTTACGAAAATAACAAACATTTGAAGAAACTTTGTTATTTATTTGACTTTAATTTCATTTAATTTTAAAATTAAGATAGAAAAAAAACAAGGAGAGGTTTATGCAAGAATTTGATGTTGCAATTATAGGCGCGGGAATTGTAGGGGCGTGCGTTTTTAGTGAACTTACACGAAAAGGCGTAAAAGCAGTACTTTTAGAGGCGGGGAGTGATGTAAGTAACGGAAGTACAAAGGCAAATAGCGGACTTGTTCACGCGGGCTACGACCCTGAGCCAAACACGCTAAAAGCGAAATTTAATATTCGTGGCAATCAACTTTACCCTGCAATGTGTGCAAGGTTAAAGGTAGATATTTTGCAATGTGGTACTTTGGTAGTTGCGCCCGAAAGCGGGAGGGACGGGCTAAATAGGTTGTATGAGCGCGGGCTAATAAACGGCGTACAGGGTATGCGAATTATTGAGCGCGAAGAATTACACGCAATGGAGCCAAATCTTGCAGATAATATAGATATTGCACTTTTTGCGCCGACTGGCGCGGTAATTTCGCCATATCTTACTTGTATTGCGCTTTGTGAAGAAGGAGTAATAAATGGTGGTGAGGTGCGTGTAAATTTTGCGGTAGATAAAATCACTCAAAATGCCGATAATTATACAATTTTTGCACAAAATGAAAGCGTTACGGCAAAGTTTGTGGTAAACTGCGCGGGCGTTGGGGCTAACGAGATAAACGCGCTGGTAGGCGCTCCGCAAGTGCCTCTAAAATATGTAAAAGGCGCATATCTGCTTCTAGATAAATCGCAAAGAGATTTTGTGCATCACCCTATTTTTCCTCTACCAAATGAGTTGGGTAAAGGTGTGCTAGCGACTCCCACGCTTCACGGAAATATTATGTTCGGACCAAATGCAATTCCTTGCGAGCCTCACGATACTTCGGTCGATGCGGACAATATCGCAGAAATCAAGCAAAAAGTCGAAATGTCCGTAAAGACGCCAAATTACCGCAAAGTCATCAAACTTTTTGCTGGTGTTAGGGTAGTGAGTGGAGATGATTTTGTCATAGAGCGTTTTGGAGAAACAAACTTTTACTACACCGCGGGTATTTGCTCCCCAGGTTTAACCTCTGCGCCAGCGATTGCTGAATTTTTGGTAAACGAAATGCACGCAAATGGGTTACAATTCCGCCCACACGAATTTGTGCAACGCAAGCCATATACTTGTACGGAAAAAATGAACAAAAAAGACCTCAAAGAATTGATAAAACAAAACCCTAGTTTTGGCAAAATAATTTGCCGTTGCGAAAAAATCACTGAGGGCGAAATAATTGAGGCAATTCATTCGCCATTAAAGCCAACCGATGTCGATGCGATAAAAAGGCGTGTGCGCCCAACAATGGGCAGGTGTCAAGGAGGATTTTGTTTGCCAAAGGTGATAAAAATTTTAGCAAATGAAACGGGATTAAGTCCAAAAGAAATCACCCTAAAAGGCGCGGGTAGCGAGATAATTTTAGACAATTTGAAAAATAGCAAATAAATTAAAGAAAAATTCACTAAAAAATCATTTTATGAGGTAAAAATGAAAAAAATTGATGTGTTAGTTGTAGGTGGTGGACCTTGCGGACTTGCTAGTGCGGTTGGTGCGAGTAGTACGGGCGCAAGTGTGGTGGTTTTGGAGCGCGCAAGCCGTGCGGGCGGTATCCTAAATCAGTGTATTCATAACGGTTTTGGTTTGCACTTATTTAATGAGGAATTAACAGGTCCAGAGTATGCGGAACGCTGGAAAGAGCGCGTGAAATCTTGTAAAAATGTGCAACTAATTACGGGCGCATTTTGCGAAGAAATCACCAAAATTGATACTGGCTACTCTGTGTGCGCAAGCAGTGCGGAGGGCTTGCTAGAATTTGAAGCAAAAGCGGTAGTGCTTGCTATGGGGTGCAGAGAAAAACCCGCTGGCTCAATTTTGCTCGCTGGTGATAGACCCGCTGGCGTATTTACTGCTGGTTGCGCGCAAAGATTAATCAATATTGATGGCGAAAAAATAGGCAAGCGCGTAGTGATTTTGGGGTCGGGCGATATAGGTTTGATTATGGCTAGAAGGCTTGTGTGCGAGGGCGCGGAAGTAGTAGGAATTTACGAAATTATGCCTCAAAGCGGAGGTTTAGCGCGCAATATCACACAGTGCGTGCGCGATTTTGATATTCCGCTTCATTTGTCCACAACAGTTACCCGCGTGGTGGGTAAAAAACGCGTAGAGGGCGTATATGTTGCTCCCGTAAATGAGCGTTTGCAACCCGTAAAAGAACTAGAAAAATTTGTGCCTTGCGATACGCTTCTTTTGTCCGTTGGACTGCTCCCAGATAATGAAATTGTGTCCTCTTTGGGGCTGGAATGGTGCAATGTAACCAACTCTTTTGCGGTCGATGAATATTACCAAACTTCTAGCACGGGGCTATTTTGCGCGGGTAATGTGTTGCATGTAAACGACCTCGTTGATAATGTGTCAAGCGAGGGCGAGCGCGCGGGCAATTTTGCTGGAATTTACGCAAAAACTGGACTAAATACTAACCAAAAAATCGAAATCACTCACGATGAACATATCAAATATACCGCACCAAAATACATATACGATACGGGCGAGGGTGAGGCAAAAATTTCTTTCCGCGTAGATAAAAATTATAGGCGAATTGTAATTTCAGCCATAAGTGGCGGGCAAGAAATCGGCAAACGCCCTAGTCCAGCAGTAACCGCTGGCGAAATGCAAACTTTGACGATTGATAAATCAAAAATTGTCCACGACCTTCACCTAAAAATCACCGTTTTAGATGAAAAATAAGCCAAAGTAATTTATATAATAAACCAACTAAAAATAAGTAACAATCACTTAAATAAAAAAACACAATATCGTATTGTGTTTTTAGTTTTGTATATAGTATGCAATTTTTTAAAACACGCGCTCGGCGCTAGCGCAAAAATCTTCATCTTCAAAGTCATATTTGTTGCGTTGGACTTTTGGGGCTGGTTTTGGGGCTTCAGTTTCATAAATAGGCTGGCGTGTGCGGTGTTTTTCATCAATCTTTGATTTGGCTTTATCGAGTTTGTAAAGCAAACGCATATCACTGTAAAGTGTAAGTACAAATTCCTCAAAATGCGCCATTCGCACGCTTAGACAATCATCAAGTAATGTCGCCATTGCGGTTGCAGGCATTTCCAGTTCTTTTGCGTGAGCATATACATAATTGCTAAACAATTCAGGCACAATTTCGTTTTGCAAAATTTGCAATACTTTACCGCGGTTTGCATCCTCTTTTGTTTCTTCTGGGGTTTCTTTTGCCCAAGTATCAAACAAAATTTTCTCGCGTGATTTGTTGAAATCGCCATCGAAAATAATGTGGTCTATAAGCCCACGAAAAACTATATCAAGATGCTTTTCGTTTTTGTCCAAATTTTGCATAGTTGTCTTGTCGTACCACGCTTTATTTTTCTCAATTTTGCGAATTTTGATGCCGTGCGCGAGATAATTTTCCACATCACTATCGAGTGGCAAGTCATTTTGCTTCATAATTTTGTAAAAAACCTCATCACTGAGTTCGGGATACCCTAAATTGTAGCGATTAGCAACAGCCTCCTTTGCTAGCACGATACGCATAGTATCTTGAAGTGAGCCCATAATTTTACCCTCCACAAGTCTATTTTTTATTATACAATCATTGTACCAAAAAATGCAGAAAAAGTCAATATCAAGTGTGTTTTTTGGGGGCGATTTTACTATCTAAAATAAGATTTAATGTTTAATTGCGCTATTTTTCAAAATTTTTGGCGTAAACTATTGATTTTTTGTTAAAAATAATATATAATTAACCTACTAATAATTTTAAATTGAGGTGCTAAGTATGAAAAATGTTCATCCAAATTACCACAATGTAAAGGTCGTTTGCGCTTGCGGTGAAACTTTTGACACTCGTTCTACATATAAAGAAGATGTTATGAAAGTTGACATTTGCAACAAATGCCACCCTTTCTTTACTGGTAACCAAAAGATAGTAGATGCTGCTGGTCGTGTTGAGAAATTTAACAAAAAATTCAACCTTGACAAGAAATCTGCATAAGTGGACAATAGGTGCTAAAAAGTTTTTGGCATCTATTTTTTTGCTTTTTTAGACTAAAAAAGGAGAACAAAGGCTAATGACAATTCGTGAATTTTTTAATCAAAATAACAAAGATTTAGACAAAAATCAATCGCGCGATTTTGCGTGGCTGTTGGTGAGTAAATTAAAATCTGAGCCGATTAGTTGGGATTTAACGACAATACCTACTAAAATGCTACCAGAAATCAAGCGCGATTTAAAACGCTTGAAAAATAATGAGCCATTAGGTTATATTTTAGGCACTGTGCCTTTTGTGAATTGCGAATTGTCGGTGACGCCCGATGTGCTTATTCCGCGTAGCGAAACGGAACAACTTTGCGATATGATTATTCAAGAATACGCGGGTGTGCCTACCACTATACTTGATATTTGCACGGGGAGCGGTTGCATAGCGGTTGCTTTGGGTAAAAATCTCGATGCGGTTGTGTCCGCGACCGATATTAGCGAAAATGCAATCAAACTTGCCATTCAAAATGCAATGGCAAACAATGTTGCGGTAAATTTTTATCAATGCGATTTGGTAGATGATAGGCTAGGCAAGTTCGATTTGATTGTATCTAATCCGCCATATCTAGATAAAAAAGAAATGGACACTTTGCCCGCAAGTGTGCGTGATTTTGAGCCTAAATTAGCCCTTTTTGGCGGAGATGATGGGCTGGATTTTTATAGAAAATTGAGCGTTCTTGCGCCTAAACACCTAAATATTGGTGGGGTGATGTATTTAGAAGTAGGCGACTATCAAGCGGACAAAGTGGCTGAAATTTTGAGCGAAAATTTTGATTGCGATATTGTGGCAGATTATTACGGATTTGATAGATTTGTGATTGCGAGGAGTAAAAAATGATTGAAAAAATATTACCATTTGTGGAGAAATATAAGCAGTTAGGCGATGAAATGTGCGACCCTAATTTGATTGCTGATATAAATAAATATAAAAAAGTTGCAAAAGAACATTCTGCGCTTGCCGAGTATGCAGAACTTTACGAGCGTTTTGAAACAGTAAATGCAAAATTAAATAGTGCTACCGAAATGCTAGCCGAAACCACCGATAGCGAACTTATAGAAATGGCGCAAGCGGAAAAAACTGAGGCTGAGGCTGAAATTGCTAAAATCGAGGAAAAAGCGCGCATTATGCTTTTGCCTCGCGATAAAAACGATGACAGTAGCGTTTATGTAGAAGTTCGCCCCGCTGCTGGTGGTGACGAGGCTTCGCTTTTTGGTGCTGAGTTGTTTAAAATGTACCAAAAATATGCCGAAAAACAAGGCTGGCGCACTGAAATTATGGAGTACAGCGAAACTGAGGTCGGCGGGCTAAAAGAGGGCGTTATGCTGATTGATGGTGTGGGCGCTTATAGGAAATTGAAGTGGGAAAGCGGTGTGCATCGTGTGCAACGCGTACCAGAAACAGAGTCGCAAGGCAGAGTGCATACTAGTACTGTCACGGTTGCCATTTTGCCAGAGGTTGAGGAAACCGATGTCGCCATTGATGACAAAGATTTGCGCATTGATACATATCGTGCGGGCGGTCACGGCGGGCAAGGTGTAAATACCACCGACTCTGCTATTCGTATTACACACATTCCTAGCGGAATTGTGGTAACTTGCCAAGATGAACGCAGTCAAATCAAAAATAAAGACAAAGCAATGAAAATTTTGCTTGCAAAACTCGAAGATATGCAACAACAAAAAGCAGTTGCTGAAAATGCACAACAGCGTAAATCACAAGTCGGTACTGGCGACCGTAGCGAGCGTATTCGTACATACAACTTCCCGCAAGGTAGAGTTACCGACCACCGCATAGGTTTGAGTATGCACAATATAAACGACTTTATGCAAGGCGATATTGAGGAAATGCTAGATGCGTTGCACCAAGAAGAAATCAAATTGAAATTGGAAAATTTAGGCTAGGTGAAAATATGCATTTGACCACAAAAGGGCGTTATGCCGTGCGCGTTATGGCGGATATTGCGCGCAAAAATGGCGAACTCACTTCGCTTGCAGATATTTCCGCTAGACAAGATGTGTCGGTAAAATATTTGGAAAAAATTATCTCTATGCTTGCACAAGCGGGGCTTGTTGAGGGCGTGCGCGGGGTGAACGGCGGATATAGACTATCTCGCTCCGCAAGCGAAATAACCATAAAGCAAATCTTAGACGCAACGGGCGACAATACTTGCCTCGCTTCTTGTTTGGGTGGGGAAAATTGTCCGCGTTCTGCAATTTGTGATACGCGCGAAGTTTGGGACTACCTCACAAATCTTATCAATGGCTTTTTGCAAGATGTAACTTTGCAAAATGTCCTAGATAAAAATTATCAAAAAAAATAAATAAAAAATATGAAAAAACAATGATTAATTCAATCTAATTATTGTTTTTATTTTTTTAAAAAATTATTTTGATTTTTTTAAAATATGTTATTGACAAATGGAGAATTTTGTTTTAAAATAAAATCATACCAAAATGGTAGGAATTATAAAAATCGTCCCAAAAACAACAAAAAGAAACAAAAAACAACAAATCAAGGAGAAAATTATATATTATGATTTATTTAGATAATGCTGGCACGACCAAGACTGATGATGCGGTAGTGCAAAAAATGTTGCCTTATTTTGGCGAAATGTATGGCAACGCTTCTAGTTTACATAGTATGGGTCAGCACGCAAAAGAAATTTTGGAGCAGGCGCGCGAGAGCGTGGCTAAAAGCATAAACGCAAAGCCAAATGAAATTATTTTTACTTCGGGCGGGAGTGAAAGCGACAATCAAGCGATTATTTCCGCTTGTAAAATCGGTGAAAAACGCGGTAAAAAACACATTATTACCTCAAAATTTGAGCATCACGCAGTCTTGCATACTTTGGACAAAATGAAAGCGCAAGGCTTTGAGGTTACATATCTTGATGTGTATGAAAACGGTATTGTGCGTGTGGAGGACCTCAAAAA
The DNA here is from genome assembly GCA_934757855.1 of uncultured Clostridia bacterium. Classification (GTDB taxonomy): domain Bacteria; phylum Bacillota; class Clostridia; order Christensenellales; family UBA1242; genus UBA7867. The sequence goes on along the minus strand of CAKVLR010000002.1, from coordinate 314,679 downwards.
CGCCATTCGTGATGACACTTGTTTGGTCACAATTATGTTTGCAAATAACGAAATCGGCACTATTCAACCAATCGCTGAAATAGGTGCAATTTGCCGTGAAAAGAAAATAATTTTTCACACCGATGCAGTGCAAGCGGTGGGGCATATTCCAGTCGATGTGCAAGCGCAAAATATAGATTTACTGAGTATTTCTGGGCATAAATTTCACGGTCCAAAGGGCGTGGGCGTGCTTTACGCAAGGCAAGGAATTTTGCTTACTCCGCTCATAAATGGCGGAGCGCAAGAAAGAAATAAACGCGCTGGTACTGAAAATTTGGCGGGCATAGTTGGGCTTGCCGTTGCTTTAAAAAATGCAGTTACTGAAATGGCGGAAGTTTCTGCGCGCGAAACGAAATTGCGTGACAAATTGATACAAAATCTGCTAAAAATTCCGCACAGCGCGCTAAATGGTGATGCAAAAAATCGTTTACCTAACAATGTAAATATTTGTTTTGAAGGTATTGAGGGTGAAAGTTTGTTGCTTTTGCTCGATGACAAAGGAATTTGCGCAAGTTCGGGGAGTGCGTGTACCTCGGGTTCGCTTGACCCAAGTCATGTGTTGCTAGCAATCGGCAGACCGCACGAAGTGGCGCACGGTTCATTGAGGTTGACACTCAGTAAATTTACCACCGAACAAGAAATTGATGAGGTTATCAAAGTTGTGCCTCAAATTGTGGAATACTTGCGTAAAATTTCGCCCGTTTGGGACGAATTACAAAAAGGAGTGAGAAAATATGTTATATAGCGAAAAAGTTATGGACCATTTTAGAAATCCGCGCAATATTGGCGAAATTGCTGATGCTGATGGTGTTGGCGAAGTGGGTAATGCAAAATGTGGTGACATTATGCGTATGTATATCAAGGTAAAGGATAATATCATTACCGATGTAAAATTTAGGACTTTTGGGTGCGGTAGCGCGATTGCTACTAGTTCAATGGCGACCGAATTGATAAAAGGCAAGCCTATTAGTGATGCGCTAAAATTATCAAATCAAGCGGTTGTGGAGGCTTTGGACGGCTTGCCTGCGTATAAATTGCACTGTTCGGTGCTTGCGGAAGAAGCGGTAAAATCAGCGGTAAAAAATTATTACGATACGCACAATATTCCATACGACAAAGAATTGTTTAAATCTGTCGAATGTTGCGAGTGCCACTAAGTAGAAAATATACAAAAAGACATACTGTTTAGGTATGCCTTTTTGTTATAAAGAGTGATATTATTTTTATAAAAAAATATTATTATAAATAATGATATTTTTTAAAAAATATAAATTTATTTTCAATTTTTTTTGTAATTAATTAGTTAGTTTTTGAGTTGGAATTATCAGTGTTTTTAGAGTTGAGAGTGCCAGCATTTTTAGAGTTTGAATTATTAGTATTTGTAGCATCTATGCGTGTATCTAAATTTTCCGTTTTTGTCTCTTTTTCTTGCTTAGGTTTTGGTTGTTTTTGTTTTTTCTGGCGTGGTTTTAGCCCAGACCAAAGTATAATAGTGATTTGGAAAGGTACGGCAAGTATAAAGATTAGCCACAAGTGGTATTCCAAAAATTGTAAGAAAACGGAAGTCGCGAGTGTCCATAAAAATCCCGACAAAATCCAAAAAATATACTTGCGCTTGCCCCAAATTGCGTTAAAAATTATGGCTAACACAAACGAAACAGGAAAAGCCCAAATAAACACAGTCCAAACATTGAGGTTAAAAATTGTGTTGCTATATACATAAATTGCGGTAGCCAAAATCCACACTACCGAAATACTAAGCAAACTAATTATCAATTTATTATATTTTTTAGGCTCAGCCTTTACGAAGTCTTTTGTGCCTTTGTTTTCGTGCGTAAAATAGTCCAAAGTTACGCCGTAAATTTCTGCCAACTGCACCAAAATTTCCACACTTGGTATCGACTCGCCTTTCTCCCATTTTGATACTGATTTGTCCGAAAAATTTAGTTTTTGCGCGAGTTCGAGTTGCGTCATCTTGTGTTGCTTGCGTAAAGTTATTAAATTGCCTGCAATTATCTCATTCAAATTTTCCATAAACTTATTTTAGCATTTTTCTACTACAAAAATCAAGCATTTAAACTAAATTTATCAAAAATTCTACTGTGAGTAGAGTTGTTCTAATAGGCTATACTAGCAGTAGAATAGCCTCTATTTTGCAGTAGATAAAGTATGGAAAAATTTTTGCAAAATCGAATTGCTAATTTCATAAAATATTTGCTAAATTATGGTTAAACATACGAGGGAGGTAGTTTATGAGTGTGTTAGCAACGGTGATAAACGCGGCCGCAATTCTATGTGCTATGCTAGCGGTTGCATTTATCATATATTATATGCCACGCCTTATGGGGTGGTTTGGCGGTAGAAAAAAACAAAAACGAATTTTTAATACCATATTAAATAAAATCGCGGTGGTAATTCCTGCGAGAAATGAAAGTAAGGTCATAGGAATGTTACTAGATAGTCTAAACGGGCAAAGTTATCCGCGCGAAAAATTTTCGATTGAAATAATCGTAAAAGACGCAAATGACCCTACAATCGAAATGGCAAAAAATTACGGCGCGCGCGTGCATATCGTGCCTGAGCAAAATTGCAAAGGCTATGCGGTTGACAAGTGCTTAAAAAATTGTCTAGCGGAAGGAAATAAAAGTGATGCGTATGTGATTGTTGATGCTGATTGTGTGCTAGATAAGTATTTTTTGGAAGAAATGAACAATGCGCTTAGCAGTGGTGCGCAAATTATTCAAGCCAAAAAATTGGTAAAAAATTGGTATTTTGGTGATAAAAAAGCAAATAGTATTTGGTCAAATTGCAACGGTTTGATTTGGACTATGATTGATGAATTGGGCAATAAACACAAATCGCGACTTGGTGCTATAAATATGACAATAGGCACGGGCATTATGTTTAGAAGTGATATGATAGCAACTTTGGGTGGCTTTCCGTATCAAAAGACTTTGACCGAAGATATAGAATTGATGTTTGATAGTGTAGTGCGCAGATTTACGACCTTTTATTATTCATATGCAAAAATGTATGTTGAAGAAGCGCTTAGTCGCGATATGACAAATAAACGCCGTACTAGGTGGATGACGGGAGTCGTTGATAGTACGAGATTGTATGCGGAAAAACTGGAAAATTTACCGTGCACAAAGGAAATAAAGCGCGACATTTATTACACGACTTCGCTAAATAAGGTATATTGCTATATAGGTATGCTCGTGGTATTTACGGTGTTAAATCTCTTTGGTGCGATACTTTTGGGTGCTATGGGGTATGGCGAATGGGCGCTAAACGCAATTTACGCTAGTGCGGGCTTTGGCTTGTTGTATTTGTCATTTTTTGCGCTCACTGTCGCGTGTTTGGTGGCTGATTGGAAAAATATCAAATTGCCTTTTTACAAAAAAATAATTGTGCTATTTTTCCACCCGATTTTCTATATGGGCTACATTCCTATCGTGACAAAAGCGCTTTTGAATAGACAAAGTCAAGTGTGGGAAGTAATCGAACGCGTGACTTACACAAATGAAAACAAAAAAGGCGAGTAGATATGACTTATCAAGAAATTCAAGAGAGGATAAAAGAGTATGAAAGCGAGCAGAAATTCGACCAACACATTGTTCCTATTAATTATGAAAATGCTATTAAAGTAGATGAAAATTTTGATTATATAGGCAACAATTTTGGTACAAGATTTAGACAATTTTTTCAAAAAATATTTGTGGTAAACCCGTATTCGTGGTGGAAAAATAATGTAGTAAACCGTGTGCGAGTTTATGGGAGAGAGAATTTAAAAAATTTAGATAGTGCTATTGTGACTTGCAATCACACAAATATGTTTGATTGTTTGGCTATCAAAAAAGCGTTGCGTGGGCGTAAAGTCAAAATAACCGCAGGCGACTTTAATAATCAGCGAGGCTTTTTTGGTGAAATGATGCGTGTGGGTGGTATGATGCCGTTCGGTAGTAATCGTGAGGGAATGAAAAATTTTAACGAGGCATTTAAGTATTTTGTAGATAAAAAATATTTTATTGCCTTTTATCCTGAGCAGGCAATGTGGCCCGATTATGAAAAACCGCGCCCTCTAAAAAATGGAGCGTTTCATTATGCCGTAAAATATGATTTGCCGATTTTGCCAATTTTCATTACATACCGTAGCAGTGGAAGAATGGCAAAAAATGGTAGAGAAATTAAATATATGAATTTGCATATTTTACCGCCTATTTATTCTAAAAAAGAGGATAGACTAGAGCGTATTCATGATTTAATTACGCAAAATAGTTGCCTTTGGGAAAATTGTTACAATGTGTCCAAAATGGGCAAAAAGTGCTAAAAATTAGCAAAAAAGCGTGAAAAAACACGATTTTTCACGGAAAAACACAGTACTATGCATTGCATAGTACCTAAAATAAAGAGGAAAAATGCTTAGATATTATATAATAGGTTTAGCAGTAAGTTTATTACTCGTAATGGGGGTAAATATTCTTGTTGGGGCGGGAGTGGTGTATTCTGTACTAGCAGGCGTGCTAGGTGCAATCTTTATATTTTTGCTTGATGCTTTGATTGCGTGGGTGATACATCAATTACCAGCAGAATGGTTTTGTTACAAAACGAAAATATTTCGAGTTGCCAAAAAAGAGCGTAAATTTTACGAAAAAATAGGTATCAAAAACTGGAAAGACAAAGTACCAGAAATGGGGCAGTTATGTAATTTTAAAAAGGACAAAATTCAAAGTTTTGATGCAACTTACATAGATAGGTTTTTGACAGAAACTTGTTACGCCGAAATGGTGCATATAGGTATGCTTTGTATAGGTTTACTTGTGTTTTTAGCGTTTCCAGTAGATAAAATGCTTGCATTTGCACTACCTTTATTTTTGATAAACGCGATATTACAAATTCCGCCTATTTTGATACAAAGATACAACAGGCCAAAACTCGAACTAGTGCTAATTCGTGCAGAAAGAAGCAAAAATATGCGGGAAAGTGATTAAATTTTGTCATATACACGCATTTTCGTGCATTTTTGAGTTGCGATAGGGTTTTGATAAAATAAAAATAGTGTTTGCGTAAAATTTACAAATTTTGTAAAAAATATGATGAAGTAGTCCATTTTGTTTGTTAAAAAAATCAAAATAGTATATAATTAGACTAGCAAAAAATTTTGCAAAACTTTAAAAACAAGGAGATAACTATGGCTAAAATTAAATTTGTACAATACGGTTGCGGTAAAATGGCGAAATACACTATTCGTTACTGTATCGAAAGAGGTATGGAGTGCGTAGGCGCATTTGATGTAGATGAGTCAAAATTTGGCACAGATGCGGGCGAATTCGCCGAAATCGAAAATTTAGGTGTAAAAATCGAAACCGTTAAACAGGATATGGTGAAACGCTTGCGCGAAACAGGGGCTGATGTTGCGATTGTCACCACAATGAGTTTGATTGCCGATTGTGCCGATGCATTGCTTGCTTGTGCTGGCGCGGGTGTAAACGCAATTACTACTTGCGAAGAAGCGTTTTTTCCTCAAAACAGTAACCCAAATTTATTTAAGGAAATAGACCGCCTTGCAAAAGAGAATGGTTGCACAATTACGGGTGCTGGGTATCAAGATGTATTTTGGGGCAATTTGATTGTTACTCTTGCGGGCGCAACTCACAAAATCACCAAAATTAAGGGTAGCAGTAGTTACAATGTTGAGGACTATGGTATCGCTCTTGCGCGTGCGCACGGTGCGGGACTCAGTATGGAAGAATTTGAGCGCGATGTTGCTTCTGCTGATAATATTCCAACTGATGAGCGCAAAAAATTAATCGAAGATGGAAAATTTTTGCCTAGTTATATGTGGAATGTAAACGGTTGGCTCGCTAGCAAGTTGGGGCTTACTGTGATTTCGCAAACGCAAAAATGTGTGCCAACTACTCACGATGGCGAGTTAGACAGTAGTACACTTGATATGAAAATTCCTAGCGGAATGGCTACGGGTATGAGTGCGGTCGTAACAACGCAGACTTTGGAAGGTATCGAAATTGAGGCTGAATGTATCGGTAAAGTATATGGTCCAGAAGATTTTGATAAAAATGAATGGACTATTTACGGCGAGCCTGATACAACTGTTGTAATCAATAGGCCAGCAACGGTCGAACTCACTTGCGCTACAATCGTAAATCGCATACCTGATTTGCTTTGCGCCGAGGACGGCTACATTACTACTGAAAACTTTGGTATCGCAAAATATAGCAATAAGCAAAAATAAACTCTAAAATAATAAAATATTAAAAAATGGCAAATTTGCAAGAATAATTTATAAATATAAAAATTAACAAATTTAAAAACAAAAAAGGCTTTGCTACAAACAGTGAAGCCTTTTTTGATATAAAGTAAAGATAAATTGCAAAAAAATAATTAATTTGTGTAATTTGTTGACAAAAGAGTAAATATAGTATAGAATAAAATCTATACGCAGGTGTAGTTTAGTGGTAGAACTCAGGCTTCCCAAGCCTGCCGTGAGGGTCCGATTCCCTTCACCTGCTCCAGTGAAATAAAAAAGTCTTGTAAAAGACTTTTTTTATTTCACAATGATATTTGCCTAACGGCAAGTGATATTGCTACGCAATGATATTCGCTTACGCGAGTGATATTGCAAACTCCGTTTGCAGTGAAGACAAGTAAGGCAAATATCATATCATTATGAGCGTAGCGAATAATATCACTTCGAGCGCTAGCGAGTAATATCATTGACCGTTAGGTCAATATCATTAAATAATTTATTATTTCTTCCTTATTTTTGACATTTGGTGGGGTTTTGTAAAAAGTTGAGAAATTTACGATTTTTTGCTCTAAAATTTAACAAAAATGGTATAATTTTTTAGAGGTGAAAAATGAAACTGAAAGTATTGAAAAAACAAAATATTAGCCGTGATTGTGTGGTTTGTGGGCAGAAAAATGAGTGGTCGCTAAAAACAAAATTTTACGAGTGCGAGGGTGATATTATTTGTGCAGTTTTGCAAAATGAAAACTGGCACCAGAGTTTTCCTGGTCGTATGCACGGCGGAATGATTAGCGCGGTACTTGATGAGGCAATCGGGCGCGCGGTGATGATAAAAAATCCCGACCAGTGGGGCGTAACGGGCGAGTTGAAAGTGCGTTTTTTAAAACCTGCTCCGCTAGACACGACTTTAATTTGTGTAACGAAGTTGGTGAGCGAAAATAGCAGATTATTTAAAGGCGTTGGTTATCTAGAAGATGAAAATGGTACTTTGCTTGCTACTGCTGAGGCGACCTATTTTAAATTAGATATTCACAAAATTACGACCGAAAATTTTGCAGAACACTGGTTTTACGAAGATGGCAAAATCCCTGAGTTTATAGAAACTAGCAATTTAGAAAAATTAGAAATTCTTGCTAAAAAAGCGGAAAATAGCAAATAAAAAATCATATAAAAAGACTATATAAAAAGTTTAGAGTAGTTGATGTGCAAAAAATTTAGGCACTATTCAATTTAGGCGCATACTCTGCGTATCTGGCGGGTGGTTGTCCTGTGTAAAAATAGGGTACTCTAACTAGATAGTCTTTTTTTGTTGCTATTTATTGTTTGCGTTTTGTTTGCAAATTTGCTATAATTAAATTTAAACAAGCGTGTTAAAATTTTGGAGGAATGGATATGGGAAATAGAGGAAAAACAAAAATTTCGGTAAAAAATAATTTCGAAAACATAGGGTTTTCTAGTAACCCGCCAAAGGCAAAAAATAAAGAAGAAACTATGGAAAATAACGAGATTTTAACTATGACGGCGGAGCAAAATAATGAAACTGAGCAAGAAGGTTTTTTCGATGCGACCGCTCCGATTGAGGGGCTAAAACAAAAGGATATGGAACAAGAAATTGCAAAAGCGCGGAGCCGTGCGATTCAAGAGCGAGAAATTTTGGACCGCTTAAAAAACACGCCTGACACTAGCAAAAAAACTTACATTTCGTGCGTTGTGTCTTGCCTTGTATCGGTGGGTGTGTTGCTTGTGCTTACTTTGGTTGCGTTTATTTTCTTAAAGTGGTATCCAGTGGGCATAGTGCTTGCATTGATTACTGTGGTTGTGTCGCAAGTTTGGATTGTGTTTTTCAAAAAATTAAACAAGCAGACCGATGAGGAATTTGATATTGAGGACAAGCAACGCGAGCAAGAATTGCAAGAACATTTGGCTAAAAAAGGCAAAATTGAGAGCAACAAAGACTAATTTTTCAATAAATAAAATATAAAATAAATAGCAAAAAATACTTTAAAATATAGAGTTTGCAATCAATTTTAAATAAAAAAAAGACTATTGAAATTATCAATAGCCTTTTTATTTGTGTTATGCAAAAACGCGTGGCTTTCTAAATATAATAGTACAAACTAAGTCCACAATCCAGCAAATTGCACAACCAGGGATAATCCAAAGAATACCAAATACCCAAGTCAAAACTTTGTTTGTAGAAACACCCTTAACGATACGGTACACACCCCAAACAATGTCAAGAACAGGCAAGCAAAGTATAATTTTCAAAATCCAAGGAAGATTATCCATAGCGGATACAAAACCATTTTTTGCCATAATTTGCTCCTTTTTAAATTTATGCTAGTGCAAATTGACTCACACCATATATGTAATGCTTACATATTAAGTGTATTATAATACTATTTTATGAAAATGTCGAATAAATATGAGTAATTTTTGAAAAAATAATAAAAAAATTTCAAAATATCAAATTTTGTCGAACACAATCAGTCTTTCAAGTTGTAATTAAATTTCATTTATAAATACGGAATGTTTTTTGTGTTTGGGCGTGTTTTTTATTAAAATACAAATATTTACGAGTATTATTGCAAAAAAAATGTAAAATTTTGTTTTTTGTAGTCAAAATCGTTTGTAAATTTCGACAAGTTTAGATATAATTAGAGTTATAAATATAGTTTTGCGAATTTTTTGGCATTTAATTTATATTTTCTAAAAAGTTTCGCATACTAACAAAAACAGGGGGAAATTATGAAAAAATTTGCGTACATTCTTAGCCTTTGTATTGTGTTTTTCGGCGCATTTGCGTTCGCTGGGTGTGGGGACGGAATGGAAGTCAAAAGTATCAAGATTACGACTTTGCCAGACACTTTAACTTATACTGTGGGTAATGACCTTAGCGTAAACGGTGGTAAGTTTACCGTTGAGTACAAAAACGGGTCAAAACGCGTGTTTGCTTTGTCTTTTGCGGAGCGTAATGTTTCGACTTTAAACGAGGCAGGTACGGTGACCGTAACCATTACTTATGGCGGGGCGAGTGATACATACAATGTAACCGTAAATAAAAAAGATTTTACACCTAATTATAGCGCTGTGGTAAACACAGTATATAATGCTAGTGCGCAACCTGTAAATCTTATCAATACCGCGCAACTTCCAGAGGGAATGACACTCACAAAGACCGAATATGCTGTATTTGAACAAAATGAATACACCGAAAATGCGCCTATTGACACTGGTAAATACACGATTAGAGCAATTATTGATGGCGGTAAAAACTATGTGAGCAAGACCCTTACTGCTGAGTACAATATCAACAAGGCAGAATATGCTGATTTTGCTACAAACAAATGTTTAATTTTCAAGCCTTTTGAAACCGTAACTTATGGCGAAGATTTCGATTTAGGCAAATGTTGGGCAACTTCACAAACAAACGACACAGTTAGTGCTATTCCACTAGATGCAACTTTGGCGGAAAAAGTAACCTATTACTACAACAAAAAAGGCACAAACGCACTCACCCCATTTACTCCTGATGAAAACGGAAAGATTTTTGCAAAACTCGATGCTGGCACTTATGTGATTACCGTAAAAGGTGAGGAATTGAGCAATTTCAACGCCTTTACAATCACAAAAGAAATCACAGTTATTGCAAAAACTCTAGAATACGGCATTGATTATCAAATTAAATTAGTAGATGAAGATAATACAGTTTATGCCTACACTGCCCCTGATGTAAATGGCAGTAACCTTTGCCAAATTAAGGCAGATTTAAGCAAAAACTTGCGCGTAGTAGTGGAATTTTTGGGCGATGCTAACACTGATTGTACGGTAACTGAAATGTCATATAAATACGGCATTTCGCAAACAGACATCAAGCAAAGCCTAGATAGTTACGGACAATACCGCGTAGAACTCACTATTACAAGCGCAAAAGGCAATTTTGTGTTGCCTATCAGCACATACAACGCATTTATTTTGGCAGAATTAGACTAGGAGAAATTATGAAAAATATTTGGGACGAGCGCTTTATGCAAATGGCTGAATTTGTGTCTAATTGGTCCGATTGTATCCGCGAAGAACGCAAAATCGGCGCGGTGGTGGCAAGCGGTAAAACTTTAATCAGCATCGGCTTTAATTCTGCCCCTGAGGGAATAAAAACTTGTGCTGAGCGTGGCGAGTGTATCCGCAAACAATTTCAAATCGAGAGTGGCACTAGACAAGAAATTTGCTATACACTTTGCGCCGAGCAAAACGCAATTTTTGAGGCGGTAAAAGGCGGTAGGGATTTGAGCAACGCAACTATTTATATTACGCACACACCTTGCGCAATTTGCGCGCGTTGGATAATCAAAAGTGGCATAAAGCGCATAGTTTATCACGCTGAATATACAGATAAATTTAGCCTACAACTTCTCAAAGAAGCAGGTATCAAATTAGAGAAAATTTAGCAAAAAATATTAATTTCAATAATTAAATAAATATTTAATCTATATCTAAATAATTCAAAAAATTGAAGCGCATTTGCTTCAATTTTTTACTTTTACTTTTTAATTTTGAAATTATAATAAAATTTTTATTTACACCACTTCATATAGTAATAATTTTTTATTCCGCTGGTGAGATTAGGGAATCGGTAGGTGTGTTTGGTATTGAGTTTTTGGTAAGCAAAGTATCTTTTTTATAAAGAATTAGTACAAAGATTGAAAATACTATACCAAACGCAAAGATTGTATAAACCGCAAAGCGTTCAAACATTCCACCTACATTTGGGCTCAATTTTGCAAGCACGGTCCACACAAAATTAAGCACGCCAAAAATCACACAGCAAAGCCCAGTTTTGCGCATTTGTACTTTCATTTGGCTAAGTCCAAAGGTTATCATCGCGAGGCTACCACCGAGTATCGCAAAGCCCGCAAACAAGATATGCAGAGTGAAGCCTTGGTGGTCGCTCGTGGGGAACACGCCTATCATTGTTAGCCCTATGCCTGCGATTGCCAAAAATATCATACTGAGTGCCTTGTGCGGACCTTTAATGTAGTTGTTCATACAGTAAAAGCCAAAGATAAACACAGCGCCTAACACCATACAAGCGACATTAAACACAGTGTGCAACGGGGAATTTACGAAACGATTTTTTATCATACCCACATCAGGCGCGCCGAGGTCGCTAATTTTATTGAAAAAATAGTTGTACGGCTCCATTTTCCACGCCATAGCGACCGCTAGTTCGACCGCTAAAAACGCAACTATTCCTATTATCAAAATAATAGCGCCTATGCAAACAATCTTGCTTTGTTTCATCAATTTTCCCCTTATTTTTATATAAAAAATTCTCTAAAATTTCTCAATTAAAATGTATCATATATTTTATGAAAAATCAAATAAATAATATAATATTTAAAATATTGTTTAATTTTTTAAAAAGCAAATTTTTATCAATATCAATTATAGTTTTTTGGGTAAAATTTTTTGGTGGTAACAGTAGTAGCGCTAAATTTTAATTTGATACTAGCGCAATAAAAGTTGGTTTACGGCTTGCTTTTTGGGGTATTATATGGTATAATTGCTTACATATTTTCGGAGGTTACTATGAAGTATACATTAACAAACATTGACAAAACAAAAATTGAGATTGCTTTTGAAGCAACACCTGATGAGTACGAAACCGCTACTGAACGCGCTTATGAGCGCACAAAAGGCAAGTACAACATTCAAGGTTTTAGAAACGGTAAAGTGCCTCGCCGTGTAATTGAGCGCAACTATGGCGAAGGCGTTTTCTTTGAAGATGCATTTGCAGATGTCGCTGATATGGCTTTTCAAACTGCATTTAGTGAACACCCAGAAATTCGCCCATACGGCGACCCTGATTTGGAATTGACAAACTTTGTTGACAAGAAAATTTCTGGTAAAATCATTACTCTTGTTTTGCCTGAGCCAAAATTAGGCAAATATACAGGTCTTACTGTAAGTGCTATCTTAAACGAATTTGACCCTGCTATGGTTGATGAAGAATTGAAGCACGCGCAAACTCACCACACACACAGCCACCCAGTAGAGGGTAAAGTGTCTGAGAATGGTGACATTGCCGTTATCGACTTTGAGGGTAGTATTGATGGCGTTCCTTTTGAAGGGGGCAAGGCTACTGACTACGAGTTGGAGTTAGGCTCTCACTCATTTATTGATACTTTTGAGGACCAACTTATTGGACACAAGGCAGGCGACCACATTACAGTAAATGTTACATTCCCTGAAAACTACGGCGCACCTGCACTTGCTGGTAAAAAGGCTGTATTTGAATGTGATATGAAGTCTGTAAACGCAAAACACATTCCTGAAATCAATGATGAACTCGCAAAGCATGTCGCTGGTATCGACACTTTGGAGGAGTGGAAAAAAGATGTTGAGGCGCAAATTCGTCACGAACTCGACCACAGAAATGAAACAATCAAAGAAGATGCTATCATTGCACAAGTTATCGACAATAGTGAAATCGAATTGCCTGCAAAATACATTGAGGAGCAATTAGATATGCTTATGCGTGACCTTACTCACCGCCTTGCTTACCAAGGTATGCGAATTGAGGACTACGCAAACTATGTTGGCAAGACTGTTGCCGACCTCCGCGAGGAGCGCCGTGAAGATGCTATTCGTATCGCTAAGACAAAATCTGTATTAGAGGCAATCGTTCGTGCAGAGAATATTGATGTAACTGATGCCGAAATTGATGAGCAAATTGCTGATATGGCTAACGCATCTGGTAAAACTGTTGCTGAGTACAAGAAAAACATTGTTGAACGCCAAATTCGCTACATTGAAAGCGACATTTTGATGCGCAAACTTATGAAGTTCCTGACTGAGAACAACACAGTTGTTGCAAGCAAAGATGGCGATGGCGAGCCTAAAAAGACAGTGAAAAAGACTGCTACAAAAACTACAAAAACTGCTACCAAGACTGCAACAAAATCAGCCTCAAAAGCAACTACAAAGACCGCTAGCAAGACAACAACAAAGGCTACGACTACAAAAACTGCTACAAAATCTACTGCAACTAAAAAGACAACAAAATAGGCTAAAATTATAAATTTAACGCTATTAGCGCAACTTAAAGACACAAATATGTTTTTAGGTAACGCTAGTGGCGTTATTTTTTCTTATTTTATCGAAAAATGTCGAATGATTAAAATGCCTCTAAATTTAGTTTTTAATTTGCTAAAAATATGTTAAAACTAAAAGCAAAAAGGCAGGTGTATTATGTTTATTCCAACAGTTATAGATAAGACGGCAAACGGCGAGCGTTCGTTTGATATTTATTCGAGGCTTTTAGAGGATAGAATTGTATTTATTACGGGCGAAATTGATGATGTTATGGCAAATACGGTGATTGCGCAGTTGCTGTATTTGGAGAGCAAAGATACAAAACGCGAGATTAGTCTATATATCAACTCCCCAGGGGGCATATCGCAGTGCGGGCTTGCGATTTTGGACACAATGAGATATTTAAAATCGCCTATTAGCACTATTTGTCTAGGGCTGTGTGCGAGTGCAGCCTCATTACTTTTGGCGGGTGGCGAAGTCGGCAAAAGATATATTTTGCCACACAGTAAGGTGATGATTCACCAGCCGTGGGGCGGGGTAAAAGGACAAATCACTGAAATTGAAATCTACTACAAAGAGGGCGTAAAAGATAGAGATAATTACGCTACACTTTTGGCAGAATTTTGCAATAAATCAAAAGAAAAAATTTTGCAAGACATTGAACGCGATAATTATATGAACGCGTTTGAAGCGATAGAGTACGGCGTGGTAGATAAAATTTTGACCCCCGAACGCTTGCAAAATTTGGAAAAAACCGAATAAAATTTAGGAGTTTTTATGGAAAAAGCATTTTGTTCATTTTGTGGAAAATCGCAGGCGAATGTGCGTAGGCTGGTATCTAGTCCCTCAACCGATTGCTATATTTGCGACACTTGCGTAGAAATTTGCAGGGAAATTTTAAACGAAAGCCCATTAAATCGCAGGTCTGAGCGCCTTATGTTGCCCACACCTATGGAAATAAAACAGCAACTAGATGAATATATTGTGGGGCAGGACAATGCAAAACGCGCAATGGCGGTGGCGGTTTACAATCATTATAAACGCCTAAATTACAATTTGCACCGCTCCACAAGACAAAAAACGGTGGAACTCGACAAAAGCAATATTTTGCTGATTGGTCCAACGGGAGTAGGGAAAACTTTGATAGCGAAAACTTTGGCGCGCATACTAAAAGTGCCTTTTGTGTGCGTAGATGCAACGACACTTACGGAGGCTGGTTATGTGGGCGATGATGTGGAAAGCGCGTTGGCGAAATTGCTTGCAAACGCAAATTACGACACGGCACAAGCGGAAATGGGCATTGTGTATATTGATGAGGTAGATAAAATCGCAAAAAAAGTGGATTCGCGTAATTTAACGCGCGATGTGTCTGGTGAGGGCGTGCAACAGTCTTTGCTAAAAATTTTGGAAGGCACGATTGTGCAAGTAGGGCAAAACTCGCGAAAATCTCCGCATCAAGACACCATTTCAATGGACACTAGCAATATTTTGTTTATCTGCGGTGGTGCTTTTGTTAAACTTGAAAGCATTGTGCAAAATCGTGAAGCGCAGAAAAAAGTTGGCTTCAATCAAGAGGAAAAAATCAACAAAAATCACAATTACAAATTTATCGAAAATGTACAGCCAAACGACCTCGTAGAATTTGGTTTGATACCAGAATTTGTGGGGAGATTGCCAGTCGTGGTGGGGTTAAGTAGCCTAGACAAGGCGAGTATGATAAATATCTTGACCAAGCCTAAAAATAACCTAGTTGACCAGTACAAAACATTTTTTAGATTAGATGGAATTGAACTTGATTTACAAGAAAGCGCAATCTCTGCAATCGCCCAAAAAGCGCTAGATTTGGGTATGGGCGCGCGCGGTTTGCGTACCATTATGGAGGAGGTTATGCTCGATGCAATGTACGCAAGCCCAAGCGAAAAAGATTTGGAAAAAGTGTCCATTGATGAAAATTGTATAATCAAAAAAACAGACCCGCTATACTCCTATAAACAGCCCTCCAAACTTGCAAAATCACAAGAATAGCAAAAACTGTTAACAAAAGTTAACAATTTGATAAAAAATACTGTTTCAAAATTCTCAAATTACTTGACATATAGTATATAATAAGTTATAAAAGTTGAAGAAAGACTATTTTCTCCAACTTTTTTATATTGTTAATAAAAAGGAGGGGAATGGTAGGGGTGTAAAAGTTGAAAAACTACGAAATTGACAAACAAAACAAAAAGCAAAGTTTAGTAAGAAATGAGTTTTTGTACTATAGGCAGTCTAGCGGTAAATATGATATGCCTATTATCAAAAAACAAGATATTGATGTCGATAAAATTCAATTTTTAAGTTATACCAACACAAAATTGAATGATACCGAAAATTTAGACAAAACTGTGCATTTTTTCACTTATGATTGGAAATTTGAAAAAGTCTATGAAAAGGCACAAACGGAAGTGGAAAAGTTGTCGCAATATTATTGCTTGCTTAGCCCAGATTTTAGCATTTTTACGAATATGCCGTTAGCCTTGCAAATTGAAAGTGTATTTAAAAATCGTTGGTGTGGGGCTTACTGGCAAAGTCAAGGTCTAAAAGTCATACCAACTGTTAGTTGGGGCGATAAAAATTCGTTTGAATTTTGTTTTGACGGCGTGGAGCAAGGGGCGATTGTAGCGGTTTGCGCATATTATAGGGAAAATTGCGAAGAAGAATTTATGCTAGGCTACAACGAAATGTTGGAGAAAATAAAGCCTAGTATGGTATTGTGCTACGATGAACCTTTTCCTAAAATGACAGGCAATATCAAGGAATTTTTACCTACAACTTACGAATTTACTAAAAATTTGGACTGGAAAGATTTGGCGCAATTTAAATGGGAAAAACACCATAGAAATGTATCAGGGTTGAACCCAAAAGATTTCAAATTTTTTAAGTATGATGACCCTTATGTCAAAGACCAAATAGTTAAATGTTCAATTTGTGGCGGAGTGGCTATGCAAGACCAGTACGGCAATGGTGAATGTAAAAATTGCGGGTGGAAATTTAGTAAAGATGAAGAAGGGCTGGAAAAAGATTGCGGTATCAGTTACCCAATGTTGGTGACACCCACAACCGCTCGCGCGCAGTACAAGCAAGGCAAGCCATTTAAGGCAACTTTTGAGGAGTTTTTAAACGGGTTGTTCTATTATAGCGAAATGCTTTTTAAACATAACAATATTATGTACGAAGTGTTTTTAAAAGATGATTATATAGTATTTTGTGCGGAAAATATGCAACAAGAATATAAAACGCGCCAAGAGTTTACCGATAAGGCAAATATCAACGGCAAATTGCTAAAAGATATTTGGAATGAAGTCACCTTTGCTGGCTTTATGTACTGCGGATAAAATATTGCTTAAATTGAAATATATTGATAAATATCTAGTGATTTTATTCGCATATAGATATAAAGAAGAAGTAATGATTAATTAATTATTCATTGAAAAAATTTTTTATTATTAAAAAAATTAATTAATTTTGAATGATATTGACCTATTCGGTCAATGATATTACTCGCCAGCGCTCGTAGTGATATTATTCGCTACGCTCATAATGATATGATATTTGCTTCACTTGCCTTCACTGCAAACAAAGTTTGCAATATCACTCGCGCAAGCGAATATCATTGCGTAGCAATATCATTTGCCGTTAGGCAAATATCGTTGTGAAATAAAAAAAGTCTTTTACAAGACTTTTTTATTTCACTTGGTACCACCAAGGGGACGACGCGTAAAGGAAACTTGCCAGTGGCAAGTTTTTAGCCAAAGCCAGGGAGCAACTTGTTGCGGTCTGGTTCGACAGAATCGAACCCCGATGGGGTGAGAATCCCCAGAAAAAAACAAAACACTAACTAAACAGTTAATGCTTGTGTTTGGTACCACCAAGGGGATTCGAACCCCTATAACCAGCGTGAGAGGCTAGTGTACTAACCATTATACGATGATGGCTCAATTTGTGTATAAATTAATAATAGCATAAATTTATCACTTTTTCAAGTGTTTTTTAAAAACTGATTAAAAAATTTTATTTTATTCACTTTTATTCGCTAAAAAATTGACAAAATTTCCAAAAGGCTTTATTTTAGGCAAAAAGTTTGATATAATTTAGCCAAAGGGGAAAATAAAATGATAGCGCATTTCAGACCGATTTTTGTGTGCTTTATCGCGTTAGCGCTGGGACTTTGGTTGGGCAAGATTTGGCTGTACGATAGCATTTGGTACTTTGTTGCGATAGTATCAATTTTGGTATTTTGCCTAATTATGCTATTGTTTAAGATTAAATTTAAGCAAAGCAAATTTGTAGATTTCTTTTGGAATATTCGCAAGTGGGTGATTTGCATTTTGATACCAGTTTTGGTAGGCTTTGGATTGTTTTATCTTGAGTATGCCTCATTTAAAATTGACTTTAAACCCAAAACGGGCGAAATCTACAATATTAGTGGCACGATTGACACAAACTATATCATAAAAGAAAAAGGCGTATATTTTATTATCTCAAATGTATCGGTAACGAATAATAGCACAGGCACGGCTTATTTAGACCGCAATGTATTTGTTTATCTTTGTCACCCTGAAAACGGGCAGTACACCGAAGAAGATTTGGCAGGGCTTAAACCTGGTATAAAAATTGTTGTAGAGGGCGAACTCACACCTGCGTATGTGTTCGCGTATGACGGAATTTATAGTTTTGCTTATACAAACAACTTTCAGCACGCGACATACACGACTCTTGAAAATATTTCGATACTGGGTGGACAAATGGGCTTTTGGGATAGCGTGCGTGAGTATATTCGCGAACTTTATTGCAAATATATGGATGCGCGGTACGCTGGTCTTGCGTTTTCCGTGTTAGTTGGTGACAAAACGGCTTTGCCTAGTGATATTGCGCTTAATTTTCAAATTTCAGGTATTGCGCATGTGGTAGCGGTAAGTGGACTTAATACGGCGTTTATTATGATGCTACTTATGTTCATTTTGAATAAATGTAGGATAAATCGGTGGATAAAACTTAGTATTGTCATCGGCATACTTTGGTTTTATGCGATGCTTTGCGGAATGGCTCCGAGTGTTGTGCGGGCAAGTTTGATGTCTATTTTCTTGCTAATTGGTCAACTATTTGGCAAGCAAACGGATAGTCTAAATAGTATTTCGCTATCGGGAATACTGTTACTACTTATCTTTCCATTGTACATTTTTGATTTAAGTTTCTTGCTAAGTTATGCGGGCGTGTTCGGTATATTTTTGCTTTACCCAGTATTTAAGAAATGGCTAAAAGTAAAGAAAGGTAGTTTCCTCCGCGATAATCTTGCGCTCACTTTTAGCGCGACTCTCGGCACGCTACCCTTAATTATTAATGCGTTTGGGTATGTGTCTATTGTTGGGTTACTCGCAAACTTAATACTAGTGCCGTTGTTTGGTTATGCATTTATGGTGCTATTTGGTGCAACACTGCTTGCATTACTTATTCCGTTTGCTGGGTACTTGTTTAGTATCATTCAATACGGATTTTGGGTGGTTGACAAGGGTGCAATGTTGTTTGCCTCTGTGCCGTATGCGGTTGTTGCGGTAAAGCCGATTGCTGATTATGCGTTGGCGGGGTATTACGGGTGTATGTTCTTTTCGAGTAGATTTTGTGTCGCAAATCCATACGCAAAGGCACTCTTGATTGAAATCACCGCAACTGTGTTTATCGTGGGTACTATTTTGTCTATGTTGTGCTAGTTAGCACTTTACAAAATTTGCATAAAATGATATATTTAGTACAAAGGTAGGTAGTAGCGTGAAGTTTCAAGATTTAAAGAAAAATTTGGCAAACGGTATAAGTAAAATTTACTTTATCAAGGGCGAAGATGCTTTTTTAAGACAAAAAGCGGTGGATATGATTGAGTCCAAGGCGGTTAATTTTAAAGATATAAATATTTTGCGCTTTGATGATGAAAATACAAATTTAGGCAATATCATTGATTCTGCGCGAGCTTTGCCTATGCTAGATGAACGCAGGGTGGTGGTATTGAAAGATATAGCCGTGAAAAAACAAGATGATATAAAGCCGCTCATAGACTATGCAAAAAAGCCCACGCCTACCACTGTTTTGATTGTGGTAGATAGCGTAGGAGTAAGCGCGTATAAAAAATTTGAAGAACTAAGCGATGTGGTGGACTGCGGGAAACTGGACAGCAATATGTTGTCTAGGCTGATACTAAATCAGTTGGGCGCGTTTAATTGCAAAATAAATAGTGACGCGCTAAATGCGTTGATAGGCTATTGCGATTTAGACTATACGCGCATCAATAATGAAACAATCAAACTCGCGAATTTGATAGGCAATGGCGGAACGATTACCTTGCGAGATGTAGAAGAAAATGTACACCGCGAGGTTGAGTATGATATATTTGAATTGAGTAATGCGGTTGCTGTGTGTGACTGCAAAAAGGCAATAGATATTATCAAGCAACTTTTGGAGAGAAAAGAGTCCCCGCAAATGTTGATTATGATGATACAAGGTAGTTTTCGTAGAATGTTTTATGCATCTCTCTCAAAAGAAACGAACGCGCAAATTGCGACAAAACTAGGGGTCAAGGAGTATTCAATTAGGATTTCGCGCGAGCAAGCGCAAAAATTTACGCCAGTTAGGTTAAAGAAAATACTAGATTTAGGGGCAAACCTAGACTACCAAATCAAAGCGGGGCAAATGAGCGATGAAAATGCTTTGATTTACTATATCACAAATATTTGCGAACAACAAAATTAAGTAAAAAGGGTCTTGCTAGCAAAGCAATACTCTTTTTTTGTTAATTTAAATTGAATTTTTAGGCAATTTTTTTGAAATTTGTGAGTATTTCGTAAGGAATAGTTTTGCACGCGCGCGCTATTTCGTTTGCGGTAATTTGTTGCGCGCAACTATTACCTAAAATCACAGCATAATCGTTGATTTTTGCATCTATTTCCGTTATATCTACAATACTCATATCCATACAAATATTTGCACAAAATCTCGCTTTTTTGCCGTTGATTAGCACATAACCCTTTTTCGCCCATAACCTTGGTAACCCCTCGCCATAGCCTATCGCAAGAATGGCAATTTTGCCGTTTTTGTTTGCTCTATGCTTGCTACCATAACCGATATATTCGCCTTTTTTAACCATTTGTATGCCCACAATACGCGCCTCAATTTGTAGGCACGGCTGGGTGTTTTTAGCATATCCATAAAGGCTAATTCCTGCGCGAACCATATCAAAGCATAAATCGTGATAATTGCTAAATATACTACTAAGCAAGTGTTTCTGTATATTTGCGGGAAGTGCGGAGGTTAGTTTTTCAAAATTTTCGGCTTGCTTGCGGGTGCGTTTTTGATTTTTTCCATCGCTTATATGGCTAAAAACTCCTACCAAATTTAGATGCGGGCAATTTGGCAAAAACGCAAGTATTTTTTGTACTTCCGCTTCAGTTTTTGCCCCTAATCTATTCATACCTGTGTTCAGTTTTAAATGAAAAGAAACTACTTCATTTTGTTTGCTAGCAAAATCTTCGAGTGTTTGCAACTCTTGCAAATTACTAATGCTAAAAATCACCCCCAGCCTTACCGCGGAGCGCAAAAAATAAGTTGAGATACCGCCCAAAACTAGCACATTTTTATCAGGGAATTTGCGTTTAATTTGCACGGCTTCGCGATTGTTGGCTACTGCAAAACAATCTACCAAATCACGAATCGTGGAGCAAACTGGTATCACTCCGTGGCCGTACGCGTTACACTTTACCACCGCGCAAAATTTTGTTTTAGGCGGTAAACTTTCGATTAAATTTTGTGCGTTTTTTGACAAAATTTGTGTATTTATAAATTTTTTTATGTCTTTCATTCACAAAACCCCCACAAATATATATGAAAAACTGCACTTTTGTGTATATTGATGAATAATTTTATTGCATTTTTACTCAATTTATAGTATAATTATAAACACTACAAATAAGGGAATTATGATGAAGAAAAGTGTTTTTACCTACAATTACAACAACTTGCTTGCCGAAAATTTGGGCAATGCAAACGGAATAAATATTGATGAATTGCAAAATCTTGAAAAAGAAATAAATTTTGCATACGGTACTGTATTTGCAAATCCTTGCGCCGATACAACCGCCATTATTGGGGCGCTAGACAATACCGATTTTGCAGATATTGAGGAATATGCAAAAAAAGCCCGCGAGTCGTGCGATGCTTTCGTAGTGCTGGGAATAGGTGGCTCTGCGTTGGGAGCGAACGCAATTTTTAGGGCTTTGTGCCATTTTAGACATAACGAGTTGCCAAAAGAGAAGCGCAACGCACCTAGATTTTATGTGGAAGACAATGTTGACCCAACGAGGCTAAATGCGTTGCTAGATGTGATTGATTTAACAAAAACTATTTTTTGCGTAGTGAGCAAAAGTGGCAACACAACCGAAACCTTGTCGCAATTCTTCGCATTTCAAAAAATGGTGGAAAATGCAGTAGGCGAGCGTTGGATAGAACACTTTGTCGTTGTAAGTGAAAATAACAATGGCAAACTCAATACTTTTGCGGAGCAACACGGAATAAAGAGATTTTTTATGTCGCCAAAGTTGGGCGGTAGATATTCAGTGCTTAGTCCTGTTGGATTGTTGCCAGCAAGCGTGTTGGGGTTAGATGTATGTTCTTTGGTTGATGGGGCAAAAGAAATGTATGCTTCGGCTAAAAATCAAGATATAATGAAAAACGCACCACTACTGAGTGCTACGCTAGATTTTATCAATTATAATCGTGGAAAATGTATGTCCGTTGTCATTCCTTATGCTGAGTCGCTAGATTTGGTGGGGGACTGGTACGGGCAACTTTGGGCGGAAAGTCTAGGGCGCACAGTGGATAAAAACGGCAAAGAAATCAAAGTAGGGCAAACCCCAATAAAGGCAGTCGGCACGAGCGCGCAACACAGTCAGTTTCAGTTGTATTTGGAAGGACCAAGCGATAAAGTCATTACCTTTATCGGCGTGGAAAAATTCAAAAATAATATAGATTTGCCTAGCGGGTTAAATAGTTTGTTTGGGCAAGATGTCACAACAAATAGGACTTTTGCGGACTTATTTAATATCGAACGCACCGCCTCGACTATTGCTTTAACCTCGTATCAATGTCCAAACGAAACAATTACAATTAGCGAAATAAACGAAAATATAATCGGCAAAATATTTATGTTTTTTATGCTTAAAACCATATTTATGGGCGGATTGATGGGGGTAAGCCCATACAACCAGCCAGCAGTCGAGAGTATCAAGATAGGTGTAAAAGCAATTTTAAAGAGCAATACCGAAGTTTCAGCCAATAATACAATCGAAATATAAATTTTTGTAGAAATTTTGAAAATTCTCTTGATTATCTAAATAAAATGTGTTATCATTATAAAAGTCAATACGACTTTTATGGACAATTAGCTCAGTTGGTAGAGCAACTGACTCTTAATCAGTGGGTCCAGGGTTCGAGTCCCTGATTGTCCACCAGTAAAAATCACTCAAAAATGGCTTAACTAAGCCAAAAACTCAAAGTTTTACGAAAATTCGTTCGACTTTGAGTTTTCTTTTTTTATGTATTTTTTTATCTAAAAAGTGGTGTCAAAGTGGTGTCAAACTTGAAAATATAAATTATTATATAATTTAAGAATGTCATTTTTCGTGATACTCTTGTCAATATGCGTGTAAATATTCTGTGTTAACTCGATTGTTTCGTGCCCTAACCATACTTGCACTTGTTTTGCTGGTGTACCGAGGTAGTAGTGGTTGGTAGCGAATGTGTGTCGCAAGTTGTGTAGGCTTCCCTTGATATTGTTGTCAACCAAAATTTGTTTAAACTTGCGATAAATCAAATCAGTGTTTGTGTCGAACGATTTTATATTGCGTTTTATCAACGAAATTAATTCACTTGTTATATCAATTTCGCGATATACATCGTGATTGTTGCGTTTCTTTTCACTCTTAACACGCAAAATATGTTTTTCTTCATCAATATCAGCCAGTATGTTTTTAGTGTTAAGTTCGTTTTTTCTGATTCCAGTGCAAAGGTACAAGTATATAATTGCCTCAATATCGGTACCATTAAGCGCATCAAGTATTGTTTTTTGTTGTTGCAGATTAAAAGGTTCGCGCTTGTTATTTATTTTTCTATCTTTAACGATTGCCTTAAATGGATTTTTCTCAATTATGTTTAAATCTTCCGCTTTTTGCATTGAAGCATTAAAATATAAAACGATTATTTCTTTTTGGCGTGTAGCAGGGAACTTGTTTAGTACCTTTTGAATTACAACCGATGATAATTCGTGCAAAGGCAAATTTTCAAAATTTGTCTTAATTGTCTTGATAACGGCTTCAATTTGTAGCGCGCTCTTGTATTGCACGAAAGGCGCTTTGTAAGTGTCATACCAATTATCGAGCCAGTCGTACAACTTGTAAGTGACTTTTTTTGTTTTTGGGTTTTGTTTAGCATATTTTATTGCTTTTTTCAATTTTTCTACGCACTGTTTTGCTGTCGTAGCATATACAGTGACACGACAGCCGTTTACTTGTTTGCGCCCCATATAGCGCCCGTCCGCGCGTAGTGTGATATTTTTCATTATGTCTATTTCTCCTTGTAATTCAAAATTTTGAGAAATAGGCACTGTGACTATTGACATTTTTTGTGAGTTTTGTTTTTTTCGTGTTTTTAAATCTTCGTCCGCCTCAAAGTAACCTTTGAGCGACAAAGAAATGTTGCGAGCAACTGTTAATTGCTCCAACTGCAAATTCACTAGATTTTAAAAAAGACTCTGGCACTATATCATCTCCCTCAATAACCTTTCTGTGTAGCCGTACACCATAAAAAAGCGGTCATTATCTAGTTTTTGAATCATTTTGAATAATTGTGATTGCTGTGCGGTAATAACTCCTAAATCATTGTCTTGATTTTTTACCAATAAGTTATTACACGAATTTTTCATTAAATCATCCAACGAAATGTTAAAAATTTCTGATAATAAATTTAACCTTTGCACATCAGGTTCCGCTAATCCGCTTTCGTATTTTGCATAACCAGGCTGTGATATCTTTAATTTTTTCGCCATCTCTCTTTGAGTAAGTTTTTTTTGTTTTCTGTAAAAAATAATTTTCTCGCTTAAAATACTCATTTTTCCACCTCCATTATTATTATATAACTTATAGTTATACAAGTAAATTCGCAACATAATAAAAATTATTCCAAAAAGTTATCAAAATGATTGACTTTTTAAAAAAATATCGTATAATATAACCATAAGTTATAAAAGGAGTAATTATGGATTTACACACAATTATAGAAAATAAGTCAATGACGCAAAATCTATTGTCAAAAACAATAGGTGTAAGTCAACCAGCGATAAGCAAGTGGTGCACAGGAAAATCAGAACCTTCACTCTATTATATGCAAAAACTTGCAGATGCGCTAGAAGTTGACCTGCAAACAATCGTTGCTTGCTTTGTGCAAGACAACAAAAAAACAACAAAAACAAAAAAGGAGTAAAAATTATGTACATATTAACATATCGTGATGACCCGCGGGTCACGGAAGATAATTTTATACTTAGTGACATCAATGCTGATTTTCTAAGGCTACACAATATCCAGCAGACAGTGGAGCAATTTAAGGAACAAGTGCGAAATTGCCAGCATTATTTTGTGGTGGAAACTGGAAATTCGGCAAAAATGATACAGCACACGCGCGTGTTTGACATCAAAGACTTCAAAAACGGGCAAAAATACCGAAAAATGTGCAAAATTAAGGTTAGAATTGAAGAACTACCCGAAAACTTGCAAAAATTTGAAAATTTTTTAATTTTTTGCGAAAACTCACAATTTTTGCAAATTTTGCAAAATTCACGCGAGTACCCGAACCGAAACAGCAGGTATGCTCGAAAGTACCTTGAAATCGGGCTTTTTGAAGATTTTGAGGAGGTGGCTGATGAAAAAATTTGAAAAATTAAAACGAAGCACACTGTTGCTAGTTAGAACAAATGGACGAGGTTTGCGAATTTTTCACATAAACCAGTTAGAAAAAGCAAAATTTTTTGCAAAAAATTTACAATCAAAAATTGAGGTGGTGAGAGTATGATAGTAGTAACAAAAAAGCCCAACGAAAAACCGCTAATTGTTGAAATTGAAAACAAATTAAGTGAACTGCAACGAATTGTTGGTGGGCATATTGAGGTAGTGCAACTTGCACCAAAAATTGTTGTAATTTGTGATGACGAGGGCAAGTTAAGAGGCTACGAGCCTAATCTTAAATACGGGTTGGACATACTAGTTGGTACCGTGATTTTTGCTGGCGTTGAGGGTGAAGAATTAAAGAGTCTCAATGATGAACAAATAGAAATTGTTACAAATTTTTGCGAAGCGTTCGAGGTGTGATATGTTTGCAAAAAAACTAAAAGAAGCGCGAGTACAGGCGGGACTAACACAAACTCAACTCGGTGAATTGATTAATACAGACAAATATATGATTTGTAAATTTGAAAAAGGCTGTTGCCTCCCAAACGAACGAGATTTAGACACAATTTGCCAAAATCTACAAACAACACCGCAAAAACTAGAATTTCCCAAAGTTGCAACCCCAAAAACGCAAGTTGCAACTCACAAAAAGCGCAAAAGCAGTATAAGTACCTATAAACTGACCGTGGCGCTCAATAGAGGCGAATTTTCACAACTCACACAATCGAATCTAAAAAAGTGTGGTTACAAAAATTTGCAAGAGTTCGTGAAAATGGCATACGAGCAATTACAAAATCAGTTGCAAATAATTGAACTCGAAAACACAAAACAAGGAGGATAGAAGGTGAAAAATAAAGGTAGAAACACATTCATTGTGTCGTACGACTGGCAAGATTTTTTCGACACGCTAACAAAGCCAACAGAAAAAGTCAAGTTAATTAATGCAATGTTTGCGTTTGCAAAAAAAGACACCGAAAAACTAACACACACAGAAAAAGCAATGGACAAAGACACAGCAATGGCTTGGATAGCAATCAAGAGGTCTATGTCATATCACGAAGAAGATTATAACGAAAAGTGTGCGAGAAATAGAGAAAATGCAAGACTTGGTGGACAAGCGAAGGCTCGAAACAGTGTAGCGAACGCTACCGAACGCTACCAAACGCTACCGAACGCTAGCGAACGGTGCCGAACGGTAGCGAACGCTGCCCTATATGATAATGATACTGATAATGACAAAAAAGAAAATATATATACAAAAGAAAAAAGCGAACGCTACAATCAAGAACAGTTATTAGCCGAAAATTTTGCAGATAAAGAGGTGGCGAGTAAGTTTGCAGATTTTCTGGCTATGCGTGCAAATTTGCGAAACAACAAAGAAGTTACAACCGTTGAAACTTTTGAGGCGCTAGTTGCACAGTTGCGCGAGTTAGCAACAAACAAAGAAGAAGCAATCAAGGTGCTTAACAATTCAATTCGCAATAACTTAACGGACTTGTACCCGCTAAAAAAGGAAAACGCCTCAAAAACTGATGAGGTGAAATATGTCAACTAAACTCTACAACGCTGATGCTGAGCGAAGCGTGCTTGCTGTGATTATCATTACAACTAGCGAAATCTGGGAAGATGTTTTCTCAAAAGTTAATGCAGATGATTTTTTCGTGAAAGAGTACCACACAATTTTTGTTGCTATGCACTTGTTATTTGCGAGAGGCTCCAACATTGATTACATTACAGTGGCTGAGGCTATCGAAAGAATAAAAAAGCCTGAGGACAAAACGAACTACCTCCAAATTCTACTTGAATTGCAAAATGCGTTGCCTAGTGCCACAAACTATCAGCAATACATAGACATTGTCCGCGATTATTCATTGAAGCGCAAAATAGAAAAAATCGCACAGCAAGCGAGCAAAGACACAGCAGACTTGTGCAACACTCAGGAGGTCTTGCAACAACTCGCAAACGAGTTAGACAACATCGAACTTGCCAGCAATAAAGAGGTGGAGCCTATTGGCAACGCTACACAAGAAGTACTCTCAAACCTACAAACGGGCAAAAAAATGCAAGGTTTGCGGTTGGGCTTTCCAGTGTTAGACAGTGTACTTTTTGGCTTGCAAGCGGGTGAGTTGGTTATCGTAGGCGCGCGTGCTGGTACTGGTAAGACTGCTTTTGCGCTGAATGTCTTGAATTTTGTTGGGAATAATTTAGGGCAACCTTGCCTATTTTTTAGCCTTGAAATGCCACAAAATCAAATCGCCGAGCGCTTGCTAAGTCTAATATCTTGTGTACCAAACACTGCACTGCGCGAACCCGAAAATCTAAGCACAACGCGAAAGCAGTTGCTAGCACAAGCGGGCGAAACATTGAAGTCTGGCTCAATCTGTATTGATGACACAACAGACAACACAGTGCAAGCGATGACCACAAAGGCACGCCAGTTTAAGCGCAAAAATGGGCTGAGTTTGGTGGTTGTGGACTATTTGCAGTTTGTGCGCCCAGCAAAGCGCAGTGGCAACCGATTCTTAGATGTTGGGGACATTGCGAGGGACCTCAAAGCAATGGCTCGCAAATTGCAAGTACCAGTGCTTGCGCTGTGTCAGTTAAACCGAGCGCTGGACACCGAAGAACGCACACCAACTCTCTCAGACTTGCGCGAATCTGGCGAAATTGAGAATAACGCAGACATTATTATGTTCTTGCACAACACCAGCGACCGCACTGCCGAAACGAAAAACATAGACCTCATTATCGGCAAATTTCGTAGAGGTCCATTGCGCGCAGTACATATGCGTTACCGTGGTGAAATATATAAATTCACGGAACAAGACAAAGCACCCACGCAGAAAACTGAGCAAGTACAACTAACCGAGTTACCAGCAAATACAGAGTTGCCGTTTTAACAAAAATTAGGAGAAAATAGTGAAAGTTCGTGGTGATATTATTCGGCGCAAGCGCAAAAAGTTGCGTATGTCACAAAGTGAATTTGCGCGAAAATTGCATACAAACCGTTCAACTGTTTATCGTTGGGAGGCTATGTTAAGTGAGCCACAGGTCGAGCAGTTGGCGGAGATACTTGCTGTCTTAGATATTGATTTTTTTGACATAGTTAGGAGGTAGTCAATGAAAAAAGAGGTAATATATACAGCCAGAAGCGCCGATAAGTACGAGTGGATACTTGTGTGTTGTGACACAATCGAAGAACTTGCTTTATGGGCAAATTGTTCAATAGTGATGATGCGTTATTATTTGACATATCACTTTGTCGATTATCGCAATAATTGCACTTACTCAAAAGTTTTTACCTGATGCAAGCGTGCAACACTTTTGTTGATATACCCCCTACGGGGGTATTTTTCATAGAAGATATGTTCGAAAACGAAAAAACTTGTTAAGGGGGTGTATGATATACTCTTTTTCGTGCAATAGTAGATGCACTTTTTGTGTTGCGTTATTTTTTCCACCTCCTATTTTTGGAACGCGACCAAATCGCAAGACAGCCTTGCCCGAGGCTGTTATTATGGGGCATCGTTGGCTCGTACCCAGCAAGCCCTACAAAATTATAATTTTTCGAGGAGTGACTATGCGAGGTATTATTTCATTTTTGACTGGTGCGTTGTGCGCTTGCGCTGGTGTGATTGTTACTTGTGCTGTATCAGCACCTGCTCGTGAATGGGTGATTCACATCTTAGGCGGAGGTGCGTAATGGCAAAAAAGAGGCGCAGACCTACACAGAATAGACAATCGTATGCAAAATCGCAGACAGCACATCGCACGCTGTCTTTTGTGCTTGTCGTTATGTTTGTGTTGTTGCTTGCATCTATTTTCTCAATCGCTTACGCAATCTACTACTTCAAAAGTACTCCTCCTAGTACCAGCGCTACTGGTTATGTGGACAGCCTCTCGTACGCTCCTGAACAGACCTATGCGATTGAGGTTAACTACTTTGACAATAGCAAAAAGAATGGCGTGCTAGCGTTGGAGTATCGTTGGAACTATTACACTGATACACTTATTCCAACGACTGATTCTGGCGTGCAAAATGCAAAAGATAACGCAACAACAAGTGGCAAGTTAGATACAGACAAGTTGTATAGCGACCTGTTTAAGGTTCTTTATTCAAGTGGTATGCAGATGATTGAGACAGTGCAGTTTGAGCTCGTGCGTTATCAGCAACCAGCACTACTTTTGGGGGATTTCAAGTATTGCACCCAACCAGCAAATGCGTATTATTACAACACTACGAGTGGTACAAGTTATTCTGCTATCAATAACCTTGACTACAAAGACAAGTGGATAATTGATTTTGGTGCAGGGCAACTCGGCAGAGTTGTGCAAGATAAAGAAGCAATAACGCTTAACGAACACCCTTTTGGTAACTCGTATTACCGAATGGATATTAACAAATTTATGCGTGACATATATGACTGTGTGAGTTCGTTGAAATACGGCAAACAAGTACTAATGTTTGACCTCTCAGATTATTTTGTTTTTGAGTACTTCTCGACTGATGACCTCAAATTCCACCGCCCCGAAACTGATGAACAACACTTGTATATGAACATTTTGGTGAACAAGAGCGAGAACGGACTAATAGACAAATCTCAGTCTTTGTTTGGTATTGTGAAGGGTGACTCCAACTGGAATTACACAGGCGTTCAACCTAGTGATTACTGGACTGCGCATCAATGCATAGTTCTTGATGAGTCTAATTTCGACATTGATAATGGACTGCTACACATAAAACAATCTGCTCTCAATTACTTTTTTGCTTTTGATAACATTGACATCTCAATCAAGATTGATTTAGCTCGAACAAGTGCGAGAGGTTTTGCTCGTAATGCTTTTGGCGAATTGAAAATTGCTCAAATTTATGTGTTCTCGAATGAGCCTGTAACATTTTCCTATTATTCGGCACCTTGTGAGATAGACACTGATGAGAATGTAACTTTGGAGGTGTTGAAATGATTGGTTTTTCAAAAAATCTATTTAAGTATCTTATGATATTTTTGCTCGTAATTTGTTCATTTGCTCTTGTTATAGGTGGGGTGTATTGTGGGATAAAAGTCTATAAACACAAACATCAACAATCTCAAAATTTTGGTACCATTACAACAAAAGATTTGTACGCAGATTTCAATGTGTTTGATTGTGATTTAAGTAATGCGGTTTTTTATCAAGAAAATTCTGGGTATAAGTATGAAATTTCAATCAACAAATCTATTCCATTTGATGGGACTAAAAATAAATATAATGTGCTTGTGAACAACAAACCTAGTAATTATGAGAACTCAAATGCTGGAACTTTGATTGCGCAAAATTTAATCAACTATTATGACATTGCGGGTGCGCAAACCCACCAAACTGTTTTAGATTTGTCGTTTAAATTTTATCAGTCTAGTGTTGATATATGTTTGGAAAATCGAAACGATAAACAATCACAGTCAAAGTTTTTAGAGTATATCAAATTCAATGGTTTGCATATTCGTATAATTGATGCTCAATACAATGTAAGCCAAAATACGAGTAAAAGAACTCAACCAGAGCCTCAAAATGCAAAGGCATACGCTTCAACAAGCGACACGATATCTGTGACCTACTTCGAAAATGCTGAGTACTCTATTGACAATGGTGCGACTTGGCTAGTATCTAATCACATCACAAATTTACAACCTAACACAACCTACACAATTCTTGTGCGCTACAAAGAAACTTCACTCTATTATGCATCTGAGTGTGTAACCGTTGTAGGTACAACGCGCAAGTTAACTCAAAAAGCACCTAAAACGATAGGTACTAGTGAGGTTACAAGCACTAGTATTACTGTCTATGAATTAACAGGTGGTGAGTATGCGATTAACAACACCTCACAATGGCAGGACAGTAACACTTTTAGTGGTTTACAGCCTAACACCACTTACACAATATGCGCAAGGTACAAAGAATCAGATAGTTATTATGCTTCTGGTTACATAAGCATCGAAGTTAGAACTCTTACGGAAGATGCTATTGTATCATCTGCTGGTTTGTATAATTCTAATGATGAATTAGTTTATTCGTGGCAAGAACTACTTGACAACAATTATATAACCGTTCAAGATTCAACAATTTCAGCAACAAATAAGGAGCAACTTGTAGGGAAATTAATTATTGATGACAGTGTTACAACAATCGGCGATATGTCTTTTTATGAGTGCTCGCAACTACTAAGCGTTTGGTTACCTGATAGTGTCACATCGTTTAGTGGTGAATATGCTTTTGGCTTTTGTCGAAATTTGAATTCTATCAGATTATCGCAAAACCTGACAAACATTGGTAACTATACCTTTAATTATTGCGACAATCTTTCTGACATTTTGTTGCCACAAAGTTTAACAATCTTAGGTAAATCTGCATTTGTAGGGTGTAAAAAATTAAAGACCATTAATATACCGCCACTCATTGACACTCTTGCTGATAGAGTATTTGCTGATAGTGGCTTAGAGTCCATTTATATGCCTGAAAATATTACATCTATCGGTTCTGGAACATTTAGCAACACCAAATTAACTACACTTATTTTACCAAAATCAATTACTGAACTTGGTAGTTGCGCTTTTGCAAATAATGCATTACTAAAAAATATTACACTGCAATCAGAGTTGCCACCTACGCAACCAGATTGGGCGTATTCAATAATCTATAATTGTCCAGTATTTGAGGCTATATATATGCAACAATCTTGCCTTGATGCTTGCCTTGAACAAATTATGTGGCAAGAAATTCGTGATTACCTCAAAACTGAAAATTAATATTATACAGGAGATAGCGTATGTCAAAGAAAATAAAAAATAAAAAAGCTAGCAAAGCCAAAATTGTGCTTGCAGGTGCTATAGCTTTAGGCGTAACTGCTTCAAGTGTTGGAATTGCTTATGGTGTAAGTCCTGATTTTCGTGATACTATCAATTCTGCTTTTGGTGTCAACACTAATGTGAGTCTTACACCTCCAAAAGCGCCTCAAATTGATGCGAAAAAAACACAGATACGAGCAACTGAGATTATAATTGAGCAAATCGAAAATGGCGAATACTCACTCAATGAGCGACTATGGCAATCTAGCAGTAAATTTGTAGGACTGGAACCAGGCACGACTTATCACATAAGCGTTCGCATCAAGCAGATAGGTGCAACTCCTGCTGGCGAAATAACCACTCTCGATGTTACAACTGCCAAATATAGTACGGTTGGTTCGCCTAATTTAGGCAATGCGCAAATTGAGCCAGATAGGATTACTATCAACAACTCGGATAGTAGTATTGAGTATTCTATTGATAATGGTGTAACCTGGCAAAATGGTACCACTTTTAGTGATTTACAACCTAACACCACCTACACAATTTATGCTCGTTACGCTGAAACAACAAGTTCATATTCTAGCGAGCCAACAATAATCGAATATACTACACCAAAATATACTCAACCTAATGTGCCTGTTATAGATGATTCTAAGTTGTCTGTAATGGCTGATACAATAGTTTTGCCAGCAATAGAAGGTTGTGAATATTCGATTAATAATGGTACTACTTGGCAAAGCAATATGATTTTTAACAACCTTACGCCTGGAACAGAATACACAGTCTATATTCGCTATGCTGAAAATGATAGATTTTATGCAAGTAATTATTCAAGTATCACGGTTACAACAAACAAAGCCTCACGGTCTGCACCTATTATCTCTGAACCCACTATAAATGGTAATTCAGTTACATTTGTCGATAATCCAGGCATCGAATATTCTATTGACGGTGGCGTAACTTGGCAAACAAGTGGTGTGTTTTATAATCTCACATATAATACCACAGTAACTATTTTAGCGCGTTACGCTGAGGATAGTCAGCATTATGCAAGTGATAGTGTGCGCTTAGATATTACAATTGGTAAAGAGCCTCAAAATACCCCTCAAATAAGCGTTTCGGAGGTAACAACAAATAGTATAGTTATTAACCTACCTGCTGGCGCTGAGTGGTCGTTAGATAAGCAAAACTGGTCTGTGAGTGCGGTAGTTGACAATCTTGATTATAACACGAATTACACAATCTATGCGCGTTACGCTGAAACGGACACAAAACTAGCATCTGACATTATATCTATTACAGCAACAACCCTTGATAAAGAGGAACAAGAAGCGCAAAATTGGTGGACAACTTCATTTAGCGAAAGTACAAACGATTACATCGAGATGCAGTCAATTAGTGGAGTAGAATATGCTTACCTTACAGAGGCTGAGGCTAATGCTACACAAGATGTCTGGACTAATGTCAATGCAATTCCAAAGAGTAAGTGGACTACACAAACTAAGTTAACAAATCTGCAAGCAAACACTAATTACTATGTGTATAGTCGCTATGCCGAAAACGCTTCTCAAAAAGCATCATTACCTCGAGTTTGGGTGCATTCCGCTGGAGCAACAAAGAAAGTTGTGAATGACTTGTTATATATTGTTGATTGTTCTGCAAATACTGCAAAATCGAGCATTTATTATGGGAACGGTGGAGCAATTAATATCCTGGGCAATGTAACAATTAACAATGTCACATATCCTGTACAAACTCTAGGCGCCTTGTACGAGGGAATGGCTCCTGATGCAAAATCTCAAATCGAAGAGATAAGTGTGCCTGAAAGTATTACTTCTGTTGATTGGGCTTCTGGTGGCTTGCGAGGCTTAAAAAAATTAACAATCAATAGTAATCTACCTAGTGTTGGTGATTTAACAGAGCCTTATATCTTTATCGATGCAGGTGCTGATGTTGGGGGATTTGAACTCGTTGTTGGCGCTAGTGTTACTTCGATACCAAAAAAATTTTTATATACAACTAACAATCTTCGTAAAATTACTTTCCTAAACGAGGAACCTCTAACTATTAACGCTGGTTCATTTCGTTTGTGCCAAAATTTGGAAGAGCTAAACTTTCCAGTTTCTGGGGTACATCTCAATGGCGATGTGTTTACGAGTTGCCCTAATTTAAAAACAATTACTTTTAGTGGTGGCATCAATACAGTTGGACCTAGTTATGTTAGTAGTGCTTTCAAAGATTGTAGCAAGTTAACCACGATAGTATTGAATTGGCCTGCTGACAAAGAATCAAGATTGTATATGGAGTCGGAGAGTTGCTTTGTCCATTTAGAGGGGGAAAACTATATACAAGAATTGTGTAATTTTTCGGCTATTTCAGGATTGCAAACAATCTATATCACAGATGAATTGCTTGAAACTGCAAAGACTGATTATTTCCTCAAAAATTACGCAGATAAATTAAAACCATTGAGTGAATATAGTCAATGATTGTACTCGAAAAATTTATTTTAAGTAAGGAGAATTAATTATGTCAAAAAACAAAAAGAAAGTAAAAAAAGTTGCAATCTGTTTTACGGTTATTGCTGGTTTAGCACTTGTTGGTGGAGGAGTATATCACTTTGTTCCTGGTGTGCGCGATATGCTTCACCCAACTGAGCAAATCCAGGCTTCTAGCTTTAAAACCTCATATTCGATTGAAGGACGCGTTATGGGCGATACTATGATTGTTCGTGGATATTATGGGGAAGATAGTCAGTTTGCTTTGCCCCAAACTGTATCATTAGGTGATTTGGTAGCGCATAGATATAACTTTACGAGTCTTAATGATTTAGAGCAATATTACGATACAATATATCAACGATGTGCAGATTCTGAGGATTGGAATGGTGACACTTCACAAGAGAGATTTAAGTATTCATTCTTGTCCGCTAATGATACTTTGTTCGTCGCAAAATCACTAGATGAGTTACAACAAGGTATTCAGCAGATTCGAGATATGAGCGAGGAAGAGAGAAAAGATGTGTTTCCAATGCGACACGATGGCGTTATTCAATCATTCAAGGAGGGGACAGATATTCGTGTCACAAATATTGAAAAATTGAGTAGTAATGTGACAGCCGTACATATTCCTGTTGGTGTTAATTGCGATTATCGCGAATTGGCTAGTCAAGGAATTGTGTTGTCTTTTGATGCTAATCACACTGAGTTCGGTTCGTGGTATAGTGCGAATGGTTGTCTTATTGACAAGGCAACCCAAACGCTAAAATATGTATATCCTTGCGAATTAGGGCGTAATACTTACACAACCGTGAAAGGACTTAAAGCGATTGATTTTTCAGCATTTGAGAGTATAGTCAAGGATATGAAAATTTTAAATATTAGTGAAGGTGTTGTCGCTGTTTCTGGTTCATTAAATGCTTTTGAAACGAGCCAAAATATTGCAATAAATATGCCAAAATCATTGCAGACTATTAATACTGACAACCTTGTGATGCGTGAAAATTCACGCAATAATGTCATTGTACACTTGCGCAGTCTGCCGACCTATCCTCGTGGTGCAGGAATAGAGGCTTATAGATTCGCGCGCGCTGACAACAACAATCCTACTTATATTCTAACAGATGATTTGTACAATAAACTAATTACAGATTTACCAGAATTTCGTAATTCTAGTTATGCTGAGCAACTTGTTTCTTACTCAATCTATTTGTCGCGAAATTAGCATAAAAAACGCAAAGGCAACTTTGCGTTTTGTGTAGCTTGTGTCAGGTGCAGAAAGATGAAGAATTACCCATAGCCTAAAAAATCTCTGCTTAGAAATCATTTTAATTTGCCAAAACAAAGGTCGAACGCTAGAAAAAATAATTATTTGAAAATTAATTATATATATAAATATATATAATATTATTCCCTTGACCCAAATGAGTGAAACTTTAATTATTGTTTGTGTTGCTGTTGGCATTGTGTCGGTAATTATCGCAATGTTTGCTGTTACGCGCTATCAAGTCAATTACGAAATCAAGCAGAAGCAGAAAGCAGAGGAAGAAAAAACATTACAACAGCAAGAAAAATCAAAAAAATACAGTGAAATCACACTGGATAACCCGTTACTTAACGAATGGAAAAAAAGTTATTTTATAGTTTTTAGCGGTCATCAAGGCGCTGGTAAAACAATCACAGCAAATTTACTTGCACACTTTATTTGCTTTTCCGAAAATGAAAAAATACGAAAATTCCATAGACAGCATAAATATCTTTATCCAGAAACGCTGGAAATAGCCGAAAAATTAGAGAAAGCACACCATTTGCCAGTTTTTTCAAATATTGATTTACAAGATAGAGAAAATGGCTTCGTTGCGCAAAAAGAATGGCGAGAAGTACTTGCACAGCGCGTAGAGGCGATTAGGGGCGGTGTAATTTTAGTTGATGAGTTACGCAAGGAATTTCCCAAAGAGTTGTCATATGAACTAGCGAAAAAAGATGCGGACAAAGACTTACAAGAGACAAAAGACAGTGGCAAATTTTTGCGCCAAAAATTGGGAATGCATCTAATCGGTACTGAGCAAACGCAAAGCAATTATTGGAAAGGCTTGCGTGATGCTGGCGAAACGATTGTAGAGGTAAAGGAAACCAATATCAAAATTTCGAAATTTGGCAAATTCCTGCGTTTTTGTGGTAAATTTTTGCTTGCAATAATGCCAGCAATTTTTACAACAAATATCGCAAAACAATTTGAGAAAAATGTGTTTTTTGTCGATAGAATTAATACATTTTTTAGGTTGTTTTTGCCTTCTTACATAAGCTTTCCGTACGATTATTATTACCAAAAAAGGCAATTTTGTTTGTGGATTGACGAACATTTTTCGCATTACTATACACTGCTAGAATTTCACGAGAGGTACTATTGGTTGCATTACACTAACGATGATTTGTTCCGCTATGACACAACTTATTTCCGCAAAGAGTATGAGGAGAAGATGAGGGAAGAACAAAAATTGCAAAAGGAGAAGAAAAATGTTTGAGCAACTAAAATCACGCTACAAAAAGTGGAGAGCGAAAATGAGAGCAAAAAGTCTGATGCGTTCGTATTATCGCAAGTCTTTTGAGCAAATCTGCTTGTATCTACGAACGAATTATATTGCAGTAGATTCTGTGGACATTTATATTCAATCAGCACCTCCATTTTTGGCAGTGCTAGAACAATACAGGCAAAAAAAAGAGGCAACGAAGCATACAGAAAAAGCGTTTTGTTTGAACCTGGACAAACCACTCGCTAGCGACTTCTTGCAAAAAGCGCAAGACACATTGTTAATGATGCAAGAGGAGTATGCACAAACTCAAAATCAACCTGCAATTACTCCAACAGAGGTTGTTGCCAAAAATAACAAACTCCAAAAGTTACAAGCAAACATTCAAAATTTGCAAATTACAATCGAAGTTCAAGAGAAATTACTAGAAAAGATAAAGCCACCAAAACGCGCGGTTGGCAGACCGAAAAAGGACAAAAATAAAAATGTACAAAATTGAAAGAGATTCATTTAAATTTAGATTAATAGAAGATGCACAACTTGCTGGCAAATACGGCGTACCACAACTCGGCGCTACACAAGACACACCCACAAATCTTGTATCTTTTAACGAATGTTTTAGATGCAAAAATCCTAGTGAATATTTTGTTCATTTTTATATCGATGATTATCAATTCGAAAGACTGTGGAACACGCCAGGGAAATATTTGGAAATTTTGCGAAAGTTTGCAGGCGTAATTGGGCCCGATTATTCGCTATATCGCGATATGCCACGCGCCCAGCAAATTTGGAATGACTATCGCAACAAAGCAATTTCATATTTTTTGCAATCGCACAAAATTAATCTTATACCCAATGTATCGTGGAGTGATTCGCAAAGTTTTGATTTTGCGTTTGCAGGGCTACCACAAAACAGTACACTTGCATTAAGCACAAATGGCGCAACAGGCAAACTTGCATCATTATACTTTATGGACGGCTACATCGAAATGCTACACAGATTACAACCAACAGCTGTGATTGTGTACGGACCAATTTTGCCAGAAATGCAAGGCACTGCAAAATTAATACAGTTTGACAACAAATTACAAAAATTACAAAAGGAGAAATAATATATGGGCGGAAGAGGAGCGAGTTTTTTAAAACAAATAGGCAAAGGAATAGAAAATAATAATGTGGGTAGTATTGAGCCTTTTTTGAATGATATGCCTATACCTGATGACAAAATGACAGATATTATGATTGATTTGAAAAAGGAAAATATAATTATATACAATTCTATGTTAAAACTACCCCAAGATATGCTAAATGAACAGTTAGAAAGTTTACGGCATTTAACCAATAATAATAAAAAATTATTTCTTTTAATAGATAAAAATAAGCCTTTGCAAATAAGATTAGCAAAATTTACAAATAAAAAAGTGCAAGCTTGTTTTAGTATGCTTAGGAATTTTGAAAACCCAAGAATATACTATAATGCAAATTTCGCAAATAAGACACTAAAACAAGTTGAAGAACAAACAAAGGCGCAACAGGATAGTGGTTGGTGGGCCAGGTGTGATGAAAAGAATTTATCTAGACAAGTTACAACTCACGAATTTGGACATTTTGTGAACTATAATTTAATCAAAAAGCTTATAGACAGAAGATGTCCTAAGAAATATAAAGAATTAGAAATTGCATATAATAATGGTGATATTTCAAAGATAACTGAGATAACAAACTTGCAAATGCAAATGGCTTATTCTATTAATAATCAAATTGCCTTGATTTCTAAGAAGATATATGGTACAATGAGATTAGAGGATATAAGTGAATATGGAAAGACATCACAAATGGAAACTTTTGCTGAATTGTACACCAATGCAATGCTTTCATCAAAACCAAATGATATGTCCAAAGCATTAAAAAAATATATTAAGGAGAAGTTAAAATGATTTATACAATGCCTAAATTTTTGGAGAACAAAGAATGGTACACTTACGACCAAGAAACTAACACTTACACACTTACAGATAAAGCCCCGCCAGAAGCAGTGGAGAGTTATAAAGAATTTCTTGCATTAAAATCATACAATCCATTTTGGGGTTCAACGGAGGAAGATTTTGCTGAATTTGTTAAATATGAATTATCGCAAGATGAGGCTTCACACAATTACAGAAACAATAGGCACGACCGCAAACGCCAGTATCTAAAAGAAAAGGCTGAGCGCAAAAGACTCCAAGCAGAGCAAGCACAAGCAAACGCTACACAAAAAAAGAGCAACTAATTGCTCTTTTCTTATTCGTAATCATTATTTTTAGTATGCTTCTACGCTCTAGTTTGTTTCCAATCACGAATAAAACCAATGACTTATTATTATAATTTTTCATAATGTGTTAGTATGCTAAAAATAATAATTGTTTGCTCCGCTTCATCAAATGCATAAACTAATCGGTCCTGAATATTAAGCCTGCGAGAGTAAAGCCCTTTCAAATCTCCAACCAAACTTTCAAAATTCGGCGGGGTAGCGAAAGGTCCTAAAGTAGAAATTATTTCCAGCAATTCTTTTAATTTTTTAAATTTTGCTTTATCTTTTTGTATCTTGACTAAATCTTTGTATGCTTTGTTTTTGAGTTTTATTTGGTATCGTTTAATTTGGTCCAATCTAAATCAACGACCTCATCGGTAGCATTAGCGTTTTCATTTTTTAGATACTCAGATAATTTGTCAAAACTATTTAGATAAGCGGTTTCAGCAGTATTTAGATACTGTTCTTTTTTTGTCTCTATATCAACATCTTTTAACCATTTCTTTTCAAAGTCTGATTTAATATCAGCGATATTAATTTCGTGTGATTGAAGCGTGTTGTTAAAACAGTCATCATTATGTGTTAAACTCACTAAGTGACTTGCTTGATAAATTGCAAATTTAGAATATATAAATTCTAACAAAACTTCAGTTTCTTCATCAAAGGCAACTGGTTCAAAATATTCAATAGGCCTTCTACCGCAAGGTTTATACTTTTGATAAACCTTTTCAACGACAGGACCAAGTTTCCAAGCAAGTATGCTGTCATCAAAAAGCCTTTCGTTATTTAAAGCAAGACTGCAAGCTTGGGCATAATACAAAAGTTTTTGCAATTTTAATTGACTAATTAAATTAGTTTCATCACAAGTTAAATCAGCATCAAGTTTAGCGCGGTTTATAAACCATTGAGCAATATCGAAAGCTGAATACTTTTTGCTTTTCATTCAAACACCCCCATTTATTCCTGTATAAAAATTTTATCATAAAAATTATAAAAGTCAATATTGAGAACCATAAAATTTTAACATTCACATATATTATAGTCTAGAATTAGCAAAAAAATCAAATATTTTTAATCATTTTTCTATAAAATACAAAAAAACAAAAATGCACTTAGAGTTGTGCATTTGGGTGAAAAAACTGTGTCAAAGTGGTGTCAAATAGTCAAAAGTGCCTATTTCAAGGGCTTTCTGCGTGACTCTTAATCAGTGGGTCCAGGGTTCGAGTCCCTGATTGTCCACCAGTAAAAATCACTCAAAAATGGCTTAACTAAGCCAAAAACTCAAAGTTTTACGAAAATTCGTTCGACTTTGAGTTTTCTTTTTTTATGTATTTTTTTATCTAAAAAGTGGTGTCAAAGTGGTGTCAAACTTCAAAAAAATAAATAGATTCATTTGATAGCAATTTTAGTGGAATTGTGGTACAATTTCTATGTATTTATATGAGGAGTGAAGTATGGAAAAGATTTGTCAAAGTTGTGGTATGCCGATTGAGGATAGCGGTCAGTTGGGAACTAATGCTGACGGTAGTATCAGTCAAGATTACTGCAAATATTGTTACACAAATGGGGAATTTATTGACAAGGTAAATATGGAGGAGTATATCGCTATGTGCGCTTAATTTGGGGCGCAAGCGGGTATGACTAATGAGCAAATGAAAGCGTATTGCGAAAAACTTTTCCCAACCCTAAAACGCTGGAAAAAAGCGTAAACTTAAAATTGATAGTGTAACAAAAAAAGCCATAAGTGGTTGCTTATGGCTTTTCTATTTTGTTATTAGTGGTGAAATACATTTAAAATTGTGTAATTCATAATCATATCAAAACTATTTTTTTGCTTCAATCTTATAGTTGTCTTTCGATATTTTGGCGAGAGGAGGTAGAAAGTTTTTCCGCCTCGACTTGTTTGTTGCATTGTTCGCTATAACTTACCATACTTTTGAGAAAATCTACATCGTTTAGTGATTTTTCATAAGCAGGGTGGAGGGAACGAGGTGCGTTGATAAATTCCTCTACATTCTGGCGCAAAGCCGACACATATTCAGGGTTAACCGACAAATTTTCGATAAGCATACTATTGAGTGCGTGCAAACTATCTGCATCACGCTTTATATCTAACTCCGCAAGGTTGAGCATTTCAAAGTTGCGCAAGACTTGTTTATCGCCTAATTGCTCGCGCCAAGGCGCAATAATTCCTAAATAATCGGCATTGCCGTTTTTATCAAAAAATACATCTTTGCAGTCCTTTTCCACAGCACTTTTGACCGCTTGCTCAGTTTGCGCGGTAGCAGGGGTAGTGGGGAAGAACGAAAAGTTTAATCGACATTTGCGAGGAGAAACTTTTGCAAAATCGCGTTTAGCCTGAGGTGCGCCAAATATCCACACCTTTACTTGTTTATTTTCCTCTAAAAAAGTGTGACCTGTTGCAAATTTTAACCCTAATAATTCAAGAGCAATCATTGCATCAGAGTTTACATTTCCACTCATATTTTACCTCGTACAATTTAATTAAAAAATACTTAAAAAATAGAATAAAAACCAACTTTCAAACTTAATTTTTAAGCAACAAAAAACAACTACAAATTGCCTTTTATTGCTTGTTAGTGTAACACAAAAAAATATAAAAGTCAAGCCTAATTTTAAAATTCTAAAAATACTTGAAAAATGCCCTAAAAATACGCAAAAAATACCATTTAGAGTTACAAAATTGAGCATCAATTTTTAATTTTGTTAAATTTTAATTTTACGATAATTTTTAGTTTTGCTAATTCAAATATTTGCGAATTTACTTAATTTTATCTAATTTGCACCAAATTTTCACACAAAACTAGACTTTTGCAAATAAATATGTTATACTAAATGAAGTTGAGGTTAGATAAAAAATGATTTATTTACAAATTAGGTTTCCCTTAGGGGTGTAAAAGTTTAAAGTTTAAGACAAACAATAGAAATTTAACGATTTAATTTATATAAATTTTACATTCAATCAAAGGGGAACATATTATGGAAATTACAAAAAATTCTCTCAGCAAGGAAAATATTGCTGAATGGTATCAAAATGTAGTAGCAAAGGCAAAGTTGGCGGAACATTCACCTGTAAAAGGGTGTATGACCATTATGCCATATGGTTACGCAATTTGGGAAAACATACGCGATGAATTAGATAGGCGAATTAAAAAACACGGGGCAAAAAATGCAAGTTTTCCTCTCTTTATTCCTTATTCATTTTTATCGAGAGAAAAAGAACATGTAGAGGGATTTAGCCCAGAAATCGCTGTTGTTACGCATGCGGGCGGAAAGGAATTGCCAGAGCCTTTGGTAGTGCGTCCAACTTCGGAAACGATTATTCACGAGAGTATGAAAAGGTGGATTTCATCGTACAAAGATTTGCCTTTGCGCGTAAATCAGTGGTGCAATGTGGTTAGGTGGGAAAAGCACCCTAGACTATTCCTTAGGACTTCGGAGTTTCAATGGCAAGAGGGACACACTGCTCACGCAACCGAACAAGAGGCACGCACCGAGGTAGAGGAAATGACCGAAATTTACTACAACTTCGTGCGCGATTGTATGGCTATTCCTACTATCAAAGGCAAAAAATCAGAAAAAGAAAAATTTGCAGGCGCGGTAGATTCTTATAGTATTGAAGGACTTATGCCAGATGGAAAGGCTGTGCAAATGGGTACAGCGCACTATCTCGGACAAAATTTCTCTAAAATTGCCGATGTTAAGTTTGAAAACAAAGAAAGCGCAAACAATTATGTATATATGACCAGTTGGGGTGTTTCAACACGCTTGATTGGTGCTTTGATTATGGTGCACGGTGATGACAAAGGTTTGGTGCTTC
The DNA here is from genome assembly GCA_934757855.1 of uncultured Clostridia bacterium. Lineage (GTDB taxonomy): Bacteria > Bacillota > Clostridia > Christensenellales > UBA1242 > UBA7867. Next base: position 271,267 of record CAKVLR010000002.1, on the reverse strand, counting down.
CTCCAAAGATTGCACCAACGCAAGTAGTGATTATTCCTATCGGCGATACCGATGAATACTGCAAAAAATTGCAAAACGATTTGGAAGAGTTTGGCATACGAGTTGAGTTAGATGCGGACAAAGATGTGCGCCCTGGCGCAAAGTATTACACTCACGAAATGCGCGGTGTACCTTTGAGAATTGAAGTAGGCAAAAAAGAGTTGGAAGCAAACTTTATTCAATGTGTAAAGCGTGTTAACGGCGAGAAATTTAAAATTGCTATTGATGAAAACATTGTGGCAAATATTCAAAAAGCACTTGATGAAATTCAAGACACTATGCTACAAAATGCTACCGAAAACTTGCAAAAACGAATTATTCCAGCAAACAACAAGCAAGAATTTATGGACTTAATCAACAATCAATCTGGCTTTATCAAAGCAAATTGGTGCGATGAAAAGGAATGTGAGTTGGCTATCAAAGAGGCGACTGGTGCAAATACTAGAAACTTGCCTTTTGCTGAAAATGTGGCCGAGCCACACGAGGGTTGCACTTGTGTATGGTGCGGTAAAAAAGCGAAAAAAGTGGCATATTTCTCAAAATCGTATTAATTTATGGCTTTTGCAACAATTTTGATATTGCTAAATAAATCTACTAGTTTTTAGGCTAAATTAGCCTATTATATACACAAAAAACCTAAAAGTTATACGGCTTTTGGGTTTTTCTTTACTTTTTTTGAAAAAAATTTAAAAAAATAAAGGAAAATGGACAAGTTGTTGCGTAAGTATATATAAACACTAAAAATTTACATATTTTTGTTTGATTTGTATCAAATTTATCCGCAAACTAAAAATATAGTTTGTTTGCTTTGATTTTCGTTAAAAGGAGAGATTATGGCACGATTGTTTACGCCTGATTGGTTAGATGAATTGAAATCGCGTTGCGATATTGTGGACTTGATTTCACGCTATGTCCCCTTGAAGCGCAACGGTCGTGAGTTTGTGGGGTGCTGTCCTTTTCACCACGAAAAAACTCCTTCATTCTTTGTGTATCCAGAAAGCCAAAGTTACCACTGTTTTGGGTGCAAAGAGAGTGGCGATGCGATAAAATTTTTGAGCAAATATGAAAATTTAGGATTTATTGAGAGTGTAGAGCGGTTGGCAAATGATGCAAACTTGCCTTTGCCCGAAATGAAAGGCACTGATGCCGAAAATATCGAGCAAAAGAAAAAAGAGCGTACACAGTTGTTGTCTGCGCTAAAAGATGCGGGAAGGTATTATTTCAATAATTTGTTTACCGACCACCCGCGTGCGCAACTTGCGAGAAATTACCTCGCAAAACGACAAATTAATAGGCAATCAATCATTCGTTTTGGGTTGGGTTGTAGCCTAGACTGGGACAGTTTAGTAAAATATATGAATGGCAAAGGCTATTCAAATGATATTTTAAAAAAAGCAGGTTTAATCGGCGAACGCACCACTCAATATGGTACGGCTGATAGAGCGTTTGATGCGTTCGGCGGTAGGCTAACTTTTCCGCTTATCAATAAAGAAGGCGAGGTAATCGGCTTTTCTGCAAGGCTTTTGGAAGATAAAGATGTGGCAAAATACAAAAATACCTCCGCAACCCCAGTTTTCAATAAAAGTGAAGTGGTATTTGCTATAAATCTACTCAAAAAATTGCGTGATGAAAACCGCGGAAAGGGCTTTGAAGGGCTGGAAAATCTCATAATCGTAGAGGGGCAAATTGATGTAATCACGATGCACCAGTTTGGCTTTACAAATACCGTTGCGTGTCTTGGTACTGCTATTACTCCTATGCACGCCCGCAAATTGAAGCAATTTAGCGAAAATATCATTTTGCTACTTGATGGCGATACTGCTGGGCAAAAAGCGACTTTGCGAAGCATAGATGTATTGCGCAGTGTTGCGCTAAATGTGCGTGTATGCCACTTGCCAGATGGCAAGGACCCAGATGAATTTTTACATACTTATGGCGCTGAGGCAATGAAAAAATTGCTGAGCGAAAGCACTGACGGCGTGCAATTTAAAATTGATGTGCTTGCGCAAAAATACGACTTAAACGAGCCGAATGAGCGCGCAAAATTTGTGCAAGAAAGTTTGGTAGTTATCAAAAATCTAGACAATGTGAGCGAGCAAGACATTTATTTACCGATTATTCACAAATACACCAGCACACCGATTGAGGTCTTGAGAATTGACCTTGCAAATGTGGCTGATACGGTCAAGCCATATTACGAGCGCGAGGAGCAAGAGGAAGAAAAAAACACTCCTGTCGAAACGGTCAAAAAAGACGGCTACTTACTTGCGGACCTCTTTATTTTGGCAAGTGTGTTGTACAATAAGCCTTATATCAAGGATACGCCTCTTGATGACCTTGTTTTTTATGACACAGGGCTAAACGATGCATATAGTTACATCAAACAAACACTTGCAAACGGCAATACGCCAAATATCAGTGGCTTGTACAGTTTTATGGAAGTCGATAATTCAACTGCCTTGCTAAAAGAAACAGTCAATTATGAATTTTTGCCCGACCCGTTCCCTGAGATTACTTTTAAATCTTGCTTGTTAAAAAATCAATTCCGCGCGGTGCAAAAACAGCGTGATGAATTTCAAGCAAAATGCGCAACTGCACAAGACAAACAAGAGCGTGAAGAAGCGTTGAGGCGCACGATTGAATTAACCAAAAAGTTGGAAGAAATTAAAATCGCAATGAACAAAATAAATCTTGACTATTCTGCCAATATGAATACATTTATAAAACAAAAGAACAAAACCCACAAGGAGGATTAATTTTGGAAAAAGATAAATACGCAAATGAGTATGCAAAATTTAAGGAAATTGCAAATAAAAATGGTAGTGTCACAGAGGAAGATATTTTCTCAAATATGTTAAAGGTTGATGCCAATCCCGAAGATATTGATGCAATGATGGAACGATTAAAGGCTGAAAATATCGAAATCAAAAAAGATGAACTAACTGATGAAGATGCCATAATGCTAGAAAACTTGATGAATCAGGCAAATATAAATGACCCTATCAAGATGTATTTTAAAGATATAGGGCGCACAAAACTTTTGACCCCTGAGGAAGAAATCGAGTTGGGCAAGCGTATGATGGCGGGCGACCAAGAAGCAAAGAAAACTTTGATTGAATGTAACTTAAAACTAGTAGTTAGTATGGCAAAACGCTATCTAGGCAAGACTAGTATGAGTTTTTCCGACCTCATTCAAGAGGGGAATTTGGGTTTAATCAAAGGTGTAGAACGCTTTGACTACCGCAGAGGTTGCCACTTCTCTACATACGGTACTTGCTGGATTAGACAAGCCATTTCGCGTGCGATTGCCGACCAAGCCCGTACTATTCGTATACCTGTGCATATGGTAGAAACGATAAACAAATTAGGTAGGGTGACTCGCCAACTTTGGCAAACCTTGGGCAGAGAGCCAACAGATGCCGAAATTGCACAAGTTATGGGTATGACTGAGGAAAAAATCGGTGAAATCCGCCGTATTGCTTTGGAGCCTACCAGTCTTGAAACTCCAACAGGTGAGGAGGGCGACAGCGAATTTTACGACTTTGTCGAAGATGACAACGCCAAAAATCCATCTGAAACTGTAATTCAAACTATGCTAAAAGAGCAACTTTTGGCAGTAATCGAAACTTTGACTCCGCGTGAGCAAAAAGTAATTCGCTTGCGTTATGGGCTTGATGATGCGCACCCTCGTACTTTGGAAGAAGTCGGTAAAGAATTTAATGTTACCCGTGAGAGAATTCGACAGATTGAAGCCAAAGCGCTCAAAAAATTGCGCAACCCTAGTCGTAGTAAAAAATTAAAGGATTTTATTGATGATTAAACTTACACCGCGTTTGCAAGCGATTGCAAATGAAATCGAGCCGTGCAACTGCTTTGCAGATGTAGGGTGTGACCACGGGTACATAAGCCTTTATGTGCTGGACAGGTGGAAGGCAAACCGAGTTGTTGCGATTGATGTCAGCCTAAAATGCTTAGAAAAAACTATTCGCTTATTAAAATCGGCAAATGTCGATGACCAAGCAATTTTTTACAACTGCAACGGACTTTCGCGTGTGCGTGAAAAGCCTGATGAAGTGTTGATTGCTGGTATGGGTGGCGATGAAATAATCAAAATTTTATATGATTATTCGCGCGTGCGCCCCTTAAATACAATCGAAAATCTTATTTTGCAACCTATGAAAGATATTTATGCTGTGCGGAAATGGCTCAATGAAAATGGTTTTGCTATTGTTACAGACAAAGTGGTAAAAGATAAAAAACTTTATCATATTTTGCGAGCAAAGCCTGCCATACAGCGCCTAACTGAGGAGCAACTGATGTTTGGTGTAGTGTTGCAGAGTTATTTTTGCAAAGAATACCTTGAATGGTTGCGCGAATATGAGCAAAAATATATCAAAATTTTAAAGACAGCAAACAAACAACTTGCGGTGACTGAGTCGGTAAAATTTACTTTAAATCGAATAAGAAATCAAATTAAATTAGTTGAGGAGGAAATATGTTAGACGATATTTTAGAATACCAAAAAAAAGATGCAATGCTAGTGAAAATTGCACGAGAACTAGAAAATAGTCAATCAAAACGCGTGGTAAATCAAATGGTGGACCAAGTTAAGCAAGCGCAAAACAAAATGGTGGAGTTGGAACATTCTGCTTCGCAACTTATCGCTGAATACGAGAGATTGAAACAAGTTTTTGAAAAAGAAAATGCAAAATTAAATGATGTAAAAAAAGTTGATTTTAGCAAGAAAACTGAGGCTGAGTTGCGCGAAAGTACAACAAATATCAATCGCGAACTTGCCAGTGTTTTGACTTTAAATAAGGAAATTTCAAAACTTTCAAAACAAATTTTGGCAACTCTTAGCGACTTTGAAAAAGCCAAAACAAGTGGTATGGACGCAAAGAAAAAATACAGCGAAAGTATAGAGCAGTACAACAAATTTGCAAGCAACAAAAATAGTCAAATTGAGAGTATCAAAGCCGATTTGGCACGCATAGCAAAAAATATTGAGCCCAAAGTTATGGAGCGCTACCTTGCTATGCGCGATGACCACAAGTTCCCTATTTTTGTACCATTGGTAAATAATAGTTGTGGCGGTTGTGCTATGGAATTGCCTAGCGCAAGGCGCGATTTACTGAAACAAAACGAAATGCTAGAATGTGAAAATTGTCACCGTATGATTTACTTAGGTAAAGAATAACAACTTTATTTTATCGCAAAAGTTATCCACTGTGGAAAACTTAATTAATTACAAAAACTTGCGACATAGTGACAAAAATTACATACTTTCTATATTAATATAGACTAAAATCTTACAAAAAATCGACACAAAGGAAGTTTTAATTATGGAAATTTCAAATGTATTAGCACAAAAATTTAACCTAAAACCTATTTATGCACAAAATCTTATAAGCCTAATTGATGAGGGTTGCACTATTCCGTTTATCGCGCGTTATCGAAAGGAGATGCACGGCAGTTGTGATGACCAAACGATACGCGAATTTGCCGATAATCTTACTTATCTTCGCAATCTAAACGAGCGAAAAGATGAGGTTGTAAAACTCTTAACAGAGCAAGGAAATCTTACTCCTGAGTTGCAAAAACAAATCGAAGATTCAATCACATTGACCGAAATTGAGGACATTTATAGACCGTTTAGACCCAAAAGGAAAACGCGTGCTAGTGTGGCAATCGCTAGCGGGCTTCAACCACTTGCCGATGCAATTTTAAAACAAGACAACAACGATTTGGTTGCACTTGCCACTCCGTATATTAATGAAGAAAAGGGTATAAATGATGTACAATCAGCCCTAAGTGGTGCGAGCGACATTATCGCTGAAATTGTGGCAGATGACCCAACAGCGCGTAAGAATTTGCGTGTAATTTACTGGCCTCGTGCTAGCATTAATACTGAGTGGAAAGAGGAAAAAGATGAGAAAAAGGTCTATGAAAATTATAAGGCTTTCCACCAAATCATCAAATTTATACCAGCGCACCGCGTACTAGCATTTAACCGTGGTGAAAAAGAGGGCGCAGTAAAAGTAAGTATGGATTTAGATAGAAACGGCTACACAAAGGTGTTTGAGAGCTTGTTTAGCCAGTTTGTAAAGGGCGAACATACTGCGTTTATGCCTGAATTTGATGAGCAAAGCAAATTGAAATTGCCTAAAAATGTTGATTTTACTACTATGACCGCTAGTGCGCTTGTTGCGTATGCTGTTGTAGATGGTTATACGCGTTTGCTTGCTCCTAGTCTTGAACGCGAGTTTAGAAACGAACTTACCGACAAGGCAAATGAGCAGTCTATCAAGATGTTTGAAGTGAATTTGCAACCGCTTTTGATGCAACCGCCTCTAAAAGGTAAGACCATTATGGCGGTTGACCCAGCATATCGTACTGGTTGTAAGATTGCTGTTATCGACCCTAGCGGAAAAGTGCTAGACACGGGCGTTGTTTACCCAACTCCTCCACAAAACAAAGTTGATGAGGCGATTAGCACACTTTCAGCAATGATTATCAAAAACAATGTTGATACAATCGCAATAGGTAACGGTACTGCTAGCAAGGAATCGGAAATTTTCGTTACAAAATTAATCAAATCTATGAGTCCGCGCAAATTACAATACGCTATGGTAAACGAAAGCGGTGCGAGTGTATATAGCGCTAGTAAGTTGGGGGCAAAAGAGTTCCCTCAATATGATGTAAGTATCCGTAGTGCTGTATCAATCGCGCGTAGATTGCAAGACCCATTGGCGGAACTTATCAAAATCGACCCAAAATCGCTTGGTGTCGGTCAATATCAACACGATATGCCACAAAAACGCCTCAGTGAAGTGCTAGATGGTGTGGTAGAAAACAGCGTAAATACAGTCGGTGTGGACCTTAATACCGCTTCAGTTGCTTTGCTTACACATATTAGTGGACTAAATGCAAGTATCGCGGGCGAAATTGAAAAATACCGCAACCAGCACAAGGGCTTTACTTCGCGTGAGCAGTTGTTGGAAGTAAATAAATTAGGTGCAAAAGCCTATGAGCAATGCGCGGGTTTCTTGCGTATTTCAAATGCAAAAAATATCTTAGATAACACAGCGGTACATCCAGAAAGTTACCCAGCCGTTACCAAACTTTTGGCTCATTTTGGGCTCAACGAAGATGATGTGCGTGCTGGTGGACTTGCTACATTACCAAAGCGTATTGAGCAAGAGGGCGCTAGCAATGTAGCCAAAATTTGTGGCATTGGTGAGCCTACTTTAATGGATATTGTGGCAGAATTGCAAAAACCAGGGCGCGATGTGCGCGATAGTTTGCCTCAACCAGTTTTGCGTAGCGAGTTATTGGGGCTGGAAGATTTGACCGTTGGTATGGACTTGGACGGTGTAGTTCGTAATGTAATCGACTTTGGCGTGTTCGTTGATGTGGGAGTGCATACCGATGGTATGGTGCATATCAGTGAAATTAGTGATGAATACATCAAGCATCCTAGTGAAGTTTTGACCGTTGGTGACCATGTGCGTGTGCGTGTAATTGGTGTTGATTTGCAAAAGAATAGACTATCTCTTAGTATCAAGCAAGCCGACAAAGATTAAACCTAAAACAAATTTATGTGCCACTCAAAGGAAAAAAAGATATACGCTAGATTTAGATAAATTTGATGAATATAGTAAAAATTTAGGTTAGGTTGAAATTATGAGCGAAACAAATGATTTGGAATTGGGACAGGTTTTAGACAAAATTTTTGCAGAAGAAATTGTAAAAATTATCATTAGTAACCCAGAAAAAAATACGCAGTATCGCAAAATTGAAATAGAAAATAAAGGTGACAAATTTCTGTCTAGTGCTTATACAGAAAAGCAAGTTTTTCACGAAAATATAGCAAAAAATGCAATAAAAACGCATATTTTGCAGTTTTTTGACACTTTTAAGCAGTTTAATATGTTTAGTACCGCTTGCGAATACCAAATAAAAATATCTAAAAAAGGCAAAATATTTTTTAACAAAATTAATAAATTGAATGATATTGAAATCAACACCAACAATAATAGGCAAAAAAATTACATCTTGCCACAAGGGGCTGTGATTGAGCCGTTGGTTGACAAGGGCGCTATGACTTCAAGTGGTAAAATAATTGCTTCGATGTACGATAAATACAAGCAAATAAATCGCTTTTTAGAAATTATAGATGATAGTATAAAAGATAAAAATTTTGCGCATCTAAATATCATAGATTTTGGCTGTGGCAAGTCTTATTTGACTTTTGTAATCTACTACTATTTTAAAATGATAAAGCACATAAATGTAAAAATAGTTGGGCTTGACCTTAAAGAAGAAGTAATCAAAAAATGCAACATAACCGCACAAAAATATGGGTATAGTGACATAAAGTTTGAACTAGGTGACATAAATGGGTATAAAGCAAATTTTCCTGTTGATATGGTAATCACATTACACGCGTGCGATACTGCCACCGATTATGCATTGTTTAATGCTATAAAATGGGGTGCAAAAATGATATTTTCTGTGCCTTGTTGCCAGCACGAAATTAACGCGCAAATTGGAGCAGATGACTTGCAAATTATCACTCGTTACGGGGTTGTAAAGGAAAGAATTTCAGCACTTTTTACCGACAGTATTCGCTGTAATTTATTGAGGGCGTGTGGGTATAATGTGCAATTAATGGAGTTTGTAGATTTTGATAACACTCCAAAAAATCTACTAATCCGCGCAAATTTAAGTCAAATTCCAGAAAATGTAAGGGCTAAAATGTTAAGCGAAGTAGAGGAATTAATGCAGAAATTCAACTTTACTCAAACGCTATCTTCTTTATTAAAAAGTGAAAAAATTTTGTAAAAACACTAAAATTTAATAAAAAAACGCTATTTTTTGTGAAAAAACGGCGTTTTTTTGCTTTTTTAATAAAATTTTAGTGAAAAAATTAAGTTTTAATTAAACAAATTTTGATTTACATAAATTACAATTTAACATTGCCTAGCGCTTTGTAGAGTTTGTTTTCCAAATCTTCATAATTTTCATAATATGCGATAGGTGATTTTGCGAATGCGCCTAAAATCATATTGCTCACATTAGTGCCTTTTTCTGCAAAGAAAATCACGGGTATATTGTTTTGCTTTGCTGTCGCCAACTCCATACCAACCCCAAATGAACGCAAGGTTGCATCACAAATTATCAAATTTGAACTTTTAATTTCTTGTAAATCAAAATTTACCATTGCGTTTAAAATTTCGCGCTCGCTGGCGTTTAAATGTTGCAATATATATCGGTCGCGGTAGTCTAAAATCGTTTGTGGTGTGTCAATAACGGCAGTAGGGTAAAATTGTTGTGCCACTTTTTCATAAATACCAAATTTCTTTTGTTGCTCCTCCGTTGTGCCTGTGACTGAACCTACAATAAAAATTTTTGTCATAACCTTCTCCTAAAATTGTAATAAAACCGCTTTTTGCTACAAAAAATGCTAAAAAATAATAAAAATTCATACAATTTGCAACTTTTGGTATTAATCTAACCCATTTATCACTTTGTGTAAACTTTTAAATTATTGGTACGCCCGAGGAGATTTGAACTCCTACTCCAAACCCCGGAAATTTGTGTGCTATCCGTTACACTATGGGCGTATGATTTATTATAATACTAAAAGTGCTTTTTATCAACTGTATTTTAGACTTTTATCAAAAAAATGTGCAAAAAATATTTTCGCGCATAATTAATTGAATTTTGAGCAAATTTGTTATATAATATGCTTAAATTTCAAGTAAAAGGAGTAAAAAATGAGTATTTTTGCAAAATGTTGCTGGGGAATTACTGCGGTACTTCTCATTGTGACAGGTATAGTGTGCTTTTGCTGTCCTGCTGAAACGCTGGCTGGAATTTCTATATTTTTAGGTATCAGCCTTTTGCTTTCGGGTATCGGCTCAATCGTATCATATTTTACCGCTAAAAAATTTATGTTAGGCTCAGGTTGGTTGCTGTTGGGTGGAATTGCTACCGCAATTTTAGGAGTTTTGGTGCTTTCAAACTCCGCAATGGTAGCAAACGCTTTGCCAATTATGTTTGGAATGTGGATAATCGTAATGGGGTTAATCCGCGTAATGTCTGCATTTGATATGAAACGCTTAAAATTTAACGGCTGGTGGTCGGACCTCTTGTGGGGAACTTTGCTTATCGTGCTGGGCGTGTTGTCGTTCTATCAACCAATCGTAAGCACTGTTATGATTACAATCGTTACTGGTGTATTCTTTGTGTTAAACGGTATCGCAATGGCAATGGAATTGTATGTTGCTTGCAAGTTGGAAAACCGTGCAAAATCATTTATGGATAAGTTTAATTCCATTGTAGTTGAACCTGAAAATGTGATAAACAAAGATTTGCCAAATGAATAATTATTAAATATGAATAATATTTATTAGTATAATAAAAAAGAGATAACTTTATGCTTATCTCTTTTTTATTTTAAAAATGTGCGAAAATTAAATATATAATAACAAAATATTGCGGTAATATTGCAAAAAATTGTCATTAAGTGAATATATTTAATATTTTAAATAAAATTTACTTATATTAGTGCTTATTAGCAAGAAAAATTCTTTTGCTTTTCAAATAAATAATTTTGTATATTTATTCATAATTTAAAATATAAAAAAACGATAAAACTTTTACAGTTTTACCGTTCTGAATTGTGGTTTTATTATATCTGTTGTATGCGGTGGTGGGTAATTTTAGGTTCGCCCTCGCCAAATTCTATGGTTGCATATGTGCCTGTTTCGCGGTCTTTTAATGCTCCAGGGTTGACAAAAATCATACCATTACGCGTGAAATAATCTTGCTTGTGGGTATGCCCAAATAGTACAATATCGGCGCCTTGATTGTAGGAAAATTGGATTAATTTTTCATAATTCTTCTTTACATCAAATTCATTGCCGTGGGTGAGTAGCATTACTTTTTTTGCATACTCGACTTTTGCAATAGTCCTTATTTTCCCATTTGTGTCGTTGTTCCCGCGTACGGCAAAAATTTGCCCTGTAAATTTCACATCGGCAAGGTCATTTAATCCATCTCCTAAGTGAATAAGGACATCTGGTTTTTCGCGGTCTAGCGCGGTCAAAATATTACCCACATTTCCGTGAGTGTCTGCTATAACTAAAATTTTCATACTATAATTATAACAAAATCACACATTTTTGGCAACTAAATAACAAAATTTGCTAAATTTTTACAAAAAAATCGACTTTTAGGTAATTTTTTTATGAATTTTTGCAGTAAACTTTATATTTTAAAAATCATATATAAGGTATATGGAAAATTTAAAGATTTATTTTTATGGTGTGGGCGGTGTGAGTATGAGCGCGCTCGCTCGACTTTGTGCGAATTTTGGTGCAAAAGTTTATGGCAGTGATGACAATATAGATACGAATTTTGAAGAATTACGAAAAAATGGTATAGATTGTGGAAATGGGATAAATTTTGCAAAAATTGATGATTGTGATATTTTTGTCTATACTATCGCGGTCGGCGAAAACAGCGAAGTGGTCGAATATGCGCGCAAAAAAGGTAAAAAAGTACTCGAAAGAGCGGTATTTTTGGGTGAAATCGCTAGTTTTTTTAAATTTAGCATTGCGGTTGCGGGTATGCACGGAAAAACGACAACTACCGCAATGTTGGGCAATATTTTTTTAAAAGCAAATAAAAATCCAACCATTCATCTTGGTGGGGATAGCCTAGACTTTGGCGGGAATATATATCTAGGTGGAAAAGAGTATTTTATTACCGAAGCGTGCGAATTTAATAAAAGTTTGCTAAATTTACGACCTCATTCGTGCATTATTACTAATATTGAGCGCGAGCATATGGATACCTACAAAGATTTAGATGAAATTTATGCGACTTTTTCCACTTTTACACAACAATGTGAAAAATTTGTTGTAGTGAACGGCGACTCTATTGAAGTGGAAAAATTAAAAACCAATGCTAAACTGGTTAAATTTGGACTAGATGACAGCAATGATTTTGTGGCCAAAAATATTACGCAAAACGAGGGCAAATTTGAATATGATGTATGCTATAAAAATCGAAAAATTATGCATATAAAACTAAATGTTATGGGTATGCATAATGTGTTAAATAGTCTTGCGTGTGTCGCGTTAGCAAAATGTTACGGTGTAAAAAATAGCGACATAGCGACTAAAATTTGCGGGTATATGGGTGTAAATCGTAGGCTTACCCTACTAAAACTGCAAAATGACATAAATATATATCACGACTATGCACACCACCCGACAGAGGTAAAAGCAACACTTGATACGCTAAAATTGTTAAAGAAAAAGAGAATAATTGCCGTTTTTCAACCGCACACATATACACGCACAAAAGCGCTAATGAGTGAGTTTGTGCAGTGCTTTGATATGGCTGACTTTTTGTATATTCTGCCTACTTATCCTGCCCGCGAAAAATACTTGTTTGGTGGAGATGCGCAAGACCTATTTTATAATCTAAATGGGCGAATAAATTGTGAGTATTGTACAAATTTTGTATCGCTTGAATATGAGTTGAATAAACAACTAGCACCAAATGATATACTGGTATTTTTGGGTGCGGGTGATATAGAAAAAATCGCCAAAATGTATGTAAAAACTATGAAAATTGAGCGAAAATAAGCGTTTTGACATATTAAAAGTTAGTTATTAATTATGTAAAAATTTGTATTAGCAAACTTCTTTTACTTTGTGTATGTTTTGCTCAAATTTGCGGGTGTGTAAAAGGTAAATAATCTACTAATTAAAATTGGCGGAGAGAGGCGGATTCGAACCGCCGGAACCTTTCGGTTCACACGCTTTCCAAGCGTGCACATTCGACCACTCTGACATCTCTCCAAAAGTGCGAGAATTAGTAATTTTTATATACTAAATCAGTGTATCAAAATATATATTTTTTGTCAAGTAGAGTGGTACATTTTGCTGTATAAAAAATCAAAAAATAATATTTAAAAACATTGCATAGTACTATGCATAGTACCTAAAAAATAGCGAAAAACACGCAAAAATCACTGCATAGTACCTATATTTTGAGGTTTTTAAAAAAATTTTCGTTAAAAATTACTTCTGGCGCAGTGCTGTTATATTTTTTTGAAATTTCGTGATAATGTTTCGATGCTTTGATTTCACCTAAGTAAAAACAGCACTCGCATAAGCCCAAAGCGGGTATAAAATTTGCATATTTTTCTTCAATAAAGCCTTGATAATTTTGGGGCGAATTTAATGCAATTTTATACCAAAATTTTGCGGTTTTGTAATCTTGATTTTGGGTGAAAATATTTGCAATTTCACACGCAATTTTAGCGCGTGGTTGCTCATAAATTAGAGAAGAAAATAGTGCTTTTTTTGCTTGTTCTATTTCACCTAAAAATAGGTAGTTTTGTGACATTATACTGCACGCATCTATTTTGTTTTCTACCCAGCCATTTGTGGCCAAAAACTGGCTTAAAATTTTGTTCGATTTTTTATAAAATTTATTATAGTGCAATTCGCGTCCGTAGTAATAAAGTGCGCGCGGAGAAAATTTTACTTTGCTTTTTTCTAAATTTTGGTAAATCTTTAAATTTCGTTTTGCAGGGGTTGGGTGGACTTTTTTGTGAAAAACTTTTATATCTCGTGAAATAACATTGCCTTGCAGATTTATATATTCGTGAATAGGGTCGCACCAAAAGAAGCAAGGCTTGTTTTTGACTATTCTTTCGCGAAAATAGTAAAATTGAGGCTCGTTTTTCTCATTTACGCTCGCCACATACTTGCACATTACTGCATCAGGTGCATTTTGGGCGGACAATTCTTGTTTAAGAGCGGTAAATTTTGCTTGTTCCGCCTCTGGAACGACATCATCGGCATCTAACCAAATTATATAATCGCCCGTTGCTTTACTAAAACTAAAATTTCTAGCCTTTGAAAAGTCATCGCACCACTCAAAATCATATATTTTATCGGTAAATTCGCTTGCAATTTTCTTGGTATTGTCCGTACTCCCCGTATCAACGATTATGATTTCATCTACAAAATTTTTTGCACAAGTTAGGCATCTATTTAGCGTATCTTCTTCATTTTTAACAATCATACACAACGATAATTTAATCATATTTTTAGTATATGAAGAGTTAAAAAAATTTGCTAATATTGTAGTATAGAGTATATTGGAATTAATAAAAAATGTATTGCTATGTTGCAAAAATTAGTCACTATATAGCAATTTTTAATCATATAATCGCAAAATTTTGTTATGCGAAAGATTTAATATTTATATAAAATATTGTTCTTTGATATTTTTCTACGCTTGCTTTTTTGGGGTAAAAATAAAAAAGCCATACTAAATTTAGTAGTATAGCCTTTTATTTTAAACCAGTTGAGCCGAACCCACCAGTGCCACGGTCGGTGTCGTTTTCAATTTTGCCTTCTTCGATTTCGCAAGTGTAGTAAGGGCAAATTACCAACTGACCGATTTTTTGTCCTTTTTCTACATGGTAGTCGGTGTCGCTCGTGTTTTGTACGATTACCATAATTTCACCGCGATATGCATTGTCGATTGTGCCTGGGGCGTTTAAAACTTGCAACCCAAATTTTACCGCCAAGCCAGATTTGGAGCGAACTTGCCCCTCTGTTTGTGGCGGAAGTTTAACTTTAATACCTGTGCTAACCGAATATCTACCGCGTGCGGGAATCACGCAGTCCTCATCGGCAAACAAGTCCATTCCACTATCGGTGGGGTGGGCGTACTCAGGTATTCGCGCAGTTGGGGTCATTTTTTCAAAGATAACTTTCATTTTGTCCTCCAAAGTTTAATTTGTAAATAATATATCACAAAATTTGCTCAAAACAAAGCAAAAACCATATTTTTTGTTATAAAACTTGCAAATTTTTGCAAAATGTATTAAAATTTCTATAATTATTCTAAAATTAATAAATCAGGAGTTTTGAATGTCTTACAAAAAAGAAGATGCCGTAAGTTTTGCGTTGGGTGCTTTTCCCACAATGGAATTATTAAAGCACAAACCGCAATTTGCGCGCAAAATTTACTTGCATAAAAATCTAACAATGACCGAAGATGTGCAAAAAATCATTGATTTAGCGCACAAAAACGGCGTTTTGGTGGAAAATAACAGTAAAATTATAGAAAATATCAGCAAAAAAGACAATGTGTACATAATGGCTGAGTTTGAAAAATTTGATTGTAAAATCGGCGCGGGTAATCAAATCGTGTTGCATAACCCTAGCGATATGGGAAATGTTGGCACAATTTTGCGTACTGCGCTAGGTTTTGGTTTTAAAAATATCATTTTGATTGCGCCGTGCGTAGATATTTTCAATCCCAAAGTCGTTCGCGCATCAATGGGTGCGGTTTTTTCGCTAAATATTGTTATTTTTGATAGTTTTAAAGCATATGTTGAGCGTTTTGCTGATATAAAGAAATATTTGTTTATGCTGGACGGCAATACAATTTTGCAAGAATTAACTATTTCTCCCGAGCCTTGCGCGCTGGTGTTTGGAAACGAAGCAAGCGGGTTGCCAGCCGAAATCAAAAAATACGGCACGCCCGTGTTTATTCGACATTCAAACGAAATCGATTCGCTAAATCTTGCAATTTCGGCAAGCATAGCAATGTTTAAATTTAGTAAATAAAAAAAGAGCAGTTTAGCCGTTTGGTAATATGCTCTTTTTTGATAATAAAAAGCCACCAGATAGTTTGGTGGTTTTCTTTTAGACTGTAAATACTAATTGCTTTTTTGCGGTCGGCAATTATTTTTTATCAAAAAGGTAGTTTTTTGTATTTTGCTACATACCTTAGAAACAAATAATTAGTCCTTTTTCGAGGGCGTAAAAACTTGTTAGCCCGTGCATAGGTTTCACTATTATTTCCTTAAAATTGCATTTCGTTTGCAACATTTCTTTTATTTTAAACGCATCTTCTTCGTTGTTGCAGTGTGTGATAATGCACTTGCGGTTTGAAAAATCGGTACAACGCGCAAATGCTAAGTCCACAGTTTTTCTATAAGCATTGAGTGAGCCGATAGATTTACTGACCATATCAATAGTACCCTCAGGGCTTGCGGTGCAAATTGGCTTTATCACCAAAGTTTTTGCCATAAAGCCCGCGAAACGCGACATTCTGCCATTTGCAACGAGGTTGTCAAATCGGTGGAGCAAGAAAAATAGGTTTCTGGTCTTGATAAAATCATTCACAAGTGGAATAATCTCCTCAAAAGTCTTGTTTTCGTTTATTAAGCGCACGATTTCATCACAAACGAGTTCGAGGGTGCCAGAAGTTGCCAAAGTATCAAAAACATAAATATTTTGCTTGTTTTCAGCCATATCGCGCGCAACATTTGCGCTATTAAAAGTGCCAGAAAGTTTGCTAGTCATTGCAACCACAAAAGTAAATTCAGCGTTTCCGTAGTGCTTTAACCACGCTTCTGGGCTAGGGCAGGCAGTACCACTCTTTTCTTTTGTAGAGTGTATAGCGTTTAACATTTTGTGCGCATCAAGGTTTTCATCATCGACAAATTCCACATTGCCTGCGTGTATTGTAAGCGGTACAATCCCAAAACCGATGTCGCTTGCGTTTAGATAATTTTTGTCCATATCGGCGCTACTATCTACCAAAATTTGAAACTTCATCTAAATTCTCCTATTTTTTACTAAATTTTCAAATTATATTATAGTTTGATTTGGCTTTTTAGTCAATTAAATATAAGCAAATGTGTAAAAAATAGTCCGTTTAGACAAAATTTGTACAAAAATCTACATTTAGTACATTAATTTTGGACAATTTTTGCAGTATTTTTCTCGATTTTTTGAGTGGGTAAAGTGATTGTAAAAGTTGTACCTTTGGTTAACTCTGATTGCACAGAAATTTCACCATCACAAATTTTTAAAATTCGGCTAACGAGCGCAAGCCCTAGACCATTGCCATCTTTTGAGTGTGAGGTGTCACCTTGATAAAATTTATCAAAAATTCGTTTTGCCGTTTCAGCGTCCATACCGATGCCATTATCTGCAATAGAAATGGTAATGTTATCAGTATTTTGCAAAATTTTTATCGCAATTTCACCGTTTTGATTGCTAAATTTTATCGCATTGCCGATAATATTTTGCCAAACTTGCGCAAGCAATTCTTGTTGCCCTAATATCAAAGTTTGTGGCAAGGTTAGACTAAAATTGATGTCTTTTTTGCCCCATTCAGGCTCTAAGTCTAATATGCATTGCCTAATTTGTTCATCGAGCAAAAATTCAGTATTTGGGAGCGTATTTTCTTGATTTTCGAGCCTAGAAAGATTGAGAATGTTTGTGGTTAAATTTGTTATTTTTTGCACATTTTTATTTAATATTTCTAGATATTCATTTTTTGTTTTTTCATCTAAATTAGGGTTGCTGAGAGCTTTTGCATACGATTGAATAACCGAAAGCGGAGTCTTAAATTCGTGCGAAACATTGGAAACAAAATCTTCTTTTAGCGTTTCCATACTGCCTAGTTCTTTTACCATTTGGTTAAAATTTTTGATATATGAATTGATATTTTCATCTTTGGTGAGAGGAATTTGTATGCTAAAATCACCTTTTGCTACTTTTTCAGTGGCATCTTCCAGACTTTTGATTGCGTTGTAAATTTGAGAAGTTTTGAGATAAAATACACACGCTATGGTGATAAAAACGATAAAAAGTGTAATAAGTAGTCCGCTAAAAGGACTAGGTTTTCCTTTTAGGAGTAGCCCCGCTTCAAAAGCAAAAATTATCACTAAAAGCGTAAAAATAAATACTAAAAATAAAAATGTAAAAATAAACAAAAAATTACGAATGTAAGTCTTGCTCATCTTGCGGTCGGGAGTAGTCTTTTTCATTTTATCACAGCCTTGTAGCCCAAGTTTCGTAAGGTCACAATTTCAAAATAAGGGCAGTCGTAAAATTTGTCGCGCAAGCGGTGTATGTGCGTGTAAACGGTCATTTCATCGGAGTCACTATTGATACCCCAAAATTCGTCCATAAGTTGGTTGCGAGTAAAAATTTTGTCAGGGTAGGAGAGTAATTTAAATAAAATTTGAAATTCCTTTTGAGGTAAAATTGTTGACTTGTTGTCGATAGTTACGGTGTATGTTTCGTAATTTAGTATCGCGTTACCGACTACAAGTTTTTGCTCCTTGCTAATTTTTGCACGGCGCAAAAGTGCATTGATACGCAAAATTAATTCGTCAATATCAATAGGCTTTATCATATAGTCATCTGTACCGAGATTGAAGCCTTCGTACTTGTCGTTTTGAGAAGATTTTGCAGTCATAATGAGAATAGGCATTGACTTGTTTATTTCCCTAATATATTTGATTAGCGCAAAGCCATCAACTTTGGGCATCATAATATCGGTAACTAGCATATCAATGCGGTTATTTTCAAAAATTTCTATCGCTTTTTCACCATCATACGCGCAAAACACGCCAAAACCTTGCTTTTTTAATTCATTTGCAATCAAGTTGTTTAAGTCTATATTGTCCTCAGCAAGCAAAATATTTATCATTTCGCCACCTCCATATCGCCTTATTTTAACACAATCAAAAATTCTTGACAACTGCATTGAAAAATAAATTTTAAATTGAATTGAATTTGAACAAAAAAGTTCAGGTAAAGTTTAAATTTGTTTTGATAGAATGTTTTGCGTAAATCAAATATATTTACAATTTAAGATTGAAGAAAAGGTAATAAATTTATGTGTTTTTTAAAAATTTTTCACTTTTAATACTAGAAAAGTTGAAAAATTTTTTGTTTAAGTGGTATAATATTACCAAACTTTTATTTAGAGGTAAAAATGGAACAACAAAAATTGAGAAATGTCTTGCTGATTGTGATTTCGGTATTGCTATTTTCAGGAGTTGTATTGCTCAGTTGTATGCTTGCAAATGAAAAAACCGTAAGCGTTGTTAGCATACAAAAAACTGATTCGACTGGACTAGAAGATGTATATACAATTAGTTATTCAAATGGCACTACTTCGCAATTTACAATCACAAATGGAAAAGATGGCGAAGCGGGGCAAATGCCAACTATTCTCGATATTTACAACGAATACAAAAATCAATACGGTAGCGACATTTCGTATGCTGATTTTATCAAGGCGTATGTAGGTGTAAGTGCTGATAATAGTGTAGTTATCAATCAAAGTTTGCTATCTTGTATGAAAGTTTATTCGGAGTTTAAGGTAACGCAAGTGTCAGGGTTTGGCTCTTATCAACAATCAGTGAGGAATATCAGTATTTCTTGTGGTTCGGCGGTAATTTATCGAATTGATGATGATTTTACTTATATCATTACAAATTACCATGTGGTGTATAGTAGTTCAGCAAATGCAGAAAACGGCTCTAATATTGCGTACAAAATAAACGGTTATGTGTATGGTAGCGAGGGCGCTCCGCAAAATTCGGGCAATACGGACAACGGCTATCCTGTTTATACTTATGATGCGTATGCAATCCCGCTTACCTATGTTGGCGGTTCAATCAATCACGATATAGCAATTTTAAAGGCGAATACCGCTGATATTAAGGCAATAAATGAAAATATCAAAGCCATTACTTTTGCTGATAATTATTATGTAGGCGAAACCGCAATCGCAATCGGTAATCCAGAAAATGCAGGTATAAGTGCAACTGAGGGCGTTGTAAGCGTGGATAATGAATATATTTCGCTAGATATTGATGGCACGGCGCGCACTTACCGTAGTATTCGTATGGACACTGCTATTTATGGCGGTAGTTCGGGTGGCGGACTATTTAACTTGTATGGAAAATTGATAGGGCTTACAAATGCGGGCGACCAAACCGACCAAAATATCAATTATGCCATTCCTGTTGATATAGTCAAAGGTGCAACTGAAAATATTTTGGCAAACTATGATGGCACAACTCCAACCACTGTAAAAAAGATTACACTAGGGCTAGAAGTAACTAGTACAAATTCAAAATATGTTTATGATAAGCAAGCGGGCTATGGCATGATTTACGAAACAATAAATGTTAGCAATGTGACGGAAAATTCAATCGCTAATATAATGGGCTTGCAGAGTGGTGATATAATCAACTCGATTGTATTAAATGGAAATGAAACAAAAATTAACCGCAATTTTGAGATGGGCGATTTACTTCTTCAAGTGCGAGAGGGGAATGCCATTATTATTAAATTTACCCGCGCTGGCGAGGTGCAACAAACTAGCACTTATATAGTGAAAACAAGTGATTTAAGTTAACGATTTTGAATTGAATTTGAATTAAATTTAATTAAAAATTCAAATAAAGTTCAAAAAAGATTTGGTATACTATACTCAGTAAATCGAAAAGGTTTACGAAGTTTTTTGCGGGGGTGAGGCCTATCGAGAAACGAGTGAATTAGTATATTTTTGGACAGATGAAAGAAAAAACAAGTAATTTCAAACCGCAACTACTAGACTATGTGTCTATTTAAAATTTCTTTGAGATAATCACAACAAACGGTGTTTATTTCCCCTCCTTTTAAAAATAAATTTTAATTTTGTGCGTTCATACGGTTGCGCGTTTGAATTAAAACCCTCAAAGAGTCCAATTCCCAAAAAAGACAAAAAATCTCTAAAAAACAAAAAACAGGCAAATAATTTTGCTTGTTTTTTATATTTATTTAGTTTGTAAAATTTAATATTAATATATTTTTTAAGCCTCTCTTTGCGCTTGCAGGGTGGTAGTGCGCTCTTTTTGATTTAATCTACCATTTACCAAATCGGTTAGCACTTGTGTGGCAATCGCGCGCGGGTGCGTAGGCGAAATGCGCGGTTTATTGTAGTTTAAATAAGTAGGTAATTTTTCATCAAACGAACGCAAGACTTTTTGCTCGAAAACGGAAAGAGGAATGTGCAAGAATGGTTTATTTTTGCACTTGTTCAGATTGAAGAAAGCGTTAAATTGGGGCGTGTCCGCGATAGAAATAAAATTGTAACTAGACATTTGCCAAATGTAAGTAAAAGCCTCACTATCAAATTTTTCGTAATAAGTGCTGTCTTTGTGTTGTGACTCGGTATATTTAATGCCATATCTATTTTCGCTCACATAATAGGGAGTTTTTAGCAAGGTCATCGTGTCGCCCATATTAGGGAGATTAAATAAACTTTCCGCCGTAATTACCGCATATGCTTCGTGCTGAGGAATACGCAAATTACCGGGTTCCAATAAATATCTAATAGGTAGCCAAGTGCGCCCCGTGCGCTCGGTCAGCACGCAAGCAAGATATTTTGTAATAGTTTTGGTAGAAAAATTACTTGCTTCTAGAAATTCAGTTTCTAGTTTCAAAACTTCACTTTTTAGGGGTAGGCTAGAATTTGCAATTTCCTTGCTGGTATTTTCGTATTGAGCGACCTCTCGCTGTATGCGGTCACTCAAAAATTTAGGAGGCTCTTTGCAATTTGAAATATTTGTATAAAGGTAATGTAAGTTCACTTGAAAGTCTTTTTTAAGTTGATTTCCTTCTACTTCAAAACGGTTGGCTTCTGTTTTGAGAACAGCCAACTTTTGTAAATGGTCTTTAATATAACTTGTATCGCCCATACATATTCCTTAATTTTCAAGAGTGTTTGCTCTCCCATTCTATCATATAATACGACAAAAAGCAACAAAAAAACACAACTAAATCAAAACACATAAAATAAAGCGGTATTGCTAGAATTCCGCCTTTTTCGTATAAAATAAGTGCAAATAACTAAAAAACCCCTACCATTTTTAAGCGCCACAATCGCGCGAGTATGCTAAAATGTAAAAAGAAAATGCACGCACACTATATAAATTTTGGTAAAATTGCGGTCGCTTTGTTTGTTGTGATTGCAAAAATTTATTAAATTCTCGGTAACGAAAAATGCAATATGGAGGTGATAGTTTTGGGTTTTTTGGACTATATAACCGCAGGATTAGGGCTTGTCGAAAAACAGTCCGCAAAGCCGAATCGCAAGCCTCAGCCCAAAAAGCGAGTGAGCGAAATTGATTATCAATTTCAAGATAGCAAAATTGCTATTTATGAGCCGATTGATTTTAATGATATTGTGAAATTTGTAAAAGGCTTGAAATCAAATATTCCAGTGATTGTAAATTTTGTTTCTTTGCGCGCAGAAAATGCCACGAGAGGGCTAGATTTTGTATGTGGCGCAGTGTGTGCTTTGGGTGGTAAATTAGAACGAATAGGCGATGGTATCTACTTTTACGCCCCTCACGGTTTCAAAATTAATAAATAACCAAATTTTTCTTATTTTTGCAAAATTTTTATGTTAAATAACTATTCATTTTGCAAAATTTATTATATAATATATCTATATTCAAAAAAAGGAAAACAATATTGAAAATAGATTTTAAATACGACAAAACGCACATAGGCTGGTGGTACTTTTTGGCACTCGGCGTGGTAATACTTGATTTGGTAGCAAAAATACTGCTAGATGGCAAAAATTTAGATGTAATCAACGGCTTTTTTGGCTTTGTGTCTGTGCATAATTTCGGTGCTAGTTTTGGTATGCTGAGCGGAGCAAAAATTTTCTTTATTGTGCTAGCGGTTGCGTTTATGGCGGGTATGATAGTTTTTGATATATTTTACAACAAAAATTCCCGCAGTAATGGCTGGTACAAGGTGGGGTTTACGCTTGTTTTAGGCGGATTGATAGGCAACCTTATTGACCGTATTTTTCTAGGGTATGTGCGCGATTTTATTCACTTTGAATTTATGGATTTTCCCGTATTTAATATAGCCGATATTGCTCTTACGGTTGGGTGTATTTGCCTTGCGATATACTTGGTATTTTTTTGCCGTTTTGACAAAAAAGAGCAAGAAAAAACTACAAATTCAACTACCGAAAATTCAAACAAAAATGTTGAATAAAATGTCACAAAATTAGACACTAAAAACGCCACAAAAACAAACGAAATAAAAACGCAAAATAATAGCAATTTAGATAAAAAATTAAATTAAATAAAATAGCAAATAATTAGGATAAAATTATGGAAAAAATCGAGATAACGCAAGAGGAAAAAGGCGCGCGACTAGACTTATTTTTGACCGATTTGGAGCCGATTTCAAGGTCTGCGGTAAAAAATTTAATTGATAAAGGTTATGTGCTTGTAAACGATGAGCAGAAAAAGGCGGGTTATGCCCTAAAAGTCGGGGATATTGTGACATATTCAATCCCAGAACCTGTGGAAATTTCGCTGGTTGCGCAAGATATTCCTATTGACATTGTGTATCAAGATAGCGATTTAGCAGTAATCAACAAGCCACAGGGGCTAGCCGTACACCCTAGTGTAGGTCATAGTGACCATACTTTGGTAAATGCGCTATTATTTCATTTTAAAGACTTATCAGGCATAAATGGCGAATTGCGACCAGGGATTGTGCATAGGTTAGACAAGGACACATCAGGGCTAATGTTGGTAGCAAAAAATGACTTTGCGCACCGCGATTTAGCCAAACAAATTGCAGAAAAAACTTGTATTCGCCGTTATATTGCGTTGTTAGAAGGCGTGCTGAAAGAGCAAACGGGGCATATTGAAACATATATTTGCCGTGACCCGCGCGACCGCAAAAAAATGGCAGTCAGCACAAACACAAATGACCGCATTGCAATCACTGATTTTAGCGTGCTAAAAACTTATAGCAAATACACTTTGGCAAATTTTCAACTCAAAACGGGCAGAACGCACCAAATTCGCGTGCATAGTCTATATTTAGGTCACCCCATAGTTGGTGACCCAGTGTATGGCTATAAACACCAAAATTTCAAATTAAACGGACAATTATTACATTCACAGTATATCGAATTTACCCACCCGCGTACGGGGGAACGACTAAGTTTTACTGCGGAATTGCCTGACTATTTTAGAGAGGTTTTGGAGAAACTTAATAAGCAGGCTTGACAAAACGGGCAGGTATTTAATATAATATATTAAAAATTTATAAAAGGAAGCATTTTATGGCAAGTTTAGAATTTAAACGCGTGTTAAATTTTATGGGCTTTGTGGCGACAATGTGTATCGCGTTTGCGCTTGTGATCGCGTTTATTGCGCACTTGATTAGCCCTGAGGCAAACCCTATATTAAACTTTAAAATTGACGGCCTTGCATCGGCATTTTCGGTAATTGCAAATATTTTTGCATATTTTATTACGATAGTTGCTGGTTTTTGTTACGCAAAGAGTAAGCGTAATATTTGGTTTATGATAGCGCAAATAATCGGTATGATTTTGATTGTTGTAGCCATTATTGTGGGCGCGATTATCTAAAAAAGAGGTAAAAATGAAGTTTAATTGGCAAGTAATTACATTTTTGGCAAGCATATTACTTGCCATTATTTTTGGGGCATTAGTGGCGGTTTGGCGCGGTTTTGTGATATTTTTGGGTATAAGTTTGCTGGTTGCTTCTACCGTTTACACCTACACAATGTATGGCAAATTTAGAAAAGTAAAAGCAGATTTGGCGGAAAAAAGGTATTGTGATGCCTATATGTATGCCGATGAAAATAATGTAAATTTCGATGTGAATTTATTTCACTATGACAAAAAAACAGAGCGCGCGATAAGGAGCAAAATTAACAATAGCAAGATGACCGTAATCGCTGGTTTTTGCATAATGGTGATGTGTATATTTTTGATAATTGTGGGGTGCTTGAATGTGTAATCTTGTGGTTTTTTGTAAAAATTTGGCGAAATTTAGCAGAATTTAACAAAATATGCAATTTTTCTATAAAAAATCGTAAAAAATTGCAAAAAATTTGGCACAAAGTATTGCGCATAGCCTTGATTTGTGCTATACAAATGGTAGAGATTTGGGCAGTATGAAATATCAAAAAAGGAGTGCTTATGGCTTGGTTGGACATTGCGGTAATTGCTATTGTTGTGATTATTGCGATTGTGGGTATGGCGCGTGGCTTTTTAAAGAGTTTGTTACAGTTGTTTGGTACTATTGCGACCCTTGCTGTATCAATTTGGCTGGCAAAACCATTTAGCGCGTTGCTACAAAGTTGGTTTGGGCTAAGTGATGCGCTAGGTAATGCTATGGTAAATCCTATTACACCTATTTGTCAAAATGGTGGGGGAGAGGCTATACCAAACTTTTTCTTAAACAAATTTGCCGAAATTTTGATGGGTCAACAATATTGGGTTGGCTACGAAGGAGGCTCAGCAAGTAGTACATTTATCAACGATTTTGCTATGCAAATAGGGCAAGTAATTGCGGTTGTTATTTCGGTAATTATTCTATTTATTTTGATTAAAATTGTGCTTGCAATTTTGGGTAAAATCTTTGATAAAATCGCAAAAAGTCGTGCAATTTCAGGGCTTGATAGATTGTTCGGGTTGCTTTTGGGCGCAATTAAAGGCGCGCTTGTTGTGTCGATTGTGTTTGTCGTAGCGTATCTTATTAGCCCATCAATTCCAGCATTTGGTGATTGGCTCAATAATTTACTCAGCCAAAATAGTGTATCACAAACAGTATTTAATTGGCTCGCTGACTTTACCGATAACACACTAATTCCGTGGTTTAATAGTTTGAAATAAACAAAAAATGTAGATTTTTTCTATTTTTTAAATAAAAGAATTACTTAATCAATAAGTTGGCATTAACAATAAACAATTTGCTAAAAAGGAAGTAATGATGGAAAATTTCGAAGATTTGACGAAATTTGATGCGATGGCAGAGGATACAAAAGAAAATTTGGTAACATTTGCTCGCAAGAATTATCTAAATGGCATTATGTATAACCTAATACAAGATAGGCGCAAACCTACCAAAGCAACTACTTTTGGTGAAATGGCAAGACTTTGTAAGCAGGTTTATACGGCGTGGTATCGGTACGCAGTTCGCGAAACTACTACAAATTTAGCAGAAAACGAGCAAATGAAAAACTGGGTGGTGCAAAAAGACCACGCGCCCGAAAAACTCAGCGATTTTGATTGTTTGAATATGATTTTTTGCGGGTACAAAGGCTTTGAGCATTTTGGACTAATTAGACCGCAAGGACTCAATTTGGAAGGGCTGTATTTTGATGAAAAATACAAAGACAAATTCTTTTATGATGACTTTTTACATATTAAACCTTTTGCGCAAAAACAGAAAACAACAAAGAGAATATATCTAAATGTTTCGCTTGACAATGTGCCAGAATTAGTAAACGAATTGATGCAAAAATGCCTCAACGATAATGAGTACTTATATACAAAATTTTGGACAAATAACGAGCGTAATGATGTAATGCTGATATATACAAATGATGAAAAATTACCTAAAATGATGCAATATTTAGATGAAATTTATGCCAAAAAGCCAAAATTATTTTTAAATGGTGAGGGCGACTTGCGTTTTACGGCTAAAATTCGTGATTGGGCAGGTATTACTGATAACCCCGAATACAAGCGCTCTAGTTTCAACACAGAACTTGCTAATGCTTTTGAAAATTTTGCGATTGATTACAAAAAAATGTATTTCCAAAAAATTGAGCGCGAGTTTGGTTCGCAAAATATGTTGCGCGAAACTGTGTATTCTATGTTAACTAGTAGCATAGCAAATCAAATTAAAGCAGGTTTAAATCATTATGATACATTAAAAAATCCTAGTGAATTTGATGAGGCAAATCGAAAATTTTATGCGGAATTGTCACAAAAATTTCTCACAAAAGACTCTGAAATGTATAAAGAAATTAAAAATCTAGCCGATACGATTTTAGGTGATATGAAGGTGGGGAAAATAAATGATAATGGTAGTAGGAAGTTGCGTGTTTCCTCGAGTGTTCTATATTTAACGGAAAGGGACAAAAAGGCAGATGAAAAAGCGGGGGGAGTGAAACTTGCAAAGATTAATTCTGGGCAACAAATCTTGCAAACATTTAGTTTCGAGCCACATATTTTAGAGCAATTATTAGATAAAGTTAATCTAAAAAATGAGGCCACTTCTAATATAAATTACGCTATGCTAGCGCCATATCTTGAAAAGCAACACCTCTCAGCTGATTATCCATTCTTTAATATTGAAACACTGGAAAGATACAAAAATAATGTTCAGGCACTCAAAGTTGAACCCGTAATAGAAAATGCGCCAAAGTCATTTAAAAATTCAAAAATAAAGCAACTTTTGCAAAAATAAAGTTGGTATAATTTTTATGTGTTAATCGTTATAGAGTGGAATACAACTTATTTTAAAAATGTAAAATTTTTTATTATTAAATATATTTTAGGTACTATGCAATACTAAAAACATTGCATAGTACCTAATTTTTTGCTAAAAACGCGTTTTTTAGTGTTTTTTTGCAACTTTGACACATAAAACGGCTTTTTTCATATTATGATATAGAATTTAAGTAAAGGAAAAATTTATGGCAAAAATTACTAATCAATCAAAACTTATATCTTCTTATGTGTTGCCCGATACAACAAAAAAGACTACGACTATTTTTAGTAATATTTCCGAAACGGAAAATATGACTACCTCTTTTTTGAAGGAGCGCACAAGTGATAAAAGTTTTATAATGGCTGGCGGTGAGGTTACTCAAAATTTAAAACTTACAAACAATAGTATGTATCCTGTTTCGGATACGCATATTCAAGATGAGTTGTCCGCTGGGTGTACATTTAAAGCAGGGTCACTAAAAATTAATGGTGTTTTACAGCCTGACCTTGACCCAGTGGTGGGATTTGACTTGACCGATGATATAGTATCGGGTGGTGAATGTACTATTTCTTACGACATTGAAGTCGCTGATGCTGGCTTTCCTGCAAATATCACCACAAAGTCAACTATTACTTATTCGGTAAATGAATTAACAGATTTTAAGGAAAATTCCAATTCGGTGGTAATTGAAGTAGAAAAACAACTGCTAACTATCGTAAAATCGGTTGACAAGGAACAAGTAAAGGCGGGGGATACAGTAACTTACAAACATATTGTCACCAATAGTGGTACTATGAAAAATACCGATGTGTTTTTCAGTGATGCGTTGCCGAGTGGGGTGACTTTTGTAGAGGGTTCAGTAATGATAGATGGCGTTAGTGATGGCCAACTAGACCCAAATGCTGGCTTTGAGTTAAATGATTTAGATGTAAACGAAACCACGACCGTTACCTTTGAAGCAACAGTTGATTGAATATTTAAAATAAAAAACTAACTTAATTTTAACATTATTACTTGCAAATTTTGCAACATACCAACAAAAAAACGCAACATAGTGACAAATTTAATCACTATACTGCGTTTTTTGTGTTTAATAAATTCTATTAAATAAGATAAATTTTATTGTTTTTCTTAATTTTGAAAGTTTTATCAATCAACTTCTATTATTATTTAATTTTCTTTATCTTCATTTTGTACACCCTCGTCGAGAGTTACCTCAATTTTGCTATTTCCGTCTTGTGACATAATTACATTGTGCGCAATAGGCTTCCATTCTACTTCTTTTTTAAGCATTGCAGTTAGGTAAATAGGGAGATAGCAAGCCCAGTAAATAGGACTCATTAGGCAACAAACAAGCGAATTTTTAAGGGTGATATTTGTGTGTTTTCGTTCTGCAAGTAGCATAACCATACTGTATAACACAAAGAATAGATACATACTTGCAATCACTATTATAAACGCTATCCAAACATCTATCGCTTGTGGGGCGCGTATGCACGAGCCGATTATTGCAAGCGTTAGGGTAAATAGGGCATAAAGTATGGTGGTGACAAGTAAACACACTACTGGCAAGATACTTAGCCCGTATTCAAGTTTGTTGAGTCGATTTTTCTTGTCAAAAAGTATGCTTTTAAATAGTTTCTTTTGATATCTTTTGTTAACTTGTGAATAGCCCTTGCACCAACGCAAGCGCTGGTTCCAACTAGTCTTGAGTTTTGTAGGTTGTTCATCATAAAATTCTGCATATTCATTGTATGTTGATTTTATGTTGTTTATAGTTGAGTAAGTGGAAATTTCATAATCTTCGGTGAGTGTGCAAAAATCCCAACCGCCCAAACTTTCCAAAATGTCAGCGGAAATATAAAAACCTGTCCCGCTTACGACTACATTTCGATTGAAACGCGCCTTGCTTTTATTTTGAAAAGTATTTATCATAGAAAATGTAAGCGCACTGCACGAAGCCACCCAGCCACCATTCCAGTTTTTGCTGTTTCGGTAACCTAGGCAAAGTTTGTAACCTGCATCGTAGCACTTGTTCATTTCGGTAATAAAATTTTTGTCTAATACATTGTCCGCATCAAAGATAAAAAATGCATCATATTTTTCTTTTTTTGAGAAAATATGCTTTACTGCCTCATCGAGTGCATAACCTTTGCCTTTGTTTTCTAAATGTTGGCGTACGAAAACTTCTGTGTTTTCATAATTTTTGCAAATCTCACAAGTAGGGTCATCAAGGCTTTCGACAATTACATAAGTTTTGAGTAAATCTTTGTCGTAGGTTTGATTTTTGATAGAATTTAGCAATTCCTCAATCACGGCACTTTCATTTCGTGCGGGAATTAGAATAGCATATTTGTAGTTTTTCTTTGCGTCAGGAAATCTTTTTGAGGGGAATAGCCCAAAAATGTGATAAATGATTTTTTGCAAAAGCAAAAGTATGCTCACTCCTAGCATTATGAAAAAAACAATATTTCCTATAAAAAAAACGGTATGATACATTGCGCCCTCTTTTGTGAACAAGTAATTTTGGTTAATTTTAATTATAGCATAACAAAATATCACTGTCCACAAATTTGCTATACAATATCTATAAAATGTATAAATATAAATTATAAATATACATTAAATTGCAAAATAAACTTGCTTAAAACAATTTATTATTAATTTTAAGCATATTTTTGTATTAATATTCAAGATAACAAAAAAATATAGCCTGCGCTATATTTTAAATCTTATCGTTGCATTTCTATTTCTTGACATTTATTAAATCCAGATGCTTGTTTCTTGTCGTGCAAGCGTTTGTAACGAGCCTTTTTGCAAACATTTTCTAGCCATAGAATATGGGGTTTGTCTTTTTTTGAAGTTGGCGTATATTGATGTGAAAAGTTTTTTGAATAGTCACTACTTTCAAATAAATATAAGTTTTCACCTTCTGCTATAAATATATCATAAATAGTATCTATACTCTCGATACATTTTGAACGACTTAAACCGCGTGAAAAAATATTGTATTCTGATTTTTCTAAGACTTCGCGTAGTTCATCATTTGCATAAAAAATGTATTTTGTGTGGGTGTTGGAACTAATTTTGTCTAGTTTGAAAGGGTAGTTCACGCTACCGCGCTTGCTTAAATTTCTCACAAAGGCGTGGTAAGTGTTTACAATTTCGTGTAAATCCTTGTTTGAATAAACTATACAACAAGGATAAAGTCCCTTCTGTGCATTTTTGTCTATCTCTACTTGTTCATCAGTTGTGTACCAGTGTTCATCTTCAGCAATTTTGCTTATATCTGTAACTTTGGGATACTTGTCATTTTTTAGACTTCGCTTTATTTCGTTGTTTAATTTTCTAGTGCTTTCAACGCTGTAATGACGGTATTCCCATTTTGTTTTTAAAATTCCTGCCATATTTATTCCCCTTTTATCTTATATCAAATTATATCATAAATTCACCAAAATGTCAAATAGGCTAATATTTACAAACAAATATCAAAAAATTGCTGTTTTTTGCTAAAAAATGTAAATTTAATATTGACAAAAACCGCTTATATTGTTATACTCAATTTCTACCGTTTTACCATAGGTAAAAAGGTGGCGCTGTAACTATTAGCAAATTGAGGGTTGATTGCTAGCATAGACAGACATTTTTTTATAACTTTTTATTTTGTTAATTAGTCGCAACGGACTAATTTTTTTATTTTTAAGGAGGTGAGTTTGTGGGTGAAAGAAAAGTGAAGCACGAAAAAATTAAGGGTATTGAAAATTTAAAAAAGATGAGTCCTTATCTAAAAAAGGTGAGAGGGCAAATTATTGCAAAATTTTCAATAGACCTAGTCGATTTTGGATTGGCGATAGTCCTACCCTTAATTATGGCGCAAATTTTGGTAATGTTTACCGATTTTAATTTGGAACAAATCATAATCCTTGCTAGTGTTTGGTGTGGCGCGAATTTAATAATGCTTGTTGCAGATAATTTTAGTTCTTCGTTGACACATAGGTGGGTAAGGCGAGTATCTTGCGACTTGCAAAATGACATAGCCATACGATTTTTAAATACCAAAAGTGAAAAACTTGATAATCTAAACAGTGGAAAGTTTACGGCAAGATTTTCAAATGATTGTAACAAGTTGTCTTTTTGCGTTAATAGAGTATTTAGAAATTTGTTAAAATCTGTTGTCGGTGTAGTTTATATCGTAATAGCGTTTTTTGTAAATTACATAATGGCATTTTATTTGTTAATTTTGGCAATTTTTGTTTTTTGTATTAGTAATTATTTATCAAATTTGCGCGCGCAATTTAATTATGAAAAAGACCAAAAATTCGATGAAATTGTAGGTCTAAATAACGAAATAGTGCGCGGTTGGCGAGATATAAAGGGTTTGGGTTGCAAGGGTGGCTTGATACAAAATATGCGTGACCTAAACGAAAATTATCGCGAATTTGCGGTAAAAAGAAATGATAAAATTTTACGCAAATCACTAATATTTCAATCAATAAGAGTAATGTTGGTGGCTGGCTTTTATATTTTGTGTGCTGTTTTGATAGCGAATAACTTGCTAACGCTTGCTGAATTTTTGATTTTGTTTATGTATTCTAGCAAGATTGAGGTAGCGCTTAATGTTTTTGGCGAGTTGAAAGAAGAAATCTCAAATGGTGAAGTAAGCGCAAAGCGTATTTTTGAGTTGTTTAATGAAGAAGAATATACGAGTGAGCAATTTGGCACCCACAAACTCGACTGCGTTGGTGGGGTAGAATTTAGAAATGTGACTTTTGGTTACGAACAAGATAAACAAGTTTTGGAAGATATAAATTTTGAGATAAAACCAAATTCGTTTGTTGCTTTTGTTGGTGAAAGTGGAATAGGCAAAAGTACAGTTTTGGGGTTAATGTCTAAAAATTACACGCCACAAAGCGGAGAAATTTTGATTGACAATGTAAACCTAAATGATTTAGATGCGAAAAGTTTGACTAAAAATATAGGTTATGTGCAACAAATTCCGTATATATTCAATAAAAGTATCCGCGAAAATCTAAAACTTGCCAAACTTGATGCAACTGATGAGGAAATTGAAAAAGTTTGTGAACAAGCGCAAATGACTGAATTTGTTGAGAAATTACCGCAAAAATATGATACGATTATCGGTGAAAACGGAATTGTACTGAGTGGTGGACAACGACAAAGATTGGCGATTGCTCGCGCGTTACTCAAAAATAGTAAAATTTTGCTTTTTGATGAGGCGACTAGTGCGCTAGACAATATCAGTCAACAAGAAATCAAAAATGTTTTGTTTGCTTTGAAAAAAGACCATACCATTGTAATGGTGGCACATAGACTTTCTACCGTTATTGATGCGGATAATATAATTTTACTTAAAAATCATCAAATTGTGGCGCAAGGCACGCATAAGGAATTGATAAAAAGTAGCGAAGATTACAGACGACTTTATGGAAGTGAAAGTGAATGAATAAGGTAGAAAATCTAAGTTTATTTATTCAAAATATATAGAAAAAAACTATCATTTTTTAAAAGATTGAGTTTAAGTTGTTTGGACTCAATTTTTTTTGTATTTGGAAGGTTTAATTAACCCAAGCACCAAATTTAGTGAGTTTGCATAGATTAATTAAAGTTTATTGAGGAGGACTAAATATGCCTTTTAACAATCCAAAAAATTATCTTATAGCAGGAAATGATGAACACGGAATAAATCCGCCGACTTTGGGCAAGCGTACGCCCGTTATGCCATATATAAATCGTTCTATTTATGAAAATGAGTTCAATTTTAGCGCAAAAAATGCGTTTTTGGCGGACTGTTTGCGAATTGGATTTAATATTCTTGATGTAAAGCCAAATAGACAAGATTTGTCTGTATCTGCGCGTGTAACTATCGTAAATCGGGCAAGACCTAGTGCGCTAGTGACTTTCGCGTACAATGCCTATGGAGATGGCACAACTTTTAGTAGTGCAAACGGAATAGAAGGATTTTATTCACCATTAAATCCATACGCCACGCAAAGTAGAAATTTTGCTGATTTGGTATACAGCAGTATTTTGCTTGCAACAAACCTTAACGGGCGCGGGGTAAAGCCTCTTGATGTCGGTATGTTAAGCAATGTTAATACTATCGCAACTCTTGTAGAGTGCGGTTTTATGACAAATTTCCGTGAGGCGAAATTAATGCTTGACCCTGATTTTGTAAACGCGGTAGGTAGGTCGGCGTGTCGTGGGGTTTGTCAGTATTTCAATGTGCAATATACCGAAATTGATGACTTTGTGTTCTCGGTTTTGAGACTGGGGAGTAGCGGGAATTTGGTGAAATATTTGCAATTTAAACTCAGCAATCTCGGGTATTCGGTAGGCAATATTGATGGTGTGTTCGGTAGAAATACACAATCGGCAGTTAGGGCTTTTCAGCAAGCAAATGGGTTAACAGCAGATGGAATAGTGGGTAGGCAAACTTGGTACAAACTAAACAATCTCACCCCGCAAGCGCGCACATTGAGGCTAGGGAGTTATGGGGCAGAAGTGAGGTATTTGCAACAAAAATTATACTCAAAATTGTACCCAGTCGGCACAATAGATGGAATTTTTGGTAGGCAAACTGAGCAAGCGGTAAAAGATTTTCAGACGGAAAATGGACTGATTGCGGATGGTATTGTTGGCAAAGATACTTGGGCATTGATTTTAGATGAAAATGCGACTAGACCCCTCCCAAACGCTAGTTAAGTGCTTTAAATTGCCTAGAAAATAGCAAAAAAATGCATATTTTTTGCCAAAAACGCAAAAAGTTTGGACTTCCCTATTGAATTTTTGCAAGAATTGTGTTATACTATCACTATAAAACAAAGAAGGGAGATTTTATTATGGAAAACGAAAGAGAACAAGAGATTGAAGCAGAAGCAACAAGTGTGGACCAAAACTTTGGTTTCGACAAAAACGAAGTTGCAGAAAAAAGCAAACGCGAACGCGTAAAGGTTGATGAACCTAAAAAATCTACATTCAACATTTCATTAAACAATCTTGTTATGTTGTTGAGTTTGGTAAGTATCGCTTTGGTGCTTTTCGGTAAATTGTTTGGCATAATCGGTGTTGCTATTATGTTGCAAATTTGCTACTGGGTAGGCGTAGTTGTGCTTATGGGTGCAATGGCTGTGTACTTGGTGCAAATGTTTAAAGACAAAAAAGTCGAATTTAATCCTCAACTCGTAGTTATGATTGTTGCAATCATCAATACAGTATTCTGTTAAAATCAAAAAAGACATATCTATGTGATATGTCTTTTATTTTTAATATGTAATATTTTATGCTCAAAGCATAGTCTATGCTGATATTTTGGATTTTTTATCTTTGTTGCTGAGTGGGGGTGGGTGTAGATTGTTGCTGTCTTTTTAATAAAGTGCAGTATGGGTTTGAGGCGAAATAAATCTCAGGCAAATTGCTTACTTGCGTGTTATATCTTGCATAAAAAATACCAGCAAGTTGAGCGTTTCGTTCTTTTATTAAATATATAAAAAAATTATTTGGCAGTCTTGTGTCGTGATACTCGAGTAGGTAGTTAATCGCATAAATCGGTGTATTGCGTGCTTTATTTTCCATTGGTTTTTCGTGATACATAATTATATTTCCACCTTTTGGGAAATCAGTTTTCCACGAAATATTTTGTACCGAAGTGTGCAAATATTCGTGGCACCCAACTAGACAAATTTCATAATCGTTTGGAAAACAAAATTCCTTGTTAAATGCTTCGCGTGATTGTTTGGAAATCTGTATAAAACTTAGATTTTGCTTGCCAGTGTGGTCTGGCAAAGTTAGGCGGAAATCTAGTTTGTTTATTTTTCGAAATCTTACTATTTCATCTTCAACTTTTTGTTCCATAAAATTGACCTCGTTTTGCGATTTTACTTATTTTATCACAAAATACAAAAAATTGCAAGCCTACCCTTGTTAGTTATCCACATTTTGTGCGGTTTTAACGCAAAAATTCTTGTATAAAAATACCTCAAAAAATAATAAAAAAATTATCGAAAAAATGACTTTTTATGCAATTTTTTGTTGACAAAAAGGGGTAAAAAATTGTATAATTAAACTGTCGCTAACAAAGGGGTCCGCGCGCGTACGCGCAAGTGGTGGAATTTTTTGTGTTTTTCAAGGAATAAAAATTTAAATACAAATTTGAATATTAGCAACGAAAAAAAGTGAATATGCATATGTAGCTCAGTTGGATAGAGCAGTGCCCTCCTAAGGCAAAGGTCAGCCGTTCAAATCGGCTCATATGCACCATTAAAAATTGTCTTGCTATGTCAAGGCTTTTTTTAAAAAGTATAATATCGGGCAACAAATGATACTTTTTGACAAAAATTTTCTATATTTTTGTTTTATTTTGTAAAAAATTGGCAAACTAAAAGAAATAGTGAGGTACTTTGATGAAAATTAATAAGTGGTTAATGGCATTGTGTGCGGTGATACTTACTCCGCTAATGTTTGTGGGTTGTGGAGAAAATAACCCCAATTATATTTGGGTCGGCTGGGTAGAAGTGGCGGAAGGCGCGGAAGAAGCGACTATTGCGTTGAATAGTGGTAGGTCGTACCAGTTGGAATACACTGTTATGCCAGTCGAGGCGACAAACAAAAGCGTGTCATTTAGCAGTAGTGATACAAGTATCGCGACAGTTGATAAAAACGGTCTTGTGACCCCAGTTGGCGTAGGTAGTGCGATAATCACTATTTCCTCAAATGATAATAGTCAGGCAAGAAAAGCGACTGTTACTATCAATGTACTTGCGGAAATGGAGAGATTGAGTGTGCCTACGGGCTTGCATTATGATAGTGTAAACAAAAAAATTGTGTGGAATAGCGTAGTGACTACCACAAACTTTAAGCCTAGTTATGTGGTAAAACTTGATATTGATGGCAATATTTCGCAAACAACTACCGCAAGTCCTAGCATTGATGTCGCGGAATTTAACAAGCGTTACACGGTGACCGTGCTTGCGCAAGGAAACAATGTAATGTATGCCTCATCTGCGGAAACACAACCACTTAGTTTTGTGCAGTTGGGTAAACCTAGCGATGTTGAGTTAATTGCCAACAACAATGTAAACGAAGCAGAGCGCGAATATTACTTTAAGTTTGCTAAACAACCATTTACAAATGGAATCGAAGATTACACGATTGATATTTCTACTACAAACGGTACAAACCTGAGTAGTGGCGAGCGTGAGGACTGGGCAAACGCGATTTTACCTGAAAATGTAAAGATTGAAGATGGGTACATTTATGTCAAAGTGCCTGAAAAAATCATTAGTAGCCAGTTGAAATTTACAGTAAAAGCAAATGGTAGCACTGAAAATGGAATTTATGCGTCGGCGGTATCTGATACAATCAAATTTGCACAACTTAGTGCGCCTAGCAATTTGAGTTTGTCACAAACGGCAAATACAAAATTGCTTACTTGGTCAACTGTGCCAAATGCAAGTAAATACAAAATTTTGATTAAGTATGCTATGAAAGATAATACAGAGGAACAAAGACTAGTGGTAGTTGACTCAAATAGTGCTACTCCTACGACTTTTGACTTTGCAAATCTTGCGGACAAGCCAAACGAGGCTGATTACAACAGTTTTGATATCTATATGTACGCGCTAGGTGCGGATACTCCTGTATTTGGGGTGAGATATTTAGACAGCGCAATCAGTGATTTGCCTGCAAAACAACAATTAACCGCTACTCAAAAAATCTTGATTACCAAAAATACAACCGACCAGCAATACGAGATTTCGTGGAGCGAAGTTGCAAATGCGGTAAGTTACAAAGTTTATATTTGTCCTGAAAATGCAAATGGCACGATTGATGAAGATATTACCGAAAAAGACTTGCTTGTGTATGTTGGACCTAGTATTAGTTGTACAATAGGTTTTAACCAAACGATAACCGTAAATGGGCAAGAAAAATTGATTTGGACAGCGGGGCGTAATTACCTAAAAGTAGTGGCTTGCCCTGAGGCTGAGTCCAAATATTTGGAAAGCGCACCAAAATTGCACGATGAAAGTTTCATAAAACTTGCTAAACCTGAAAATTTCCGCGTGGAGCAAGGCGTGTTGCGTTGGGACGCTGTAAGCGGGGCTAGCCTATACAAGATTGACTTTGGTAACGGAGCGACAGTTTTGCCTACGGTAGAGGTAATTGAGGGGCAAAAAGTTTATACTTACGAGCCTACTGTTCAAGATATGGAAAGCACGACTCGTACATATTATGTGTCAGTTGTTGCGGTGAATGATGATGTTGCACTTTGCATTGATAGTGAATTGACTGCAAGAATTGATGTAACGCGCTACGGCAGACCTACAAACCTTAGGGTAGAGGACGGTTCGCTCAAATGGGATATGACCGATGAGTTGGGTAAGAAAATCAGTGCCGACACTGTGGAAATCAAAATCACAAATATCAATGGCGAGGAAGTTACTCCTGTATTTACCGCGCAAAGTGTGGTAGGTATTGAAAAGGTGTTAGAAGAATTGAATTTGGACAATCGTTACTTTAATTTGCAGGTGCGTGCTGTAAATACAAAAGTTAACAATCAAGGCGACTACAACTTTGTGAATGGTGAATGGACAAATTCAATCAGTACTTATCAGTTGCCAACGCCTCAAAATGTGCGACTTGACAATGGTTTGATTAGTTGGCAATCGTTTGAAGATTCAAATATCGACCCAAATCACACTGGTATTAGATTTGAATTGCAAATAGGCTCATACAGTTACGGTGTAAAATCAGACCCTATTCTTGATATAAATTCAACTAGCGCTGTTATTTCTGGGCTTATTCCAAATTCGATTACATACAAAGTAAAATTGCGCGCAGTGATTGATGCGAGCAAGGCGGGGGATTTTGGCATAACTACTCAAAACAGTAGCGATGTTTATATAATCAATTCAAACTATTCAAAAGAATTTAATGTAAAACAACTTTCTTCACCTAGTGATATGTTTATTCAAGAAAGTACGCTTTACTGGGGGGCAAGTAGTCAAAGTCTAAATGCGTACCGTGTGGAACTTTACAAATTAGAAAAGAATAGCGCGGGTGTGCGTACGCGTGCGGAAACTCCTACATTGTCAGAAATTGTACGCCCTAGCGACCCTTCAAATCCTAAATTTGACTTTTCTGTCTTGAATATCAAAGACCAGTATGATTTCAATGCGGGCGCATATCAATTTGTGGTGTTTGCGTTGGGTACGAGTTATGATAGTTCTTCAACTGAAAATTGTGGGTATTTGACAAGTTACCACAGCAATTATGTAGAAATTTACAAACTTGCGACTCCAAAACTCGATGTTGCGGGCGGTTATGTCACTTGGAACCCTGTTTATAGCGAACTGGGCGGAGTGCAACAGCGTGTATCTGATTATTTGATTACTGTTGAATACAATGCAAATACTGGGCGCAAGTCTTACAGTGTAAAAATTAGTGGAGATTTGGCTACAAACTTTAATAAACAAACAATTCCTAGCGAATTTTGGGGTGTGCAACTATTTATCAGTATTCGTGCGGTAAGTAGTTGGCAAAGAGTGTTTGATAGTGAATTGAGCGAGCCTTATGCAAAACCTACCGATGTTGCGCCTGAAAGTAATAGTTGGGTAGTGCAAAAGCAAACCAAAGTGCAAACTGATGTGTCGCACATTAGAATTGACGGTATCAATCTTATTTGGACTGATGCTCTTGCAAATAACAAGCAATTCTTTGTGGAATTTCACTCTATGAATACTGCAAATTACCCACTTATGGACTCAAAAACGCTTGATGAAAATAAATACGAATTGCCTAATGTTGCGGGCGGTAAATATTATCTCACAATTATGCGTAAAGGCTATGAGCGTTATGCGGGCGATACGGTAGAGGAAGGCGGAAGTCGATTCCTCGATAGTGAGCCTAGCGACAAGATTTTGATAGAGCGATTTGACCAACCTTTGGGAATCACTATGCAACGCGACAGCGACAACAACCCGATTTTGGGGTGGTCGGTAACGCAGGCGGACAGCCATATGCGCTATAAGATAAACATTACTCATACGGCGACCGATAGTACGGTGACAGAATACACATATTATATGCCATATTCTGCAAGGTCACTTAACCTTTATGGCACTGCATACGATGAAGATGACAACGAGGTAAGTATCGCAGAATTTGGTGCAGGTAGTCTAAGAATTACTATTCAATCTATTCGCGCTCGCCAGCAAAACGCTGAAGGGAATTGGGTAGATGTGGCTTACTATACTGATGCTGGAAATAATTTGATTTACTTAATGGATAGTGCAGAAAGTTCTGCCTACAATGCTTACATTTACGATGCACCACTGGTTAGATTTGAGAATGGTATTATTAAAATTGTAAAATCAAATCAATTTGACAAAGGCGTGCAATTAATCTTTACTCCTATTGAGAGTAATGTACTTGTAGAGGCAGGTGCAGTGAAGGTAAGTCTTGCGACTGGCGTAGATGAATACGATATGAAGACTGACAACAAGTTGGCGCAAGGCGTAAAATATCAAGTAAAATTGCGTGCTTTGGGCAACTCAAACAACATTATCGCTTCCGTTTGGAAGAACGGTGACTATGTGGTAGAACGATTGAAGCCGTTAAACGCAAATACTGTAAATGACACCATAGACAATGCATCAAACTACAATGGTTGGTATGTGCGTAACGGCGATATTGAGTGGGGTAGAGTGGAAGGCGCTTCGCAATATATTGCGTACATTACAAACGCGCAAGGTAATGAAATGGTTGCGTTTAGTGTAGATAATGATGACACAATCAATACCTATACGGGTAAAATTGATAGTGTTGATTACGGCGCATACAAGTTGAGATTTAAACTTGTAGGTGGCGAAACGGACAACACTATTACGCTTAGTGACGGTAGCGTGTATAAGTTGGGCTATGTATCAAGTGATTTATCAACTGAACAAGAAATTATCAAACTTTACGCTCCAAACAACTATCAAGCAAGCGGTCGTGGAGAAGCATATTCGCGAATGAAAAATGGTGAGTTTGACTGGGGCTTGCGTGATGGAAATGATAAATGGGTAGATACCGTAGGTGTTACTGCTTATAGAATTAATATAGGCGATAAAAACACTGTGGAAATTGCCACAAACTTTGTAGCGCTAGAAGGGCAAACTGGAAATTACCCACAAGGTGTAGATACAACTGCGCAATATTTTGATGCAAAAGAATATTTGCAAGAAAATAAAGGTCAATTTATCATCAAAATTTACTCAGTCGGCAACAACTGGCGCGGTAGTTTTGAAACAAACAAAATTTACATTACTAGTGATGCTTATGGTGACTTTACGCTAAGCAATGGTGGTGTAATCGATGATTTGGTGATTAAAGAGGGTAAATTGCAATGGAGTCCTGTTGCAAATGGCTCGGAAAATGGTTACGAGATTGTGTACGAAGTAGATGGCAATGTACAATCAAAATTAATTTCATACAAATCAAGCAATTATTCGTTTGATGCGGTAGATGAAGTTAAGGGTAAGACTATAAACAAAATTATGGTTCGCCACGCTGGTGATAGCGTTACTCAAAAAGGTGCAATGTCTGGCTATATTAATACTATTTGGTCGGCAGAGTTAAACAATATCATCAAACTTCCTGATATTGAAAAGACAAGCAGTATTTCAGGCTCACAAAAAGACTTGTGTATCAACAATTATGGTCAGCTTGCTTGGACTTACGGCGACCAATATTTGACTGGTTCATACAGCAATGCAGACCTCAAAATGCACTTGTGGCTAGATATTGACTACCTAAATGTAACAGTAGGCGGGTACCGTACGGGCTGGAATGTAGACAAACCAAATTCTACATTTGATGTGCCTACTATTGATGTTAGCGAGGAGCAAATTAGACAAGCGTTCCCTAACGAAACAATAGAAATGAACGGCTTACTCAAATACAAGATTTACGGTTATGTAATGGGTACGCAAGAGGAAGTGCCTGTATCAGAGGCAATAGGTTATTACTACCTAAATAGTGATACATACAACCACGATGCGTACAAAATCGGTAATCCTACTGCATTTGATTTGGACAAAATCAATGGCCCAGGTTTAAGGCTTAACTGGAATCTCAGCGAATGTAGCGTAACGGGTTATGACCCTGCTCCTGATGTTATGGATACGGTAACAATCAATGGTGATGTGATTTTGTTTAGTTACTACAAAAAAGATGACACAACGCTTTACCGCAAGTTGGTAACAATCGACCCTACAAAAGATTTGATTAGTCAAATTCCTCTTTGGGAAGTTGCTTACTTTGATGAAATTCGACTTACCGTGTTAAATAGCGAGGGTAGCGCATTTGCAAGTTCGACACTCAATGTAACTAATGTTGAGTTCGGCTACTTTGATAGCGGTGAGGGTACAAGAGAAAAACCATTCGTAATTAAAGATAATTCAGTATATACGGCTGAGCAACAATTAGGGCTTATCTACTGGTTACCAGAATTGTACTTTGAGTTGGGACAAGACATAACTTTGAGCGATTTGAGTGTAATTAGAAATACAAATTCAATCGCAACTAGCAATTTCCCTGTTCCAACTACTATAAATAGCGCAGTGGTGGCTGATATTTACAAAAAATTAGAACTTACTGGTGGTATTTACGGAAACGGATACACGATTAGCAATGTAACTATTAATCAGGCTACAAGTTTTGGTTGGTGGACTAGTATTTTGGGTGGCGATGCGGCTGAAACAATCGAAAATGACAAATTCTTGAATAAAACTGGTATCATTAGAAAATTGAATATCCGTGTTTACGAAATT
Organism: uncultured Clostridia bacterium; assembly: GCA_934757855.1. Classification (GTDB taxonomy): domain Bacteria; phylum Bacillota; class Clostridia; order Christensenellales; family UBA1242; genus UBA7867. Next base: position 229,207 of record CAKVLR010000002.1, on the reverse strand, counting down.
GATGTTACTCAATTAGGTCAAGGTTTGGCAGAGAATGAATTTAGTTACAATGGTGTATTTGCACAAGGCAACTATGGTTATATCGTTGATTGTGGACTAGACGGCGCAACTATTGATGAGCGACACGATGCAAACAACAATTACATTCCTGTAATTCAAGGCAAAGTGTCAAAAGGTAATGTATATATCGGTGGTTTTGCTGGTGTTGTGGGTGTAAAACTCGAAGTTACCGAAAATGAAGGCGGTGTGTATGTGGGTAATGGTACAATCGAAAATTGTACAAACTACCTTGACTTGTCGCTTGAATCAATAGACAACGAAGCATACTCATCGTACACTGGTGGTATCGCTGGTAAAAACTACGCAGGTATGATTATTAATTGTAAAAATGGTAGCGCGAACTTGCGCAACAACAATAGCGCGACAATCACTGGTTACTATGCTGGTGGTATTGTGGCAATTCTTAGCGGTTACACATACCTTACAGACCCAAATAACGAAAATACACAAGTGCAAGTTTACCCTTATGTTGTGGGTTGTGTAAACTACGGAAAAGTAATTAGTAACTTATTGCTCAATACCGATGACATTGTGTTTAGTGCTGGTGGTGGTATCGTTGGTTTGATTGATAAAGGTTTTGTGACCTACTCAATCAACTACGGTGAGGTAACCACAGAAGGTAGAGGCGCTGCTCTCGGCGGTATCGTTGGTTCACAAGGTTCGGGTGCTTATACTCTAAATAATATCAACTTGGGTACAATCACTTTTGATGAATATTACAACTACACAAGCACAAAGACAGTAGTCAAGGCGGGTAGTTTGATAGGTAATATCGCTGACGGTAACTTGTGGAATTCTTGGTCTATTAAAGATTGTATATTTAGAAACAATAAAGACGGTACTCAAACAATAGGTGATAGTACTTATGGTAGTCAAGATACAGGTACAATAAGTTATGTTGATACCGTTACAGCGTTTAATACTTTGAGTGAAAATGAATTACTTAACATATTCAACGAAGATGCAAGTGGTATCAATGCAACTGTATTGTTTATAAATAGTAATAATATCGCAACTATTTATGAAAAACTAGATGGCACTGCACCAAAATTTGAGTGTAGCGTTGGCGGAAACCCTTACATTGTTTGGGAAATAAGAATAGTTAGTGGAAACTAATAAATTAAACTAGATATTTGCGACCTTGATTTGCTCGAAATTTCGCTCTTTAATCTTGCCTGAATTTGCTCGAAAGATAACCTTAAATAAAATATTGAAAAAATAAGCAAAAATTACTAAAAAATTCACTCTAAACGAAACGAATGTAACTTTTACAACTGAAAAATTTTTGGGGGACATTATATGTCAAAAATAGCGAAAATATCTATAATAACAGTCGTTGCGCTACTTCTCGCGGGAGGTATCGTTGGTTTAATATTTGCTCTTACAAATAAACCGACTGCGCCAAACGATTTACTTACAGAGAGGTTGGCTACACCCAAAAATATAATTTTGGACCAAGAAAACTGGATACTTTCATTTAGTAAAGTCGATAATGCCGAACGCTACGAAGTTTTTGTCAATGACAAGAGTTTCTTGACCGACAAGACTACCGTTAGTGTCGCTAGATTTATCACGGACTGTGGTATATATCAATTTCAAGTCCGCGCACTTTATTCAATCGCAAGTTACAATTCGTTTAAGAGTGATACCGTAATCGGTTATAAATACAATCAATTATCTACCCCTGTAAATTTGAGTTGGGGTGAGGCAAGAGTGCTTTATTGGAGTCAGGTTGAGCAAGCGGTAAGTTACAAAGTCTTGATAAAATACCGCAACGAAGATGGCGAGCAATCAACTGTATTCAAGACCGAGGATATAAAATACGATTTAAACACTTTGCTCAATAGTACTTTGTCAAATGTAACATTCTTTACTATTCAAGTGCAAGCAACTTCGGAAGATGAGGAGGGTAACCGCAACCCATATCTTACCGATAGTGAGTACAGTGAAACAAAGGTTTATTACAAAATTAATGCGATTTCCACCCCTGAAATTACATTAAATTACCTTTCTACCGAGCAAACAAGTGAGAAAATGCTTGTTTGGGACACTGACTTTGCCGTGCAGAAATACTTGCTATTTATTGACGGCGAACAAGTAAAGGAATTTGTGAGTGATGACTACGGCAGAGAAAAACAACTCAGCGTAAACCTTACCGATATAATTACCGCAAATAATGTACATATTGGTGACACTTTGGGGTTACACAATGTATATATTACCGCCGTTCCAAAGACTGATGAAGGTTCCGAAAATACCGTACATAATCAAAATAGTAATCGTATTGAATATACCGTTACACACAAATTGCGACCAGTTGATGCAGAAACAATTAGATTGTCAAAATTCGGTTCGTACTTGCGTATTGAGTGGGAACACAAGATTGATACCAGCGTATATGGTATCAGTTATGAAGCTACAAACTATATCGTAAGAGTATATGCTAATGCAAATCCAGAGATTGAAGGTAGTGAATTTAGTGTATTACCTGAATACGGTAATAACTCGCCTGAGATTTGTATATTAAATATTCCTCTTAGCGAATTGCAAGCATATGGAAAAGCCTTTAAAGTACAAATTCAATCAATTTGGCAAGGTTATGAGTATGTGTACAACAGCGATTATAGTGATTTTTCTGCCGAATATAGTGCAGTTACGCAACTTGACACTCCTGACAATGTAGTACTTACCGAGGCAAATGGAGTATATACGCTCACTTGGCGCGCGATTTCTTCCGTATCTGATGCGCAAACTTATGAAGTAAATGTATATAGAGCAGTTTTGCAAGATGACAAAATCGTAGCAAGCACTGAGGCTGTTATAACGCAAATTACTACATTAAATACAATGCAAATTTCTACATTTATGAACGCTAATAGCAGTTTGGAGGCGGGCTACTACGCGGTGACTGTTCGCGCGTGCGGAATTAATATGTATTATGTTGATTCACCAGAGAGTGAACCAAAAGGCTTTATCTATAAAATTAGGTTGAAAACCCCAGAGATAAAAAATATTACGCGCGCAGAGGGTGAGGCAAACGATAGACCTGTCACCATTGTGTGGACTTATGTAGATAATGCAGAAAAATACTACTTTAATATAAATGGTATTGACTCAGCGATTGTGGTAAATCAACCTCAATATCGCCCTGAGGACAATCTTCTTAGCGAAACGGACTTGCTGACTGCGTACTTTAACCGCGCTCAGCAACCAAATCAGTATAAAATTACCGTGCAAGCAGTGATTACTGATAGCGAAAATACTATGTATATCAATAGTTTGCAGTCGCTTGCGGTGACCTTTACAAATACCTACAAGCACGCAACGCCTACGGAATTGACAATTACGCAGAGTGAGGGTAAAAACAAAGTTGGCTTGTCGTGGACTGAGGTAAATACCGTTAAAAATTCGAGCGGTACTTATCAAGTGTTTATCGGTAAAAATGAAGATAATCTTGTAGAAGTAAATCTCGAAGATGCAAAATTAAATTATATTGATGACATCAGTGCATATCTTGCGCTAGGCGTAAATCTAATTAGAGTGCGTTGCAGTAGCGGTGCATATTATGATGCAAGTGATTTCGTGCAGAAATATTACACATATAATTACACACTTTCAGGTTCCGTACCAGTTAGTTATAGTTTGATAAATTCGGGCGTTGAGCCACAAATTGAAGTGACTATTCACGCTTTGCAAAATAACGATTTTAGATATGTAACAAACTATTATATTGAGTTTAGTTCAGGTAAATCTAAATCAGTATTGTCTTTGACTGATGAAAACGGCGTTGCGCAAGCGGGCAAAGATGCAGTATTTACAGTTGATTTTAGTTACTTGCCTTTGTTTGAAAGCACAACAGTGACTATCTATGCTGGTCAAATTGACAAGACTACTTTCCAACCATATATCAATGCTACTGAGTGCAAGTGGGATAGCGTATTCTTAAATAACTTGTATGTAGAAACACCTAATATTAGTTACGATGAGGCAAATTATATAGCAACTATTTCTATATCAGACAAAGCAATTCCTTATACAAAACAAATTGAATGGCGCTTGACTGGTACGACTGGTATAAACATTCGTGAATACTTGATTGACTTTACTTCGGGTGGCACATTTAGTATAAACCTAAAAGATAAAGGCTACATAAGCGAAGGCGATGATATGCTAGTTGGCTCTTACCAAATCTACGCTCTTGCTGTTTCAAATCAATCAAACAATTTGCGTTCACTAGAAGTATCGGAAACTTTCAAAATTACAAAACCTTTGCCAAACCCAACAAATTTTGTGCAAGCGAGTGACAATAGTTACCTTCAATGGGACAAAATTACAAATGCAAGCAGTTATGAAATTTTGTTAAATGGTAGCGCAATTACTCCTTCATTTAGCGAAGCAACCGTTACAAACGGCACAGAAATCAAGACTGTGACTAGATTAAATACAGCGGACTTGCTAAATTCGAGCGGTACTTATAGATTTAGTATCAAGGCAATCGCTGATGAAAGTTCTTACTACATTTCAAACGCTGATTATACAGTATATGAATGGTTGTTTGACAATCAATTAAACGCGCCTACCGTGACAGTCGTTACATATAATGGCGCAAAACAATTAGCAATTTTCTACAACAATTTGGTAGATAATTACACAATTATATGCAACGAAATCAACCTCAATGCAACCGCAAGTGCAGTGGTGACAAACGGTTATGTTTACTACAATATTGAGAGCGTATTCAACGAAAATAGCGCGATTGCAGGTAAATATAATATAGCAGTAATTGCAAATCCAAAAGATGCAAAATACAAGAGTAGTGACCCTGCAAATGTGGAGTTTGTATGGCAAAAACGCTTTGATACTCCTGTAATTACTGTTAGTCAAGACTTTGATAACGACAAAATGATTGTGGAGTGGCAAGCAATTTCTGCTAGCACTTTGGGTGGAACTGAAAGCCCTGAGTTTTACCAAATTACTATCAGTACAACCACTGGTGCAATTTTAGTAAACAAAGAGAAATTGACCGAAAATCATTATGAAATTGCAGGTAGCACTCTGTTAGCAAATAATAGCGAATACTACTTTGTAGATGTGTGCGCGCTCGCTAGCGAAAATGGCGTAATGCAAGATAGTTTTAGCAATTCTGTAAAATTCTCTTATCAACCACGCCTTGCAAAACCTACAATTACTGCAAGCTTGCAATCGTTAAAAGATAACGAGCAAATCACAATTTCTGCTACAAACCTTGATAGCAATGCAAATCAACTTGATTTACGCGTAGAGTTGTTGGATAATGAGGGCGCAGTTGCGGACACAAAGATATTCAATAATATTGCGTGGGTAGGGGGCAAATTTACACTCGAAGGTAATTTCCATCTAACAACTCGCGGAATTTACCGAATTAGTGTAGAAAATGTTCAAAACAAGCAATACGCAACTAGTAGTTGGAGTGATTATATCTACATTTACTACGCGCAAAGTTTTGTTGTTGCTGAAAATGTGTCAATTTCGATTGATGAGGCAAATAATGTGTCGGTTACATTTGAGAAACCAGCGTTGCCTGCGCTTAGCAATGTAACGGGTTACACTTTGAGTGCTACATTTTCAAATGGCGCTAGTACTGATACAAAGACCGCTGAAATTGACATAAACGCAATTAAATTTACTTTTGCGGGCGGTGAAGCGTGGAAAACAGCTCTCTCGACCAAAAATACTCAATTTACATTTGTAATTACTGCATTGACTGCGGAAATTGCTTGTAAACCTAGCAATCTAGGGCTTGAAACCTTTAACTTTGCGCCAACGAGTAGCACCACTCACAGTTTTGTAATCGGCGCAATGAACGACCCAACAGACATTAAATTTAGTTACGACAGCGTAAGCGGTACTATTTCGTGGACAGGCGATGCAAGATTTACAAATTCTACCTATGTTTATTCGTTATATCTATATGATGAAAATGGCACAGTAGCATTGTCACATGAAAATCAAACTACAACAGAAAATTACATTACATTTAACCTAGACAAGCCTTATGCGATTAAATTTAGTATTCAATCTAAAAATACTGCTGAAAGTGAAGTGGTAAGTAATGTGGTGACAAAATATTTCGCAAACACGCAAGAATTAAACGAAATTAGCGACTTTGCAATCAACTATGATGGCGCATATAAGGCAAGTTGGACAAATATTTTGAAAAATTCTGGTGCGTTTATGGGTGCGAAATATACGCTCACGCTCAACGGTATTGAATTTGCGATTGATACTTTTGACACAAGCGGACAAAGTGTAGTACTTACATTGAATAATGAGATGATTGATGCTATTCATTCAAACGGCAGAAATGTAAACTGGACTATAAAGGTTAGCGATTGTACATACACGATTGAAGGCAACACTGTTGTAATCTACAATGGTAATACTTCAAGTGGTTCAATCAAAGATGCACCTGTGATTATCAAAGATGCACCTACAAACCTTAGACTTGATGGAACAACCGCAAGTTGGAATGCGGTTACCTTTGCAACAAAATATGAAATCTATATTTCTACAACTGAAAATGGCACTGCTATGACAAACCGTAGTGCAACCACAAAGAGTACAAGTTATGATATTACCTCATTAGTAAACGGCTTAGAGGCGGGCAAATACTATGTAGTAGTAAAAGTGGCAAAAGATGAGCCAAACAAAGTATTTGTATCGGAAAGTGCGGTTCCTGCGAGTGTGGAATACAAGCATATGGCTTCTGCTGAAATGGTGGAGGGACTTACCGTTACCACGCTTACCGTTGCAAACGATTTTGCAACTACTGTGACTTGGACATACCGTAAAAATAACACATTTAGCGTTTATCTCACAAATTCAAATGGTGATGTAATTGTTATCGCTGAAAACTTTGGCGTAGGTGAGAAAAACCTCGCTATGACTGATGTAGCGGACCCAACAAAGGGTAGATACGCATTTAGTTATTTTGATAGTTCAGCAAATGACCCAACGCGTAGCCTTCCTGCGGGCGAGTACATTTTGAGCGTAGTTGCGTGCGGGTATGATGAATACCACAGCAACTCACAAATGGCTAACGCAAACTATACAAACAAATTCGGTCTAACCGCCGTTGACAATGCAAATTTATTTGCGATTGTACCTGATTATTACATAAATAATAGTGAGTACGCTAGCGATTTTGAGCAATACAAAAACGCATATGGCGTAAACACAAAATTCTTTGTAATAAACGATGACAGTTTGTCAAGAGCGACACAGTTCAATGTTTATGTGCTTGATACCGCTACAAACGAGTATGTTTGGGCTGGAAAATTGAGAAACGAAAAGATTGTTAGTGAAACTGGCTTGACATTTAGTGCAATTTCGACCGCAGACAACAAAGTTTTGCTTTCAAAGATTGTTGCTGGTACAAACACAATAAAAATCATTCCTTACGGTGATGAAAACTACTACTTCTATATAGAAGGAAGTACGACTTTCACAATTAGTGAAGCACAAGACAAACTTGCTAGTATTTTTACAGTAGATTTGCACTTAATGGAAGAAGCGCCACTGCTTAATGCTTTGTCAGTTGATGTGACATACAGCGACAGTCCTACAAATACAAATATCACTGAAATTGCACTTGTATTTAGAAATGCGCAATTAGGTTCTACTTACCGTGTAACCCCTTATTACAACAGTAGTTACGATGCTAGCCTTACCGATGTTGCGTGTGAGCCGTTAGATGTCACTTTGACCGCAAGCGACTTTTCAAATGGTATCTTCTTGGGTATCAAAGTATTTGACAAAATTAGACACTACGGACCGCACAACTACTACTTTACTGTACAAACATTGTCACGCGACAATAACTACTATCTTGACAGTGAAATTTCAAAGACTAGCGGAACGACTGCATTAAAGACAAGACTTGTAGAATTTTTGACTTATGATAAGAATGCAGATGCAACTAAATATAGTCTAGTTACAGAAATTACCGAAAGCAACGAAACCGAAACTCTCAAAAATGGTATGCTTACTTGGTCGTTGCCTGTACACGCTTACTCAATAGTAGTTAAATATACCGTTACAATGCAAGACAAAAATCAATCTAGCGAAATTATGCAACAACGCTTCCACTCAAAACAATATTCGGCATTTTTGGTTATTACAGTGGATAGTGAAAACAATATCACATACGCGATTGAGCAAGATATAAACAACTACTTCTCATTGGCGCTTGACAAAGGCGTTATGGCGTTTGATATGCGTGCTTTCTTTCAGGATACTTCAAGAATTAAAGAAGATGGCGTACAAACGGGTGTATATTATCTCGCGGGTACTTATGACTACTATCTAGTGGCTGAGGCTTTGGGTACAAACAAAAAAGTTGTACAAAACATTATATTTAGCCCTCAAAATAGTTATGGTAGCGCAGAAAAAATGAATACTTACACATATCAAGGTATTCCATATCCAAACCAACCTAAAAATGTAAATCTTTCACACGATGGCGTGCTTACTTGGGCGTTTAGTGACGAAATTTACGGCGAGGACAAAGCAGGACATTTTGGTATAGTGATTAGAAATTATACAACCAAAATTATTGCTGGCACTGAGCAAGAATATTACGAAGAAATTATTTATGTTGACAACGAGTATGAATTAGACATTTCAAATTATCTAGTTGCTGGTGGTAAAGACCGTAACGAAGTGTTTATGTTTACGGTTGCGCCAAACGACTATTACTACAATAGTGGATATGTGACGGTTGATACTTCCAAACTTGACAGCAGTTCGAGTTTGCCGAATATGTATATCAACTGGGACGACCACCGCGAATTTGATGCAGTGCTTGCAAGCGACATAAACAACACTATTTATCAAGATATTTCTGCAAACGAATATAGTGTATGGATTGAAGTAAGTTTGCTTAAACTCTCAAATTGGCAAGTGGGTGACCCTGAGCCAACAAAAGGGAGAGATTACAACGAGGTAAAACAAAATGAAGCAACCGCAGAACTTGTTTGGAACAAAGATGCGACTAATGATTACTTTAAATATATCACTTATTTGCGTGGTGTGACTAAATACAACTTTAACCTTGTTGGTGAGATAAATTACCTTGCAAATAATTTGCAAACTTCAAAAGAAACTTGGCTTTCTGCCGATGATTCATTGCGCGGTGGATATTACTACCTGCGCGTAACACTCAAAACTTCTAGCCCGTACTATGCTGATAGCAGTTATACTGCTGAGCGTGTGGTGCGCGATGTTTGGAGAAGTACCGCAACTGGCGCAACTATTGAGGGTGAGTACTTAACCACCAAACTAACTGATGAAGTGGCAAATCCAAACGAGGGTGCAAATAGAATGTGGGGTGAGGCTGAGTTTAAACAAGCAAATCTCTCGTTCTATGTAAACACAATTCAAGAAAAAGTCGATGGCACGACTTTCTACCGTTTACCAAAGACAATCACAGTTACAGCGAGATTGTTTGAAGGTCTAAATTACGACACAAACAACTACTACTCACACACTTATGCAATTCCTGACCCTTCAAACTTTGGCACGCAAAACTTCTATTTTAGTAGCGATTATCCAGATGTAATGATTGAGCGTTGCTTTATCACAGGTAACGACATTGATTACACAAGGGTAAAAGTTACGATTGATATTCACTTGCTATTTGATACAAATATCAATGCAGGTATTTACCACATTTTCTGGGTATTAAATGGTGATGAAATAGGTGATAGTAGCCCTATTGCCGACCCATATATGCTTAAACAAGAAGTTTGCCACTATGTAATCTTGCCTAGACCTATACTTGATTACCGCTTAGATTACACAGGTACAAACAGTAGTCAATTCGTGATTAACTGGATTTTGACCCCAGACAAATACACTTATACGGTAAACGAATCTTGTACTTACAATATAAACTTGTTTGCCTTTGAGGTAGAAAACGGCACGGACGCTAGCGAAAAATTGTACAATTCGCTAAGCGATGAAGAAAAATTGCATTTCTTAGATTCGGAAAATCAAGTAAAATACTTTGCGGAAAACAATACGACCGCTGGTAAGTTGCTTGATTACAGTCAGGACTACTTCCTAAATGGTAGGCAATGCTACATTCAACAACCAACCGCAGTAAACTTCAATTTGACACCAAACAAGTACTACAAGATTTATATCTACCTATCGCAAAAAGACTGGATGCTTACGGGCAACAAAAACGATATGTACTATCTAAATTCGGACACTTCGGTGGGTGTAAGTTATATGTACAAAAAAGTTTCAGGTATTCATACTGATGTAAATATTACAAATACCGTTACTGATGTTTGGCCTGTTGAGAATACTGATATGGCAAATAACGCATACTACACGATTTCAAGCGTACAACCCGACAACTACAACAACGCGTTTGAGTTCTGGGTGTACAATACGCAAGATATTCGCGCAAGTACAAACAGAGATTGGATGAAGCAACAAGATGCCGAAGGTACTTACCTTGCACACTGGATTATCGGTACAAAAGACAATGTTTACCCAACCAGTAGCGGAACGGTGGACTTATACATTTTGCACGATTATCAAGACAGATTACCAAATTCTGGCGCACTTGACCTAACTAGGGCTGTGGGTGTGCTTGACTCAAACGGCAATATCAAAATCGACACTCTCACACTAAACGAACTCTTAAATAGTAGCCGAGTAGGTGGTGAGAGCCTAGACAAAGTACTTGTACCTATCAATTACTATTGTAGGATAAAAACTTGGGTTGACAACAACGCAATCAACAACAATGCGCCACTCGATGAAAGCGGAAATTACGAAGATGATGTAATTTATAGCAAAAAGTGGATAAGAACACACATTCCTTATGTGCTAGATGAAAATGGCAATGTAATAGAGGAAATGGTGGACAATTTCTATGCAAAATTGAACGAAAAACAATTTACTATTCCATATCTTGATATGAATGTCTTAAATCCTAGCACTTACTTTACATTTAGACACAACATTCAATACGCCGAGCCTACTATTGACTTTATCGAAATTCTCAACAAAGATGGTTCTAGCGACTATGTAAACCTTGATGGTTCGCGCAAAACCGATGGAGCGACCGATGGCTATGTAATCGCTGACTCCGATAGTGGCTACTACTACCGAATTTGGCTCAAAAATGTATATACAAAAGATGCAATCATTAGAAATGACAAATTAATTGAAATGTCTTTGGCTTACACCCATTTTGATACAAACGATGGCGGTTCTAGCGGAACAGGCGCAAGCGGAAATGAGTGGGTGTGGAGCGATGCGGTGCGTTTTGTAATTCATTATATCGATGATACAAACGACCCACGCTACGGTATGGCATATATTGAGTTAGCGGTAGATAGCCCTGAGGCTGGCGCTGGCAATATGTTTACAACTCTTGATGAAAGATTACCAAATTTGGTGACATTTAGAATTCAAGCAGTAACAAATACCGATAGATTTACAAATGATGGTTCGATTGACTCGCGCGGTGAGTTGGAAAATGGGAACATAAACAACGAATACTTGACCGCTAATTATCGTGGCGAAGTATTGAGTGCAAAATCAAAAATTGACCGTATCTATGTAAATAGCAATACACACACTCACAACAACTATTTGGCCGTGAAAAAGCAATACACTGCGCCAGAAGTTACATTGATGTTTGATACAATGACACCAACATTGTCTTACTACACCGAAAACTTGCAAATGTTGGAGCAAGATGGCAAAATGTACAAAACAAATGTAATTGAGGGTGGAGATTATGTAGGTCTTGCTTCAAACCCATACATTTACACAACGCTCAAAACCTTGCAAGACAATGGCGGACAATACTTTGAGTATGGTATGTTAAAGACTGACTTGCGTACAAATTACTTGATTACCCTTAAATATGTGGGCAAAGATGGAAAGACTTATACAAAACCTATCACTTTGCGTACTTACGATGTAAACCGCACTTGCTTGCTTGCTAGTGATGAGTCGGTAGTTGGTGGGGCGTTCTACGATGAGGTAAAAGGCAAAGATACAGATGAGGCTAGATTTGACTACACAACTTACGAAGATATCTACAATTACATTACGACTTGTCTATACAAGGCAATGTATGACCTCATTAATGATGCGGACGGCACTCAAACAGCAACTGGAAATTACCACGGTGGTTTGATTTCTATCGACATTCAAACTATCGCTCCTGATTTGTCTGGGGAGGCAGTTGCTCCTGAAAAATTGTGGGTTACTAGTGATACGCGTACTGGATATGAATTATACTTCTACGGTAGGCTAGAAACAGTACAAACTACTTTTGACCAAAATAAATGTGACTTTACGACAGATTTCCAAGGTGGTATGCCATCGTTCTACACGCACGAAGGTTATTACTATTACCACCACTCATACATTCCATACAACTATTTATCTATTCACCGTAATGCACAATATCACATTTACCTTGATAGAGAAGGGAATATGTCATATAATATTTACAATACTCGTGTAAAATCAGCAGTGACTATTTCGCCTGGCAGTGGATTAGAAAAAGATAAGTGGAATACAAAGAATTTGACCGAGATTTTAAAAATCGACTTAGGCGACCCTAGCGTTGATAAATCAAATTACAACCAGTGGCGTTTGCCAAACAACGACAACGACCGTTGGCACTTAAATATCGTTGCAGTTGTCGATGACTCTATGGAATATATCGGTCGAGGCTTTAATAGTAAAGATTTGTACTATTTAGTTAACTTAAAGGTTAAAAACGACATAGAAACTGCAAACTTTAATATGCAATCTCTTGCGCACGCAGAATCTGGCACAGTAGATAAATTAGACATAAATACTTTGCTTAGCCAAACTAATGGCGTGTTGACTAACTACTCAACATCGCGTGATAGTTCTGGATACAACGAAAGCAAGCGCTTGCCATACAACTTAGCAGTCGATAGTGCAAAAGTATATTATTATTATCCATATTTAAAGACAAATAGTGCGGAATTTACTTTCCAAGGCTCAACAGGTATCAAAGACCAAGCAACGAGATATTACGACCTATTTAGCCGAATTTTAAACGACATATTTATCTCAAAACCTGAGATTAGAGGCTCAGATGGCTTTAAGATTTATATAAAATTCTATAATAGCCAAAATAAATATGTAGAGGAAAGTTATTACACAATCGGGTTGCCATTTAACTATTACCGCGCACTTACATTCGACACGAGCAGAATTTCATTTGGTCAAAGCGGTGATACTATTAGAATGAATGCAACTTATTCGGTAAATAACCAATTTTCAGCACTCAAAGTAACGATTAACCAATATGGACTAAATAACTCGTTCTATCAAACTCAAATTTATTCTAGCAATTCAAGCACAAGCATAAAATCAGGTAATGTAAATTACTACGCAACTGCAAACTTTAACTATGCTTATGCGGATTGCTCGGACTCACGCGCTCGTAGCGCTTCGGTCATCAATGATATGATTTACAATTACAAGACAGCCTACATAGGTTATGTACAAGGTGGAAACAACCAGTTCACCGTGACTCCTATTCACGATGGCTACGAGCCTGCACACAATCTTCTTAAACCAGGTATTACATTTACTCAAAAACAAGTAAACTTTACCGTTACGACTCACCCTATGAGTACAGGTATTGAAATTGCTACCGAATTAGTCGGCGAAATGGAAGACGGACACGGTAAAATCTTGCAAGATGAGTGGGTATGGAAAGAAGGCTCAAACGATGATACCGTTGTGAAAAAGACCGTTTACGACTCATATTACTATAAAATCAGTTCTATTAAGTATGGTTTTGCAAATATGAGCGGGGCTACTATGAAAGCAACTTGGACTTATAGATTTGATGTCGATGAATCGCAAATAACTCGCGCGAAGAAAGATGGCTTTAATGATGAGGCACAACAATACGAAAATATGCGTTATACAGATGAAAAGGGTGAAACTACGGAAATATCTGGTATTCCTACAAAACCTCCAAAAGAGGCAAACTATTTTAGCCTATCTATTACTACTTATTGTAAGGCTGGGTTTGAAAGTGTATTTGCTGGGGGAGGCTCTTGGAGTGACTCAGAAACCGTGACCGCCGACCCACTGGTAGGTAAACACATAGAATATCCAGAATCTGATAGTATCGGCAGATACTTGTCTGTTGAAATTACAGGCGGTGGATTAGGTAGCGGTAATACCTCACAATATGTTACTAGTCTTGGTAAAGGTGGAGATAGAAGTTGGAGCGTAGAAGGTCAAGTCGTTTCAAATGTTCCTAGTCATTTAAGTAAATTTGCTGTTAATGTTGAGTTGAATTATACCGCTAGGTATCATACGCATCACACAGAACACAAAGAATTTAAGTTTCCGCTATGGGGTTGGGAAGATAACCCTACACCTCACCACGATTATCGCTATAAATCTGGTACTGCATCTGTGAAAGGTATCAGTGGAGGCTTATCAAAAAGTTTTGGCGCATCAGGCTCGTATTATGAAACTGAACGCGATGCTTGGTGGTGTACTTTTGAAGTAGATGCTGGTTCTTCTGGTTATATTACCTCAATCACTCGGGCATAAATGATACAAAAAACTTTAAATCAACTTTAATTAAATTTGCTTTTTGCAAAAAAATTATTAAAAAACTCGAAATAGATTAGCGAAAAAGGTGCGCAAGAATAGCGTGCCTTTTTTTGATATGCTATACTTGACAAAAGTATCAAAAATAACAATTTTGATATGTTATACTTGACCAAAACACAAAATTTAACTATTTTGTCAACTAAAAACCTTTACTTTAATCGTAATCAGTGTATAATTAGTTTTTTAAATTTTGCAAAAGCGGGGGAAATTGCTTGCTAAATTAAAGGTTATTTTATATAATTAAATATAGATTTTTGGGGCAGAATAAAAACGGGGAAGTAAAAAATGGAGAAAGAAAACAAGTTAAAACTCAATTACAAGCGTACATTTTATATAGGGCTTGCATTTTTCACGATTTTGATGTTGTGGCAAATTTACAATACTTATTGTCCGTTATTTTTGAGTGATTTTTTCGTTAGGCAATTTGGCGGAACGGTTGCCGACCACTCGTATTTGGTGGGTATAATTATGGCTATGGACAATGTCTTAGCGTTGGTTATGCTTCCGCTTTTTGGGAAATTAAGTGACAAGACAAACGCAAAATTAGGCAAGCGTATGCCGTTTATCATTAGTGGTGTAAGCTGTGCTGTTGTATTGTTCCCACTAATCCCTATTTTGTTTATCTACAACAAATTTATTTGGATGATTGTAGTTATGGGTTTAATTTTGCTCGCTATGAATGTATATCGTTCGCCAGCAGTTGCGCTTATGCCAGATATTACGCCAAAACCTCTACGAAGCAAGGCAAACGCGATAATTAACTTTGTAGGTTACCTTGGTGCGATTTTTGCGGGCGCGCTAGCAATTTTCTTCCCAGCAAAGCAAGATGAGGTTACAGGGCTACTTACCTACAATGCAAGCACAATTTGGATACCGTTTGTTGCGACCGCTGTATTAATGCTCGTAGCGCTAGTAATTTTGCTATTAAAAATAAAAGAAAACAAACTCGCCAAAGAACTCGAAAGTGAAATGGCTGAAGGCGAGCGCCAAAGCGAAACGACCGAACAAATCGCAGAGGACAAGCCATTGAGCAAACTGGACAAACGCAATTTAATCGTGTTGCTTTTATCAATTTTCTTGTGGTTTTTTGCGTTTAACGCAATCGAAACATTTGGTTCGCTCTTTGGTACGAGTTATCTAGGACAAGGCACTGGCTGGTGGGGTACTGCGGTAATCATTATGACCGTGTGTAGTCTAATCAGTTTTCTCCCAGGTGGCTATATCGCGGGTAAATTAGGCAGAAGAAATACCGTTTTGCTAGGACTTGGGCTTATGATTATTTCGCTACTTGTAGCGTGCTTTGTGTCTATTCCGTGGGTGCTGTATATCTTGATTGCAATCGCTGGTATCGGCTGGGCGTGGGTGAATGTAAATAGTTATCCAATGGTAGTAGAAATGGCTAGCAAAAAGACCGTTGGCAAACTAACTGGTTGGTATTATTCCGCTAGTATGCTTGCGCAAAGTTTGACACCTATTTGTGTTGGTTTCTTCTTTAAAGCGTTAGGTTTTCAATGGCTTTTCCCATATGCAACGATTTTTGCGGTAATTGCGCTGATTGTGTTCTTATTCTACAAACAACCTGCAAAATCAACAACCGTTACTACTCAAATTGAGCAAGAAAACGACTTAAATGCAAATATTGAAACAGAAAAAGAGCAAAACGCAAATAGTTTGCAAGAAAATGAGCCGAAAATTAAGCAAGAAAATCAATAATTTAACACAAAACTTAGGTAAATGCCTAAGTTTTTGTTTTTTGTGCCTATATTACTTTTGATAAATACTTGAAATTTCCTTTAATTTGGTATATAATTATAGGTAAACTTGTATTATTAGGAGAAAATTAACTATGCAGACAACTTATCGTTCCACTTACTGTAACAATGTGGACAAGAGTATGGAGGGACAAACTGTCCGCGTTTGCGGTTGGGTAGCAACAATTCGCGACCACGGCGGTATCACATTTATTGACTTGCGTGACCAAACAGGCATTGTGCAAGTTGTTGTAGAAGATGATAGTATTCTTTCACGCGTTACACGCGAAAGCGTTATCGCGGTAGAGGGTAAGGTAACTTCTCGTGGAGAAAACAACATCAATCCAAAACTTCACACTGGTGAAATCGAAATCGTTACTTACAAATTGCAACTTTTGGGCGCGGTAACTCAGCCATTGCCTTTTGAAGTAGATGAAAGTAAAAAAATCCGCGAAGATGTGCGCACAAAATATCGTTTCTTAGACTTGCGTAACCCTGAGGTTTACGGCAATATTTTGTTTCGTAGTAAGGTAAATTCTTACTTGCGTAACTATATGGAAAGTCTTGGTTTTGTAGAAATTGCAACGCCTATTTTGACTGCTGATAGTCCGGAGGGCGCGCGTGCCTTTTTGGTACCAGCAAGACAACATCCAGGTAAATTTTACGCGCTTCCACAAGCACCGCAAATGTTCAAACAGTTGCTAATGGTGGGAGGTTTTGACCGTTATTTCCAAATTGCGCCTTGTTTTAGAGATGAGGACGCGCGTGCTGACCGTGCAGCGGGTGAATTTTACCAACTTGATATGGAAATGAGTTTTGCTACACAAGAAGATATGTTTGAGTTGGGTGAAAAGGTCTTTTACGACTTATTTAAGACTTTTGGTAAAAAAGAAGTATCGCCTGCGCCATTTAAGCGTATTCCATTTAACGAAAGTATGGAAAAATACGGTACAGATAAGCCAGATTTGCGTAACCCACTCGAAATTGTAAATGTTACCAGCGTTTTTGAAAACACAGGTTTCAACGCGTTTAAGGGTAGCACGGTAAAGGCAATCGCTGTTCACGATATTGCAGGCAAGCCTCGTAGTTTTTATGACAACTTAACTGAAAAAATGGTTGAGGCTGGTAGTAAAGGTTTGGCTTGGATAAAGGTAGAAACGAACGGTGAATTTAACAGCCCTATCGCAAAATTCTTGACTGATGAGGAAAAACTTGCTCTTTCGTCTTTGCTAGGTGCAAAAGAGGGTACAAGTATTTTCTTGATTGCAAACAAGCCAAAGACTGCTACAAAATTAAGCGGTATTTTGCGTAACTTGTTGGGTGAAGAGTTAGGTCTTTGTGACCCTAATAAATTTGCTTTCTGTTGGATTACCGATTTCCCTATGTACGAACTCGATGAGGAAGGCAACTTGCAATTCTGCCACAACCCATTTAATAAGCCAAACAAGCCTTGTGATGACTTGACAAAAGAAAACGCGCTCGACCTTTACGCAAATCAATTTGACCTTGTATGTAACGGTATCGAGTTGCTTAGTGGTGCTGAGCGTAACCACGATGCAAAGACAATGCTTAAACTTATGGAAATTGTGGGCTTGACCGAGGAACACTGCAAAGACCGTTTTGGCGCTTTATACAATGCGTTCCAATATGGTGCGCCACCACACGCTGGTATGGCTTTGGGTATCGACCGTTCTATTATGCTTATGCTTGATGAGCCAAATGTGCGCGAAGTAATTGCGTTCCCGCTCAACAAATCCGCTTACGACCCACTTATGAACGCTCCTAGCGAAGTAAGTGCAAAACAACTTGAAGAATTAAGCATAAAAGTTGATATTAAAAAAGATAAATAATAATGATTTTTATATATTTTTAATGCATTTAAAAGAAAAATAAATAGCGATAAAAAATACCTAAAAAATCATTAAAAAATATCGAAAAAATAAAAATTTTACTACAAAAATTAAAAATTGAATTTAAAGGAGTCCCTATGATTACCGTTACTGATATGGAATTGTCTTTTGGCGGAGCGCCGTTATTTAAAGATGTAAATCTCAAATTCACACCAGGTAACTGTTATGGTGTAATAGGAGCGAATGGTGCAGGAAAATCTACTTTTTTAAAACTTTTGAGTGGCGAACTCGAAGCCAGTAAAGGTAGTATTGATATTCCGCCTAAACTTAGAATGTCTGTTTTGCGACAAGACCACTTTGCTTTTGATGAGTATAGTATTATGGACACTGTCATTATGGGTAACAAGCGTTTGTATCAAATTATGAAAGAAAAAGATGCATTATACGCCAAAGAGGACTTTACCGAAGATGATGGTAATCTTGCGGCTGCTCTTGAAATGGAATTTGCCGAGATGAATGGCTGGGACGCCGAAATGGACGCTGGAAAGTTATTAAACGGCTTAGGCGTGCCAGAAGAATTGCATTATGCGCTTATGGCGGACCAAAACGGTGCGATTAAGGTAAAAGTAATGCTTGCGCAAGCACTTTTTGGTACTCCTGATATTTTGCTACTAGATGAGCCTACCAACCATATGGACCCCAAAAGTATCGAATGGCTAGAAGAATTTATCATAAATTATCCAGGAACTGTGATTGTTGTATCGCACGACCGCCACTTTTTAAATACTGTTAGTACTTATACTGTTGATATTGACTATGGTAAAATTAATATGTGGCCGGGCAACTACGATTTTTGGTACGAATCTAGTAAATTAATGCAACAACAAATTAAACAACAAAACAAGAAAAAAGAAGAGCGAATTGAGGAATTGAAGGAATTTATCCGCCGTTTTGGTGCGAAAAAATCACTCGCAAAGCAGGCGACTAGCCGTAAAAAGATGCTAGATAAAATTCAAATTGAAGAAATGCCAACCTCAAACCGCAAATATCCTTATGTAAACTTTAAATATGAGCGCGAGTTGGGTAAAGACATTGTGGAAGCGGATAGACTTACTTATGTACACGACGGCAAAACTCTTTTAGATAACATTTCTTTCCGTTTAAATCGTGATGACAAAGTAGTTGTGTTGGGTGATAATGAAAACGCCGTAAGCGCGTTACTAAGTATTTTGGGTGGAGAAATTACCGATTATTCGGGCAAAGTTTCTTGGGGAACGACCGTAATAAAAGGTGATTTGCCAAAAGACACTTCTAGTTATTTTGATAATGATTTTAATATTGTAGAATGGCTTGCGCAATACAGCAAGGAAAAAGATAGCACATACTTGCGCGGATTTTTGGGTAGAATGTTGTTTAGTGGCGATGACGGGTTGAAAAAGGTAAAAGTGCTTTCTGGTGGCGAAAAAGTGCGTTGTATGCTTTCGCGCCTTATGGTGATGAATGCGAATGTGCTGATTTTGGACCAGCCAACCAACCACTTGGATTTGGAGAGTATTACCGCTCTAAATGAGGGTATGACTGACTTTAAGGGCGCAATGCTTTTTAGTACTCACGACCACGAACTCGCGCAAAGTGTTGCAAACCGCGTATTTGAAATTAAAGACGGCAAGTTGATTGACAGAATGTGCAGTTACGATGAGTATTTGGAAAAAATGACAAACTAATTAAAATCTAATTTATACAAATTTGAAATAAAAATCATAAATATAATTACTAAAAAGGAATTTGTTAATGATAGAAAATAAATTGATGCTTTACAACACGCTTTCGCGCGATAAGCAACTTTTTGTGCCGATTGACCCTGAGGAAGTAAAGATGTATGTGTGTGGCGTGACTGTGTATATGCCACCACATTTGGGGCACGCGCGCACTTATGTTGGGTATGATGTGTTGAAATCGTATCTTGAATATTTGGGCTACCGCGTGTTTTATGTGCGCAATATTACCGATGTTGGTAGTATTGTGGGTGATGCTGACCAAGGCGAGGACAAAATTCAACTCAAAGCCAAAGAAATGAAAATGCACCCTATGGAACTAATCGATATGAATATTTGCACGCTTTGGCACTTTTTGGACTTGTTGCGTTGCGCTAGACCAAATATTTCACCGCGTGCGACTGGGCATATAGTGGAAATCATTGAAGCCGTACAAAAAATGATTGACACAGGCTACGCTTACGAATTAAACGGCGATGTGTTCCTTGATGTGACGAAAATCAAAAATTACGGTATTTTGAGTGGAAACACACTTGATGCGTTAAATGCGGGCGCTAGGATTGAAGTAAAAGAAGGTAAGCACAGCCCTTACGACTTTACCGTATGGAAAAAGGCTCAAGACAACTCGGTTTTGCGCTGGAACAGTCCTTGGGGGCAAGGTTACCCAGGGTGGCACATTGAATGTACTATTATGAGTACAAAATATCTAGGCAGTACCTTTGATATTCACGGTGGCGGTAGGGAACTCGCTTTTCCTCACCACGAAAATGAAATCGCGCAAAGTGTGGCTTTGGGTTGTGATAAACCTGTAAATTACTGGGTTCACTCAGGTATGCTTTTGGCTGAAGATGGACAAAAAATGAGCAAATCAAAAGGCAATTTTGTGACTATCGAAGATGCAGTTGAGCAGTTCGGTACGCGTGCTTTGAGGTGGTTTTTTGCGAGCAGTCACTACCGTAGCCCTGTAAAATTTGGCGCTAGCGTAATTAAATCTAGCGAGGCGGGCTTGGAGCGAATTGACAACTTTATTTACAATTTAAAACGTAATGCTGGCACTGCTTACAATGAGGAATTAAAGGCAAATTTGGACAAATTTATTGCAAATTTTGAGCAAGAAATGAATGATGACCTCAATACACCAAACGCGATTGCATCACTCTTTGATTTTATCAAAGAAGCAAATCCAGTGGTGTTAAATCACGAATATAACGAGCAAAATAAGCAAGAAATTGAGTCATTTTTAACCAAAATTGACAAGATTTTTAAGTGTTTTGATTCACTTTACGAAGAGAAGAAACAGGACAACCGTGCGGAAGAAATTGAGGCTTTGATTGCTGAGCGTAATCAATTCCGCAAGGAGAAAAATTGGGCGAAAGCCGATGAAATTAAACAAAGAATTATTGACTTAGGTGCTGAAATTATGGATAATAAAGACGGCACAACTAGTTATAAATTAAATTAAGGAGATGACTTTTTATGGACGCTGATTCTGGACATCATAGTTCGGACGATACTCACCATATTAACGATTTATATTTTGAAAATTTCAAATTAAATAGAGAAAAACAAGAGATTTCCGAACAGCCTATCGCAACTGAAGCGCTATGCGTGGGTACTGTGATTACTTGTGCAATATCGTGTGCTTTTGTAATCACAAATGATATTTTGCTAGGAGCAACTGCGCTCTCCGCTATTGCGGTTTGCGGTGGGGTATATGGAAAACAAGTAAAAGCGCGCAAGCAAGTTTTGCAAAGTTTAGATAAAAAGCAAAATGAAGTGCAACAAAAAATTAAAGAATACGAGCGCTTTTAAGTTTTGAAAAGTAGGGCAGTTGGCCTTGCTTTTTTGTTTGAAAACATTGCATAGTACCTTGAATAGTACTGGTTTTTGTTTTATTTTAACTAAAAATTTTGAAAATTTGGCTAATTTAAAGTAATTTGCTATACAAAATGCAAAAATTTTGATAAAATAAAATTACTTGTAAATACTAAAAATGGAGATGCTAAAAATGGAAAGAAGATTAATTGTTTCGGTAGTGGGCAACGCTGCTTGCTCGCAAAAAGAGTGTGACACAGAGGATAGGTTAAAATGGGACTTGGCATTTGATTTGGGTAAAACTTTGGTTGATAACGGTTGTAGAGTGCTGAGTGGTGGCGGTAGAGGGGTAATGCGTGCCGTGTTCGCTGGCGCGCACGCTAGTGATAAATACCGCGAAGGCGACACTATTGCGGTGTTACCTTCTTATGGATTTGAAACTGCAAACGACTTTGCTGATATTTTGATACCAACTGGTATTGATTTGGCGCGTGATATAATTGTGGCGAATAGTGAGGTTGTGATTGCACTTGGTGGTGGTAGTGGTACTCTAAATGAGGTAAGTGCCGCTTGGAAAACTGGTAGATTAATTATTGCATACGAAAATGTGGAAGGTTGGAGTGCGAAACTTGCAAACACCGTGTTGGACAACTCGCGACGCTATGATTTTGAAGATAAAATTTGGGGAGTAAGTAGCGGGCAAGAGGCTTGGCAAATTATTGAGCAAAAATTGCCACACTACAACAAAGTATTTGACCGTATTCCTTTTGGTAAACCAGCACTCAAACTAAAATGCTCTACAAATTGGGTTGGACCTAAACAAATCCACGATTCAAAAGATGTAAAAAAGTTGTAATAATTTGATAATAAAAAATATAAATTTAGTTAAATAAATAGTTAATTTTTTGCGTATTTTTTCGATATTATTTAATGCTTTTTTAACAAGAAATTTAAACAATTTGTGAAAACATAAATATGTATAAATATTTATTTTGTGTATAATTATTAATGAATTAAATCAAAAATAAAAAGTTGCTTCTAACAAATCTTGCAACTTTTTTATTTTTATATGCTACCTAAAATCAATGGTACGCCGATATTTATTTCATTATTTTTCAAGGATATTTGTATATTAATTTTTTCACTATCGTATGTTGTGTAATCTTTGAAAAGTGGTGAAAAACCATAAAAAAACGCAATATTTTGCACTTTTTCACTATATTTTATAGTAGTTTTGGTGTTTTTGATTAAATTTGAAACAGTTTGCGAGTTACCTATTGTGCGTATGCTCATACCGGTGATTTTATTTTTATCTAATTTATTTAGTAATTTTATGCTATTTTTGCAGTCGCAACTGATTATATTACTTTTACCGTTTTTTATAGTAAAGGTATCAGATGAGGTGTAATATTGATATGTATAAATATAAAAAGTTCCGTCATAATCGCACGCTAAATTTGCAAGCGTATATTGTGGTGTGCAAAATAATATTACGCACATTATAAATAATATAGAGATGTATTTTGCCATAAGCCCTACCTTTGCAAATATTATAGACACGAAAAGAATTTAATAAACTAAAAAAATTTTTAAAAATAATGTTTAAATAAATTTTATTTGTCTATCATTGTTGGCAGAGGAGGAAAGGAAAATGCAAGCAAACAAAAATTCAGCAATTTCAAAATTTTTCAAAAAATATGGTTATTGGGTAGGGCTTACGCTTAGTATTGCGCTTTTAGTATTGGTGGTGACTTTGGCGTGTGTAAATAAGCCAAAACCAGCAGATAACGAGGACTTTAACCCAGTTGATGTAGATGTGGTAAAATTTTCAAACCCTGTTAGCGACCTTGCTTTGATTAAAGATTACTCAAATACTGCGCTAAAATACAACAAGACTTTGAAACTTTGGCAAGCGCACAAGGCGGTAGATTTTTCTGCGGAAGAAGGCACTGATGTTTATGCAGTAATGGACGGAAAAATCACCGAAGTTACTTACAACTATCTTATGGGCAATATTGTAAAACTTGATGTTGGTGGTGGAATAACGGTTGTGTATGCCTCACTTGCTAGCGATGTGCCTGTAAAAACTGGTGATGTTGTGAAAAAAGGGAGTGTTATTGGTAAAGTTGGCAACACTGCAAAGTCCGAGGCGGGCGATGGCGCGCACTTACACCTAGAAGTTTTGCTCAATAACGAACTCGTTGACCCTGCATTGTATCTTGACATAGCAGAAAAATAGTCAAAAAGGCTAGTAAAAATATGGAAAAATCTATATTTTAGCCTTTTTTGTATTTAATTATATAAAAAAATAGTTAAAAATATAATAATTTATCGTAAAAAATATAGGTAAAATTAGGTATTATTTGTGTATTTAGTGATTTACTATTATTAGTATGATAAAAATTTTTTGTTTCCTAGACAATCAAAAAAATACTACATAGTGACAAAATTTCGTGAGTTACTGACTTAAATTTGTCAGTATGTAGCAAAAATTAATATATTACAATTTTAGTTTCAAAAGGATTACTTAAATAAAATTTCAGTATTTGCTTATTTTTTTACATTTAGATAAAATTAACACAACTTTTAAAAGTTGTATATTTGCTATAATTTTGGCTTTTTACTTTACTTTTCGCTTTTTTTATGCTATATAATATTATATTATAGAAAAGGAGAAAGGACAGAACAATGATTTTTGATGAAGTTACTGAGTTGCTTGCAGAGCAATTAAATATTGATAAAGGTACTATTACTCGCGACTCTCGCATTGTTGAAGATTTGCACACCGACTCACTTGATATGGTGGAAATGTTGATTGCTTTGGAGGATAAGTATCAAATTTCCGTTCCTGATGAAGATGCAAAGGGTTTGGACACTATCGGCAAATTAGTTGATTATGTGGAAGCAAAAGTTAACGCAAAATAAAATTGAATACACTGGTTACAACTTTTAAAGCTGGTGTAATATTTAAAAGAATTAGGAAAAGTCTAGTTCTTTTTTGTTCATAATTAATTGTTGATTGCTTATCTAAGTTTTGGTGTTTTAGTTGTGTAACAGTTAATACAAAATACAAATTTTTTGCTTGCCTAAATTTTAAATATAAAATGTAACTTTAAATACGATAATTTTTTAATTAAAAAACTGTGGATTTTTTCCACAGTTTGAAGGTGATGTTAAATATCTTTTTGAAGAAACATTTTTAAGTAATTGAAATGTTTTTCCTCCATTTTTTGCAAGTCGCCACACAAAACAAGCAATTCTTTGTCGCAGTCGCGAAAATCGCTCAAATCTTTGTAGCACTGCAAAGTACCCATAACCGTACCTAGTAACAACATTTCTGCAAGGTGTCTTGTTGACTTGTCAGTAAGGGTGGTCATCTTAATCGAAGTCCACAAGCGCGCCTTTTCAAAAAAGTTGTTATCGGGTAAAGTTTGGTCGCCAGTATTAAATTTTGTCAATTTTTCTGCAAAATCAGCATAATCACTAGATTGCTCACGAAGTTCTGCGCGCAAGTCCTCGTTTTCGACACTTGATTCAATGTCGGCAATACTTTGAATAGCGGTTTTGCAATTTTGATACATACTGGTGAGTAATTTAAAGTCTTTTTCTTCCATTTCAACCTCCATTGATTGTTGTTTGCTTTTTGCAAAAAAATATGCGTTTTGTTACATTTTTACTATATTTTACATATAAGAAAACGAAAATTTACTAAAATTTTTTTAAAAATGCTTGAAAAATATAATTCGATTTGTTAAAATATAAAGATATCAGCGTGTAGCAAATAGTTTTGCGTAAGTCCAGTTGTATTGGGCTTGCGCTTTCTTTTTTTCTCACGAAATTTTACAAAAAGGAGATTAATATGCAAGAAAGTAGATTACCACAAACAAAGCGCGAGGGACTGTTTTATGGCAGTATAATTGCTGGTATTACTTCGCTACTAATGGCTACATTTAATATTTCACTTTCGTTTGGTACGATAAATGGGCAAATTTTACTGAATATTTTATATTCGTGGCCATTATTCTTTGTGATTGCAATGCTACTAGAAAACTTTATTGCAGGTCCATTTGCTATATTTATGTGTAAAAAATTCGGCGGGGAAACGGACGGCTTTAACGCAAGAATTTGGTTCCGTATTATTTTTGCTGTAACTGCTATGTCATTTTTGATGACATTTGTAGGGCTTTTGTGGGGCGAAATTTTAAGCGGTAGTGTTACAACCAAAATTTTTAGCGACCTTTTGATTGCTTGGCCTAGAAATTTCTTTGTTGTGTTTTGGATAGAAACATTGATTGTACAACCTGTTGCGCGTGCGTGTATGAAAAAATTACACACATCAAAGCAAACGAAAATTGTCGAGTTTACGCAAAATGAAGAAAATTGCGCCAGCGAATCAGAAAAAGCGAAAGCAAAAGTGCAAAATCAAAACAAAATGTAATAAATTATGCTATTTTACTTTGTAAAATGGTTTTTTTATTATATAATGATAACGATTTGTGTATTTCAAGTCAAAATTTAAGTACGGGAGAATTTTATGCAAACGGAATACGATGTAATAATTATAGGTGGCGGGCCTGCGGGAATGACTGCTGGAATTTATGCAACTCGTGCGGGCGCAAAAGTTTTGATGATAGAAAAAAACGGGGTAGGCGGGCAAGTAGCGCTTACTAGCACTATTGCAAATTACCCTGGTTGTAAAGATATAGACGGCTTTATGCTGAGTCAAAATATGTTTGAGCAGGCGACAGCACTTGGCGTGGAAACACTTTTTGCCGAAGTTGATAATTGTATTTTAGATGAAAAAATTAAAAAAGTTGTCGCTAACGGTGTCACATATAAGGCGCCTGCAATCATATTAAGTATGGGTGCTTGCTCGCGTGGGCTCGGTATTGAGAATGAAAAGAAATTTATCGGCAAAGGCGTAAGTTATTGTGCGGTGTGCGATGGCGCATTTTTTAGAAATAAAACAGTTGCGGTCGTAGGTGGAGGAAATACGGCATTGCAAGATGCTATTTATTTGTCGCCGATTGCAAAAAAAGTGTATTTGGTGCATAGGCGCGAAGGTTTTAGAGCGGATAGTGTTGTGGTGGAAGAATTTGAAAAATTATGCAAAACCGCAAACATTGAAAAGTGTCTAAACAAGGTAGTTGTTGATTTGCAAGGGGACAACAAATTAGAAAAAATGATTTTGCGCGATGTGCAAGACAATACTGAAAATGATATTTGTGTCGATGGCGTGTTTGTGGCTATAGGTAGAAATCCAAATGTCGAACTGCTTAATGGTGAGATAGCGTTATCAAATGGCTATATAAAAGTTAATTCACAAATGGAAACAAATATTGCGGGCGTGTATGCTTGTGGAGATATAATCGACAAGAGTTTGCGACAAATTGCGACCGCTATTTCGGACGGTGCAATCGCTGGTACAAACGCAAGTAGTTATGCAAAGAAAAATAAGTAAAAAATCAATAAAAAATAGTCAAAAAATAAGAGGATAGATGATATTATGGCAAATAAATTGTTTGGAACTGACGGAATAAGAGGGGTGGCAAATGAGAGGTTAACCGCACAACTTGCGTTTAATCTCGGGCAGGCATTTGCTTTACTTTTGGAGAAAAATGCAAAACACAAAAAGGTGATAGTCGGTCGTGATACGCGCGTGTCTGGGCAAATGTTATGCAGTGCCTTTGTGGCGGGGTTAAATAGTATGGGGTTTAGTGCAATTTTGCCGAATATTTTGCCTACGCCAGCACTCGCATATCTTACCAAAACTTTGGAAGTTGATGGCGGTGTAATGATCACTGCAAGCCACAACCCAGCGGAGCATAACGGCTTGAAATTTTACGCAAACACGGGTGACAAACTTCCTATAAGCGAGCAAAAAAAATTGGAGGAAATTTATTTCAATATTGATAGTTTTTATGGGTGTCCTCCGCTTGAAATAGGTAGAATGGAATTTAACGATGATTTGTTGAAACTTTGGGTGGACCACATTGTTTCTACTTTGGAAATAAAGTCGTTAAAAGGACTAAAAATTGCACTAGATACTGCAAATGGTGCTAGTTTTGCGGTTGCTCCATATATATTTAAAATGTTAGGCGCGCAAGTGATTTGCTTTAACACTGAAAATGATGGTGTAAATATCAATCGCGATTGTGGTAGTACGCATATAGAAAATTTTGTTACCGAATGTGCATCAAATGGGGTAGATTTTGGCTTTTCGTTTGATGGTGATGCTGATAGGGTAATGGTAGTCGAAAAAGGTGGCAAAATTATAGACGGCACTGATATTATGTATATTTTTGCCAAATATTTAAAGCAAAAAAATAAATTAAAGCACGATACACTAGTAACTACCATTGTCACAAATTGCGGGCTAGAAAACTCGCTAAAACAATTTGGTATTGATACTATTCGCACGCAAGTGGGCGGTATTCATATTCAAACTGAAATGCTTGCAAATGATTTTAATTTGGGCGGAGAGGAAAACGGGCATATAAGTGTAGGAATGGTAAACAACGAGTCTTGCGGAATTACCACTGCTTTATTTTTGCTGAAAATTGTGCAAGAGGAAAATAAATCAGTCGATGAGTTGCTGGTTGGGCTAAATAGGTCATTGATTGCAAATTCAAATGTCTATGTAAGCGAAAGACAAAAGCAAGAAGTCGAAAAAGGTGCGCTAAATGATTTAGTCAATGAATTGGAAGTAGAACTAGGAAACGAGGGGCGAATTGTTTTGCGCGCTAGCGGTACAGAATGTTTAATTCGTACACTTGTTGAGGGGCAAGATTTGGAAAAAATCGAAAAAATCAACTCAATACTCGAAAAAGCCGTAAAAGAGTTGTAAAAATTTTAATAAAGAAAATTAACAAATATTAATTATTTGTTTTTTCTTTTTTAAAGCATATTTTAAAATTTTACTTGCTTCATTATTTTTTTTATTGTTGACATAAACAACAACATAACTACTGCGATAAATCATTTCATAGATTTGATAACATAATAGTGTAAAATAATGTTTATCTAAGCTTTTAAATTCTTCTAACGAATAATTAACATTTTGTATATCACTATATTCTAGTTTTAATTTCATAATAATATCGTGGCAAATATTACAAAATATTCCACAATTACAGAAATAAAAATTTTTAATCTTTTTATTCATTATTAAATATTTTATTAAATTTTTAAATTTAGTTTTATTTTCTTTTGTGGATTTAAGGTTATCCAGACCAAAAAAACTACAGGTTTTGTGATTAAAGGTCATATTTTATTACTCCTTTTCGATTGTTGTAAAATATTATAGCACATTTTATGTTTAATAGTATTCATTTTATATAAAATAACTGAAAATTATGTATGTTGGTTATTATTTATATTTTAAGTATAAACTATAATTGAACATAGGAGTAAAATTGATGGATATAAAAGAGATATTAAATAGAATTGGCTATGTGCGAAATCAGGCAAATTTATCGGCACGCGAATTAAGTTTACGAATGGGTATGAGTCCGCAATATGTTGCTCAAATAGAAAGTGGGCGAATTGTGTTGACCGTTGAAAAACTTTTGCAAATTCTGGAAATATGCAATTTTCCTATTGGTAGATTTTTTAGTAGTAATATTGCTGAATACGAAATAGACCTCGAATTGCAACAACTTATAAATAGTCTGCCATTAAGTAAAAAGAAAAATATAATTGAACTTTTTAAGAAATAGATAAGATTAGAGTGCAAATGGCACTCTTTTTTTGTATAATTTTGCATTTTTGAATTAAAATAACAATATGAAAGTTCAAACATTTATGGGTGGAGTCGCTATATTATTTGTTGCGGGCGTGGTAGCAAAAATACTAGGCGCGATTTTCCGTATTCCGCTAACTTGGGTATTGGGAGCGGAAGGCTTGGGCGTATATCAATTAATTTATCCAGTTTTTGCGCTTTTGATTGTGCTTTCGAGTTCGGGTATGCCAACTGCAATTAGCAAAATGGTGGCAGAACGGCAACAAGATGGCGACCCTTTAAACGCGAGAAAAATATTTCGCGTAAGTCTGGGCGTTATGAGCGTAGTTGGGCTTGCGTTTAGTGCATTATTGGTTATTTTTGCGGGCGAAATTGCATCATTACAAGGAAACAGTCTGGGTGCGCTAGGCTATATAGGAATTGCGCCAGCGGTGTTTTTTGTGAGTATTTTGAGTGCGTTTCGTGGGTATTTTCAAGGTTGTAGCAATATGACACCAACGGCTCTTAGCCAAATCATCGAGCAGGGCGCAAAACTGATTTTTGGCTTGCTATTTGCATATCTTTTGATTGATAAAGGTATCGAATATGGCACTTTTGGGGCTTTGCTAGGGGTAACGGTTAGTGAAATACTCGCAGTATGTATTTTAGCGATAATTTATCTAAAAGATAAGAAAAAACAACAAAAAACCACATCGCATAGTATATTTCATAGTATCAAATATAGCGAAATCTTGCGCGATTTGGTTAAAACGGCGCTACCGATAGTAACTGCAAGCATAACTTTGCCGTTGCTTGTAATGATAGACAGTTTTATGGTGGTAAATTTGCTACTCAGTGCGGGATTTAACGAGTTGAAAGCAACTAAAATGTGGGGAATTGATAGCGGGGTGGTAAATAGCCTTATTAATATGCCGATTGCGCTTACGCTAGCGGTTGCTATAAGCATTGTGCCGAGCGTGGCGAGCCTAAAAGATAAGGGAAAAGTAAGAGAAAGATTGGGGCAGGCAAATTTCTTGGTAATACTATTTTGCTTGCCGATTGTGGTTGCTTTTGTGACTACCCCGCAAAGTTTAATGCAGTTTTTGTATAGTGAAAGTTTGGGTGGGCAAAATTACACAAACCTAGCCAGTAGTTTGCTGGTTTGCAGTAGCCCTATTATATTACTTGGCGCGCTTTTGCAAGTGCAAAATAGTAGTTTGCAGGGGTTGGGGTACGGAAAAATCACTATGCTAAATATGTTGCTCGCTGGTGGATTAAAAATAGGGCTTACATTTCTGCTTGTTACTATTCCAGAAATAAATATATTTGGTTGCGTAATATCCAGCCTTGCTTTCTATGGTTTTGCATTTTTGGCAAATCAAATTTTTATTCGTAAAAAATTAGGCTATCGCTTTTCATTTAAACGCGCTTTGCCTAGTATGCTAGGGAGCATGGGAGTAGCACTAACTTTGTTGAATTTTAACTTGCTACATATATCTATATATATAGTGCTACCGCTAGCGTATATAACGGCGTGTATTGTGTATATTTTTGCGCTATGGGCGTTTGGGGTTGATTTTAGTGAAATTAAACGATTTAGATTAAAACGAATGAAACGCGTACATACTGAATAAAAAATAATATTTCGTCTATACTTTGCTGAGGACAAAAAATGAATAAAAACGATATAATTTGCTTGCTTGCGAAGCGTACAAATTTGGGTATTAGCGATTGCAAAAATGCGGTCAATTCTATGCTGGAAATTATCACGCAAGCGGTTGAGTGTGGCGAGAATGTAGTGCTAACTGGTTTTGGTAAATTTTATGCCAAATATTACGATTTTGATAAAATAGGCAATAGATATTTAGCAAAAAATGGTGACATTGTGTCGCGTTTTGTGCCTAAATTTAAGGCCAGTGAGTCACTAAAAAAGCGTTTTTTGGGTGTTTTGGTGCAAAAATAGGGCTTTTTTTGAGAAAAATTTGCAAAATTGCTTAAAATCGTTTGGAGAATACGCCAAAATATGCTATACTCCATTAAACATTACAAAAAGGAGAAAAAGTAATGAACAAACAAGAATTTATAGCAGAAGTTGCTAGCAAGGCAGGTTTTTCAAATGCTGAAACTGCTAAAATCGTGAACGCTGTTCTCGAAGTAATCCAAGACGAAATGAAGGCAGGTAACAAAATCATTTTGACTGGTTTCGGTCAATTTGAGGCTCGCACTCGTGCCGCTCGTACTGGTGTTAACCCAGCAACTAAAGAAGCAATCAAAATTCCTGCTTGCAAAGTTCCTGCTTTCAAGGCTGGCAAGGCTCTTAAAGACGCAGTCAACGCGTAAGTTTTAATTTTAAAAGGTGGGCAAAATAGTCCGCCTTTTTTTATGGGGGTATTTATGAAAATCGGCAGTAAAATACTGAAAAATCCATACTTTTTAGCGCCTATGGCGGGCTACACTGATAGTACTTTTCGCACGCTATGTAGCGAGGCTGGAGCGGGTTTGGTGACTACCGAAATGGTGAGCGCAAGGGGCTTGATTGCTTGTTCTGGTAGTACGCAAGATTTGCTAAAAAAGCAAGATAATGAAATGACCGCAGTACAAATTTTTGGTGACGAGCCTTGTGTTATGGCGGACTGCGTGCAATTGCCAGAAATTGCGGGCTTTGATATTGTAGATATAAATATGGGTTGTCCTGTGCCAAAAGTAGTCAGCAACGGAATGGGTAGTGCGCTTATGCGTGATTTACCGCTAGCAAGTAAAATTATTACCGCTGTAAAATTACATACAGATAAGCCCGTTACCGTAAAATTTCGTTTAGGTTGGGATAGCAAGAGTGAAAACTTTTTAGACTTTGCAAAAATGTGTCAAGATAGCGGGGCGGATAGTATTTGTATGCACGGTAGGACGCGCGAGCAAATGTATGCAGGGTGCGCAAACTGGGATAAAATAGCACTAGTTAAGCAAGCGGTAAGTATTCCAGTTGTGGGCAATGGCGATATAAATTCAAAAGCCGATGCGCTAGCGAAAATGGAACGCTACGGCATTGATGCAATCGCAATCGGGCGTGGCGCAATCGGAAATCCGTGGATTTTTGCTGAATTAACAAATACCGATTTTGAGCAAAATAAACTAAAAATTATCAAAAGACACTACGAAATGATGCTCATAGAAGCCCCAGAAAAATATGTTATTCCGTTTATGCGCAAGCAATTAGTTTTTTACCTAAAACACGCTGGCGTGCCTAGACAAATTCGCGCAAAATTAAGCATAGAAAGCGATTATCAAGCACTCCTAAACGAACTAGATATTGTTTTTAAAAATTTGCAATAATTTTATACAAAGTCGAGTTGTGTTATACCTAAAAATATAAAAATTAAATTAATTAATGTTCATTTTTATATTGAACGCGTGTTTATTTTATAAAATAAATTATATTTTATTGACATTGATACTCTAATGTGTTAAACTGAAAATAATAGTTTGAAGTTAAAAAAATTGGTTGTTTTGTTAATTTTTAAATTATTTTTGGATATTTTTGTTAAAAAGTGTTTAGTTATGTAGATGTAAGTATTGAAAATATGATATAGAATCCTAGCCACAAAAAAGCCTGCTGTTATTTAAATAGCACTATTATTTTATAGTATAGAGTATTAAATTATTTGTTTATTTTGCGTTTTTTATAATCTAATATAGATTTTTTTGATGAAAATTTTGCGGAAAAACAAAAAAAGAGCCTGCTATTTAAATAATAGTTGGTCATTTTTATTGACAAAAATGTCGGGTAAATGTTTGTAATATTTGATAATTTTATATGCTTTTCGTTTCGTGTGATTTAACTACTGTTTTGTAAGGAGATTTGTTTTGAATTATATTGGTATTATTGGAATAATAATGACTGTGTTCGGGTGTTTGACCGCTATTTTTCTTATTCAGTATATAGTGATATTTTTGGCTGGGGTTTTTGGAAAAAGGAAAAAATATCCAGAGCAAGAAGAAAAACTTAAATATGGTGTAATTATTTGCGCCAGAAATGAAGAAAAGGTTGTCGCAAATCTAATAGAAAGCATTAAAAAATCGAACTATCCGCAAGAATTATTGGATATATTTGTAATCGCACATAATTGTACAGATACTACTGCAGAATGTGCTAGAAATGCTGGTGCGATTGTTTATGAGTACAATAATGATGAGGAGCGCACAAAAGGTTATGCATTAAAAAAAGTATTTCAGTTAATTGAGCAAGACTACAAAATCAGTAGTTATGATGGTTATCATATTTTTGATGCTGACAATATTGTTGATAAAGAATATTTCAATAAAATGAATGATGCGTTTTTGTACTACAATAGGGAAAGTGCGATTACTTCGTTTAGAAATTCAAAGAATTTTGGCGAAAATGTACAGACTGCTTGTTATGGAATATTATACACGGTAGGCTGTTCGGTGGAATCAAACGGTCGTGAGGCGATGGGGTGTTCTTCAAGAATACTGGGCTCAGGCTTTTTGGTAAGTAACAAAATGGTGGAAAATGGCTGGAACATTGTTAATCTTTCAGATGATACCGATTTTACTATTGAACAAGTTTTAAAAGGGCACAAAGTTAGG
Source organism: uncultured Clostridia bacterium (assembly GCA_934757855.1). Classification (GTDB taxonomy): domain Bacteria; phylum Bacillota; class Clostridia; order Christensenellales; family UBA1242; genus UBA7867. Next base: position 194,940 of record CAKVLR010000002.1, on the reverse strand, counting down.
TATTGTGATGAAGCAATGTACTATGATGAACACCCTACAAAATTTGGTGCAATGTATCGACAAAGGCTGAGGTGGGCAAAAGGTACAGATATTGTTTGTAGAAAAAGATTTAAAGACTTGTTTAAGATGGTTTTTTGTAGAAGTAAAAACACTGCAAAAGATGAAGTAATGTGCAAAGGCTCGGCTTTTGATTTGATGTGTGTTACTTTGCCAGTTGGTGCAATGGGTATCGCGATTTTACTGCTTGATATAGTATTAAAATTGTTTATTCCCTTATTTGGGCTTGATAGCACATTGGCTTGGACATACTGGGGCATCTTGTTTGCTTGTAACTTTGTTTTAGGCTATATCGGCATAATGATAACCGCTATTGTGGCGTATGCAAAAGAAAAAGACCGTATTATTGGTGTATCTACTGGATTGAAAGTGGCATCAGTATTGATTTATCCATTGTTCGCCTTGTTTTTGGCACCTATTCAAGTTATCGCAATTTTTTCCAAAAAGCAGTTTGTGTGGACTACGATTGAACACCAAAACACTTCAAATTTCGACACATTTAATAAAGTGGAAACAAATGAATGTGCGACTGAAAATCAAATTGAAGAATCTAAAATAAAAGAACAAAATGTAGGTTAGAATTACTAAAAGGATTACATAAAAATGAAAATAGTTATTTTATCAGGTGGCTCTGGCAATGATGCTTTGGTTAAAGGCTTGGAAAAATTTGTTGGAAATAGAAACGATTTTGATATAAAGGTAATTGTAAATGCTTATGATAATGGAAAATCTACTGGTGTTTGTCGTGCTGTAACAAATACTTTGGGTGTTTCTGATATTAGGAAAAACCACTCGCGTATGTACGAGGCTGTATATGGTGATAATGTTGATGAGAATTTAAAAGAATTTTATCACGGCAGGTATGATTTTACAAAAGGCAACGAACTCGATGAGGTAAAAAATTTACTAGAAAAATGGAATATGCCAGAATATATTCCTTATGCTGAGAGGTTTTTTGCTTTGCCAAAAGCAAAAGATTTTGAATACAAAGATTTTAGCGTTTCAAACATTGTTTATGCCGAAATGTATCGTGAAATAGGCTATGAAGCAACAAACAAGCATTTTTGTGATAGAATGAATATAGATGATTTTGTTATTTTAAATTCATTTGACAATGTCTATATCAAGGCGCTCACTCAATCTGGCTACCTAATACCAGATGAGGGGGAAACTGTATTCTGGAATAATGAAAACGATAAGATTATAAAGACAGTTTATGATGTTGAAAATGGTAGTTTTGGACTAAACCAGCGTGCTATTGATGCGGTAACTGATGCAGATTTGATTTTGGTATCGACTGGTACTTTTTGGAGTTCTATTCAGCCGACTATTGAATACTTAAATTTTGCCCAATATATCAATCAATCCAAAGCAAAAAAGATTTGGTTATTTAACAATGAAAAAGATGGCGATAGTTGGGGAGTGAGTAGTCTAGAATTTATAAAATTTATGGAACAAAGTGGACTTGATTTAACTGATTTTACTTTGCTTATGAATACAGATGCAAACCCATTGTTGCGTATGACTGATGATAAGCATACTTTTGCTTTTGAGGCAATGGGAAATGAAAAGGGTAAACACATTCCTGTGGAATTTGCAAAAGGTGTGTTTGCTACATACTATGGTCTTTCACAAGATTTTGATAAAATCGTATTTGATTTTGATGATACAATTTTCGCTAGAAATGCTAGTGAAGATGTGCTCAAAACTTCAATAGAAAATATCAAAAATATTAACTCAAATTTTGCCGACAAAGCGGTAATAGTGAGCGGTAATTCTTATCAAAGTATAAGAGAGAAATTGGTGCATATTTTTGGTGAAAATTTGGCAGATTTTAGGTTGCCTATTTGGGCTGATGCAAATGCTATTTTGTATGTAAACGACAAGCCTGTTGATGAAATTAAAGAATTTGCTTTAAGCAAAAAATCTTTGGGAATAATAAATAAATTTGTGCAAGAATACAACCTTCAAGACAAGACTACAATGGTAGGAAATGAAAACATTTACAATGTAAAAATTAAGCCATTGGCTACAAAAGAACGCGAAACTTTGACAAAAATTTTTGAAAATTATGGCGACAAAGATTGTGAAGCGAGAATGACTGGCAAGACAACAGTTGATATTTTAAATAAGTCTAACAATAAAGCAAATATACTTTCAAAAATAAGCAGACCTGATGAAAATGTGTTGTTTGTTGGTGATGAAAATGCTGATGGAAATGATAAAGAAATTGCAAAGCAATCGACATATTCGATAGATGTTGGTAGTGTAAATGAAACGAATTTGTTGATAAAATTGTTGGAGGCAAAAGATGATAGTAGGATTAATAATCTCAGCAGGCAATCAATCAAGATTTAAGAGTGAAATCCCAAAATCGTTAATGCCTGTGGGTGACCGACCTTTATTGCAAATCAATATTGATAGAATGTCTAAATTCTGTGATAAAGTTATGGTTGTATGTTCTTTTGCTAATGAACACTTTTTTACTGATGAAATATTAGGTGATGCACAAAAAATAGTAATTGAATCAGGCAAAGGAAGCGGTGATGCTGTCTGGAAAGCGCTTAATCAAATTGCGGTTTCGTCTGAGGATACTTGTTATATTCAATGGGGTGACTGCTTGCAAGATGATGTCGTTTATTCTCGCATAAAAGATAATTATAGTGGCGAAATGGTTATTCCTTGCACAAAGGAAAAAAGTCCTTATGTGCAGATTATTCCCGTTGAGAATGATTGTGTAAGAGTTCATTTTTCAAAATTTAATGAACCTATTACAGAAGGTTATCACGATTTGAGTGTTTTTTATGGAAATGCTATGCTTCTAAAAAATAAGTTGAGTGAATTTAGCCGTAAAATTACCGATGAAAACGGAAATTATGTCCACAAACATAAAAACGAAATGGAATTTTTAGATGTATTTAACGAAACAAATATTAAAGCCAAAGTAGTAGAAATCACCAATTACAATGACTTTTCTTTTAATACGCTGGAACAGTATGCTGACAATTTGGCAAAATTACTAAAAAAATAAATATTTTATTGAGCCTTTATACGAGGCTCATTTTTATTTATAAAATTTTTTTATGCAACTTAATTTTAAAAATATAGTTAAAATATTTGCCTTTAATTGTATTTTTTAGTATCATATAAATAGTGCAATTTGGTTAAACTTTATTTGTACAAAATAAAAAAGGCTAATATCGTTATGGAAGTAATTTATATGATTATTTTAGCGTTAGCGGGTTTGGGCGTTTTGCTATATGGTATGACGCTTTTTAGCCGTTCGCTAGAAACTTCCTTAGGCTCTCGATTTAACAAAAAATTTAGCACTGTTGCAAAAAGTCCGATAAAGAGTTATTTAGTCGGCGGGGTGATGACTTTTATTACTCAAAAAACAACACTTGTATGCAGTATGGTAATGGGTTTTGTTGAGGTCGGCACGATTAACTCGCGACAAAGTATTGCGTTTATATTGGGTGTTAGTTTTGGTAATGCATTATCTATTATATTGATGATGTTTCAGGGGTTCAACCTCACGACAATTCTCACTATTCTTTGTCTTTTTGGTGCAATTTTTACGCTATTTTTCAAGACTGAAAAAATGCAACACTTAGGGCAGGCTTTGGTCGGATTTGGAATGTTGTTTGTGGGTATTGAATTAGTTGGTTCTTATGCGACACAAATATTTGAAATTCCAGCAGTATTTGAATTTTTGAGTAAATTAAATCATCCGTTGTTTGTGATACTCATCGGGTTTGTGATTAGTTTTTTAACGACAAGCACTTTCGCAAGCCTTACTGTACTTTCTGCCCTTGTGGGGGTAGCGGGCGCTGGACCTATCAGCATTGAAACGGCATTTTTAGGTATGATGGCGGTTGCTATCGGTACGGCGCTAAGCGATTATGTATATACCATTTCAGGTCAAAGCGTAGAAGGCAAACGCGTGATTACATTCCACTTGTTGTTTAGAGTGTTTGCCTTTGTATTAATGGTGCCATTGTATTTCACTCCGCTTGTGTCTATGTTGTTTGAGGCTTTGGGGCAAAATGTAATTTTGACACTAATTATTGCGCATATGGTGCAAATGACAATTCCTAGTATAATTTTGTTGCCGTTTGAAGGTGGCTTGGCAAAAATGATGACAAAACTTGTTCGCGACAAAAAAGGCAAAGACAACATTTATGCGGAATTTTTGCCGTCTGAAAACGCGCTTGCTGTGTTTGGTGTGGGCTATCCGTACCTGTTGCAATCGACTAAAAAACTGCTTGTTTTGAGTGAACAACTGCAAAGCGATTTGCTAACGCGAATTACCGAAAAACGCGAAATGCGCGGTATTTTGGGTAGGATTAAGGGACTAGAAAAGGTAATCAAAGTTACACAAAACGGAGCAATACGAATGTCTGCAAAGGCGAGTGAGGCTGAATTGCCCAAACTCAATGTATTGCTAAATATTCTAAACGATGTAAATTACTTGAATGAGCGTTCGCATAAGTTGTATAATTACGGTAGCGATTTGCTTAAAAAATCGAAGCCATTGACCGACAAGCAAAATGTTTCATTAGGTAAAATTTTTGATGAAATAAAAAATTTAACTCAAATGAATATAAACCTAATTGATGCATTGATTGCAGGGCAAAATGTGAATAGCAAAACGGTAAAAGAAGTAATGGTACTGAATAAAAAAATATTTGCGCTTTGCCAAAAATTTAAGAAAACAACTTATAATGATTATGTGAAATCAAGGCGAATGGTAGAAGATGATTTGTATTTTTCAATCATTCTTGCTTTTGAAGATATAAATACAGATTTAGCGAATATTAGCCTAAAACTAGGTATTTTGTCCGCTTAATGGAGGGTATAAAATGTTTAATAAACAAACTTTAAGAGATTTTGAATTAAAAGGCAAAAAAGTGCTTTTGCGTGTTGATTTTAATGTACCACTAAACTCAAATTTGCAAATCACCAACGACAAGCGTATTCGCGAAACTTTACCAACGCTAAATTATTTGCGTGAGCAAGGCGCAAAAATTATCATTGTGAGCCACTTAGGCAGACCTGAGGGAACGGTTAAACCTGAATTTTCGCTCAAACCAGTCGCAGAGCGCTTGCGCGAATTGATGAAATGTCCTGTAATTCTTACAAAAGATGTCGCAGGGAGTGACACATTTAAGTATGTGCGCAATATGAAAGAGGGTGACATTGTGATGATGGAAAATGTCCGTTTCGACCCAGGCGAGGAGGCGAACGACCCAGAATTTGCCAAAAAACTTGCTAGTCTTGCTGATATTTATTGTAACGATGCTTTTGGTACTATGCACCGCGCGCACGCTTCTACTACAAAAGTTGCAGAATACTTGCCAAGTTGCGCAGGCTTGCTTGTACAAAAAGAATTAGATATATTAGGTGGCGCGCTAGAAAATCCAAAACGCCCATTTGTGGTTATTGTTGGTGGGGCAAAGGTAAAGGACAAAATCGGCTTAATCAGTAGATTGATTGAAGTAGCTGATGTCGTGATGATAGGTGGTGCAATGGCATATACATTCTTGCGTGCGCAAGGGTTTAATGTAGGTAAATCTATCGTAGAAAAAGATAAAATCACGCTCGCTAGATTGCTACTAGAAAAAGCGAAAAAGCAAGATGTAAAAATCGTTTTGCCTGTCGACCATGTGGTAACGGGTGAATTTAGTTTTTCTGCCGAATTTGTGGTTACTTCGACAAAAAAATTCCCGCGCACTGGTATGGGTATGGACATAGGTCCGCGCACTATTAAACTATTTAAGCACTATATCAACAAGGCAAAGACTATATTTTGGAATGGTCCACTAGGTGTTGCGGAATTTCAGCGTTTTGCAAAAGGTACAAACGAGATTGCGGAGGCTTTGGCAAATAGTAGAGCATATACAATTATCGGTGGTGGCGATAGTGCAAAATCAATCGAGCAATTAAACTTGCAAGGCAAAATCAATCATGTATCGACTGGTGGTGGTGCTGCTTTAAAACTAATCGAGGGCGTGCCTTTACCAGGGTTGCAGGCATTGAGCGAGAAACTTTAAGAGGTGAAAATATGAAATATATCGTTGGAAACTGGAAAATGAATATGACCGCAAGCGAGATTGTCGAGTTCTCCAAAAAATTGAAAAAATACAAATTTCCTAAAAATAGTGATGTAATGTTTGGACTTGCTGTGGCTTTTGTGTATATTTTGGGAATGGACAAAATGCAATCAAATATGATGATGATAGGTGCGCAAAATGTGTCAAATCACGAACGCGGGGCTTATACTGGGGAAATTTCGGCAGAAATGCTTGCAGACTGTGGGCTTGATTTTTGTATCGTGGGTCACAGCGAGCGCAGAGCATATTTTAATGAAACTGATGAAATAATAAACGAAAAAATGAAGCGTTTGCAAGAAAATGGTGTGTTGCCTATCTTGTGTATTGGCGAAACTGCCACTCAATTTGAACAAGGCAAGACAAAAGAGGTGTTGCGCGCACAGTTGGAGCGTGACCTTGCTGGACTAAACAAAAAAGAGCAAATTATCATTGCATATGAGCCTGTTTGGGCTATCGGCACAGGCAAGAGCGCTAGTGGTGAGTTGGTGCAAGATACTATAAAGTTTATCAAACAAACACTTGATGAAATTTGGGGAAAGCAAGAGCATATCGTGCTATATGGTGGTAGTGTAAATCCAGCAAATAGCGGTGAATTACTTGCAAATGATATAGTAGATGGCGCGCTTATCGGTGGTGCAAGCCTTGATTGCGATAGATTTATGGAAATTGCTTCAAGTGTATTTAGGGGGTAAAATATGAAAGTAAAAACAGGAGTTGTGGGTATCATTTTAGATGGTTTTGGCTATCGCAAAGAGGCAGAGGGTAACCCTATGCAAGTTGCCAAAATGCCATTTTACAATGCCCTTTTAAAAGAATATCCGCATACCACTATTTTTGCTAGTGAACAGTATGTAGGCTTGCCAAAAGGACAAATGGGCAATAGTGAGGTTGGCCATATCAATTTGGGCGCAGGTCGAGTAGTTTATCAAGATTTTATGCGCATAAACAACGCGATTAAAGACAAAAGCCTAGACAAAAATCCAGTGCTTGATGCTGTTTTTGACCGAGCAGTGACAAACAAAAAAACCTTGCACCTTGCGGGGTTAGTGTCAAATGGCGGAGTACATAGTAGTATCGAACACCTCAAGTATTTGCTTCGACAAGCGGTTGCACGCGGGGTTAAGGATATAAAAGTGCATTGCTTTACGGACGGCAGGGATACAAGCCCAACGAGCGGACAGCATTTTGTGCAAGAAATTGAAGTCGAGTTGAGTAAACTTGGTGTAGGCGAGATTGCGACTATTGTAGGTAGATTTTATGCAATGGATAGAGAGGAGCGTTGGAACCGTACGCAAGTGGCTTTTGACCTAATTACAGCGGGCGTGGGGACGCGTGTAAATGGAATTTACGATGCCTTTAAGAAAACTTACGCTAGAAATGTGAGCGATGAGTTTATGCCTCCTTTTGTGGTTGGTGGGTACGAAGGTATGAAAGATGGCGATGAAATTTTATTTTTTAATTTCCGACCAGACCGTATGCGCCAAATCAGTAGCGCGTTTGCTAGTAAAAATTTTGTTTGCTTTCAGCGTAAATTTTTGCCAAAAATCAAGGCAACCGCAATGTGTATGTACGATGAAGCGCAAACGAATTTGCCATACATATTTGGTCCCGATGTGCCTGTAAATACACTATCGGAGAGATTGTCTAGAGTTGGGTGCAAGCAACTTAAACTCGCCGAAACTACCAAATACGCCCATGTGACCTACTACTTTAACGGCGGGGTAGAAAAGCCTTACAAAGGTGAAAAGCGCATAATGGTAGAGAGCAAATTTGTAGATAATTTTGCAGATTTCCCAGTAATGCGTGCGCCAGAAATAGCAAATATTGCCAGTGAAGAAATAAGTAAAAAGTCGTATGATTTTGTGTTAATTAATTTTAGTAACGGCGATATGGTAGGACATACGGGCAATTTTGAGGCAAGCGTGCAAGCGTTGGAGGCACTAGACAGTGCTTTGGAAAAAACGGTTACTTCCGCACTAAAAGCGGGTTATACTTGTATAATTACAGCCGACCACGGAAATATCGAAGATATGCGCACCTCAAACGGTACAAGCACGACTCACACTACAAATCCAGTGCCATTTATTTTGACCGACAAGACAAGAAAATTGAAACAAGGCAAATTTGCTCTTGACTCTTTCGCACCAACTGTGCTACAATTAATGGAGATTTACAAGCCAGCGGAAATGACTGGTGAAAGTTTAATCGCGGGGGAGAATATAGATGCTTAGTTTGGTGTGTGATGTTTGGAATTCTTGGCTAAATGCTATTCGTATGATGGATGAAACTCTAAAAGGGTTTATCGTGCTTGCTTTGGTATTGCTAACATTCTTGTTTTTAGCGCTTTCAATCAACAAGGGGAAAAACCATATGGAGCGCCCTATAAAATGGGTATATTTTGTGTTTTGCTTTATATGTTTTGGCGTAGCGATATTTTTAGTCGTGATATAGCGAAATTTAATTTGCAAATATGCAGAAAATTGAATAATAAATATTAAATTTTATATCAAATTAATTTATAATAAAAAAAGAAAGTCAAAATCTAATGACTTTCTTTTCTATTTTACGCTAACGGTTGGTTTAATTTTGCATTTGCCTTGGCTTTGCGCTTTGAAGTAAGTTTTTTGTGAGGTGAGGTGTCAGCGGTAGTCGCCTTTTTTAATTTCTTTGCATTTTTGTTGATTGATTTTGCAAGTGCAAGTTCTTTGCCCGTTAGACTTTTTACATAGCATCTCCTACGGCGCACTTGTTCGTGGTCGTATTGCTTGAATAATTGCTGTATCTTTTCGTTTTCTTCGAGTTGAAGATTTGTTTCAGCGATACGAATACCCATTTTCTTTTCAACTATTCGAGATAGCATATTATGGAAAATAATCGCAGTCAAGCCTTTGTCTTGTAGTTCGGGTGCAACAGCAATTAACGCTAAGTCCAAAGTGTCTATGTGATGAATTGTGTGTAAAAAGCGTATCCAGCCAAATGGGAACAATTTGCCGTTTGTCTTGTGTGAGGCTTGTGCGATACTAGGAAATGCAAGACCAAAACCAACAACCTTGTCATTTTCATCGACCAAAATTGAGATTAAATCTTTATTGAGTACCAACTTGAATTGCGCAATCATTCCCTTGCGCACGCGTTCGGTAATAGGTACAGTGCCGTAAAGTTTGCCGTACGCTTCATCAAGCAAGTCAAAAATTTGCTCGTAATAGTCGCGCAAAAGTTGGTTTACACTCTTAATTTCAGCCTCGTGAATATTTAGGCGTTTTTGCACCGCTTCCGAAAGTCGCTCGTTACGCTCATCACATTTTTCAGGTATCTTAATTTGCCACTCAATCCAATCCACCTCTTTTGTGTAACCCAAATTTTCTAGCAATTTTTGGTAGTATGGGTAAGAATAAGCAGATTCAAAAGTACACATACGGTCAAAGCCCTCAATCAGCAGACCTTCGCGCTCCAAATCGTTAAAACCTAGCGGACCGTGTACAACTTCCATTCCTTTTGAACGCCCCCAGTTTTCCACAGCATCTAAAATAGCCTTTGCCACTTCTATATCATCTATGCAGTCAAAACGGCTTATGCGCATACGCTTTGAGTTGTTTTTCTCGTTGTAAAGATTGCTAATAATTCCTGCGCAACGCGCAACAACTTTTTTATCTTTGTAACATAAAAAACACTGACATTCCGCATCAGCCCCTTGGTGTATGCTTGTTTTAGGGTCTAAAATATTCAATTCATCTGCATACAGGGCGGGCACATAAAAAGGGTCACCTTTGTAAAGTTTGAGAGGAAATTTCACAAATTGCCTCAACTGCTGTTTTGTGGTAACAGCCACTACTTCTATCATAATAAAACTCCAAATTTTCTACATTTTTTTCATAAACAAATCTAGTATAACAAAAAAAATGCAAAAATGCAAACATTTTATATACCGCATAGCAAATTAATCAAAAAGAAAAGTTTTATTTATCGTTGCCTAAGAGGAAATCGGTGGAGGTGTTGAGAATATTTGCAAGAATAATTAAAGTGTCAAAATCACATTCGCGTTGCCCATTTTCCCAGTAGGTGATAGCACGCACGCTCACTTGTAACTTTTGGGCTAAGTCCGTACGGCTTAACCCCAAATATTCTCTTTCCGATTTCAATCTTTCTGCAAATTTACTCATAATAAATATTTTAGAACAATTTGTTCTCATTTTGTTGACTTGGAACAAAATGTTCCGTATAATATATAATATATGTACAAATTTCACAAAAAATACTTTAAAAAATGAAAAATTTTGCTTTATTAGTTGCTTTTTTCTCGAAAATTTGTAAAATGAGGTCAAATTTCAAAGATTTTTCAAAATAAATGTTAACACTTGTGAATTTTGCACAAATTATTATAAAAATTTGGTATAGTAAGTAATTGAAACACAAAACATAAAAAATGGAGGTTTTTATGGAGAGAGTAAAGTTTAGCACAAAAAAGACAATTCTTGCTATTTTGATTGTGGTGCCTATCGTGCTAGCGGTTGTGTTTGGTAGCCTATTTGCCTTTGGTGTTTTAAATAAAAATATAAGGCAACCAGCTGAGGGTGTGGAGATAATACGACATGATTATATCACTAATAGTTCGGCTGGTGTCACACATTACGGGTATGCTGAGGTTTATACATCTTGTACTGCAATTGGTAGGCTTTGGGCTTCGGTACGAGGTACGCAAAATGGTAGTTATACTGAGTGGGCTATCTCTGGTTCGGATTTTTCCTTATATATTACAAATGGCTATGAAATAGACAAGAGCAAATGGCCATCTAGTGTAAGTTGTATTATTAGGACTGGTTCTGGTGATTCGGAATCATCCGCGCGCTCTGATGCTCTGTCTAAAAATAGTGGCTCTCGTTATGGTGATTATATAAGCACTTCGGCATCTAAGTCCACTGGTTATTCTAGTAGCGCTACCTATAAAATTTCTAGTTTTCCTTACGGGTTTAGAAGCGAAGGAACTATCAAGCCTTATGCATATATGTATATAGAAGTAAGTATCAGTGGTATATCTTCAAGTGATTTAACGCCTGAAACTTATACACTAACTTTTAATTATAATGGTGGAAGTGGTAATACATCTTCTAAATCAGTAACATATAATTCATCAATAGGTACTTTGCCTACTCCAAACGCGTGGGCTGGGCATACCTTTAAAGGTTGGTCTTGGAGCACTTCTTCGGTAAGTTACATTTCTTCTAGTACAAGATATACATATGTTTATAGTAGCACCGTTTATGCCATTTGGACACATACACTTACTTTTGACTATGGAGGCGGAACGGACTATACCACCACCTCAAAAACGGTTACGCAGGGTGTTGCAATAGGTGAATTGCCTACCATGGCGGTCAAGGGTGACTATGCATTGACTGGTTGGAAATGGAGTACTAGCGATACTAATTTTATTAGTTCCACAGATAATTATGCTTATAATGACAACAAGACTGCATATGCGGTTTACGAAAAATGCAGACTAACTATTACTATTGATGGCGGGGGCACTGTGTCTGGCGCAACTGCGGGAATTTATACACAAAACACTGATTTTGAGGTAACTGCAAGTCCAACGGGTGACTACAAATTCGGTTATTGGGAGTTAAATGATGAAGTGTTTACCACCAATCCGCTTAAATTTACTTTAAGCAAAAATATAAATCTTACCGCACACTTTTTTACTACTGGCGTTAAGGCGACTTTGTCCGACAGTAGCAAAGCAATTATGATGCGCTCGGAAGATGGAAGCGACCTTTATATTGTGGTAAATCCAGTGACTGGGTATTATGTTACTGATGTTGTGATTGATGGAATGAGTTTTTATCTCAAATATTATGATGCATCTCTATACGGGGCGGGCTACGCTTATCAAGTGCATTATGCGGTGAAAGATACGAATAATACCGTTGTGTTCTACTTCCACTATGTGTATGGTATCACAAATATGACTATCAATCTTGCGCACATTACCGCTCCAGTATATCAAAATCCGCCTAGCGGGGGAGCAAGTATCGAGGGAGTGGCTACATTTGCCACAAACGGCGGTGAGGCGCGCGTAATTGGCTTTGATACAAGCGAAGAAATCGAAGCCGTGCATTTAAGTGCCGTGCCATTTACTGGCTACACTTTTACGGGCTGGAGTGCAGAAGGGGTAGATTTGTCTAGTTACCGAATGACCGATAATATTCCATATAGCCTCATAAAAGGCAAGGTGGTGACTGCAAACTTTGCGCTTATTAAAAACAACAACATAAATAGCGAAACCAACAACGATGACACTATTTTATAAAAGCGAATTGATAGATTAATGGTGCAAACCGATGTGCTATTTCTTAAAAATTTATATTTGATATTTTTGATTAAAAAGTAACGACTGATAGAAAAAAGTTGTTGCTTTTTTGTATGTTCATTTTTTGTTATAAAATTTAAAAAATGAAAAACTATTTAAGCCAAAATTATGCAGTAGATAAATCGTTCATTTTTTAAAAAGGGGGAGTTTATCTTTTTTGCTATAAAATATTGACAGAATTGTTTATTTATGATACAATCTAACTTGTATCCGCGTAGAACGGGCTATTTTAAATTGCATTTGCAATGCCTTGAATTTCTAGCGAGATTGGTTTAGAGGAGGGTATAATTATGTACGCTATTATTAAGACAGGCGGTAAACAGTACAAAGTGCAACAAGGCGATGTTTTGACTGTTGAGCGTCTTGATGTAGAGGCTAACCAAAAGGTTACTTTTGATTGCTTGATGCTTGGCGATGAGAAAGGAAGTGTTTTCGGCACTCCAACTGTTGCTGGCGCTAGTGTTGAGGCTACTGTGCTTGAACACGGTAAGGGCAAGAAAGTGCAACTTGCTATCTACAAAAAGATGAACGGACACCACCGTGCACAAGGTCACCGTCAGCCATATAGCAAGATTAAAATCGACGCTATAAAGAAATAGACCTAAATTCTTTGGGGGTCATATTATGACGAAAGTTACAGTTTTCAAAAAAGGCGACATTTATACAAGAATAATTTGCGAAGGTCACGCGGGTTACGGAGTGGCTGGGGAAGATATAGTTTGTGCGGGGCTATCTAGCATTGTGCAAACTTGCGCGCTCGGTATGCTCACGGTTGCTTGTGCGAATGTGCAAATTGTTCGTAATGATGAAAAAGCCTATTTTGAAATTATTGTACCGCAAAATTTGGATAGCCAAACCGCTCACGATGTGCAAGTGATTTTTGCCACAATGATGTGCGGACTTGGCGACCTTTATAGCGAGTACAGCGATTTTATTGAAATGGAGGTTAGTGATGTTTATTAATATTCAACTATTCGCCCACAAAAAAGGACAAGGTAGTAGTAAGAACGGTAGAGATAGTGAAGCAAAACGCTTAGGTATCAAACGCTCTGATGGCACTTTAGTAAAAGCAGGCGAAATTATTGTACGCCAACGCGGTACTCAATATCACGCTGGTCAAAATGTTGGTTGCGGTAAAGATTACACTCTTTTTGCTACGGCAGAAGGTACTGTGAAGTTTACACGCTCAAAACAAAACAAGAAAGTTATCTCAGTAGTTACTGAATAATATATAGAGGGCTTTTGCTCTCTTTTTTGTTGTAATTTAGAATTGTCTAGGAGGATATTATGAGTTTGAAAGAGTATGAATATAGTTTTGAGGTGAAAGATTTACAACCTTTTATCAATTTTTGTAAAAACAATGATTATGAGTTTGTTGAGGAACATAAGCAACAGCGTACCATTTTTAGGGATAAGGATAGAACTTATATGGCTAGAATTACCGTAAATGAGAAAAATGGCGTGATTACAAAAGAATTAGATTTTAAGGAAGATAAGCTAGTCGAGGGTCAGATTTTAGGGGAAAGAAAGGAATCTTTGCCTCTTAAATACACCGATGATAATGTAATTAATTCAATCTTGGAATTTTTAAATTTAACAGAAGATAATACTTTGATTAGGACCCGTTATGTTTATAAATTAGGTAATGTAAAATTTGAACTAGACGCCTATACAGTACCGCGCAAGACTTTTGTGGTTGGTATCGAGGGGGAAAAGATAGCAGTGGACAATGTCTATGAAAAAGTGAAAGATTTGGCTGAACGAGTTTAATTTCTGTTTTGTTTTAGTTAAGTAAAAATTAGATTTTTTAATTTTTAAGTTACAAAAAATAGTTTTATGTGATTTTTTATGAAAATTTATTTTAATTTTTACTAATTTTTAGTTATTTAATTAATTTTGTTTTACATTTTGCGTAAAATATTATATAATTGATTGAAGATTAAAGAGGGGGAAGCATATTATGGAAAACGGAAAAGAAAATAAGTCTAAGGCGCAAGTTGTTAGTGAAGCAATTTGCGGGGCTATTATGTTGATTGCGATTTTGGTTTATGTTCTTTTGGGTATTTTTGCTGGCTTTTGGCACCCAGGTTGGGTGATTATTGTTGCTGGTGCTGTTGTGTGCGGTATCACTAGTTTGATTGTTAATACTATTTGCGACTTGAAAAATATCAACCAAACAGAAAACCCAAACGAGCAAGATTAATTTTATTTAAGCAAGGCTTTGACCTTGTTTATTTTTTGAATAAAAAGGGAGAAAAAATGCGAAAAAGCGAAAAAATACTCGAATTTTTGGAAAAATTGGCGAAAAATGCCCAAAAAATTATCAAAGAACACCCTACTTACTCTGTTTTTGAAAAAGGTGTGCGCGATGTTGTGACCGAACTTGATGTTGAGGTGGAAAAATATTGCATTGCGGAAATTAAGGGAAATTACCCAGAGGTAACTATCGTGAGCGAGGAGTTGAATAGTGACAAACAAATAGAAAAATGTTGTTTCCTAATTGACCCTATTGACGGTACTAAAAATTTTGCGCACGGGTTGCCGACTTGTGGTATTCAATTAGCGTATATGGAAAAAGGAAAAGTACTTGCAAGTGTGATAAATTTATTTGAGTTGGGCTTCCTTATTTCTGCCACTCGCGAGCGAGGGGTGACTTGCAATGGTAGTCCTATTCAAAAAGATACTAATATTGATTTTGAACATTCGTTATGGATAGTTGAGGGTACACAAGACAAGTGGAAAGTTGCGTACAAATTAAGCGAAGAAGTGCGCGGTGTGCGGAGTTTTGGCTGTACCTCAGTGACTTATGGTATGCTTGCGATTAAAGGTGTGAGTGGCGCGGTAATTACCTTTGATGTGACTAAAAAACCGTGGGACATTGTACCAGGGATTTTCATTTGCGAGTGTGCGGGAATTAAGACTCTAAGGCTACCAAATGGCTGGCAAGTGCTGGGGGTAAATGACAAGATTATTAAAGAAGCGGTGCATATTTTAATTGATGAAGCAAATTAAGCAAAAAATCAAAAATTTATATCTTGCTTATTGATATTTTGATAGGCATAACCGCAATTTATTTTAGGTAAATTTAATTATGGAATATGAGATTTTAAACGATAAAATAATAGTAAAAAATGCAGATACTTTTACCCCAGAGGGGGCGCTTGCCAGTGGACAGGTGTTCCGTTTCGGTTGCAAAGAAAATGGGGTATGGTGGGTAAATTCGGGGGGATACCACGCCGAAATTGAGAGTATAACTCCCAAAAATTACATAATTCATACAGAAAATCCAAATTTCTTTGCAAATTATTTTGATTTTTACACAAATTATGATATGATATTATCGAGGCTGGGAAAATTTGAGATATTAGGCTCGGCTTTGGAATATGGCAAAGGGGTTAGACTCTTGCGCCAGCCACTAGTGGAGGTTATAGTTGATTTTATAATTTCCGCAAACAACAACATACCGCGCATACGCAATAGTGTGACTGCGATTGCGACAAATTTTGGGCAAAAAATGGAATGGGGATATGCCTTTCCAGATTTAGATAGTTTAAAGCAAATTACTGAAAAAGATTTTGTAAATTTCGGTTGCGGTTATCGTGCGCCATATTTGGTGGAAACGATACAAAAAATCAGTGAGCCGATGTTTTTGGAAAATCTTAGCAAACTCAAAACTACTGAATTACGGAAAGAATTGCTAAAACTCAAAGGTATTGGTCCAAAAGTCGCCGATTGCATTTTGCTATTTGGTTTTAATCGTTTTGATGTGTTCCCTGTGGATACTTGGATAGACAAGGTCTATCACGAAGATTTTAAAGGGCTAGAAACAAAACGCGAAAAAATCTCTGAATGGTTTGTGCAAACTTTTGGTATGGATAGTGGCTATTGCCAGCAATATCTCTTTTACTACAAGCGAAAAAACATTAATTTAAAATAATTGCGGAGGGTTTTATTATGCAAATTGCACTTTTAATCGACATTGACAACGCAAAAGTAAGTTTGCCAGTGTTTAAAGACATTATCGAGCAAATTCAAAAGACGGGCAATCTTTGTTATTGCAAAGTTTACGGGTTCAACGAACGCAAACACATCAAATTTGATGAGGTTATCGAAAAATATGGTTTTGATTCGACACCTACTATGCGCTATAAAAAACGCGCAAAATCTCAGTTAGATACGCGTATTATTATTGATGCAGTAAATATGTATCACACCAAACCATTTATTGACACTTTTGCTATCGTTGCGGGTGTAGGGGACTTGGTGCCATTGCTTGCTTTCTTGCGCGCAGGCGGGAAAAAGGTCATTACTGTTGCTACTGAAAATACTGATGGAAACGACCATATGTATGACCAAAAAATTCCACTTAGTGTTCATTATGCTAAACCTACCAAACTTTCTAAAAAGGAGTTAAGTGATAGATTGCGTAACATTAGTGAGCGTTCGACAGCGGTTATGAGTGATGATGATGACTCCGCTATGAAACAGCGTGAGGAGTTAATCGGCGAAATTGAGGATATCTTGTCTGCAAAAGGTGATGACCTAGATGAAGAAGAGGAGGACCTCTACAATAGTCTTGAGGACCTGCTCAGTATTTTGAAATAACTATTACAAAAAAGGCAAAATTTAACTGCCTTTTTTCTTTTTATATAAAAATCCGTTTTAAACTTTTAGGTTTTTTCCATTTACTCACGAAAAATAGTTTTTTCCCATATCTTATTATATAAAAGGGGAAAAATTTTTTTGAGTAAATACATAATAAATGGTGGTCGCAAAATTTGCGGTAGTATCAAAGTGGAGTGTGCCAAAAATGCATATTTGCCGATTTTGGCAGGGTGCATATTGAGTGAGGGGGAGGTAGTGCTAAAAAATCCTCCTTATTTTACCGATGTCAGCAATATGTGCGCAATTTTGGAGAAATTAGGTATGAAAGTGCTTCGACAAGATAATGCGCTAGTAATTAACGGCGAAAGCGCAAATCCAAAATTCGTGCCAGTGGAGATAGCCAAACTCTTGCGCTCTTCAATTTTTACATTAGGTGCTATGCTTGGGCGTTTTAAGCGTGCGCGCGTTGCATACCCAGGTGGTTGTGATATAGGTCTGCGCCCGATTGATTTGCATTTAAAGGGCTTGCGCGATATGGGGGTTGTGATTACTGAGAATCACGGTGTCATTAACTGCGATGCGACTAAATTTCACGGCGGGCTAGTGCATCTTGATTTTCCTAGCGTTGGAGCAACTGAAAATTTAATTATGACTGCTGTTTTAGGCAAATGTAAAACTACAATTTTAAATTGTGCGCGCGAGCCAGAAGTGGTAGATTTGTGCAATTTCCTCAACAAAATGGGTGCGCGTATTTTTGGCGCTGGTACGGGAAAATTGGAAATTGAGGGCGTGGATAGGCTTTGTGGCACGGAATATACCCCTATTGGCGACCGAATAATTGCAGGCACATATTTGATTGCAAGCACAATTACTGGCGGTGAAATCGAGGTTTGCGGGTGCAATCCTATGTTTTTTGCAAGTTTAATTGACAAATTGCGTTATTCTGGTTGCATTTTGCGGGCAAAAGGTGATAAAATTTACTTAAAGAGTCCAAAAACTCTCAAAAGCGCGGGCTTTGTGGAAACGCAAGTTTACCCTGGGTTTGCAACCGACTTGCAAGCGCAGATTCTTACCTTGCATACTGTGGCAAAAGGGTGTTGCGTGGTGCAAGAAAATATCTTTGAATCGAGATTTAAATTTGTGCCTGAATTAATCAAAATGGGAGCAAAAGTCCGCGTGCGTGACTGTACCGCTTATGTGGAGGGGGTGCCAAATTTGAGTGGGGCTGAGGTGTATGCAAAAGACTTGCGCGGTGGTGCTAGTTTGGTGCTAGCGGGTCTTTGCGCAAATGGTTACACAACTGTAAATGATATTTATCACATTGAGCGTGGTTATTGCGACTTAGATTTGAGGCTAAACGAATTGGGCGCTGATATAAGAAAAGAAATTTAATTTTAGGAGAAATAAATTGACAAAAAATGCAAAAATTGCGGTAGTTGTTTCGATTTTGGCGGTAATAACGCTCTTAGTTGTGGTTTCTAGCACAATTTTTGCGTTGGAGTCCGCAAGGGTAATTTGGTACAATACTCCTAGCAGTGCATTGGCAAGTATCAGTAGTGAAACAATGCTCGAAAATACGGGTGTGCGCGGGCAAAGTGTATTTGTACTGGACAAAAAACGAGCAAAAGAGAATTTGGAGAAAAAATACCCCAAAATGCGCGTGATTGATTTGGAGGTCGCTTGGCCAAATATTGTCAATATTCACGCGATTGAACGCCAACAAGTATATGCAATCAAACTTAGCGAAACAAAATTTGCGATAGTTGATGAATATTTTAAAATTTTGGAATTAAAATCTACTTTTTCTAGCACTCAAACCAACGAAATTTTGACCGAAATCAAAGATTTGGAGGACAAAAACTACAAATTAGGCGACACAATTTCGTTTGCACATACTGATACTTTTGTGGGTATGTACAACGCTTTTACTGAATTAAGTAGAAATTTAACCGATATGAAAGCGCTTTTTTCAAGTATTAGTTATACAAACTCAAAAGTAACGATTAGCACTCATTTTGGAGTAACTATTATTTTGGACAACCCTACTAAAAATACTTCCGCAAAGACTAGAATGGCAATCAAGACTTTTGATTTGTTGGCTACTGAGGACTACGGACACGGCACGATTGAAGTGTTTGTAAATAGCGAAAATACGCTTGAAAGCAGATATTATTGATAAAATTTAAAATTTTTGCAAATTGACTTGTAAATTTACAATATCTATGTTATACTACTTACTACAATACTTAAATATTTTTTGGAGGCTTAAATGAGTTTAATTAGCATTTTGGGTGCAGGTTTGCCTACTTGGGTGACTACAACAGTTCCTATCGTAAAATATGTGTTGCTTGCCTTTATTGGGCTTGCGGCGATTGCGATTATCGTACTCGTTTTGATGCAACCTAGCAATAGTCAAGGTGGTATAAACGCGATTACTGGTGCGACAGAAACTTACTATTCACATAACAAAGGTGCGACCAAAGAAGGTCGTATGAAAAGGGCAACTATGTGGTTAGCAATAGCGGTTGCCATTGCTACAGTTTTGTACTTTGTGTTGACACTCGTTGTGCCAGCGACTGCGGCTGCTTAGACAAGATTGAGAGAGGGTAGCCCCCTCTTTATTTATTTTTAAAAGGAAAAAATAATGCAACAAGAACAAATTAATGCAATTTTAGATTTTATCAAATCAAACAATCTCAATTTTCGTAATCGTACCGAACTTGCGACTGCACTTAGTAGTGGGCTAGGGTATGATTTTACCACGGCGTATAGTTACATTGGCGAAATGATTGAGAGTGGCGATTTAATGGTTGAGGGTAAGGATAAACTTGCCACTATCGATGAGTTAGGACTCAAAAAAGGCGTGCTTGTAGGTAATGCACGCGGTTTTGCATTTTGCAAATTTCGTGATAATGGCGAAACGCCTGATGTGTTTATTCCGCCAGTTGCATTAAAGACTGCTTTGCATAATGATACAGTATTGGTAAAAATTCGCAAAAACGGTGACCGTACAGAGGGTGCAGTTGTAAAAATTGTAGAACGCAATGCAAAAAACATTGTTGGCACATTAGACATAGTGAATCAAGGTTTGGGCTTTGTGAAGCCCGATGATACGCGCTATTTCAAGGATATTTTGGTGCGCAATATCAAAAAATTCAATGTAAAAGCGGGCGACAAAGTTGTTTGTCGTATCACCAAATATGTAGCGGGTGACAAAAATCCGCAAGGTGCAATTACTGAGGTTTTGGGGCTTAACGGCGACCCTAAGATTGAAATGCTTGCGATTATTCGTGAAAACAATCTTTATGAAGAATTTGAGCCAGAAGTGCTTGCAGAGGCTAAGACTTTGCCTCAAAAAGTGCCAGAAAGTGCTTTGCACGGTAGGCGCGATTTTACCAACCAAAATATCGTCACTATCGACAGTTTTGATACAAAAGATATAGATGATGCGGTAGGTATTACCGAGAATGATGACGGCACTTTTACGCTAGGCGTGCATATTGCCGATGTTTCGGAATATGTAAAGCAAAATAGCCCGCTTGATAAAGAGGCATACAAACGCGGTACAAGTGTGTATTTTCCTGATTTGGTATATCCTATGCTTCCGCGTGAATTGAGCAACGGCATTTGTTCGCTCAACCCAAAAGTTTTGCGACTTACTTTGTCTGTTATAATGAAAATTGATAGTGATGGCGATGTTATTGACTACGAAATTTGCGAGGGCTACATTAAATCTCGAGAAAAAATGACATACAAAGATGTGTTTGCTATCTTAAATGATGATGAAGAAACTTGCAAAAAATACGATTATTTGGTAAAAGATTTCAAATCTATGCAAAAATTACACCGCATTTTGGAGAAAAAGAGGCAAAAGCGCGGTGCGTTGGAATTTGACTTGCCTGAGTGCAAATTTGTAATGGACGAAGCGGGGCATGTGGTTGATGTTGTGCTATATGAGCGCAATGAGGCGCATATGCTTATTGAGTCATTTATGCTTATTGCAAATGAAACAGTTGCTCACGCTTGTTGCAAAGAGAAAATTCCGTTTTTGTACCGTGTTCACGAACAGCCAGATGGGCAAAAAATGTTTGATTTCTTTCAATTTGCTGGGCAATTTGGCTACAAAGTTGCCGACAATCCAGACAAAGTAACCCCAAAAGAATTGCAACATTTACTCAAAAAAGTTGAGGGCAAGCCTTACGAAAAACTCATCAACTCCGTTATGCTTCGCAGTTTGCAAAAGGCACGCTATGCTCCTAAAAATTTAGGTCATTTTGGTATCGCTGCCAAAGACTATTGTCACTTTACTTCGCCAATTCGTAGGTATCCAGATTTGCTAATTCACCGAATTATCAAGAAATTCTACTTGCGTAATAAAGATAAAAAGGCAATGGAATGGTACAATGAATTTGTAGAGGAGGCGAGCCTGCTTACAAGCGAGCGTGAAAAGTTGGCTGAGTGCGCAGAACGCGAGGTTGATGACCTCAAAAAAGCCGATTATATGCAAAATCATGTGGGCGAAATTTACGAAGGCGTGGTTTCTGGTGCTACAAACTTTGGTGTGTTTGTAGAATTACCAAATACTGTTGAGGGTATGTGTTCTATGGAAAATTTACCAACAGACAATTATGTGTTTATCGAGAAATTATACAAACTCAGCGGTACAAAACACGATTATCAATTAGGGCAAAAAGTACGCGTTATGGTCGATAGCGTGAATCTTAGAAAAAGGCAAATTAACTTTAAAATGCTAGAAAATTAATGCTTTTTTAGTTTTCTGGGTAGTTTTTGCATACTTTTTTGAAAAAAGGTATTGAAAAAATACAAAAATGTGGTATAATAGGAGTATAGGAATGAAGGTAATAGCCACCAATAAACATGCTCATTTTGAATATTTTGTGCTGAAAAACTTTACTGCGGGCATCAGTTTACAAGGTTGTGAAGTTAAGTCCATTCGTGCGGGTCATTCGAGCATAAATGATACTTATGTCACTATTCGTAACAATGAAGCGTACATTATCAATATGTACATCAAAACTTACGAACATACTTCAAACTTTGTTCCTGACGAGCGAAGGGCAAGGAAATTGCTATTAAACAAGGTAGAAATTACGGAGTTAGTTGAGGCTATCTCACAAAAAGGACTCACTATTGTACCGCTAAAACTTTTCTTTGATAGGTCGCTCGTAAAAGTTGAAATCGCTATTTGCAGGGGTAAAAAGTTACACGATAAGCGCGACACAATCAAAAAACGCGACCTTGCGCGCGATGTTCAGCGAGAAATAAAGATGGCTAGATGCTAGTCCCTTTTAGGGGAGCGTACTGGTTTTGACAGATAGGTAATTCTTTCTATTTGCGTGTCGCAGGCTCGTCTGCGTTGTTAACGGAAACTAAATTTAAATGCTGACAAAAAAGCAAATGTTCAAGTTATGCCTGCTACCTATGGTGCAGTTGCGTATGCTTAAACAACAAGTCTAAGTTATTTTTAGACAGTTCTATATGAAATGTTGGTTTGGTCGTTTTGTATAGGGCTTTAACCCCCACTAAACCACGCCCAAAAACAGTTCGCTGTTTTGGAGTTAATTTTAGCGAAATGGTAAAAATGAGTTTTGTGAGTTTGGCGAATTTTTACGAGATTTACAAATTTACTATGCGCGTAGAAAATGGAAATGAATACTGTTTGGACATGGGTTCAACTCCCATCGCTTCCACCAGTGCAAACAAATTTAATTTTAAATAGGAGCAAATGAAAAATGGAATCAGTAGTTGAAGCAATAGTAAATGTACTTATCATTATTGCATTGATAGCAGCAGTCGCTTTTATCATTATTTTGCTTGTTGATTTGGTGTTGTCTATCACAAACAAAAATGGCTCTATTTTCTTCCGTGGTCGCGGAGATGACAGCAAGAAAGTAGAGGTGAAGCGCGAGCAATCGTATGACCAAAATACACGCCCACAAGTTTTGTCTGATGAGGAAAATGCACAACCAACTCGCAAATCTTGGGACGAGGAGGAGGCTGAGCGCGAGCAAAGAGCGTTGTTAGAGGGTAAGGCCGGTATGGCTGATGAAAACAATGCTCAACCTCAAAAAGACTTTGCAAACGAACGCCGTGAGGCGATTGAGCGCCGTAAACAAGAATTTGATGATTTTGATGACTTCGACTCATTATTTGAAGAGGACAAGGAAGAAAATCAACCAAAAGTGCAAGAACAAGAGCAACCTGCGCAAGTTGAGGCACCTGCCGAAGAAGAGTTTAACTTCGATGATATGATTAATGAAATCAATCAAGATGCAGTTAATCAATACGAGCAAGCAAAGCAAGAGGCTTATGCACAGCCTGAATACACTGAAACAGTGGTAGCACCAGAGGAAACTGCACCAGTTGAAGAAACTCAAACTGTAACTGATGAAACCGCTGTTATGCCAGCAGAGGAAGTGCAAAGTACTGAAACAAGTGCAGAGCAAGTTGCAGAGCCTGAGCCTACTACAAGTGTAGCTGTAATTGATGAACAACCAGTCCTTGAACCTGAAATTGATGATGGTACTCACATCGAGCAAGCACCGATTGAACCAGTTGTTGAGCCAAAAGAAATCGTAAATGTTTACGAGTACTTCCCACTTGAAATGCTTGAAGAAAGATTGGCGAAATTGCAAGCAAGATTGAAAATCAACGAACGCGATTTGAAAGGAAACCGTAAGGAGTACACTCCACTTGCGCGTGTAAAACGCAGATTGGAGCGCGACCAAGAAAAGTTGCGCCGTAGAGAAGCAATTATTGCGCGCAAGAAAGTTATGCTTTATGGTGTAAACAATTATGTTGACATTGATGAAGAAAAGGCTAAAAAGTTGAGTGAGGACCTTGACTTGTTGGACGGTTTGAGATTGAGCGTACAACACTGTGAAGAGGTTATGGAACAAAACAAAGACCGCTTCCCAATTTTGGCAAAAACTAATGAGATTTTGGTTGAACAAAATAGACAAATTAAAGATGATATTGCCGAAGTTGAAGTTGCAATCGCTAAACTCAAAGAAGAAAATTAATGATTAAGAAAGAAAGTAAAAAAGTAGTCTAACGGCTACTTTTTTGCTTTTTATAAAAGATAAAAAGGTAAATAATATTGTTTGATTAATAATATTTTACTATTTTTTTGTTATTAAAAATTTATCAAAAACCAGCGAATTGTACTAAAATAATCTTTATAAACATATATCAATTTAATTGCGCAAAACCGCAAAGTTTGATAAAATATAAGTGTAAAACTTATGAGTTACATATTTATTATTTTGAGGTTGGTATGAGTTTTATGAGTTGGCTAAAAAATCTATTCAAGCGCCCCACTGAGCGAAAAATTGAAAAAGACCCAAATCAAGTTTATCACCCGCTCAAACTAGGGCTAGCGCTGAGTGGGGGAGGCACGCGCGGAATAGCATATATCGGCGTATTCAAGGCTTTTCGCGAAGCAGGACTGCATTTTGACTATGTGGCTGGTACTTCGGTTGGCTCGCTAATGGGTGCGGTGTATTGTGCAAACCTCACCATTGAAGAAATGGAGGAGCGCGCCAAAAATTTGCGCACAAAGGACATTTTGACTAGCAAAATTTCATTTATGCCAAACAAAACGGACAAGTTGGAAGCAATGGTGCGTGATATTTTGGGCGGGAGGAATTTTGCGGACCTTTCCACGCCGTTTACAGCGGTTGCGGTCGATATAAAGAGTGGGAATGAGATGCGTATCGACAGCGGCGATTTGGCAAAAGCTATCTCAGGTTCGTGCGCAGTACCAGGGATTTTTAACCCTGTTGAGTTTGAGGACCACTATCTTTATGACGGGGGCTTAAAGAATAACATTCCTGCCGATGTTGTGCGCGAAATGGGGGCTGATATTGTGTTGGCAGTAGATATAAACCCTACACGCGGTTACGGTACAGACAGCACAAAGTATTTGGAATTGATGAAAGCCGCTTTGCGTATCTTGATGAAATCAAATTCAATTAACGGCTATGTATATTCGGACTATGTGCTAAAAGTAAACCTTTCGCAATACGACCAGCGCAAACTAGAAGATGTAGAGGCAATGATTCAACAAGGTTATGATTCGGCAGTAGCCGAGATGCCAAATATTTTGCGCGTGTTGGGTATGCGTGTGCCTGATGAAAATATTAAGGAAACGGTACGCAGATTAAAGGCTATGCAAAAACGCGCAAAGCAAATTGCAAAAGAAAAGAAAAATAAAATAGGAGATGATAAAGATGTCTTGGGACAAGTACAACGAAGCGAGGAGGAAAGCGAAGCAAGCACAGCAAGCGCTGGACAATGCGAGCAAGACTGCCAGCAAGGTGACAAAGAAAACGAGTAGCACAAAATCTTCCTCAAAGAAAAATAATGATGACACGGTACTTACAAAAACCGATGTCAAAAATATAAAGACTGCATATAAAAATGCAAAGCAATATAAAATTTTGTTTGCAATTTTCGCCATAATTGCAGTTATCGCTCTATGCACTTTGCCGTTTGCAAGTACATTGGAGCCTATGGTAAATAACTGGCTAAATAGCGATAGTAACGCTTCAACCGAAGAAGTATCTGGCGATGGAGTGACCGTATCGAGTGTTTGTCTAAATAGTAAACTAAAAGTACACTATGTGTTTGTGGGGCAAGGCGACTGCATTTTGATTGATTTGCCAGATGGCAAAAATATGATTATTGACAGCGGTAGTGATACTTACGAGAGAGATACAAGCACAAAAGTAATCAACTACATTAGGCAAAACCTTTTAGGTGAGGGTGAAATTATCGACTATATGGTATTAACTCACCCAGACTCAGACCATGTGTATTATTTGCCTGACATTTTAGATGAATTTGAGGTTGCTACAATCTACCGCCCTTACACTTTCTTTGTATCAAATGGCAAAGACAGTACACAAAGGCTAGACCCTGACAATACGATTGCTACAATAACAGAAAAAGAAGCGATTGAGCAAAAAGAGCGCAACGCTGTATCAAATTTAAACAGCACTTATGGTTACGGAATTACAATCGGCGATTATACAAAAAGTACCACAAACGCAAAAGCAACCGATATTATGTACAAATTTATCAGCCGTGTATATGCTGAAACTTACGGAGCGAGCAATACACTAGCAACTATGAAATTCCCGATTGCTGGTGACAAAATTACTGGCGCTGATTATACATTTACATTCTATGCACCTGTTACACCTTCAAAAGTTTACAGCAGTTGGAATGATTATTCAAGTGTGATTGTGCTTGAATACAACGGCAAGCGCATTGCTTTTACCGGTGATGCTGAAAAGGTAGAAGAAAATGAAATTTTGGCAAATACTAGTTTGACTTTGCCTGATGTAGATATTATGGATATGGGGCATCACGGCAGTAGGACTAGTTCGCAAGATAAATTTGTAAAGGCATTGAAACCTGAATATGCTATCATTTCTTGCGGTATTGACAATAAGTATCACCACCCAAACCAAGAAACTTTGGATACTCTGCACAACAACGGAGTAGATGACAATCATATCTTTATTACCGCGCAGAGCGGGGATATAGTAATTGGATTTGACTATACCGCACCAGTTAGCGGGGAGGCGGTTAGTGCCGATGCAAACGAAACTAAAAATATCGTTATTGCGTATAGCGGAGATAAAGACTATGTTCCAGTTACGCCAGTGCATATCGAATGGTGGTATGTGGTGGTTGCGATTATCGTTTTGGCTGGATTAATCTTGCTCGTAATAATTCCTAGCATATTAAAAGCAATAAAACGCGCTTCAAAATAAAAAATGTGGAAAACTGTACAACTAAATTTTGTGCAGTTTTTTCTTATATTTATGAATAGTTGCATACTGATTTTTACTACCAAACTATGCGTAAAATATTGTATTTTATTAAATTTTTTGCATTTTTATAAAAAGTAAAAAATTTGTCGATTTGTGCAAATAGTACAAACTTAACACAATATATAGTATTTTGTGCAATATGATTGACACAATATATAGTATTTAATATAATATGAATGTAAATTAAAAAATTACGAAACTAGGATTTAAGGAGATGCCAAAAGATGAGTGGGCAAGTATTGAAAAGAGATGGAACATATCAAGATTTTGATATAAAGAAGATAGCAGA
Organism: uncultured Clostridia bacterium; assembly: GCA_934757855.1. GTDB lineage: Bacteria > Bacillota > Clostridia > Christensenellales > UBA1242 > UBA7867. The sequence continues at coordinate 167,646 of CAKVLR010000002.1, read as the reverse complement.
TGCAATCTACAAAGCAGCGGTTGCTTGTAACGGAAGTGACTATGACACGGCTATGTCGCTAGCGCAAAAAGTGGTTGATTTGCTGGAAAAAAGAGTGGGCGACCGTGTGCCGACTGTTGAGCAAATTCAAGATGCGGTAGAATACACTTTGATTGATAACCGCCATTCACAAACCGCCAAAGCATATATTTTATATAGAGAAAAGCGTAAAACTGCACGCGAAAAAAATGCATTGATAGGGGCAACTATTGACCTTTTTGACAAATACATAGATGATACAGATTGGTCCACAAAAGAAAATGCAAATATGCAACGCTCTGTTGCTGGTCTAAACAACTATGTGCGTGAAGAATTTACCAAAAACTACTGGTTAAATGAAGTTTATCCAGTTGATGTGCGCGAAGCTCACCTTAGTGGTGATATTCACTTGCACGACTTGGGCTTTTTTGGTAGTTATTGTGTAGGCTGGGACTTGGCACAAATTTTGACATTGGGCTTTACAGGCGTACCAGGTAAGATTTCTTCTAGTCCTCCAAAGCACTTGCGTAGTTTCTTGGGGCAAATCACAAACGCAACATTTACCTTGCAAGGGGAGAGTGCGGGCGCGCAAGCGTGGAGTAGTTTTGATACATATTGCGCTCCATTTATCGCTTATGACAACCTTAGTTATGATGAAGTAAAGCAAATTTTGCAAGGGTGGGTATTCAATATGAATGTTGCTACTCGTGTAGGCTTTCAATGTCCGTTTAGTAACATTACACTCGACATAAAAGTTCACCCATTATTAAAGGACCGCCCAGTAATTATCGGTGGCGTGCCACAAGACCATACATACGGCGAATACCAAAAAGAAATGGATATGTTTAACCTTGCTTTGTGCGAAGTGATGATGCAAGGTGATGCAAGCGGAAGAATATTTACTTTCCCTATTCCTACAATCAATATCACAAAAGACCTTGACTGGGACAGTCCAGTAGTAAACGCTATTATGGATATGACTTGCAAATACGGTATTCCTTATTTTGCAAATTACATAAACTCAACACTTAGCCCAGAAGATGCGCTTTCAATGTGTTGTAGATTGAGGCTTGATTTGAGCGAACTGCGTAAGCGTGGTGGTGGGTTGTTTGGTTCAAACCCTCTTACTGGTTCAATCGGTGTAGTAACTATCAATTTGCCTCGTATCGGTTATTTATCTAAAACTAAGGAAGAATTTTTACAGCGCGTAGAAAAAATGGCAAATTTAGCAAAAGTTAGCCTTGAAATTAAGCGTAAAATGATTGAAAAACAAACAGACAACGGCTTGTATCCTTATTCTGCATTCTATTTGCGTCCAGTAAAAGAGCGTAGCGGGCAATATTGGGCAAACCACTTTGCCACAATCGGTGTAAATGGTATGAATGAGGCTTTGCTAAATCTTATGGGCAAAGATATTACAACCGAAGAAGGTCAAGAATTTGCAAAAGAAGTTATGCAACTTTTGCGTAAGAAAATGGTAGAATATCAAGAGGAAACAGGCAACCAGTACAATTTAGAGGCAACTCCAGCCGAAGGTGTGTCTGCGCGCCTTGCTAGGTTAGACAAAGCAAGATTTCCTGATATTATTACCGCTGGTGGTAAAGAGCCATATTACACAAACTCAACTCAAATTCCAGTAGGTTACACCGATGATATTTTTGAGGTTGTGCGCTTGCAAGATGATTTGCAATCAATGTACACGGGCGGTACGGTGTTGCACTTGTATTTGGGTGAGCGAATTACCGATAGGGAAACTTGCAAGTCTTTAATTCGTAAAATTTTCCAAAACAATCAAATGCCTTACATAAGTATCACTCCTACATTTAGTATTTGCCCAGAACACGGCTACATCGCGGGCGAACACTTTAAATGTCCTCACTGTGGCAAAGATGCTGAAGTTTGGTCAAGAGTCGTTGGTTACTTCCGTTGTGTAAAAGACTTTAACAAGTCTAAGCAAGAAGAATATTTTGAGCGTAAAAAGTTTGTCATTAAGTCAGAACAACTTTTGAGCGAAGATGAATTGGAGCAGTTGCAAAAGGAGCAAAAAGGTCTTAGTTCTGCTTCAATGTAATAGGTAAAAGCAATGAAAATTAGTAAAATTATCAAAAATTCTATGATTGATTTTCCGCGCAGGATAGCCTGCGTGGCTTTTACTAATGGCTGTAATTGGAAATGCTGGTACTGTCAAAATTCACAACTTTTATGCGAAACAGAGGACAAAAGTCAAGAATTATTTGATTACTTAGCAAATAGAATTGGCTGGATTGATGGTGTGGTGATTTGCGGGGGCGAGCCTACAATTCACGCAGATTTGCCACAAACTATTCGTAAAATCAAAAAAATGGGCTTTGATGTCAAACTTGATACAAACGGCACAAATAGTGAAATGCTGGCAAAATTGATTGAACAGAAATTGGTTGACTATGTCGCTATGGACATAAAAGCACCAAATGAAAAGTTGGAGCAAATTGCACTATGCAAGCATAAATTTGATGAAGTGGAAAAAAGTATTGATATTTTGTTACAAAATAAAGTCGAGTACGAATTTCGCACAACGGTTACCCCAGATTTGACTGAAAACGATATTGCATCAATGGCAAAACGAATTGCTGGGGCAGAAAAATATATTTTACAACCTTATCGCAAGCCTGATTTTTTACATAATGCGCCCGAACCTCACAAAATAGAAACCTTAGCACATTTTGTGCAAATCGCAAATGAATTTGTGCCTACATTTTTACGATAATTTTAGCGAATTGATAAAATTTAATTGCTATATTCTCCAAAATCTTGTATAATAAAACTTGAAAGGCGGAGAATATTAATGAAAACAAATATCGCACTGATTTGCTTGCTTGACAACTACTCAAAAAATGTTTCTAAACTTTTGAGCGAAAGATTGGAAATGTTTTATGTAGATGTGGAAGAAATGGTACAATTTGAGTTGGGCGACCAGCAACACATACTCAAAACTTTGGGAGAGCAAGAGGGAAAAAAGTATATCGAAGATTGCGAGGCGCGAGTTGTAAAAAATGTTACTAGTTTTGAAAACACAATCGTTTGTATAAATCCTACTACTATGTTTTCTAATGATAATTTTGAGCAAATTATCAAGTCTTGTTATGTGGTTTATTTGCAAATTTCACCAAAATATTTTGAACAGCGTTGCAAGTATTCAGGCGATTATGTTGATGAGGAATTAGCAAATATTGCTTTTACTGACCGTGATAAAAATTATGTGCAAAATAGTGATATTGTGCTAAATTGTAGCACTTTCAAAGAGCAAAAAACAGTGAAAAAACTGCTAAAAAGTATTAATAAATTTTTTAAAAAATTAGCAAAAGAGAAAAGACACGCCGATTAAAAGTGTCTTTTTTTGCGTAAAAATGGGGGGAAAATATGGATATTCAACAAAAAACTATCAATACAATGCGAAAATTAGGGTTAAATCAAGTATTGCAAGCGAAATCAGGGCATACGGGCATAGTTTTGGGGTGCGCGCCTATTATGTATGCGGTTTATGCGAGTGCAAATATAAATCCAGCCGACCCACACTGGTTCAACCGTGACCGAATTGTGTTGAGTGCGGGACACGGTAGTGCTCTTTTGTATAGCGCAATGCACTTGTTTGGCTTTTTAGAAATTGATGATTTGCGCGATTTTAGGCAAATCGGTAGCAAGACAACTGGTCACCCTGAAATTTCGACTGCGGGTGTAGATGCTTCTACTGGGGCGTTGGGGCAAGGTTTTAGCAATGCGGTTGGGCTTGCGTTGGCTGAAAAAATGCTCCAAAAATACAACAAGCCGAAATTTCCACTAATCGACCACTACACTTATGTAATCGTGGGTGATGGCGACTTAATGGAGGGAATTTCTTACGAGAGTGCTAGTTTTGCGGGAAAAAATAGTCTAAATAAATTGATTGTGTTGTATGATAGCAACCGCATTTCGCTTGATGGAAAAACAAGTAACGCGGTGATAGAAGATATGGTTTTGCGTTTTCAATCGGCTGGATTTAATGTTATTGTGGTGGAAAATGGAAACGACTATGTAGAAATTTTAAAAGCAATTCAGCAAGCCAAACAAAGTGACAAACCAAACTTGATTATATGTAATACGGTGATTGGTTTTGGTAGTCCTTTTGCGGATAGTGAAAAATGCCACTCAAATCCTTTCGATAATGACAGTGCAAACAAGGTTGTAGCAGATTTAGGGCTGAATACCGAACCATTTGCGGTTGATAATGATGTCTATGAGCATTGTCAAACATTGATAAATAATAAATTAAATCATTATTATGCTTGGCAGAAATTAAGTAGCAAGTATAAATCAAAATTTGGGCTAGAATGGAAAGAAATACATTTTGACACTAAAAAGGCTGTTTCCAAAATAGGCAAAATGGACTTTAAGGGTGAATTATCTACTCGTGAAATAGGGCATAAAGTACTAAATCAAATTGCAAAAAATTTACCTGCGCTGGTGGGTGGTAGCGCTGATTTGTCGAAAAGCACTCTTGCGTACATTGAAGATAGTGGATATTTTGGTAGTGAAAATTTGAATGGAAGAAATATTGCTTACGGTGTGCGCGAACACGCAATGGCGGGCATCTCAAATGGGCTTGCGTTGCACGGAGGGTTGTTGCCGTTTTGCTCTACCTTTACAGTATTTTCCGACTATATGCGTTATAGTATTAGAATGAGCGCGATGATGAACTTGAAAAATATTTTTATCTTTACTCACGATAGTATTGCGGTAGGCGAGGACGGAACGACTCACCAGCCTATCGAGCAAATAGAAAGTCTAAGGCTGATACCAAATCTTCAAGTTTTTAGACCAGCAGATGCAAATGAGGTAATCGCTTCGTATCAATTCGCATTGCAAAACGAAGGCACAACTGTGATAATTTTATCTAGGCAAAAATTACCTCAGTTGGAAAATTCAAGTATTGATAGCACTACTTTTGGTGGTTATATCGTTAGTCCAGAGAAAAACAAAAAAGAGTTAAACGGCATTATAGTTGCTACTGGTAGCGAGGTGGAACTTGCTATTCAAGCGCAAAAGGCAATCGAAAAAGATGATTTATCAATTAGAGTTGTGAGTATGCCAAACCGTGAAAGATTCTTTGCGCAAGAGAAAAAATATCGTGAAAAAGTGTTGCCTAGCCGTATGACTTGTAGGTTGGTTGTTGAGGCGGGCGTAACTGCTGGGTGGTACAAAGTGGCTGGATTTGATGGTTTTGTGTTGGGCATAGATTCATTCGGAGAAAGCGGAAAACCTGTTGACTTGTATCGCAAATTTGGTTTTACCTTGCCAAATATTGTGAAACTTATGGACAAATTGATTGACAAAAATAAAACAAAAATTGACTCAATTATATAGTATTTTAATATTAAATTTTAATGAAATAACAAAAAAGCATAGAAAAACGCTAAAAAATTAACAAAAATAGCGTTTTTTTGTTTAATTTTCACAACTTTTTATCAATTTGATTAAAAACAGGGCAAGATGCGTAGCATTTATGCAGAGGAGAGGTGTTATGCGTAAACCAACAATGGACCTAAACAAGGTCAAGACTGAAATTTTGAAATTAAAAGGTAAATATATTGAAATGGAAGTCAACAAAGGTAGAAAGAAAATCACACATTACGAAGGAGTGCTAGAAGATATTTATCATAGCGTGTTTGTGGTTAGACTTAAAAATGCAACGACTACGGAAAAATTGAGTTATAGTTATAGTGATGTGTTGTGCGGTGATGTAAAAATCGAAGTAAAAGAGTAAACTTTGCATATTTTTTGTTTTCCTAAAATAGAATATTACTAATAAATTTTAGGAGGGCGAAATGGCATTTGAACCAAAAAGCGCAGAACTAGAGATAAAATACACAAAACAGCAAACGGGAGAGGGTGTGCCAGTTGTGATGACATTATCGGCAAGCGAAGGCGCTATCTCACGAGTGGTATCAGTGAGTGCTAATCCGTATGTAGAAAATGTAACACCTAGTGCTGGTAGTGTGCAAATTGATGGCAAACTATGCGTAAAAGTGCTAGTTGAAAATGTTGAGGGCGGTTTTTCTTGTTTGGAAGGAACAAATGGCTTTACCGCTCACATTATGAATAGTGAGATTACGCAGAATAGTGAAATGTTTGCGACTGCTCAACTTTTGGGAGTGAACAGCGTGCAAGCCTCGGAGCAAGCAGTCACTTTTACTTGTAATGTTTCGGTAAGTCCTATAACCCTTGCTACTGAAAAAGTGAAGTATATCGAAGAACTGCCGATTGCACAAGTCAAAAAAGATTTGATAAATTATACCACAGTGGTTGCTGGGTCTGCGCAAGATTTTGAATTAAATTTGGAGTTAGATTTGCCAACCTCGGTAAGTAAAATTTTGTCTGTTGAAAGCAAAGTGGCTCTATCAAAAGCGGAGGCTGGAAACGATGTAGTCGCTCTAAAAGGGGAGGCTTATACAAATTTAATTTACCTTACCAACGATGAGCAACCAAAACTTAAAAGCCAAAAATACACGCAAGAATTTAATCACGAATTGCGTGCAACAAATATTACGACTCAGGATATAGTGTCAGCGACTGCACAAAGTTCGAATACTCAATACGAGTTGCAAGGCGAGTTAAATAGCGCAAAAGGTACAATTTTGCTTAAAAATATAGTAAAAACAAACATTTTTGTGCGACAAACTAAGACTTGTGAGGCGGTAGTCGATGCATTTTGTCCGCATTATTTACTAAATAATGAATATTCTAGTTTCGTTTCTCAAACGCTAGGCGCGAGTGAGTTAACTTTTGAAAAAATTGATGGTAGCATAGTACTGGGTGAAGATTCTCCGCGAATTGACAAAGTACTTGCGGTTTGTTCAGGTAATGTGGTCGTAAAATCAACAGAAGTAGTAGATAGCCAATTAAATATTGCAGGTGTGTTAAACTGTAATGTAATCTATGTGCTTGATGATGAAAATGCGACCACGCAATCAGTATTTGCGGAAGTACCATTTAACATTGCGCTTAAAAAAGACAATTTAAATGAAAATAACTCATATCATATAAATATTGTGTCAAAAGACATTGAAGCACGCAATAAAAAATCAAAAGAAATAGATATTTTGGCTGAGTTGGCAATCGAAATGGTAGTGCTTGAAAATGTCACTGAGGCTAGTTTGCAAAATGTGACTTTGGGCGAAAAGCGCACAGTAAATACTGGCGCAATGGGACTTTATATTGTACCAGAGGCGAAAGATCTGTGGGAAGTGTCAAAGGCTTTGGTTGTGTCGGGCGATTTGATTATGCAACAAAATCCAGATTTGCAATTTCCTTTTACGACTCCACAACGCATAATAGTTTATCGTGAAAAGCAGTTGTAATTTATCTCAAAAGCATTGCATAGTACCGTGCATAGTACTATGCATAGTATATAAAAACGGCAAAAATTCAATATTTTTACGCAAAAAATGAGCGAAAATCAATAAAATTCGCTTGTTTTTTATTTTTACATATTTTTTGGTTTAAATTAATTGTAACAGTCAATATTTATCACTGAGGTGAGAATATGTGGAGAAAAATAGGTATTGTGATTGCGTTTTGTTTGGTAATTTTGGGCGGTGTAGTTGGGTATTGTAATGCAAGCCAAACTGAGTTGACCGCGGATAGTTTTTTGAGAATACATATAAGAGCGAATAGTAATTCGGCTGATGACCAAGCAATAAAGTACAAGGTAAAAGATGTGGTAGTGGAATATTTAACACCATTTTTAGCAGAGGCAGACACAAAGCCAAAGGCAATAGAAATTATATCTAATCATCTAGATGAAATTTCGCAAGTTGCAGGTTTAGTGCTAACACAAAATGGTTATAATTATGGCGCAAAGGCAATTTTGCGAAACGAGTATTTTCCTACTAGGTGCTATGATGATGTCGTACTTGAAAGTGGGGAATATGATAGTTTGATTTTGGAATTAGGTAGTGCTAGTGGTAATAACTGGTGGTGCGTGGCATATCCGCCCTTATGTTTTGTGGGCAGTGAGGATAATTCGGGTCAAATTGTATATCGTTCGAAATTGAAAGAAATAATTAATTCGTTCTTTGGAGGAAAATAATGAAAAATAAAGTTATCAAAATGTTTGCGCTTTGTTTGTGTTTTATTACGATTGCTTGTGTGGGGTATGTTGGGATTTACAACGCTGATATTTACACAACTGAGCAGGTCGTTGCGACTGGACTGACTACAAATCAAGTAAAGACCGTGCAACAAAAACTCAAAAATTGGGGCTATTACAAAGGTTCAGTTGACGGAATTTATGGCACTCAAACTAAAAATGCAGTGAAAAAATTTCAAAAAAATAACGGACTCACTGCTGATGGAATTGTTGGGAGTAAGACGGCAAGCGCACTTGGTATGAGCCTTAGTTCTCAAAGTAGTAATGATTTGTATTTGCTTGCAAAATGTATTCACGCGGAGGCGAGAGGTGAGCCGTATGTTGGGCAAGTGGCAATCGGTGCAGTAATTTTAAATCGTGTGAAAAGCAGTAAATTTCCAAATACTGTGTACGGGGTAATTTATCAGCCGTGGGCATTTACTGCGGTCAATGATGGGCAAATTAATTTAAAGCCAAACCAGTCTGCATACAATGCGGCGCGCGATGCTTTGAATGGTTGGGACCCGACTTATGGCGCAATTTACTACTACAATCCAGCAACTGCTACCAGTAGTTGGATATGGTCGAGAAAAATTGTAGTAAAAATCGGCAAGCATAATTTTGCAGTTTAAAAGGGGTAAATTTATGAAAAAATGGGCTATAGCACTCACGATTGTTGGGTGTGTGCTGGCGGTAGGTGCGGTAACATTTACAGGTGTGAGTTGGGGGCTTACTTCAAATAGTTTGGGTATATACAAAACTCAACTTGAATATGTATATGAGCGGAATCTTTACGAATTAACCGATAATATCAACAATATTGAGTCAAATTTATCGAAATTGAAAGTTGCCACTGATGCAAAAGTGCAAGAAAGGTATCTTGCAAATGTGGTAGCGCTTGCAAACTCTGCGCAAAATAATATTGCAACGCTTCCTATTGAACACAACGCGATAAACAAAACAACTACTTTTATCAATCAATTAAGCGGGTTTTGCCTTGTTTTGCAACAAGATTTGGCGAGTGGCAAAAAAATCAGTCTTGATGATATGGACCAAATTGCATCACTACACGCTTCTAGTCAGGACATTAAATACGAGTTAAACCGACTCACCGTGCTTGTGTCTGGGGACTATAAAATTGTAGATAATGTAAAAGACCCAAACAAGGGCGATAGTAATTTTAATAATGAATTTGGCGGGCTCAAAAATGAGATAGTTGAGTATCCGCAGTTGATTTATGATGGTCCGTTCAGTGATTCTGTCACAAACAAGGAGATAAAAGGGCTAAGCACAAATGAAATTAACAGTGAAGAAGCACTCAATCGAGTAAAAAAGTGGTTCCCTGATTTTCAAGTTTCCGCTAGTGGCGAAACAAACGGCGAATTTGATACATTTAATTTTTCACTAGAAAAAAATGGTCAAAATTACTATGCGCAAGTCACCAAACGCGATGGAATTTTGTTGCAATTTAATGGTAGTGTAGATGCAGGCAGTGCGACAAAAACAGAAGATGAATGTCGTACGATTGCAGAAAATTTTGCAAGTAATCTAGGATTTAAAGATTTAAAAGCAGTTTGGAGTACGATTAGTCAAGGTTTTGTGTATATAAATTTGACTCCTATAATCAAAAATGTCACCATTTACCCTGATATGATAAAGGTAAAAGTAGCACAAAATACAGGTGAAATTGTGGGTTTTGAGGCTAGAAGTTGGGCATATAATCACACGGAGCGAAGCGATTTTGGAGCAAGTATAAATGAAATCGAGGCGCGCAAAAATTTAACTAGTGAGTTAGATGTGCGTACTGTAAAACTTGTAATTGTGCCAAATGAATATGTGGGTGAAACGCTTTGTTATGAGTTTATGGGTATAGGTGATGGTTCGACATATTATGTATATATTGATGCGAAGAATGGACAGCAAATAAATATACAAAAAGTTGTAGAAACTGATGATGGCGAATTATTAATGTAAACTATTTAAAAATATTAAATTTATGATAATAAACAGTAAAATATAGTACTATGCAATGTATTATGCATTGCATAGTATTTATTTTTTAAGTTATAAAAATAAACCGAATTGAATAATTATAAGAAAAATTTAATAGTTATTTTTTAGCAAAAATATTGACTTTGGCATATTTTGTGATATAATGCTTTTTAGAATAAAAGTAAATAGTAAATATAGACGGGGGGAAATTTATGCAAAAGAAATTGACTTTGGCTTTTGATGTTGAAGGTACATTGCTTGATAAAACTGGTAAATTAGACTTAGATGTAATTGATATTTTCAAAAAGGCCGACAAAAGACAAACTACTTTTATTTTATTGACAGGAGGTAGTTTGAGTGTGGCGCAAGACGCTTTAAGACAAATTAATGAAGCAATCGGTGGCGTTCCTATAAAAGCGTGGATTGGTGCTAACGGTGGTGGACTCATTTATTCGCCTGATGGTAAAAATGTAAAGAATGAACATTTTGCTGAGAGTGATATTGAAGATGCGTTACTGTACGCTCGTGCGGTAGACAAAAATTGTATTGCAATGTATGCGACAGAAAAAGGCAATTTTGTAGATTGTCCTGATTCTATTGCGAACAAGGTCGCTATGTATTTCTTTAAAAAGCACGATGCCAAAAAGGGTAGTGCTGGAATGAAGTTACAAGATATTGATATTGCATCTTTTAAAAATATAGATGACCTTATCAATGAAATTGGTAATATAAATGAAATGTATTTCTTTACTCTTAGTAAAGACAAAAAAGCCGAAATTCATTCAAAATTAGCGATGTTATTTGGAGATAATTATTCTACATATAGTGAAAAATATATTTCTGCGCCTGCAATGAACAAATGGTTCGCTCTAAAAGAAATCCAAAAATTAGATGCAAATTTACCGCAAGATGTAAGAGATATTATCTATTTTGGTGATGGAGAAAATGATATTGCTTGCTTGAAATGGTGTAATTTAAGTGTTGCGCGTGGTGAGCAAGCAACTACTATTGCTAAAAATTCAGCAAAACGCCGATTAAACAACTTATCTGCCTTTGCTGATGAAATTTATGGAATTGAGCAAGAAAAAAGTAAGTCTTTTGAACAAATGAAACAATGCTTACAAGCAAAATAATTTTAATGAAAATACTGCAAAAAATAAAGCGGGGCTTAGTCCACTTGAAAAAATGTAGTATTTTTTATTTTAAAAAACGCTGGGGGAACCCGCGTAATTTTGTTATTTTAAAATTTCATTTATTTCTCCGCCACCTAGGCAATTACCTTGCGCATCATAAAGAACTGCAAACTGTCCTTGCGTAACTGCGCGTTGTGGGGTGGCAAAATCAAGTCGTACATTTTCGCCTTCGATACGGCAAGTCACTTTTTGGTCGGGTTGGCGATACCTAAATTTTGCAAAACATTCAAAAGTGTCGCTATCAGGCTTTTTGGGTATCCAGTTAAACCCAGCGGTCACAAGCCCTGCGGAATTTAATTCGTTTTTAGAACCTTGTGTAACATAGAGTGTATTTGTAGTCAAATCTTTTTTTACCACAAACCAAGCGCCTTGCTCCGCTTCTTTTTGTCCGCCGATACCCAAACCCTTGTGCTGACCGATTGTGTAATACATTAAACCTTGATGAGTGCCAATAGTCTTTCCATTTAGAGTCTTGATTTCGCCACTTTGAGCGGGTAGGTAGTGCGACAAAAATTCGCGGAAATTGCGCTCGCCGATAAAGCAAATGCCAGTGCTATCTTTTTTTGTAGCGGTAATCAAACCATTTTCGCTTGCAATTTTGCGGACCTCAGGCTTGGTTAGGTCGCTTAGCGGAAACATCGCAAAAGAGAGTTGTTGCTGATTTAGTTGATTTAAAAAGTAGGTTTGGTCTTTGTTTTGGTCTAGACATTTTTGCAAGTAAAACAAGTCGTTTTGCTCGGTCACTTTTGCGTAATGCCCAGTCGCTACTTTGTCTGCACCTAGCATTTGCGCTTTTTGAATGAATGGACCAAATTTTATCTCGCGATTGCACAAAACATCAGGGTTTGGCGTTCTGCCTTCCTTGTAACTTTTTAAAAAATACTCAAACACGCGCTCGTAGTACTCTTTGCTAAAATTTACCGAATAGTAGGGGATACCGATTTTGTCGCAAACACGGCAAACATCTTGATAATCTTGTGTGCTAGTGCAACGACCGAGAGCATCTTTTTCTTCCCAGTTTTTCATAAATAGACCGATTACATTGTAACCTTGATTTTTCAAAAGTAAAGCGGTTACGCTTGAATCAACGCCACCGCTCATACCTACAACAATAGTTTTTTCCATTTAAACCTCATTTATCTTCTAGTACAACGGGTACTTTAAATCGTTTGAAAGCAATTCTAAATATATCATATACCCAAAAACAAGTCAATAGTGCGCTCATCATTGCGATAAACACAAATGGCACTTGTAATCCATAACTTTCGTAATCAGGTAGCCCGTTTACCACGCCACATACCGCGCCACAAATGACATTAAATAATATAACAATCGACCAACACACGCAAAAAATTGTGCCTACGATAGGGCGTTTTACATAGAAATAATGCGCACCAAAAAGTCCTAAAAATATGCAAAGTAAAAGAGTATTTTTATAGTTTAAATCAGCGGGCGGGTAGGTAGTATATACCACTTTTTCAGGCTCAAACTCTGCGCGAGCCTTTGTTACCGCTTGATGACTGGCGTGCTGAATTTGTGATAATTTTGTGCCACATTTATAGCAAATGTTGACATTTTTGTTCATTCTAGCACCACAATTTGGACAGCGCATTTAATCTCCTTAAATCAATTCATTCATTAGTCTAGCAAGGTCAATTACTCTATTTGAGTAACCCCATTCATTATCGTACCACGCAACTACTTTGACAAAATTTTCATTTAGCATTATACCTGCGCCCTCATCAAAAATCGAACTACGGTAGTCACCGTTAAAGTCGCTTGAAACAACTGCGCGGTCCTCATAACCCAAAATCCCATCAAGTTCGTTTTTGCTGGCTTTTTTCATTGCATTACAAATTTTTTCGTAAGTTGTTGCTTTTTTCAATCTAACAGTCAAGTCAACGCAAGACACATTGATAGTAGGCACTCTAAATGACATACCAGTGAGTTTTCCTTTTAGTTCTGGAATAACCACACCGATTAATTTTGCAGCACCTGTGCTACTAGGTATGATGTTAAATCCAGCAGCACGCCCGCCACGCCAGTCTTTTTTGGTAGGGCCATCAACTGTTAATTGAGTGGCAGTCATTGCGTGAATGGTACTCATCAAGCCTTCTTCAATGCCGAAGTTGTCGTTTAATACTTTTACGATAGGGGCAAGACAGTTTGTAGTGCAACTCGCATTCGAAACAATCTTCATATCAGCGGTAAGAGTGTCATCATTTACACCCATAACAATAGTTGGCACGCCTTCGCCTTTTGCTGGTGCGGTAAGTATAACACGCTTTGCGCCACCTTGCAAGTGTGCAGAAGCAAGTTCCTGCGTAACAAATTTTCCGCTTGATTCGATTACAATATCAGCACCCAATTCGCCCCAAGGAATGTTTGCTGGCTCTTTTTCGCTGTAAAAAGGAATTTTTTTGCGATTGATAATCAAATTGTTGTCTTTTGCTGATACAGTGCCGTCAAATTCACCGTGCGTGGTGTCTAGTGAGAATAAATAACTCCCGTATTCTGCATCCATAAATGGATCGTTGATGCCTACAATCGTTACATCACCAGCAAGGGTTGCTACTCTTGCTACCAGTCTGCCGATACGACCAAAACCGTTTATACCTATCTTGATATTTGCCATAATTTTACCTCTTATTTCTTAGTTTTTACGCCTTTTGTGCTTTTCACTTTTGATACGGCAGGCTTTTTTGCGCCTGTCTTTGTGGTTGATTTTGTAGTTTTCTTTGTTGTGCTTTTTGCTTTTGTTTCTTTTTTCTCTTTTGCTTGCGCAGAAGAAGTATTTTCGTTAGCATTTTCAGTAGTCACTTTTTTAGGTCTGCCTCTTTTTGGTTTCGGGGCTTCCTCTATTGCTTCTGCTTGTGGAGTAGATGAAATCTCTTTTTCTTCCGTTGTGTCTTGTGCTTGCGTAGCAGTTTCGCTTTCAACTGCAACTTCATTTTGCGGTTGCGCATTTTCATCTTTTTCGATAACTTCGCCGTTTAAAATGTGTTCGCTAATTCTAATCACAGGCTCGCCCGCTAAATTTATAGCAACTGGTATGCCTAGTCGAGAATTATATACAAATCTAGCCGAAATCACCGCACCGATAATACCTAAAATTATCCACGCAATTAGGGCTACAAAAATCCAAACCGAATACACGCCGTTGTTGCAAATAGGGAATACCACCGCAAGCACGAGTAAAGCGATTATATAAAAGCACGAAACAATGCCTAGTGCTAATAGTGAATTGCTGGTTTCCTTTTGGCTAGCAGAAGGAGTGTCAAAAATTTGCTTTTTAGTCACTATGCGCGCAGTGCGTTCTGGGTCAGGGTTTACAAGCCTCAACGCTTTGCTTAGGGTAGGGTTTAGTATAATTGTGTTTACCGAACGGTTGTTAAGCAAAATCACACGCGGTTCACAGCACAAATCACGCCCGCGCCCCAAAAGTTTTAGCCCCATTTGGTAAGTGCCACGACCGAGCGCAATAAAGAAACTCTTAAACCAGTTGTCTTGCTGTTTTGCAAATACAATATCAGTGCCATCAATGTGCTTCTTTAACATTTCAGTTAGCAACTCCAAATTTGTGTCCAAGGTCGCAAGCAACACATCACCATTGTTTGTGTAGTCAAGAGCGTTGTAAATTTGTGTGTTAATGTTTGTAGAAGGCGCAGTGACAATTAATTGCCTGCTTTTTGAATTTTTGGCAATTTCGCGCAATGTATCTAGTTGAGCAAAATCGGCATTTGCAACATAGATAATTTCGTATGGCTCTTTAAATTCTTCGAGCATTTTTGCGAAAGCCAAATCGCGTTCTGCGGGGTCGATATTTTTTGAGTCCGCAGTCACTACGAGTGAAATCATAAATAATACCTCTCAATTTTTAACTAATTCAAGTTTAGTTTATACATATTATATTATTTTATTTGTTTTTTTTCAAATGAATTTGACTAACTTTTACAATTTATTTGCTATTTTTACAAAATTCGGTTAAAATATAGTTAGTTTTAAACAAAAAAGGAGCAATTATGGCAAATAAGTTTGCGAACGAGTACGAAATGCTTATGAAAGCGAAAAAAGGTAAATACGGCGTAGGGCATTTCAATTTTAGCAGTATCGAGATTATGCGCGCGATTGTTGATGCAAGTGCAGAGTGTAATTCTCCTGCGATTTTGGCACTGAGTGAGGGGGGACTTAGATATGCAGAACCTCATTATATAAAGTATATAGCAAATGGCATTTTAGAGATGACCGATGCGCCAGTTGCATTGCACTTGGACCACGGTAAAACATACGATACAGTAACAAATGTAATTGATTTGGGCTTTAATAGTGTAATGATAGATGGTAGCAGTTTGCCTTATGAGGAAAATGTCGCAATTACCAAAAAAGTGGTTGATTACGCGCACAAAAGAGGCGTGGTGGTCGAGGGTGAACTTGGCGTGCTTGCGGGCGTAGAAGATGATGTTTCTAGCGATGTCCACCGTTATACTGACCCCGAGCAAGCGGTTGATTTTGTCAAGAAAACTGGGGTAGATAGCCTCGCTATTGCAATCGGTACTAGTCACGGTGCATACAAATTTAACGGCGATGCAAAATTGCGAATTGATATTTTGCAAGCAGTAAATTCTCTTTTGCCTGATACTCCACTCGTTTTGCACGGTGCAAGTAGCGTGCCTCAAAAATATGTCAGCACGATAAACGAGTTCGGCGGTAATGTGCAAGGCGCAAAAGGCGTGCCTGAGGAAATGATTGCACTCGCGTGCGCAAATGGTATTAGCAAGGTGAATTGCGACACGGATTTGCGTATGGTGTTTACCGCAACCGTGCGTAAATTTTTGGCTGAAAACCCAACCGTTTTTGATCCGCGCAAGTACTTGCAAGCCAGCAAAGATGCTATGCGTGAGTTTGTAAAAGATAAAATGACAAATGTCCTTCATTCGGCTAATAAAGCATAATAAAATTAAGATTCAATTTTAGTCGTGTTTTACAAAAAAAGCCCTTAAAAAAGGCTTTTTAGTTTATAGGCTTTTTTGCAAAATGTTCATAATATCAGGCTCGGTGAGGGTCTTTTTATTTGCGATAGAAGCACCATCATTAAGGGCTTTTTTGGCGATTGCGGGCAAGTTTTCTTTTGTTACATTATAATCGCTCAAACGCAGGGAAATACCGCTAAGTTGCTGAATTTTTTGCTCAAAGTCAATCACAAATTCTATGGTTTTTTCCGCGCGTTTATCACTAGGTGTAGAGGCGTAAATATCAGCACCAGCAAGATATAATAGCATTTCACCATATTCCGCACGGCACGCATCAAGGTTAAATTTCATACAAGCGGGCAAAAGTACTGCCATAGCGTTTCCGTGAGGTACGCCACATTCGCCACCGCACGCGTGACCAATTGCGTGGACTGCACCAACCATTGCGTTACTAAATGCGATACCCGCAAGGGTAGAAGCAAGATTTAGTGTTTGTCTTGCTTCTTTTGTTGGGGCGGAAAGCACTTTTGGTAAATTTTCTACAATCATTTTCATACCAGCAGAGGCGTACGCATCGCTAATAGGATTTTTTTGCGCGCTAGAAAAAGCCTCGATACAATGCACTAATGCGTCCATTGCGCTACTTGCAATTAGCCTAGCGGGCAGGGTTTCGGTTAGCCTTGCATCAATGATAGTCGTATCAGGTAAAAGTTCGCTCGAAATAAACTCCATTTTGATGCTTGTGCCGTGATTTTTGATAACCGCAACTGCCGTACATTCGCTACCAGTCCCGCAGGTGGTGGGTAGCACAACAAAAGGAATATGATTACCTTTTTTTATCACTTCATTTCCAGAAAGTGCCAAAATATCGTTGCTTTTTTGCGACAAAACAAGTCTTGCGCCTTTTGCTGTATCAATTACCGAACCACCACCGCACGCAATAATGCCGTTACATTCGTTTTGCGCATAGTTTTGCGCTATTTCATTGATAACTGCCGTGCTACTATCGGCTGGAATATCGGTAAACACGCAATCGCAATTTACTCCATTTTGCTTTAAAATGGCAAGCACTTTGTCTAAAAGTCCACTCTTTTTTATGCCGTTATCACTCAAAATCATAGGGTGGGTGCAACCCAAAAAATCGAGTTCGTAACCAATGTTTTCGAGAGCGTTTTCGCCCGAACAAATTTTAACGGAATTTATAAATTCAAAATACATAACTTACTCCTTATTTATTTTGCTAAAAAATATTTTGCAATACACACCGACACTGCAAGTTTGCTTTTTAATTTTAGGCAAAAAGCGTTTGGTCATAAAGTGGGGGAATAGATATTTTTCCGCACGGTTTATGACTCTAACTAGTGTCATCGCAAGCGCAATATCTCCCTTTACGATTATATCGTGTCTACAAAAACTCTCCGCAATACTAGACCGCGCAAGCATAACTTTTTTGGCAGATTTTGCATTTTTAAAAATTACATTCAAATCCGCATTTCTTGCAATTTTACTTACAAAAAACTTGCCGTTTTCCTTTACGATATAGATATATTCACCAAAAGGGAATACGCCCAAACCTATCACAAAATTTTCAGGCAAATCAGCAAGATTATCACGAATTTCGGTATCTTTCTTATTTAATACTACCACGCCTCTTGCCAGCACTTTAAATATTAAATTGCATAAAAAATCTTTTTTAATTTTTGCCATAGCACACCTAACTTTTACTATAATTATACACTTTTTGATATAATTTAGCAAACAAAATTGCATACTTGCGGAGAAAAATAAAATACAGCAAATCAATTCTTATATATTAGTATATAAATTTTTGAACAAAATCACTAAAAAATTAGTTTTTTCTCTTGATTTTTTGTAAATCTTATGCTATAATACTTTACACACTGCCGTAAAGTAGTGTAATTTTTTATTAAGCGAGGTGCTATAAATGCGCGTAAACATTAAACTTGCTTGCACAGAATGCAAGAGATACACACACACTTCTGAAAAGAACAAGAAGAACGACCCTGACCGTATGGAAATCAGTATGTACTGCCCATTCTGCAAAAAGCACACTATTCACAAAGAAAGCAAATAATTGCGAATTAATTTTTATATGACGAGTGCGAATTAGGAGGCAAAATGTCAAAATCTAAATCTAAGTCTAAAAAGAGTGCTAATGCGGGTTCGAATGCTAAAAACATCAAGGCATTGATTTCTCAAAACAAAATGATTGAAGCCCAAAATGCTGAGGCTGAGCAGAAAAAGTTGGAGGAACAAGAAGCACGCCTCAAAGCCAAACAAGAGGCTGAAATTGCCAAAACTGTTGAGGCTGATGAGGTTATTGTCGAAAAAGATGCAAACGAACAACCTGTTGACATTCAAAATGAAAATGTAGCGGACACAAAGGACAAAAAGGCTGAGGACAAAAAAGCCGATGCCAAATCTAACAAAAATGCTAAAAATAAAAAGCCAGTCAAAGAAAAGCGTGGCGTAGGTAAGCGCATTAAAGAAACAGTTAGCGAACTTAAAAAAGTTTCTTGGCCTAGTTTTAAAAATGTGGTTAAGAAAACTGGTGTTGTGCTAGCAGTGGTTATTTTCTTTGGTGTATGCTTGTTTGCTTTTGACTTTATTTTGTCAATGCTATACAACTTGCTACAAGGCAAACCAATAGTTTAGGAGGTAATGTAAAATGTCAAATTTTATGAGTACAGAACCTAAATGGTATATTTTGCACACTTTTTCAGGTTATGAAGCAGTTGCAAAGCAAAACCTTGAACAAGTGGTTGAAAATGGTAACTTGCACGACCGTATTTTTGAAATCGTAATTCCTACCGAAGATGTGATTGAGGAAAACAACGGTAAGCGCAAAATCGTTACCCGCAAGTCTATGCCTTGCTATATTTTCATAAAAATGATTTATGGTGATGATATTTGGCACACCATAACTCACACACGCGGAATAACTGGCTTCGTTGGTCCAAAAGGGCGTCCTTTGCCTTTGACTGATGAAGAAATCCGCAAGATGCACCTAGAAAAAGTTGTCGTTGACTTTACTTTGGAAGTTGGCGATGAAGTTAAGATTTTGAGTGGTGCTTTGATGGACACTGTTTGTAAAGTTACAAAAGTTGATGCTGAAAACCAGCGTTGCAGTGTGTCTGTAAATATGTTCGGTAGGGAAACCCCGCTCGAACTTCCTTATTCGCAAGTTACAAAGATTTAGTTACACTTATTACGGCGGTGCTTAGCGCGCCCGCAACTAAACTTTTGTTTAGTTTGGCGGTTGCAAAATTGCCATGCAATTTTGCCGTGCGTTGTATAGACACACGCGCGCTAAGCACATTGATTAAGGTTTAGTGCTTTTGGTAAGTGTAATAGTACTAAAAGCATTAAAAAATTTTGGTTTATACGCGTTTGCGATAAACATATTCGGTGGGAGAATAAAATGAAATTTTTTGAGCGTTTTATTCGTTAGTACCACAAGAGGAGAATTTATTATGGCAGAAAGAAAACCTGTAGCAGTTGTTAAAGCGCAGTTGCCTGCTGGTAAGGCGACCGCTGGTCAACAACTTGGTGGTGCCCTTGGTCCTCACGGTGTAAACATCGGTGCTTTTATCAAGCAATTTAACGATGCAACCGCTAGCCAAGTTGGCTTGATTATTCCAGTAATAATCAAAATTTATGCAGACCGTAGTTTTGAGATCGTTTACAAAACTCCACCTGCAGCAGTTTTAATCAAAAAAGCAATGGGCATTGAAAAGGGTAGTGCAAAGACCCCTAAGATGAATGTTGGTTCAATCAAAAAATCACAAGTTCGTGAAATTGCAGAAACTAAAATGAAGGATTTAAACGCAGCTTCAGTTGAAGCGGCTATGTCTATGGTAGCGGGTACTGCTCGCAGTATGGGTGTAACCGTTGTTGATGATGAGCAAGCGTAATAGGAGGAAATGTATATGAAAGGTAAGAAATATCAAGCAGCTGCTCAATTAGTTGACAGCACTAAATTATACGCTCCTAAAGATGCTATCGAAATGGCAATCAAGACAGCGACTGCAAAATTTGATGAAACTGTAGAACTTCACATTAAGTTGGGTGTTGATGGACAACAAGCAGACCAACAAGTGCGTGGTACCGTTGTACTTCCAGCAGGTACTGGTAAAAATGTACGCGTTTTAGTAATTGCGAAGGGCGACAACGCTGACCTTGCTACACAAGCAGGCGCTGACTATGTTGGCGCAGAAGAAACTGTGGCAAAAATCGCTGGCGGTTGGTTGGACTTTGATGTATGTATCACTACTCCTGATGCATTTGGTCTTTTGGGCCGTGTGGCAAAAATCCTTGGTCCAAAGGGTTTGATGCCTACACCAAAGAGTGGTACTGTTGCTACTGATGTAGCAAAGGCTGTAAAAGAATTTAAAGCTGGTAAAGTTGAATACCGTTTGGACAAGAGCAACATTATTCACTGTCCTATCGGAAAAGTAAGTTTTGGTGTTGACAAATTAATGGAAAACTACCAAGTACTTATGGACGCTATTGTTAGAGCAAAACCTGCTGCAAGTAAGGGTACTTACTTAAAGAGCGTTACTTTGGCTGCAACAATGGGACCAGGCGTAAAAGTTCAAGCAAACTAATTTTTAAAAATCACTTCTTAGATTTAAGAGGTGGTTTTTTTATACTTTTTGTCGAATATGTAGCAATTTAAAATTATATAGTTTTTTGCTTGCTAGAATAACACCGATATGGTAGAATTATATACAAATTGACAAGGAGGTAGCAAATGAAAAGTGATAGCGAAAATGTTGCAAATCAAGAGCAAATAGAAACTGCAAACGAAGTGCTAGAAAATGTTGCAAAACTCAAAAAACAAGATGATTTGCAACAAGATTTTGCTTCTAAACTCAAAGAAAAGCAAGAAATAGAGCAAAAACGCAGCGATAATAAAATTTTTGAGCCTCCTAAAAAACACGAGCCGACTATGTTTATGCTGAATAACAATGAGCCACAGCGAGATAGCTACGATGAGTATCTAAAAGATGTGCCAGCATATCAGCGTAAACAAAACAATCAACTCACAAGTTATGGGACCGCTGCGTTGGTGTTGGCAATTTTTGCAATACTTTGCTCTATTTTTTTGATAATTTACCTTGCAGTAAGCCCTGATATGACCGACACCTCACGAATGGACTTTTTGTATTACTTATTTTTTGTTATATTAGCGCCAGTTATAGGGCTAATCGGCAGTGTCGTGTGCAGTATTTCAGCAATGGTTTTGGGGATAATCGCTATCGCAAAATCGCACAAACTCACTATTTCGTGGGTGGGTTGCATAACCGCAATCATTGCTCTCGCTGAAGCGATTATTTTGGCAGGTTTGTATCTTTTGCGTTAATTCGTTTGCTAATTTTTGTAAAATTTGATATACTAAAATCGTCAGGAGGTGACTGTTATGCAAATTCAAATTATGGCAAAAAACTACACAGTTAGTGAAAAATTAGAGGGTATCATTAGGGAAAAGGTTGCAAGGCTTGACCGCTATTTTGAGGACACTGCTTCTGCAAAAATTGTTTGTTCTCGCATAGGAAAAGACAATTTTAAACTAGAATTGACTATCAAAGACAAGGGGCTTTTGTTCCGTAGCGAGGTAATAAGTGACAATATGTACCAAAATATTGACCTTGCTTTACCAAAAGTCGAAAGACAAATTGTTAAGTATTCTTCAAAAATTCAAGACAAATTGCGCAAAAATGCAAAATTGAATGAATTATTGTTTAATGATGACTTTGACTTTGAGATTAAACCTGAGGAATGTAAAGTTAGCAAGACTAAAAACTTCAATATTACTCCTTTGACAGTAAATGAAGCGATTATGGAACTTGAAAATTCCGACCACGCTTTCTATGTTTACATCAATCCTGAAAATGGAAAAGTAAATGTAATTTACAAGCGTGCGGAAGGGGATTATGGTGTAATTGACCCTGATTACGAATAAAAAATTAAGCCCTACAAGCAGATAACACAAAATTTGTGCTACTTGCCTTGCGGGGCTTTTTTTTATTTTTACTATTTTCTAATAATAACAGAGGTAAACCATTGTTCTTGAAATTCAGTAAGCGCGCGAATTTGCTCATCAGTATAATTTTTGCCTTTTGCAACAACTACCAATTTGTCATCATCATCATTTGTCCTGTGAATTATTGCGATAACTTCGCCTTCAAATTCTTTGAGAGGCTTATGCTCGCCTAATACATACGCATCTAATTCTTCACCATCACCAGAAATTGTATTTGGTATAAAACCATAATTTACTTCATAAATAAATCCGTGTTTTGGGTGCTTTGAACCTAGTGGGCGGTCCATAGTGACATTTACAATTTTTCCTAAATATTGCTCATTCATTTTTTACCTACTAAAAAATTTTAATTAGTATAAATTAATCTTTCAATAATGTCAATATATACAAATAAAATTTTAATTTTTTATTTAAAAATGCATTAATTAAGCACAAATTATGCGCAAAACAAAAAATGCACCCAAACGATGCATTTTTTCATTAAATTTATCTAAAATAGGGTAATTATTCAAATTTTGGCATATTTGGCAAGTCATTTTCAAATACATCTTTGATAATATCCGCTGCTTCGTCCATAAGTTCTTTTGTGTGAGTTGCTGTGTAACTTGTGCGAATAATTGCTTCGCCAACTGGCACAGAAGGGCTAACGCAAGGGTTTACATATACGCCTTTTTCAAACAACACTTTACAAGCATAGAATGTCTTGTGGTCATCATATGTGTTAATAGGAATGATAGGGGCAACGCTTTCGCGAATAGGAATATTGCGCACTTTTAGTGCATTACGCATATAGTCTGTGATTTCGCGCAAGTGTTGTACGCGTTCTGGCTCGCGCTCCAAAATTTTGAGAGCGGCAAGCGCACAAGCAGCGTTTGCAGGAGTCATACTTGCAGAGAAAATGAATGGGCGAGAGTTATGCTTTACATAGTCAACGACCTCTTTTTTACCAGCCATAAAACCGCCAAGACTAGCAAGACTTTTTGAGAATGTACCCATAATGATATCAACATCATCTTCAAGTCCAAAGTGTTCGGCAGTACCGCGACCGTGTGCACCAAATACACCCAAACCGTGTGCATCATCAATCATAATGCGCGCGCCATATTTTTTGGCAAGAGCCACAATTTCAGGGAGTTTGCACAAATCGCCACCCATACTAAATACGCCATCGGTAACAATCAAAATACCTTTGTCGCTAGGTATGCTTTGTAAATTGCGCTCCAAATCTTGCATATCGTTGTGTTCGTAACGGTACATTTTTGCATAACTAAGACGGCAACCATCATAAATACTTGCGTGATTTTCCTTGTCGCAAAGGATTACATCGTTTCTACCTGCGATTGCACTAATGATACCTAAGTTACTTTGGAAACCTGTACCAAATGTAATCACAGCCTCACGATTTAAAAATTTAGCCAACTCATCTTCAAGTTGCATATGAAGGTCAAGCGTACCATTCAAGAAACGCGAACCCGAACAGCCAGAACCATATTTTTTGTATGCTTCTATACCAGCATTAATGACTTCTGGGTGGCTTGTTAGTCCTAAATAGTTGTTTGAACCAATCATAATTACTCTGTGGCCTTCCATATTTACGACAGTGTCTTGACCGCTCTCCAAATAGTGAAAGTAAGGGTAAATGCCCAATTCTTGCGCTTTTTTGGCAGTGTCAAAAGTCTTACATTTTTCAAATAAATCCATAGTAAAGTTTACTCCATTAATATAAAATATAATATCATTATACCAAAAAATCTGCTTTTTGGCTAGTAAATAGCGGTTAAAAAGTCGGGGTAATTTGCAAAAGTTTTCACTTGAAAATAGTTGAAAAATTTTGCTAAATAGTGTACACTTTTGAGAGGAGAAAATTTATGGCAGACAATATTATCGAATTGAAAGATGTTAAATTGCAGTACAACAAAGACTATTGCGCTTTGTTTGATATTAATTTAGAGGTTAACAAAGGTGACCGTATCGCTATTATCGGTGAAACTGGGAGTGGCAAAACGGCGCTACTTCGTTTGATTGCTG
Source organism: uncultured Clostridia bacterium (assembly GCA_934757855.1). Taxonomy (GTDB): domain Bacteria; phylum Bacillota; class Clostridia; order Christensenellales; family UBA1242; genus UBA7867. Next base: position 143,235 of record CAKVLR010000002.1, on the reverse strand, counting down.
GGCTTGAAAAGCAAAAAAGCGGTGAGTGCTACATAAAAGGTACACCTATCAACAAAATAAACTTTTCACGCGATGTTAGTTTAGGTTATTTGTCAACTAAGGCTGTATTTTTTGAGCGCAAGAGCGTTTATAAAAATCTTTTGTGGACACTCAAAGTTCACAAAGTGGATAAAAAGGAAAGAGCGGAGCGTATTGATGCAATTTTGGAGGAATTTGGTATCCAAAATTTAAAAAAAGAACGCGTTGGTACTCTATGTAATAGTGACCGCAGGCTAGTACAAATCGCACGAATGGCTATGCGCCCGCTTGAAATCATACTTTGTGATGATGTGCTTACCGTTGATGATACGATTACGCAAGAAAAAATCAAAAAAGCACTAAGAAATTTATTTGATAGCGCACCAAAGGATAAAGTTGTCATTATGGCTTCGCAAGATGAAAGTCTTTGCAAAGATTTTGTAAATAAGATAATTTATATACAATCTGGTAGTTTTGTGGACAATCAAAAAGTCTTTATCAAGGCAGACCAAAATGATGAAATACAAAAATCGAAAAAATCAAAGCAAAGAAAAGAAGTAAAAGCCGAAGGAACAACCGCAAATCTCGAAAATACAGAAGATGAGCCTATTTTAAGTGCGGAAAAGTTAACTGCTGGTACCGATACAGAGGCTGATGAAGGCGCAAAAAATGAATGATTATACAAATAAAGTTGCTATAAATTCTACACTGCTAGGGACATTGCTCAGTAATTTTGATGAGCAAAGTTTGGGTAGTGTAAGTAACATTTTGCAAGATGAAAATGTAAAAAAATTCCTCAAAGATGAGGAATTAATTTCTACTGTGGAATTGTTTTTTGCAAACAATCTAAATATAATTCAAACTAGCAAGGTGGCAATTATTCACCGCAATACGCTAGTATATCGTTTGGAAAAAATCAAAAAAATGCTGGGGCTTGATATTCGCAAATTTGAAGATGCGGTGACTTTGCAAATTATAATGGTTTTGAAGAAATTAGAGCAAAAACGCAAGCGCAAGACAAATAGGGTCACAAGGTTGCAGTCTATTTAGCCCGCGGAAGTTTTAGGATAGTTGAGTCCAAATTTTGTGCAGTTTGCACAGAAGTTAGGCTCTTTTCTTTTTGTTTTGAAAATAAGGGTATCACAAGTTTTAAAAGTTCTAGCATATTCGGTAAATTATTTGCGGTGTTGCTAGATTTGTGTTCGTTTTGTGTGTTTTGCGAATAGTTTTGCTCCATTGATGCATTGTTTTGTTGGGAGTAAAAATTGCCAGTGTAATTTTTATATGTATTTTGATTAAACGAGTTTGTATTTTTTTGCATATGGGTTTTTGCGTTTTGCGAAGCGCTTGTTGAGGAATTGAAATCATATTGTGGCATATTGAAGTAACTATTGCTAAAATTATTTTGGTGGCCTAAGGTGTAATTTTCGTTAGGTTTTGTATCCGCATTTTGCAAATATTGTATAGGTGGTAGAGTGGGGGCATTATTTAAAGTGTTGTTAGTGTTTTGACTTTTGCCACTTAAAAAAGTAGAGGCAAGATTTATTAAAGCCCCTAAGTCGATATTGCTATTCCCGAGCGTTTGCAAAATGCTATTTATATCCATAATTATTCACCTAATTAATATATGACTACATATATTGAAATAGTGAAAACAAGGAGGAAATGCGCTGTGAATATAAAGGATTTTAGCACTCAAAATTCGGGTAAGCAACAATCGAAAGAGAAGTTTAAAAATGATAAACTAAGAGTAGAAAATGGTATATCTAACGATAATTTTAATGATTTTGAAAAAATACAAGAAACGAAAGAATTTAAAGAAGTCGAAGAAAATTACGGCGATTTTGTAAAGGACTTTGTAGATAAATACGGTCAACTTAGTGAACAAGACTTGCTTGCTGAAATGCTAAAATTAGTGGCTACCAAAAAGGCAGAAGGTAATTTTGATGCGGAGAAAATAAAGCAAATGGCGGGCGCAATTTCGCCACTTTTGGACCAAGAACAAAAACAAAAAATGGAAAACTTATTGAAATATTTGGATTAAAAAATTGATACAAAACAAAATAGACCCAAGATTAATGGCTGTGGAAATTTCTTCAAACGCACACAGCCAAAATTGTATTTTATATGCAAATGATTATTATCAAGCGAAAATGCGCTTGCATACATTTAAAAATGTAAAAATTATAGGCGAATATCCATTTATTCGCGCTTTTGCCGTGAACACAAAAACGCCAGATTTGCTAGACTTAGCGGGCAATAGTTGGATTGACTACATTTCTTCCGTGACAACTGCTAGCGCCCTTATGCAAAATGCCCGCGCAAAAATTAATGTCGATGAAATGCACGCGCAAGGCTTTTTGGGGCAAGGGGTTGGAGTTGCTGTAATTGATACAGGTTGCTATCCGCACCTTGATTTTATGTTTGGCAAAAAGCGTATAAGCAAATTTGTAGATTTGGTAAACGACCGCGAAACCCCATATGATGACAACGGCCACGGCACTTTTGTGTCGGGGGTGCTTGCGGGTAATGGTATTAGTTCTGGGGGAAAATATGCTGGCATTGCGCCCGATTGCGATTTAGTAATACTAAAAGCCTTGAATAGTGAGGGGCAAACGCAAGCAATCAATGTATTAGATGCAATGCAATGGGTGTACGAAAATCGCAAAAAATACAATATTGGGGTAGTTTGTATGAGTTTTGGTAGTACTCCGCTCGCCAAAAATGACCCGCTAAGTTTGGGTGCTTCTAGCCTTTGGGACTCTGGAATTGTAGTCGTAGGAGCGGTTGGAAATGATGGACCGACTGCGGGAAGTGTGAAGTCCCCAGGGAGTTGCGCAAAAATTATCACTGTTGGTTGCGCAGATACTACAAAAGAAAAAATAGAAATTGCCGAATTTAGTTCGCGCGGACCAATTTTTGATATAATAAAGCCCGATATAGTGGCACCAGGGGTAAATATTACTTCACTATCAAATGATAAAAATCTTTTTACGCAAATGTCGGGTACTAGTGTGAGTACTCCGTTTGTTGCGGGGGTGTCGGCTTTAATTTTGCAACAAAATCCAGATTTTACGCCAAATCAAGTCAAGTCGCAGATAATGTACAGTGCAGATAGTTTGCCGTTTAGTCCAAACGATTGCGGAATGGGGCTATTAAATGCAAAATCGGCGTTAGGCTTTTAAATTTTAATATTTAGTGCAAAATTCAACAAAAATAGTGTTTTTTACGCTATTTTTTTAATTTTTCGCATCAATTAATTTGGTAGAATTATCTTAACTAGGAGGGGGCTATGCAAGTTAATGCAAAAGTTTATTTGGAAACGCTTTATTTGCAAATTGCGGGTGAATTAGATGAACACACTGCGCACTATGCAAGAATGGCAATGGACAATCAACTAGAAAGTGGAAATTTTAAGCAAGTGATTATTGATTTGTCACAATTAGAGTTTATGGATAGTACAGGAATTGGAGTATTGATAGGGAGATATAAAAAAATGAAGCAAAAAAACACACCTATTTATATTTCAAATCCTAGTAGTCAGGCGGACAAAATCTTTAAAATGACCGCACTATATGATGTGATGCCAAAAATTAATTAAAAAGGATAGTGAATATGGAATACATAAATGAAATGAATTTGCAATTTGATTCTCATTCGGTAAATGAGGGGTTTGCGCGTAGTGCGGTGGCTGGATTTTGTGTACAACTTAATCCCACACTTGATGAAATTACCGATATAAAGACAGCAGTTAGTGAGGCAGTAACAAATTGTGTGGTACACGCATATCCACACCGTTTGGGTAAAATCAATATTTGGGTTGGGTTAAAACCTAGCGAAATTGATATAAAAATAAGTGATAACGGTGTAGGAATTGCAGATATTGAAAAAGCGCGCGAGCCGTTTTTTACGACTAAACCCGATGAGGAGCGCGCGGGTATGGGCTTTACCGTTATGGAAAGTTTTATGGACGAAGTAAGTATTCTCAAAAACGGCGCTAGCGGTATTGTAGTCGAAATGCGAAAGTATCTTGAAAATAAAAAGCGCGCAATAATAGGGGGTAAAAATGATTGATTATGAGCAAACTTTAAGGCTTATCAAACTTGCGCAAAATGGAGATGAAGAAGCCAAAAATTTGCTTATTAATCAAAATTATCCTTTGGTAAAAAGTGTAATTCGTAGATATAGAAATAAAGGTGTCGATTATGATGATTTGTTTCAATTAGGTTGTGTGGGGTTTGTAAAGGCGATAAATAATTTTGACACAAACTACAATGTAAGATTTAGTACATACGCCGTACCTATGATAGCGGGCGAAGTGAAGCGATTTTTGCGTGATGATGGCTATATAAAAGTAAGTCGCGCTATCAAAACTCAAGCGTTGGAAATACGAAAATATTTGGCATCTTTACCCCCACAAGAACCCGAGCCAGACTTGCAAACTTTGGCAAAAAAATTTAATATGGATATGCAAGAACTTGTGTTTGTGTTAGATAGCAACAAATACCCGATGAGTTTGTCCGCTCCAATAGACCAAACAGAGGAGGGAAGTGTAACCCTTCAAGAGCGCATCGTTGACCCTGAGGAAGAAGAAACGAAACTAGACCACTTTATTTTAAAACAACTAATTTCTTCACTCTCTCCGCGTGATAGAAAAATTATAATTATGCGTTATTATCGTGATAAAACTCAAAGTGAAATAGCAAAAGAGTTGGGTGTAAGTCAAGTGCAAGTTTCTCGAATTGAAAATAAAGTTATTCAAAATTTGCGTAAAAAGTTTGAAAATTAGGTCAAAAATAATACTATGCAAGGTACTATGCAATGAAAATTTGTGCATAGTACTTATTTTTTATTCATTTTTTGATTTGTGTAATATATAATATTGTATTCTATATATTTATTCAAAAATTTGCATAAATATAATTTAATTTTATGACAAAAAATATTGAAAAAGTCCAACGATTATGGTATAATTGTGTTAGGGTAAATGCAAATGATAAATAGAGTTTTTGATTATCTAACTGAATTGTACAAAAACGCCGACCCTGAGTTGAATTTCGATACAGACTTTCAACTTTTGGTTGCGGTAATTTTAAGTGCGCAATGTACAGACAAAAGAGTAAACGAAGTTACCAAAGTTTTGTTTAGTAAATATCCTGACTCGAAGGCAATCGCCAGTCTTTCGCAAGCGGAGTTGGAAAAAATTATTTACAGTACAGGATTTTACCACAACAAGGCAAAAAATATTTTGGCATTGTGTAAGGTGCTAAATGAAAATGGCGGACAAATTCCGCACGACCCTGATGAGTTGGAAAAATTGCCAGGGGTGGGCAGAAAAACCGCAAATGTAGTTTCTAGTGCGTTGTATGGTGCAAAAAGAGTGGGGGTTGATACTCATTTTTTTAGAGTGGCAAATAGACTAGGGCTAGTAAATGCAAAGACCCCTCGCGAGGTGGAGCGACAATGGGTGGAAAAATATCCGCAGTATGTTGACCACGATGCGCATTTTAGAATGGTGCTATTTGGTAGGTATCATTGTAAGGCTCAAAAACCAAATTGCGAAAATTGTAAAATTAGAGATATTTGCAAATACTATAATGAGAAGGTAAAGGAGGATAAAGTATGTTTATAGATAAAGTTACAATCTATGTAAAAGCAGGTGATGGCGGTGATGGTGCTGTTTCTTTTCGCCGTGAAAAATACATACCAAATGGCGGACCAAATGGTGGGGACGGTGGTAAAGGTGGAGATGTTATTTTAAAAGTAAAAGATAGTTTATCCACTTTGCTTGATTTTCGTTTTACTAAACATTTTAGGGCGGAAAATGGTATGAAAGGTGACATTAAGAATATGTCAGGCAAACAAGGTGAAAATCTAATCATCTATGTTCCGCAAGGTACCGTGGTAAAAGATGCTGAAACTGGAAAGGTAATCGTAGATATGTACGAAAAAGATGCTACTTTTACTCTTTTGCGAGGTGGAAATGGTGGGAAAGGCAATCAGCATTTTGCGACTTCTCGCAAGCAAACTCCGCGATTTAGCCAATCAGGTCAAAAGACCAAAGAACACCAAATCGTGTTAGAATTGAAAACTATCGCCGATGTGGGCTTGGTTGGTTTCCCAAATGTGGGCAAATCAACACTGCTAGGTGCTATTACTGAGGCGAAACCTAAAATTGCGAATTATCACTTTACGACACTTGCTCCAAATTTGGGTGTGCTAAAAATGTATGAAAAATCTTGCGTAGTTGCGGATATTCCGGGGCTGATTGAGGGCGCAAGTGAAGGAGTCGGGTTAGGTCACCAATTTTTACGCCACATTGAACGCACTCGTTTGATTGTGCATATTGTTGATATTAGTGGGATTGAGTCGCGCGACCCGCAAGAAGATTTTGTAACTATAAACAATGAACTTGCTAGTTATAGCGAGATTTTGGCGAAACGCCCGCAAATTATTGCGCTAAATAAAATTGATTTGTTGCCAGAAGATAGCACAGCGGTTGCGGACTTTGAGAAATTTGTCCACAAGCAAAAAGGCTTTGAAGATGCACAAATTTTCACGATTTCAGCAAATTCTAGACAAAATGTAGATACACTTGTAAAGGCAATTTTTGACAAACTCGACACTTTGCCAAAGGTAGAAAAGATTGAAGCGGAAATGACTGATTTTGACAAAAAAGACATCATTCCTCTTGAAATTCGTAAACTAGATGACTCTACTTTTGAGGTTGTGGGTGGGCATATTCAAGAACTTGCGATTAGAGCAAATGCAGATGATGAGGACAGTCTTGCGTACTTTCAACGCCGTTTGCGTGAGGACGGTATTATGTCCAAATTGCGCCAAATGGGGCTAAAAGATGGCGATACGGTCATTATAAATGAAATTGAATTTGATTATACAGAATAGGAGATAAAAATATGATTGATGCAAAAAAGCGTGCGGAATTGAGAAAAACTGCTCAAAGTTTGGAGCCTGTGATGCAGGTTGGAAAAGATGGTTTGAGTATAAATGTAATCAATACCGCAGACCAAGCACTTTATGCGCGTGAGTTGATAAAAATTACCGTGCTTGAAAGTTGTGAGGAAGATGTAAAAGATATTGCACAGGAAATGGCAAGCCGTTGCAAGGCTGATGTTGTGCAAGTTATTGGGCGTAAAATTGTATTGTACAAGAAAAATTTAGACAAGAAAATCCGCTCTAAAAAATAAAATAGTAAATCAAAAGTTAAAGAAAAAGCCAAAAGTCGTTTAGTGGTTTATACCAAATTTGACTAGGCTTTTTTTATTGTTTTTTTTAGTAAAGGAACAACTCGTACCAAAAGGGCGGTTAGACAAAGTAAACTACCCATAATCAAATAATAAATTTTGAACGGTACTAAAAAACTGGTAAGCAAAATCATAAGTCCAAACAATAGATAATTTCGCGCGCGTGCTGGTGAAAATGCGTAACGCAAAATCTCGTTTCTGCTGAGTTTTGGCTTTAAGGTGTCGGCGACAATAGGGAAAGGGTCGGCGGTAATTGCGGGTTGATTTTCTTTGAAAAATTGAGTGAGCGGAAGTAGGGTCGTGCGGATATTCCTTATTCTACTTGCGTTACATTTTACATCTTCTTCAAAAGCATTTGCGCAAATAATTATATCATCAAGGTTATTAATTACTGCTATGCGGTAAAAGGTAAGAAAAGTCGCAAAGTCTAGTTTTTCTTTATCAAAAAAAGCAAAGAATATGGTACTATGCAATGTACTATGCGTATCCTTTTGCGCAGAGTTCTCTCTTAAAATAAGGAAATCGCTGTGCTTTTCAATATGTTTAGTTTTTCCCAATATAGAAGCAAAGTAGTCAAGAGTTTGCGCTTTTGGGGTAAAAAACAAGTTGAATTTTAATTGCTCAAATTGCTTTTGCTCGGCTTTTTTGAGGGTTTGTTTTGCGTTTCGTTTGTTATAAATATATATAAAACTAAGCAAAATCATACCCGCAATTATTGCTCCTGCGACAAGGCTTAGAGTGATTGATTTTGTGTAAAACCGTACCCACGAAAATATAAGCACGCCTACACCCACAAATAACACTGCACTATCAATAACTAGACTCAATTTGTTTTGCATAAATTTCTCCTTTTATGACAAAATTATTGACAATATATCAAGTTGTTATGCTCTAAATAATTGACTTAATCGCAATAAAACGATATAATATAAATGTAATAAAATACAGGGGAATGACTATGAAAACGAAAGCATTTAGTAAAGATTATACGCTTGCGGTAAAGGCTTGCGAATTGTTTGAGGAAAACAAGGCTGAGGGTGTGACTTTGATTGATGTTTCATACCTATCAAATATTACTGATTACTTTGTGATTGCCACAGCAAATAGTACTGTCCACGCGAAATCGCTTGTTGATAAAATTGAAGAAGAAATGGAGAAAAACGGCCACAGAGTGATTAGGCGTGATGGTGTGAGCGATGGTAGGTGGCTTGTGCTTGACTTTGGCGAATTTATCGTGCATATTTTTACTGCTGATATGCGTGAATTTTACCACCTCGAAAAATTATGGAGCGATGGCAAAAACACTCTCAATAGTATCGGCATCAAAAAATTGTTGAGCGAGCAAAAAGAAGAAAAGGAAGCGCAAGAGGCTTAGTTTTTTATGGAATTTATTTCAAATAGTTTAGAGGAAACAACGGAATTTGCAAAACAATTTGCTAGCACGCTAAAATCAGGTGATGTGGTGTTGCTTACGGGTGATTTGGGCGCGGGCAAGACTACTTTTGTAAAAGCGGTTGCAAAAGAACTTGGCTTTACTGGGCTTGTAACTAGCCCTACTTTTACATTGCTTAATGAATATAATGCCAAATTTCCTATTTATCATTTTGATATGTATAGGCTAAAATCGGCAAACGAAGCGATTGAGAGCGGGCTTGATGAGATTTTGCGCGGTAGCGATGGTGTTTGCTTTGTGGAGTGGCCTCAAAAAGTTGCTGGTATATTGCCTGAAAAAAACATTATGCTAGATATTCAAGTTTTGGGTCAAAATAGTAGGAAATTTACCGTTGTGGAGGCAAAATGAAGATTTTGGCAATCAATACCGCAGGCGTTGACACTCAAATTGCGGTGATAAAAGATAATGAAAAATTTTTAAAAAACGCAGGGTTTTCGCGACACAGCGAAACTCTTTTTCCATTGCTTGATGATTTGTTGGGTGTTAGTGGGGTAAAAGTCGGCGATTTTGATAGTTTTGCGTGTGTGGTAGGACCTGGGTCTTTTACTGGTATTCGCATAGGTATGAGTGTAGCAAAAGGCTTCGCTTATGCCAAAAATAAACCGATTATTGCGATAAATTCTATGGAATTGCTTGCTTACAATATCATTAATAAAGATAGCAAACGACCTATTTGCGCGGTAATAAATGCAGGTGCTGGGCTTGTTTATCATCAAACTTTTGAAAGAATTAATACCGAATTTGGACTTGCGCTTAGGGCGATTACTCAACCCAGACTGGACAAAATCAAGCATTTTACTGGTTATTTACACTCAAATTATAACGATGCGGTTGACTTAATTTACAACCACAATAACGAAAAAAGTGCTAGTTTTGCGGACTTGCTGGGCGATAGTCAAGATTATTCGGTAGAAAATTTAGCAAAAATTGCAGAGTACAAATTTTTACGACAAGAATTTGTAAATGCGGTAACTGTTGCGCCTCTTTATTTGCGAGTTAGTCAAGCCGAACAAAATTTAGGCGAAATTGAATTTAGACAGGCTGGGTTAGATGATTTGCCAGATTTATTGAAACTGGAAAGCCAAGATGATGAGTGGGATTTACAATGGAATGAAATCGGCATAAGACAGAGTTTTGAAAATCCTAATTATCGTTGCTTTTTGATGAAAAGTAAGGGTGAGGCAAAAGGCTTTATTTCGGTGAATTTGCTTTCTGGCGAGGCGGAAATTTTGCGAGTTGTGGTGTTAAAAGAGGCAAGGCTACAAGGTGTGGCATCAAAAATGATAGACAATTTGATTGAAACTCTGCGCAAAATGGATTGCACGACCGTATTTTTGGAAGTAAACGACCAAAATTACCCTGCAATTTCTTTGTACCAAAAGAAAGGCTTTATAGAAGTCGGGCGCAGACCTGATTATTACGAAAGGGGCGAAGATGCAATTTTGATGCGCTTAGACTTTTAGCAAAAATATAATTTTGGGCATATATTTACTGTAAAAGAGGGAATATATGCCTAAATTTTTAGATATGTACTACCAAAAAAGTGGAACGGGTGCGCCTATTTTGCTCTTGCACGGGTGGGGTGCAAGTAGCCAAATTTTCCATAATATAACACAAGATTTGGCTGATAATTTTACCGTTTATGCTGTTGATTTTTGGGGGTTTGGCAAAAGTGAAAAGCCTAGTATTGATGCGAATTTATTTGATTATACGGTGGCTATTGCAAAATTTTGTTTAGAAATAATTAAAAGTCCTTGCGTAATTGTTGGGCATAGTTTTGGTGGGCGAGTAGCGATATTGTTGTCTGCCAAATATCCACAACTTGTATCAAAACTGGTGCTTGTAGATAGTGCGGGTATGTTACCTAGATTTAATTTGCGAAAAGCGCTTCAAATTAAAAAATACAAAAAGTTAAAGCATCAAGTCGAAGTTGGCAAAAAAGACAAAAGCGCGCTAGATAAGTTTGGTTCTGCTGATTTTCGGGCATTGCCAAATGAAATGAAAAAGGTATTCGTGTGTGTGGTTAACCTAGATTTAGTACCGTTTGCAAAGCGAATTAATACGCCAACCTTGATTTTTTGGGGTAAAAAAGACAAAGATACGCCTATTTATATGGCAAAACGCTTGAATCATTGCATAAAAAATAGTAAACTAATGGTGGTAAATGGTGGACATTTTAGTTTTTTAGATGTTCCTAAAAAATTTTTGCACGCATTTTACCGCTTCGTGTTAGAGGAGAATTTATGATTGAATTTTACGATTTTTCAAACGGGCATTTCTATATTGCGCTAGCCATTGCGATTGTAAACGCGTTTGTGCTTTGTTTTGAAGGGTACAAATTTTTGCAAGTTATTCAACTGTCTGGTTATCATTCGCGTGGGTATTTTGACTGGTTGAAAAATTCGGGCGGGGCGTATGTAGGTAGGCTTGCGCTTGTGGCTGTGCTGTCCTCGGCGTGCTTGATTGTGTCAAATGTAATTTTTGACGGCTACAACGACTACCTTAGTTATTTGGGGTTGATATTTTATTTGCTTTTTAGTTATATCTATATAATTAATGTATATACGGCACCCAAAAAAACTCCGCTCAAAATGACGAACCGAATGAATAGAGCGGTGATACTTTTGTTTGTGTTTAGTGCGATAATTTCGTTTGGGCTGATTGTGTTGTCTAGTATGTTTTTGTCAATATTTAGGTTTGGTGCGGTCGCGCTTTCTCCATTGATTTTGCCGATTTTAGTGCCGTTTGTTCACTGGTTGATGAAGCCTATTGAAAATTCAATCAATAAAAATTATATTAAAAAATCAAACAAAAAACTCGCGCAATTTCCAAATCTCATTCGTATAGGCATAACAGGCAGTTTTGGAAAAACAAGTACAAAAAACTTTTTAGCGACTATTCTTAGTGAAAAATACAGTGTTTGCGCAACGCCATTCAACTTTAATACTCCTATGGGGATTACAAAGACTGTTTTGCAAGAACTTTCGATGGGGCATCAAGTGTTGATTGCTGAAATGGGCGCAAGGCAACAAGGCGATATAAAAGAATTGTGCGAAATGGTGCAACCAAATTATGGTATCGTTACCTCAATCGGCGCGCAACATATAGCAACTTTCAAGTCGCTGGAAAATGTCAAAAAGACTAAGGCTGAACTGCCTGAATACTTGGGTGAAAGAGGCTTTTGCGTGTTTAACATTGATAGCGAACCTGTAAAAGAAATCGCGCTTGTGTCTAAGTGCAAAAAATCTTTTGTATCAATCGATGATGAAAAAATAAAGAGTGGAAAAGCAAATATCTATGCAACAAATATAATTACAAACGCTAGCGGAACGAGTTTTACCCTGCATTTGGGAGATGAAAAAATTGAGTGCAGTACCAAACTTTTAGGCTTGCATAATATCAGCAACTTATTGTTATGCGTTGCTATGGCGCACGAATTAAATCTAAGTTTGGAGCAAATTAAATCAGGAATTGCAAAAGTTATGCCAGTGGAACACCGCTTGCAGTTGATAAATGCAGAAAACGATGTCGTTATTTTGGACGACACATACAACGCAAGTATCGAAGGAAGCCAAAGGGCGCTAGAAGTTTTGTCAATGTTTACCGATAGACGAAAAATTGTGATTACACCAGGGCTTGTGGAACTAGGGACTATGGAAAGATTGGAAAACTATAATTTCGGCGTGCGGATTAGCAAAGTCGCTGATATTGTGATTATTGTGAATAAGACGCACTATTTGTCTATTAGGCAGGGTTTGCTTGATAATGGATTTGATGAAACCAAAATTTACGAGGCTGAAACAATGCTCGCTACTCAAAATATAATGAAAGATATTTTGATGCCAAAAGATGTAATTTTATGGGAAAACGATTTGCCCGATAATTATATATAATTGATTATAGAAAGTGTATTCAAATTTAAAAAGCACATTAATATTATGTGTTTTTTATTTTTGAAAATTGTCATTATAATAGTGTATAAAATTTGCACAAGTTGAGGGGGAATTTCATATATACTTTAAAAATTATTAATTGAGGTGTATATGCAAAATATAGCGGTAGTGTTTGGTGGTAAAACGGTGGAACACGATATATCCATAATTACGGGGCTGGGGGTAATCAAAAATTTAAGCGCAAAGTACAACATTTTGCCTATTTTTATTGATAAAAAAGGTGAGTGGTGGACAGGTGAAAGCCTAAAAAATGCAGAAAGTTTTACGGCTGGTTTCAAGGCAAAAAAATGTTTTTTGTTGCCGAATAGCCCAGAACTGTGCGTAAAAACTGCTTTTTCTATACATAAAACAAAGATTGATTGCGCGGTACTTGCGTTGCACGGTGGCATATACGAAGGCGGGGCGGTAGAGGCTGTATTTAACCTTAGTGATATTCCTACTACAAGCGCTGGTGTGATGGGGAGTAGTGTATGTATGGATAAAGTGGTTACCAAGTTGATTTTGGAAAGTATAGGTGTGGATACGCCAAAATTTGCTTACGGGACGGATTTGAATAATTTAAAGACCGAAATTGCAAAAAATGAACTTGATTTTCCATTAATTGTGAAGCCTGCGCGAGGTGGAAGTAGTATAGGTATTACACTAGCAAAAAGCAAAAAAGACCTAAATTCAGCGATTAAGTATGCGCAAAATTTTGATAATAAGGTCATAGTTGAGGAATGTTTGAGTGAGTTTAGAGAATTAAATATTTCACTTTTCCGTATGGGCAAAGAAATAAAAGTTTCTGCCATTGAAGAAGTATTTTGCCCTAAATTTTATGGTTTTGAGGAAAAGTATCAAAAAGATTTAACTCGCAAAGTCCCAGCAGACTTAGAGCCTAAACTTGCAGAAAAAATTAAATATCTAGCAACGCTAGCATATCAAACACTGGATTTGCAAGGCGTTGTGCGAATGGATTTCTTTTTAGCAAACGAACAAATTTATCTCAATGAAATTAACACGATACCAGGTAGTTTTGCCTTTTATTTGTGGCGGAGTGAGGGGATTAGTTTTTCAAAATTGTTATCATTAAATATTGAAAATGCTATTAATCAATTTTTGGAAAAACAAACCTTAAATTACGAATACAACTCAAATGTCTTGAAAGATTTATCAAAAATAGACAAAATAATTGAAAAATAATATTTATACATTTTGTGTATAATTATGCGTAATAATGTAATTTAATTTTTGCAAAATGGCTAAATTTTCAGGACTGTTAGGTGTAATTAATTGTTTAAGGGTTTCTAGTTCATTTTGCGTAAAAAACATATTGCTTAAATTAAATTGAGAGGAAAGAGCAATACCACCATTTCTACCTGCCATTGTGCAAACTGGCACTCCGCACGCACTTAAACTATCAATATAACGGTAAACTGAGCGCGTGCTTACCTCAAAATCTTGCGCAAGTTGGGGAGCGGTTACCTTTTCATTTTGAATTAGTTTCAATAAAATTGCCATCATTATATATAGTTGCATTCTTGTTACCTCTTTATTTTTGTGTACTTATTTTAGCATATAAAAATATATTTGTCAAACAAATGTTCGAAAAATTATAAAAAATTTTTAATTTATAATTATACATAAATTTATTAAATTAAAAAACATTTTTTATATCACTCAATAGGTGGAGTAGGGAAATGAAAGTGGTGGGTAACTTGCAAGATTAAGAGAGTATATTGCGCTAATTTATTTGACTTTTGTTTGCGAATTTGCTATCATAATAATATGGAACAAAGAAAAGATTATTTGAGTTGGGACGAGTACTTTATGGCGGTTGCCAAACTCTCTGCAAAACGAAGCAAAGACCCTTCTACGCAAGTGGGGGCTTGTATTGTGGCTGATGATAAGCGAATTTTGTCTATCGGTTACAATGGCGCGCCAAACGGGTTTAACGATAAAGATTTTCCTTGGAAACGCGAGGGCGATGCACTTGAAACCAAATATTTTTATGTGTGCCACGCGGAAATGAATGCGATTTTAAACTATCGAGGCAATAGAAAAGAGTTGCAAGGTGCGACAATTTATGTCGATTTGTTCCCGTGCAACGAGTGTACAAAATTGATTATTCAGTCTGGCATAAAGCATATCGTTTACCTTTGTGATAAATATGCGCACACCGAGTCCGTGATTGCATCAAAGAAAATGCTGGATATTTGCGGGGTAACATATACTCAATTTAAAACAGACAAAGAAATTTTACTTAAAATATAAAGTTGCTAATTAAAAGCAACTTTTTTTTGTTTGGTAAAATTAGTTAGATTGCCCAACTAAAATTAAATTTTAGGTACTATGCAATGTGGTATGCAAGTAGTTTTGCGCATAGTTTGTGGCTAAAAAAGGCTATTTGCTATATTTTAAGATAGTGCTGTAAATTTTATCTAAACTGTCTTTTGGTAGGGCATATTTTGAATTTGCGCGCATTAAATTTGCACGCGTTTGCAGTTGCTTGATGCTATTAATCAAATTTTGAGCGTTGAGATTATCTTCGGAAAGTGTGAGAGCGTAACCTTTTTTTTCAAAGTAGTTTGCGTTTAGAATTTGGTCACCCCGACTGCCTTTTTGTAGAGGGATAATCAGCATAGGTACATTGTGCGAAAGTAGTTCAAAAATAATATTTGAGCCACCGCGCGTGATTGCAATATCGCTGATTTCCATTATTGCTGGCATCATATTGCTAAATTCAATTTGTGTGTAACCTGCGCGCTTAATTTCGGTAGATTTGTTTTTACCAGTAATGTGTAAAATTTGATAATTTTTGAGCAATGCATCTAGCGCTTCAATCACGGTTTTATTTATGCTACTTGCACCCAAACTGCCACCAACGATTAAACAAATAGGCTTGCTTGAATTAAGATTGTACATATTTTTTATGCGTGTTTTTTCTGCTTGTGTAATTTCTGTTTTGGCAAGGGGAGGGCCTACAAAAAGCCCATTATTTATTTTTTCAGCCGTATCTTTAAATGTAGTTAGCACAACTTTTGCCTTGCGTTTTGTGATTTTGTTTGCTAGCCCTAGCGAAAAATCGCTTTCGTGCAAAATCAATGGTATATCTAATTTTGCGCCAGCAAGGGCGACAGGTACGGACACGAAGCCACCCTTTGAAAAAATCACATCAGGTTGAATTTCGGCTAATATTTTTTTTGCTTCGCGTTTGCCCTTTGCAAGTTTGAAAGGAATGAGAAAATTTTTAGGACTGAGGCTACGCACAAGTTTTACGGTGGTGATAGGGTAATAGGTAACTTCGGGGTAATTTGCTAATACTTCGCGTTCAATTCCGTTTTCACTTCCTATATATATAATACGCTCAAAATGATTTTTTAGTTTAGGCAAAAGCGCTAGATTTGGGGTGATATGTCCCATAGTGCCACCGCCAGTCAACACAATAGTTTTCATAAAATTCTCCTTGCGTGTATTATATGTAATCTTCTCAAAAATATTAGGAAAATCTGCAAAAATTTGTCTAAAAAATTAAGATTTTTGCCATAGACAATCTAAAACAAAATTTCTAAAAATTTGCATATTTTATTTGCGTTTCTCCCAAAAAGGGCTCAAAACAAGCCAAAATATGCAAAAAAATTAAAAAATTTGCAAAATTATGCGCAAAATAATTTTTTATTTTTTTCGTTTTGTGTTACAATATTAAATATAAACGCAAGAGGAGAATGATTTTGTCTAAAACTTATGAATCAAAAGATATAGTCGTGCTAGAAGGGCTTGATGCGGTAAGAATGAGGCCAGGTATGTACATTGGTACGACAGGCACAAAGGGCTTGCACCACCTTTTGTGGGAGATTGTAGATAACTCAGTTGATGAGTTGGCGAATGGACACGGCGATACAATTACGGTGACCTTAGAAGAGGACGGTAGCGCGCAAGTAGAGGACAACGGGCGCGGTATTCCAGTAGATATTCACCCGCAAATGAAAGTAAGCGGTGTTGAGGTAGTGTTCACACAGTTGCACGCTGGTGGTAAATTTAATAATGATAACTATGGCTTTTCGGGAGGTTTGCACGGTGTAGGTGCATCTGTTGCAAATGCGCTTTCTAGGTGGCTAACTGTATCGGTATTCCGTGAAGGGTATGAATATGAAATGCAATTTGAGAGTACAGGCAGTGGCTCTAAAATAAAGAGTGGTATTCCAGTAGCCCCATTGAAAAAAGTTGGTAAAACGGATAGGACTGGTACTTTGGTTAGATTTTTGCCAGATGACAGAGTTTTTGAAGATATCAATTTTGACTTTGAAGTTGTATCAAAGCGTTTGCGCGAAATTGCTTTCTTAAATAAAGGTATCAAGATTATCTTGATTGATGAAAGGAAACTCACTAATGGCGAACCGCTTACACAAGTGTACCACTACGAGGGTGGCTTGCGCGATTTCGTGAAATACCTTAATGAAAATAAAACGGTCGAACATCAAGAGCCTATTTATTTTGAGGCAAAGAGTGATTTGTGTCAAATTGCTTGTGCTATGCAGTACACAAATAGTTACACGGAAAATACATTTAGTTATGTAAACAATATTCCTACTAGCGAGGGTGGTACTCACGAAAACGGACTAAAAAATGCCATTACGCGTGCATTTAATGATTTGGGTAAAAGATACAATCTCATCAAAGATAAAGAGCCACCTCTAATCGGTGAAGATTACCGCGAGGGCTTAACGATTGTACTTTCTGTCAAAATGCGCAATGTGCAGTTTGAGGGGCAAACCAAGACTAAACTAGGCAATACTGAAATTAAGCCTGAGGTTGACAATCTTGCTTATACAAAACTAATGGAATATTTTGACCAAAACGCACACAAAAATGTGCTAGAACTTGCAATCAACAAAGGTAAATCTGCCGCCAAAGTGCGCGAGGCTGCAAGAAAGGCAAAGGAAATTACGCGTGCGAAAAACAGTATTGAAAATAGCAATCTTGTAGGTAAACTAAGTAGTTGTACGGGCAGAAAAGCCGAGATAAACGAATTGTTTATCGTTGAGGGCGATAGTGCGGGAGGTAGTGCAAAGCAAGCCCGCGACCGTAGTTTTCAAGCGATTTTGCCACTTAGAGGTAAGCCACTTAACGCGGAGAAAAAACGCTTAGCGCAAGTACTTGCAAACGAGGAAATTCGTACTATAATTAGCGCATTAGGTACGGGTATCGGCGAAGATTTTAATTTATCAAATCTAAAATATCACAAAGTTATCATTCTTAGTGATGCCGACCAAGATGGTGCACACATACGAGCAATTTTGCTTACATTCTTTTTTAGGTATATGAAAGAATTAGTGCTGAACGGTCATGTGTATATCGGTTTGCCACCTTTATATAAAATTGCAAAGCGCGACCATGTGGAATATGTGTATTCTGATGCGGAATTACCTGAGGCTGTGGAGAGAATAGGTAAGGGTTACACTATGCAACGATACAAAGGTTTGGGTGAAATGAACCCAGAACAACTTTGGGACACAACGATGAACCCGCAAACTCGTTCTCTAATGCGTGTAACTTTGGAAGATATTGCAAATGCGGAATTAATGATTACTACACTTATGGGTGATAATATTGAAGCGCGCAAGGCATATATCACACAACACGCAAACTTTAACAAAGAAGATAATTTTAAGCCAGTAAACTAGGAGTAAAATAATGAAAGAAAAAGAAAAAAATACGGCTAGCACGGGTGCTATTGATGAAGCAGTTGCTGGTGGAATTATTGAGTGCGGTATGGATGCGGTACTACACAATAGTATGATGCCGTATAGTGAATTTGTAATTCTTGACCGTGCGTTGCCTCGTGTAGAGGACGGTTTAAAACCTGTTCAGCGTAGAATTTTGTATGCAATGAAAGATATGGGACTTGACCCAGACAAGCCTTTCAAAAAATCTGCGCGTATCGTAGGTGAATGTTTAGGTAAATATCACCCTCATGGTGATACTTCCGTGTATGATGCAATGGTGCGTATGGCTCAACCATACAATATGCGCGAAATTTTGGTAGAGGGTCACGGAAACTTTGGTAGTAATGATGGTGATAGTGCAGCAGCGATGCGTTATACAGAGGCTAGACTTGCACCACTCGCTCTCGAACTTTTACGCGATTTGGACAAAGATACAGTGCATTGGAGCCTAAATTTTGATGACTCTCTAAAAGAGCCAGATATGCTCCCAGGTAGATTTCCAAACTTGCTTGTTAATGGTGCGAGCGGTATTGCAGTTGGTTTGGCAACAAACATACCACCACACAACCTAGCAGAGGTAATTGATGGCGTTGTTGCGTATATCGACAACCCAAAGATTACTTTAAAGCAAATGATGAAAATAATCAAAGGTCCCGACTTTCCTACGGGTGCGTTGATGACAACCGATGAGTTGCAAAAAGCATACGAAACTGGTAAAGGCAAAATAATGATGATTGCAAAATATCACATTGAAGAAGGAAAAAACGAAAAGAAGAATATCGTTATTACTGAATTGCCTTATCAAGTTAACAAAGCAAAATTATTGCAAAATATCGTAGAACTTAGTGAGGAAAAAGAGGGCATACTTTCAAATATTGCAGAAGTGCGCGATGAAAGCGACCGAAATGGTATGCGTGCGGTAATTTCAATCAAAAAAGAGGGCAATGTACAAGCGATTGTCGATAGTTTGATGAAAAGTACCGATATGCGTTGTAGTTTTGCTATCAATATGGTTGCAATCGCTGGCGCAAAGCCAAAGACACTCAGCCTTATGGAGATTATTCAATACTATGTTGAGTACCAACGCGAGATTATTTTGCGCCGTAGCAAGTATGATTTGGAAGTAGCAAAAGAGCGTAGCCACATTTTAGAGGGCTTGTTAATTGCTATCAAAAATATTGATGAAGTGGTAAAAATTATCAAAAAAGCAGTTTCTACCGCTGATGCAAAAATGAAATTGAAAGATAGATTTATCCTTTCAGAAAGACAAGCGCAAGCGATTTTGGATATGCGACTTGCTAGACTTACTAGTTTGGAAGTAAACAAAATTACTGATGAATTGAAAGAATTGAAAATTTTGATAGACAAACTAACAGCGATTATCAAAAGTACCGCTTTGCAGTATCAAACGGTCAAAGATGAGATTTTGGAAATCAAGCGCAAGTACAAAAATCCACGCCGTACTCAAATTTTGGGCGCGCAAGAACGGGTGGAAATTGAAACAGTACAAGTTGATGTCGCTGTGCCTATGGTATTAGGTTTAACGGCGCAAGGTGACCTAAAAGCAATGGACGCAAAGACTTATGCAAATGCACAAAAAGACTTTAAGACAGGCGGTTCTCTCAATCAAGTGCATACGCAAATTCTCAAAACTAAGTCTGATGCAGAAATTTTGGCTTTCACGAGTGCGGGTTATTGCATTAGATTTAATATGACAGATTTAAAACCTTGCAAGTACCGTGATAAAGGAACGAGTCCGCGCGACCTATTTATGGAATTTGCAATGGATGAGCAAATTGTAACTCTTATACCTGCTGAATTTGCGGAAAACGAGGAGCGCAACTTGTTGTTCTTTACAAAACAAGGTATGGTCAAGAAAACCGCATTTAGTGAGTACAACACGGTAAAGAGTTATATACAAGCGGTTAAAGTCAAAGATGATGACAAAGTCATCAACATTGAATTTGATGTAGATGGCCACGATATGATTTATGCGACCGCATATGGTCAAGTACTCTTTGCTACAAAAGACGATATACCTATTCAAGGTAGGGTATCTGGTGGTGTAAAAGGTGTCAGCCTGTATGAGGGTGACTATGTAGTTTATGCGGGGCTTTCTGCCGATGAGGGCGAGATTGTCGTTGCTACCGAAAATGGTTTAACAAAACGCGTAATTTTAGCACAAATTGATAAGTTACCTAGATATAGAAAGGGTGTAAGATTGATTTTGCTTAGCAAAGAGGATAAAATTACCTTTGCTACTTGCATCACAACTCCTGCCGAAGTGGTATTTATCACAACCGAAGAAACACAAGCCATAAGTAGCGAAAAAATAAAAATTATTCCTCGTGAAAAGAAGGGTGAGCCTCTAAAAGGCATAACAGGTATTAGACAAGGGTTTAAAAATGAAAAATAGCAAATTTTAGACTTTTGCGCATAGTTTATAAACAAAAATTTGAAAAAGATTGCATATATGCAGTCTTTTTTCGTTTTTTAAAAACAGTAAATTTTAGTTTTTGTGTTAAATTTGGAATTAAACTCATATACATTAAGCAAAGCGGTAAAAATTTCGACAAGACTTTAACTTTAAAGATAGTATCGACTAAATTTCGACATATTTTTAAGAGCGGTTTTGCGTATATTTTTGCTAAAATATTTATGTGAGGTTTTATGAGATTTCTTGTGATAAAACGAACGGTGCTATGGTCATTGTTGCTTGTAATGGTGCTTTGTGGAATACTTGCAATGCCTTTGGGTGAAAATGCTATGTCTGCCGTATTTTTTGGAGATAACTTGCGTAAAATCCCTGTATACAATGTAGATACAACGGAAAAGCGTGTTGCTATCAGTTTTGATGCAGCGTGGGGAGCGGACAAAACTCGTGATATTATGAAAATTTTGAGCGAGTACAACGCAAATGCGACCTTCTTTTTGGTAGGGTTTTGGGCGGAAAAATATGCGGACATTGTTAAAGAAATTCACGATAAGGGCTTTGAAATAGGCACTCATAGCAACACTCACCCTGATATGACAAAACTCAGTCGCGAGCAAGTTAGTTTGGAATTGGAGCAATCTATCGCAAAGATTAAAAACGCAGTCGATGTAGATATAAAATTATTCCGTCCGCCATTTGGTGCTTACAACAATCAATTACTTGAAGTTGCAGAAAGTATGAATTTGCAAACCATTCAATGGAATGTTGATTCGCTTGACTGGAAAGGTATCAGCGGTAGTGAAATATCAAATAGAATACTCACGCGCGTAAATGACGGTTCGATTATCCTTTGCCACAATAATTCGGACCATATATTAGATGCTTTGCCGATTGTGCTTGATAGGTTAAAACTAAAAGGGTACACGGTAGGTTGCGTAGGTGATTTGGTGTACAAAGAAAATTACACCATTGACCGCGCAGGCGTACAGCACCTAAATAACTAATTTTAGGCAAAATAAATTAACAAGAAACAGGAGATAATTATGAGTTTTGAATTTAACAACAACCGCGTGTATTTATGCGGAAAAATTGCCAGCGAGCCAGTGTTTAGCCACGAAGTATATGGTGAAGGATTTTATGATATTAATTTACAAGTGAGCAGATTATCGGAGCAATTTGATATAATTCCTATCACTATTTCGGAAAGGCTTTTCAAGGATTATGATTTACACTTAGGTAATACTTTGGCAGTAAACGGGCAATTTCGCAGTTACAACAAATTTGTAGATGGCAAAAGTAAGTTGATGCTTACCGTGTTTGTGCGCGAGTTGTTAGAGCCAAAACCAAATTTCAACTGCAATATCATAGAACTTGCGGGCTATGTATGTAAAGACCCTATATATAGGACGACGCCATTTAAGCGCGAAATTTGTGATGTGTTGATTGCGGTAAATCGTGCCTACAACAAATCAGATTATTTGCCTTGCATTGCGTGGGGTAGAAATGCGCGTTTCGTGAGTGGTATGAGCGTGGGCGACAAGGTTTATCTAACAGGTAGAATACAAAGTCGCGTTTATCAAAAGCGTATTGATGATGACAATATAGAGGAGCGTGTTGCGTATGAAGTGTCAGTTAGCAAGGTTTCCGAACAAGATAATTTGCAATATATTTTAAAAGAGCAAGAAATTAATTCAATAGCAGAAACCGCTACAAACTAACTATTTTTTAATAAAAAGCCGTTAAAAAGTAAATTTTTGGTGGCTTTTTTGTTTTTAACTTAAATTCAAGTGACATTTTTTTGATATTTTGGTACAATATAACTATAAAAACATAGGAAGTGGGAGTATGCCAAAAGAACCAGAATTAAATAGTCAATTAAAATTAAGAAATCAAATTATGCAAGGTCTAGGCTTTATGGGGAGTATGGGTACTTGGGTGCTAGGCGAGTTAAATACCTTGCAAATCGGTGACAAAATTGAAAATTACGATGCAACTTTAACTAACGAAGAAAAAAGATTTTTATTTCAATTAAGAATGGGCAACAATGTAGCGCGCATAGGCAAAGATTTTGCAAACGGTGCAAGACATTTGAGGACTTTGCGCTTGTCTGAAAATTTGACTGAAATTCCAGAGGGCGCGTTCGCAGAATGTACAAAATTGCGCTTGTTTGATAATTTCAAAAATATGCAAAAACTTACCGCAATTCGTGAAAATGCTTTCGCAAATACAAACCTTCGCGAAATTCCAGCGTTAGATAATCTTATGTTTATCGAAAATGGCGCTTTTGCTGATTGTAGTCACTTGCGACACTTAAATTTTAGCGAAAATAGCAATATTCGTGTAATCGGTGACAACGCGTTTGACGGGTGCAAACGCTTGGTTGACCAAAATAAAGCAATATTCGGCGGGCGTGGCAAATTTGGTTTGCCTAAAAATCTTGAAGTGATTGGCGCGGGTGCGTTTGGTTGCTGTAAAAAAATTAAGAAGTTGGAAATTGGTGATTCTGTTCGCCAAATCAATGGCAACCCGTTTGGCTCTCCAAATTATGATTACAAAAAAGACGGCAAGATGAAAATTGGCGCTCGTTGGAGAAACTGGCACAGTAAAATTTACATTGATGGATTAAACAAGCCTTTGCGTGGTAAATATTTTGAGGGTATGGATACAACTATTGATGGTTTGCGCCATATTCAATATAATGGTAGGCATCATATTGAGGTAGAAAAAGGCAAGTTTACCGTGCTTGATAACGCTCAATACGAAGCATGGAAAAATCAAAAAGAAAATGATTTAGTTGCGCAAGTGCAAGTAACCCCTGAGGCTTTTGTGGCTTATCTACACAAAAGAGGAATTGAAATTGAGCCAGAAAAAGTGTCTTTGGCAAGTCTAAATACTTTCAATAGAGGCAAAGAGGACTCAATAAAAATTCATTTTGGAGCAAACCACGAACCACTGGAAATCAATGTTTTGGAGATAAAGCAATTTACCGCTGATTTCAATCGAATTAAGCAAGCGAAAGAACTTGCTCAAAAGAAAGCCGAAGAACTTGCGCAAAAGGAAGCAGAGGATAGGAATTTGGGTAAAAGCCTTAACGCCCATTTCAATATGGTTGATGAAACGATTAGAGAAGGGCAATATGAAGCAGAAGAACTTGCTCAACAAAACCAACAAGGTGAAGAAATGCAACCTGAAACTCCTGTGCAACCTAGTGCAGAAGATGAACAAATTAATACCAAGGAACAACCAGTGGGCGAAACTCCTACAAATGAAACAAGTACTCCAACTAATGTAACTGAGCGTGAAAATGAGGTTGAAAATGTAGAACCTCAAACTCCACAAGTTGATGAAAATAATAATCCACAGCCTAAACAGTCTTTGGGGGAGTCTGGGGAGTGGGGTAATGATAATCAAGATGAAAATAATGGTGTATTTATAGGCACAGTAGAGGAATTTGAGGCAAAGCATCCAGTTTTAAAAGATGATAACGGTATAACCGCAATTACTGGATTGCCACAAAAAGTTGAGGTTCCTCAAAACGAGCAACCACAAGAACAACAAGAGAACGGGGCTTACACTTTCACAAATATAAATAACAATATCACGCAAACCTATACAGAACAACCTACCGCCACAACCGCAAGTGAAGAGCGCGAAATGGGGCAGTAAGTCAAAAATAATAGTGTAAAAATCATACAAAACCAAAAAAGTTGCAAAATTTTGCATTGTTTAATTAATTAGCAACAATAAAAAGAAAAGAGTATATTGAAAATCGAAGTCAATATGCTCTTTTTTTATAATTTTTTTAATATAAAAATCTATCAATAAATTTAGTTAACACAAGTCAATTTATATCAAATTTTTGCAACTATTTAAAATCTATTCAATAGGTTTGTTGTTGTTCTTTTTGCGATTTTTACACAAGCAAATGGCAATTATTACCGCAATTATAAGTGACACAATCATCAAACAAATGCCAATTATTTGCGTAAGAGTTAGGCTACCGTCATTCACAAAACTTTGGTGAATGTAGCCAGTTTTAATCGTACCATTATCTAAGTATTCAATTTTGCAAACCCCATTTTTGCTTTCTAAAACAGTGATATTAGTGCCTTTTTTGATAGTTTCAATTTCATTTTCCAACGAAATATCACTGTACACGACCACATCTGCACGCGTACTAGCGTTGCTAACAGTAATATTGTCTATTGCGTTATCTAGTGCTAAATTTATGACCGTTCTGCTGTCAATATAGCCGATATATTCGATTTCATTTTGAGTAAATTTGACCGCTAAAAATTCAGTACCGTTGCTATCAATAGGAAGTGCGGGCGAGTCGGCAAGTGTCAAAATTTCACCGCGCGCAACTTTCGATACGATAGGCGCAAAAGTGTTAGCGTTAATTTTTACGCTTGTTGGCAATGTGTATATTTTTGATTTTGCTACAATTACTTTTGCTTGTGTAAATTCAGGTGAAAATGCACTGGCTTGCGTGCAAGTTTCCTTTAATATGTAGCCCAAAAGGTAGCCAGCGTTTTGTCCAGTATTGCTATCATAAACATAATAAAATTTGCTATCATTATCATCGAGCAAAATCAGTTTTTTGCCCGCTCTATAATCTGCAATAGCGGTATATAAACTGCGGAACGAATACAAATGAGTATCGGTGATAACTTCCAAAATTGTAGCCCCAGTTACGCTAGGCTCAATATTTTGTAGTTCAATAGGGGCAGACTGATTGTTATAAGTAGTGATAAAATTGGGCTCGTTTACGGTACTTTCATAAAGGTTGTTTGCATCAAAAACAAATATTTTACCATTGACAAAATCAAGTGACATTCCTGTAAAACTTTCATTAAAATTTAGTGTTTGATTGCTTTCCGTACTGCATTTAACGATAGAACTATTCGCAAAAGCGAAAAGATTGCCGATATTATCAATGGCTAATTCGCTAATATTTGCGGTTTCACTAGGGATATTGAAATCGGCTAGAGCAATAGTTTTTGTGGTTGTGTCTAGTGTGTAAACATTATTTTCAATGCTAAAATAAATGCTTGTTGCATCTTCATTGATATAAAAACCGCCATTTGTAAAAGCAAGGTCAGTCCCCTCAAAATTTAGTGGGCAAAAGTATTCTAGCGTTTCGCCGTTAATCTTTGCGATAAAATTTTCGCTAATCGTAAAAATCTCACCAGTAGCACTGCAACCAATGCGAACAATACGGGGGAACAACTCAGTAGTTTCATTTTTTTTGTAAACATCAATTTTTTGTGCGGTCGTTGAGGCATTTTTTAAAATATAAACTCCGTAGTCTGTTGTAGTAATAAAAGCGATGAAGTCTTTATTTGCACAAATTTCACTAGGTGTAAAATTTTCGTTTTGATATATTGAAGTAGTTGTGTTGTTTGTGTGTTTAAAAATTTGATTACTGCTTGCATCGGTTATAAAAAATTGATTATCAAAATAAGCAATGTCATTTATCGAGATAGGGGGCTGATTTTCAATTTGAAGTTCTATTTTATTATTTGTGTATGAAAAACTATCTGCAAATGCTGTTTGGTCCATAAATAGTGCGCAACAGCAAACGCAAAAAACTAACGCAAATGTAAATATAAATTTTTTCATACGCATATTTTTCTCCTTAATTTTTCCTTATCAACTAATATTATAGCATATTTATACAAAATTCAGCAACAAAATAAAAGAATTTTTTATTAATTTGTAAATATGTACGCTAGGTGTCAAGAATTTATAATTATACTAGAACATAAGTTCGATAATAACAAAAAGGAATGATTTTTGAATAATTTACAAAAATTTTCAAAAATATTCAAAAAACCTGTCACAACATATTGACAAATCGAACAATCGTAATATATAGTAGTTTTCGTAAGGGCAAAAATTGGCGAAATTTGTCAAATTTTGTCGAAGCGATTGGGAGGTAAAAAAATGAAAAATCTTTTATGGGCAAAGACTTTATTTGAGTCGTACAAATATCTAGGGAGGATAATAAAAAGTATTGACCGCCTTGTGGTGGAAAAGTCTAGTTTTAGTGGAAACCTATATCAAGGTGAGTCAAATACTATCGAAGATATGGAAGCAGTTATTGATTTAATTCAACGAAAAAAGAGATTGCTTTCAGTTAAATTGTTGATTGAAGAAAGTATAAAAAATACAAATCAAGATGATGCCACATTGTTGGTTAAATATTATATAGATAAAATTGATGCGCAAACTTTGGCTGAGGAAATGCATACAAATCGCCGTACGATTCATAGATACATAAATAAGGCTTTGCAGGGGATTATGGAGCAAATTTTCAATCTTGGTTACACATATAAAGACATAGAAACAATGCTAGAAAATGAGGGCTGGATAGTTGGAATTTACAATTCTTATTTGGTAAAAATGCACGGAATAGAAAAAGGTCTAAGACCTATCATAATACCAAAAATGAGTAGGCTAGACCGTTTGGTGAGTGCTGTTTATGGGCGTGCATAGTATCTAAAAAATACTGCATAGTACATTGCATAGTACCTAGATTTAAGGCAATAATACGCAAAAATTTAAAAATCGAATGTATTTTTATCATTTTTGTCTGGTAAGGATAAGCGATTTAAGTTTGCAATAGCACGAGTTGCTTCACGCTTCTTTTTGCGTTTTTCTGGTCTAAATACCAAAATTAAAAGTAAAATTGCAGGCACTGTTAGGCATAAAATTAATATTAAATTTGACCCAGTTTTTAGTTCGGGTGCTAGTACCGAATTTGAGTTTGCATTTTGAGTTGGCTCGGTAAGCACTTCTTCGGTGTTCGGTACAAATTCTGTTAAACCTGTTGTAAGTGGTGCGTAAATATAGCCAGTAATTATTCCTTGCTCAAAACTTTTGTAACGACAAAAATACCAAGTATTTGATAACGCTAGATTTGCTTGTTCACCTTCGATTTCGCCGAAATAAGTTATGTCAGTTGCATTGAATGGAATAGTTCCTAGATATTCACTTTGAGTGTTTGGGGCGGAGCGAATGACCAAATTTGCTACTCCTTGAATATTAAAAATTCTGTTAGTTTCAAATGGAATTTCAGGGATAGAATATACTGCCACCACATCACTTTTTAATACATAACCAGTAAAATCTCTATAAGTCACATTTAAAAAATTTTCATCAAATGTGCTATTAAATTTTACAAAATATGTGTTAGGTAATTTAAAATAAGCGTTGTTGTTTTCAGTGTCCGCAACAGGTGTGCGATATAGATATACCGAGTCATTATTTATTCTAAAATATGTCGGCGTATCAGCAGTTGCGGGGATTATATTACAAAAATAAACAAAGTTTAAAATGAATAAAAATACACTAAAAATGTATAAATATTTACGCATAACCGACTCCTTGTAGTATTTTACCAAATTAGGAAGAAATTTCCATATGCAATTATTGGTTTTTTTATGAATTTTAAACCATAAATTAGCGAAAAATATAAATTTTAGTTGATTTGGAGAGATGATGGATACCGATGACTTAATTAATAAAATAATTTTGATTGATAAAGAATTGAAGCGTAGGGCAGAAAACGACCATTTGTCCAAATATAACACGGGTAAAATTGTTCATAAAAAGCAACTTTTATTTCATAAAAACAAGAAGCGTAACCGCTGGGTTTTCGGTGGAAACCGTAGTGGAAAATCTCAATGCGGTGCTGTAGAAGCGGTTTGGCTCGCTCGAGGTATTCACCCATATAAAGAAAATAAACCGCGTGATGGCTGGGTGGTCAGCCTTAGTCAGCAAGTTCAGCGCGATGTGGCGCAAAATAAAATTTTGTATTACTTAAATCCCGATTGGATTGCAGATATTGTAATGCTTGCGGGTAGAAAAGACTCGGCAGAAAATGGCGTGATTGACTATATTTTGGTTAAAAATATTTTTGGCACGACAAGCAAAATTGGCTTTAAGACTTGCGACCAAGGCAGAGAGAAATTTCAAGGAACAAGTCTTGACTGGGTATGGTTTGATGAAGAACCACCGTTTGATATTTATACTGAGTGTCGAATGAGAGTTTTGGATAAACAAGGCGAAATTTTTGGCACAATGACTCCATTGAAAGGCTTAACTTGGGTATATGACAAAATTTACTTAAATGAAGCAAACGATGAAGAAATTTGGTGTGAAGAAATGGAGTGGGGTGATAATCCATTTTTGGCAAAAAAGGAAATTGAAGCGTTGACAAAAACTTTAAGCCCAGATGAATTGGAAAGTAGGCGTTATGGTAAATTTTGTGCAAAAGGCGGACTAGTTTATAGTGAATTTGATGTAAATACGCATATTATCGAGCCTTTTAGTGTTCCGCAAGATTGGTATGACAATATCAGTATTGACCCAGGGCTTCACAATCCGTTAAGTGCTCACTGGTATGCAGTCGATTATGATGGAAATGTTTATGTAATTGCTGAGCATTATGAGGCTAAAAAAACTATTGAGCACCACGCACACTGCATTTTGGAAAAGTGCAAGCAGTTGAATTGGCCTGTTGGTTTCAATGGAAAAATCAATGCGTTGATTGACTCCGCTGCAAATCAAAAAACGCTTGCCTCTCCAAAAAGCGTAAGTGAATTATTTTATGATTACGGCATCAATGTGAATACGAATGTTAATAAAGATTTGTTTTCTGGCATATCAAGAGTCAAAAGTTATCTAAAAAATGCAAAAAATGAAGCAAAATTGTTTATTTTTTCTACTTGTGTAAATATGATACGCGAAATTAAGGGATATTGGTGGGGTAATGCAGATGTCCCGATTAAAAAAGATGACCACGCAATGGACGAGTTGCGATATTACATTATGTCGCGCCCCGATGCGCATATGGAAGCAAAACCACAACCTACATTAATTCAGCAACATAAAGAAAAATTAATTGCCAAAAACCGTAGGCATTTATTAAATAGGGGGTGGTAGGTTGAAAAACGAAAATGAAACGGAAAAATTAGCAAAATCTTTATTGAAAAAAGCAATGGGCTACACGGTCGATGAGGTTGTGGAGGAATATGCGGGGGGTACTGGGGGCGAAGATTTAAAATTAATCAAAAAAAAGGTAACAAAAAAACATATTCCTCCTGATATAAACGCTGCCCGCGCTTTGCTGGAACGATGTTTTGATACGAATATGAATAATTTGCGCGATTTTAGTGATGAAGAATTGCAAAAAATGCGCGCTGAAATCTTGCAACAAATCAAAAAGGAGGTGTAGTATGCAACTAACTATTCAAACTCGAAAGGTAAAATGCGCGGGCGATGTTGGGTGTACGAACGCACCTAAATACAAGATAAATTTTAGCAAGTATTCGGTTTGCTTGTGTGAAAAATGCGCTCGTGACCTCTATGAAAATTTAGGGAAAAACTTGGTCCCTAAATCGGTAAAAAGTAAATTTAATGCTTAAAAAGGAGAAAATTTATGCAAAATACGCAAAAAAATGCGCAAAAATCTAAAAATTTAGCAGAAAGAGAACTGGTCGGTGAAATTAAAAAAGATTTTGAGCGAAGGCAAGAGGAGCGCCGACCATTTGATGCTCAATGGCAATTAAATATCAATTTTGTTATGGGCAATCAGTATTGTGGGATTGGTTCAAATGATACGCTTGATGATTTTGACAAGCAGTATTTTTGGCAAGAACGAGAAGTTTACAATCATATAGCACCGTTGGTGGAAACAAGGCTTTCCAAATTGGCGAAAGTCCGTCCGACTATGACAGTGTTGCCTGCGAGTGGTGATGAAGATGATGTAAGCAATGCACATATTTGTAAAGATATTTTAGATTCAGTATCTTCAAAACTTGAACTTAGCGAATTGGTTTCGCAAGCGACCAAATGGAGTGAAATTTGTGGAACGAGTTTTTACAAGGTAGTATGGAACGATAGTGCAGGCTCCGTGGTTGGGCTAACGACTTTGGGTGAAAAGATTTTTGAGGGTGATGTCGATGTTATCGTATGTTCACCATTTGAAATTTACCCTGATAGCAATTCGTGTGAGTCACTAGATAGTTGTCGCAGTCTAATTCACGCTCGTGCCTACCATGTGGAAACAATTAAAAAACACTGGGGCGTAACGGTTAAAGGTGAAGATATTGATACATATAATTTATCAAATTCGCAAGTAGCGGGTGGTCTGGGATATGCTAGCAAATCTGCAAAAATGACAAAAACGATAAAACACGACCACGCTATGGTTATCGAACGCTACGAAATGCCGACAAAAGACCGCCCTGATGGTAGGCTTGTAATTATTGCTGGCGATAAATTGCTCTATGATGGGGAATTGCCTTACAAAAATTTGCAAAATGGCGAACGCGGTTTTCCGTTTATTCGACAAATTAGTGTTGGACAACCTTCGTTATTTTGGGGTACAAGTATAGTTGAACGCTCTATTCCTGTTCAACGCGCCTACAACGCAATCAAAAACCGTAAACACGAATTTATGAATAGACTTTGTATGGGGATAGTAAGCGTTGAGGACGGCTCTGTCGATATTGATAATTTGGAAGAAGAAGGTTTAAGCCCAGGGAAAATTTTGGTTTATAGACAAGGTTCACGCGCTCCTCAATTTATGTCGAACGCATCTTTGCCTTCTGATTTTAGAGATGAAGAAGAAAGATTGCTAAATGAATTTTTAAATATCAGTGGCGTAAGTGATTTATTCGGTTCAAACGCAAGCGCAATTTCAAATATGAGTGGTGTTGCGTTGCAAATTTTAATGGAGCAAGAAGATATGAGAATTTCATCAAGTGGTGAGTACATAAAATTTGCAATTAAAGAAATAGGTATTCAAATTTTGCGTTTATACAAGCAATTTGTAAATGCGCAGAGAATGAGTAAATTAGTAGGTGAAAACGGAACAAGTAAATTATTTTACTGGGACAATCGTGCGATTACTACTGATGATGTAGTGTTTGAAACGGAAACAGAACTCGGCGAAACAGTCGCTCAAAAGCGCAGTATGATTTTTGATTTACTAAATGCTGGGTTACTACACGATGAAAATGGCAAGTTGTCAAATGCGATGAGGCTAAAAATTTTGGAGTTGTTGGGATTTGGTATTTGGGAAGATGCACTTGATAACAATAATCTACAACTTGAAAAAGCGAAGCGTGAGAATATAGAATTTTTGGACGGAAAAGAACCTGAGGTTATGGAAATTCACGACCACGATTTGCATATCAATGCTCACATTGCTTTTATGTTAAGTGGAGAATTTGATAAAATTTCACGCGAAAAACCTGAAATTCGTGACAAAATGTTAGCACATATTCGCAAGCACAAGCAATTTAAAAAATTAACTTTGCTTGCCGAAAGTAACAATAATATTGAAAAATAGGAGTTAGGGAAATGGAAGAAAAATTACCTTTTGAATTGCCTTCTTTTGAGGGGGAGTTAAAAAATGATGGTACTGATTTAGGAACATTCAAGTCGGTAAAAACGCTTAAAGATGCCTACGATAGTTTGAGAAGTTGTTTTACCAAAAATGCTATGGAATTGGCAAAAATGAAGAAAAATATGCAAAATAGCGATGAAAATATCTCAAAAACTAACGCTGAACCTGAAAACGCCGAAAACAAGGCAGAACTATGCGCAAAATCAAGCGAAAATACCCCAATTAACACTCAAAATGAAGAAAATTCACAAAAAAATGATGATTTAAACGATTTTAGACAAGAGATTTCTTCTGTAAATGAAGGAGAGGTTGTCTCTAAAATTGAAGAAAACGGCTCATCAGATAAGGTACAAATTACCCCTGATGAAAATTTGGACAAGGCGCAAGCCCCCAAAAGCGTTACCAAAATATGGGAAAGTGCGGACTGGAACGAAAAGGTAAATAAATTTTTTGAGGAATTTCCCGATGCAAAAAATCATTCAAAAGAGATAGCGGAAATGCTAGTCAAAGACAAGGCTGTGCAAAGTAGCGAAGCCCCTTTGTTAAACTCTTGGGTCAAAATTTTGCAAAAAAAGGAGCAAAAAATAGATATAAACGATGATTTTATTGCAAAAAGTGCTTTAAATAATCAAAAAATATACAATTTGATTGTAAATGATTACCTAAATAGAGTTAAGACTCACAAGTCTGCACCGTCAGTTATTGCAAAAGCCGAGGGCGCACAATATAGCGCCGAAGTGCATAAAACTGTGCAAAATATGGCAGAGGCAAGAGAACTGGCAAAAAATTTTTTTAAATAGGAGATAAAATATGATTACATTAAGTAATGCACAAAATGCACTAAAAACCGTGTATTTGGAAGCATTGAGCAATCAGTTGAACACTCAGGTTGACCCTATTTTTAATATGATTAAACAAAGTTCGGCTGATGTTTATGGTAGAAACATTATTAAACTTGTTCCGTATGGAATTAATGGAGGTATAGGCGCTGGTGATGAGGACGGCGCTTTGCCAACCAGTCGTGAAAGCAAGTATGCAAGTTTTACGACTTCTCTTAAAAACCTTTATGGTAAAATTGAGATAACTGATAAAGCAATTCGTGCATCAGAAAATGATGAGGGCGCGTTTGTAAACTTGTTGACTGCTGAAATGGACGGATTATTGCAAGCAAGTAAATTTAACTTGGGTCGTATGTTTTATGGAGATGGTACAGGAAGTTTGGGTGGCTCAATCACTGCGATTGATGCAACAAACAAAACAATGACCGTTTCAAATGCAACAGTATTTATGGAGGGTATGCTACTTGACTTTTACAGTAGTGACCTATTAGATGCAAATATGTCTGGTGTGGAAGTTGTAAAAGTGGATAGAAGTAACAAAAAGATAACTTTGAGTACAGTTTCATCTACTTTTACCACTGCTAATATTTCAAAATACAAAGTTTACATTCAGGGCAGTAAAGACAGAGAATTGACTGGTCTTGGCGCAATTTTTGGTAGTAGCACTACACTTTATGGCTTAAATAGAGCAAATTATCAAAATTTGATGCCTATAAAATACGCAAAAAACACCAGCGACACATTTAATGAAACTTTTATCCAAAAATTAATTGATGAAGTAGAAATGAAGTCAAACTACCAACCAAATGTAATTTTGTGTGGTGGTGACATTGTGTACACAATTATGGGTATGCTTTCTGGATATGCTAAAAACTTGGATAGCACTAACCTAAAAGGTGGCTTTACGAGCGTATCATTCTGCGGTATTCCAGTTTTGAGAAATAGATTTGAAACCACTAGCAACATTATGTTACTCAATACTGATATGTTTACTTTGCATCAATTATGCGACTGGGAATGGTTGACTCACAACGATGGCTCAATTTTGAAACAAAAAGAAGGTTATGCTACTTACAGTGCTACTTTGGTTAAGTACGCTGACTTAATTTGTAACAGACCAAATGCGCAAGCATTAATTTACAATTTATAATGGGGAGGTAAAAATTAATATGATTTCATTGTCAACTGCGGATAATGCATTGAAAAATGTTTATCTAGAAGTAATAACCGACCAACTAAAAAACGCGGTCGACCCATTTTTTGCAAAAATTGAGCAAACCACTCAAAGTGTTGCAGGAAATGAGATTAAAAAAATGATTCCGCTTGGAATTAACGGCGGTATTGGCGCGGGTACTGAAATAGGTGCTTTGCCAACTGCAAAAGAAAATTCTTACGCAACTCTTACTTCTAAACTCAAAAACCTTTACGGTACTATTGAGATTAGTGATAAGGCGATTCGCGCTAGTCGTGATGAGGCGGGTGCTTTCTTAAATTTATTAAATGCAGAGATGGAAAATCTAATTGAATCAAGTAAATTCAATTTTAGGAGAATGTTGTATAGCAACGGTACAGGGTTGCTTGGCACTTCGGACACTTTTACACCAGGTGAGGCTAGTCTAAAACTTGCAGAAGGTTCGGTTGGTGCAATCGGTATGCGTGTAGATGTGTATGATTCAACAGGTACACTTATGCCTGAATTGAAAAATGTAGAAATTGTCGATGTTGATGACAAAGATTCTGTTAT
Organism: uncultured Clostridia bacterium; assembly: GCA_934757855.1. Lineage (GTDB taxonomy): Bacteria > Bacillota > Clostridia > Christensenellales > UBA1242 > UBA7867. The sequence goes on along the minus strand of CAKVLR010000002.1, from coordinate 108,405 downwards.
TACATTAAGCACTGTAATTCCAGAAAAATACGAAGATGAAACGAAAATTTCTATTTATTTAACAAATTCAAAAGGAAAGGAATTTATAGGTCTTGCTGGTATTTGTGATTCTACTATCACAACACTTTATGGCATAGACCGTTCGACTGTTTCTTATATGACAGGTAGTACAACAAGTTTGACTACTGCACAATTCACTATGCCTAAATTTATGCAACTAATAGATGATATTAGGTTAAATTATGACGGAAATGTGGATTTCATTACTAGTAGTTTTAGTTTCCGTAGGAAATTGCAAGACAAACTAAAAGCAAGTTCTTACAATACTGATGTTATGAATTTGGCAGGAGGGAGCAAAACTATTACATTTAATGGTGTGCCTGTGGTTGCAACTCGTTTCTGTCCTGAAAATTCTGCTTACTTGCTTGATTCAAGCGTGTTCCATTTGCATCAATTATGCGACTGGACTTGGTTGTCAAATAATAAAGGTGAAGTATTGCATCAACGCGAAAATTATGCAACGCATATCGCTACACTTGTAAAATATTGCGACTTAATTTGCGATAGACCAAACAGAGTATTAAAACTTACTGTTACTAACTAGGAGTAAAATATGGCATTAATCAAAATCAAATCGGACGCTTTTAATATTGTAGAGCGCATTAAAAAAATAGACAAAGGGTACTATGCAGTGTATAATACCACCAAAAATCGTTATGAAATACACAATAAATCGCAAAAAACAAATACTTTTTGCATAGTATGCGACAATGGCTTAAATTTCAATGTGATAAATAAATTGCGCAAAACGCGTATTGAAAATATGCAAAATATTATTGCAGAAATCACTGCTCACAATGAAAAATTGGAGTTGGACCAAAAAAATAAAGTATTGGACAAGGCTTCTTGGAAAGCGCGAGAAATGTTTAATTATGCCAAAAATAAAGTTGATGACTGTGATTTTAAAGATAGTTATTCAACTGAATGGGTATAAAAGGAGAGATTATGACTGTAAAGGAAGTGCTTGCACTAGTTGCTGAATATTTAGGCGATACCGCACTAAAAGATACAACTCAATTAGGCGGAACGGAAACAGCAACTGACCAACAAGCGGAAAAGTTAAATCTACTACTTACTTGTGTAAATGATGTTACTCAAAGTTTGGCAACTATGTATTTTCCGTTAAAATATGAAGAAATTATCACAAATTCTAACGATAAAGTGCAGTTTAGCACGCTAACTAAACCCGTTTTAGATATTCTAAAAATAGTAGATGAACGCGGTTATGATGTTGATTTTTCTATTTTTCCTACATATTTTGAAGCAAAAAATGGCAAATTACGCGTAATTTATACATATTTGCCTCAATATTCTGCAAATTTTACCGATTCAGTCGAGATTGCGGTAGATAAAGTTTCAAAAAGGCTCTTTGCTATCGGGGTGGTTAGTCGATATTATTTAATGAGTGGTATGTTTAGTGATGCTGATGCGTGGGAAGTAATGTTTGAGCGTGCAATTTTGATGCGAAATAGCCCAAAATCTATGAAAACTGTCAAAAAAAGGCGGTGGATTTAGTGTTTTACACTGAAAAATTACCAAATAACAATAAATCTTTATTAAAGGTAAAATTGAGTGACTTTTCGAAAGGTATCAATACAAAAGTAAGTGAAAATATCTTACCTCTAAATTATGCCGTAAACACATTTAATTATAGTTATAGTTCGGGTGCGCTGAAAGAGGGATTGGGGTTAAAAGTTTTGGAAATGCCAGACCTTGTGGGAGTGCCTAGGTCAATACCTACACCCGAAGGCGTAACAAAAATCATCAATGCGTGGCTTTTTAGGCGTTATGATAATGCTGGAAAAAGATTTTCACCATATTTAATGATTTATTGCGATGATAAAAAATTGTATTATTGGCGTGTATCTACTTATGAAGATTTGTACTTAGATACAGGGTTAACATTTAATGTTGAACCAGCGGGCGTAAATTATAGGATAAAGGGTACAGATAGTTTCCTTTGTTGTGTGCCGAATATAATTGGTGTTTATAGTACGGCTACGCGACATTTATATACTGATAATGTGCCGTCAATTACTTCAGTTGCTCTACACGCGGGGAGGTTGTTTGCGACAACTGGTGGCGACCAAAGTCAGTTGTGGTTTAGTGATGACCTAGACCCAACTTCGTGGAAAGTTAGCGAATTTGATGGCGGTTATATTGAACTTACTGATGAGCGCGGGCCACTTAAAAAGGTGGTTGAATCAAATAATTACTTGTATGTAATACGCGATTTTGGCATTACGCGAGTGTCTGGTTGGGGGTTGCAAAGTAATTTTAATGTAAAAAATATGTACTTATCCACGGGGAAAATTTACCACAACACTGCAGTTTTGTGCGGAAAAATCATAATGATGATGTGTAAAGATGGATTGTACTATTTTGATGGCGGTGATATGACAAAATTGCAACTTGGGTTAGATAAATATTTTGAAAATGTGGATAACTCTAACGCGGTAGGTGCATTTTTGGCTGGTAAATATTATGTGGCTTGCAAATTAAACTATGATGATAGTAGGACTATTGGTTGTGAAAGCACGACTTATATTAATAATACACTGCTAGAATTTGATGTAAATACTGGTGAGTTAAATATTTTGCGTGGCGTTGATATTAGTAGATTGACAGCATTTCAAACGGGTGATTATTCAAAATTGGTAGTATGTAGTAATGGTGAAAAATGTAATATCGTTAGTGAAGTTACGCACGATGGTAAGGTTTATGGAGTGGCTACTCAAAAAATTTGGGACTCTCCATTTACCGATATGGGCTATCCTACTTACAAAAAAGTAATAAAATCTTTGTATATTGATACAAAAACTGATATTATTTTGGAAATTAACGCGAATGGCAAGAAATATACATTTAAAGGGAAGGGGAGTGATACCACTGTCCGTATACCGATAAATGTAATTGCCAATAAATTTAGCATTACTATAAAATCAACTGCTGATACTTGCGAAATTTCAAATCCAGTGTTAGAAATTGCATTGTGTTAGGAGAAAACTATGATATTTGAAGATGAAGGTAAAAAGGGTTATAAACTAGCAAAAGAACTAGATGATAAAGTTGAGTTGTTGCTTGAAAGATTGGAAGTATTAGAAAGTAAAAATAGCAATTCAAGTGATACAAGTTTGGGTGAAAATGAAGTCAAAATTGAAAGATATGACTATGACGGTTTTACTTCAAACTCTATTGCGGAAAAGTATAGTCTTTTAGGGGCAATTTCATTTCCACCTAATGAGTACATAATGGTATGTTTGTTTTCTGATGTTACTACTTCCGCAAAAATGTCAGTTACTTCTACGCTTTATGTTAATAGCGCTAGAAATGGTTATGAAAGTAAAAGTATAAAAGGGAGCAATTCGCTTCGAACGGCTGGCTACTTTACTAATTCAACGGGAACTTCTAATATAGGTGTTTATACCTATACGGGTACGGCAGACCAAGCAGTGTTTCATAAAATGACATTATTGATTGTGGGGAGAGAATTTTCTTTTGTGAAAAATTGAGGTACTATGCAGTACTATGCAATGCATAATACCTATGCATAGTACCTAGCATAGTACTATAAATTCCGTGTCAAAACGGGGGTGTTGTAAAATTTATACAAGTAAGATTAAGGTTATGGAAAGTATTAAGTTAATTAAGAAAAATAAATATTTAAGATATGGAGGTGGCTGTTATGTCATTGGAAATAGAGGAACAAAAACAGGTTCAAAATGAAAATACGGAAGGACAATCTACCAATGCGCCTAAAACAATTACCGAAAATGATATTGAAGCGGTAAGAGAGGGGTTGCGAAAAATTGACAAAGAATATGAGGGGAAATATTTAACTCCTAACCCTGATGAAATTTATGAGGGGCTGGACTATATCAATTCAAATGTGCCTAGTGAGCGAGAGATGAAAGTTGTTGCAAGTGGGGCGTTAGAAGATTATCGAAAATCAAATATAGATAAAATTAATCGTGAACGCGATATTGATATTGAAAATATTAAACTTCAAACTGAAAAAGTAAATCAAGATTTGGAAAACTCAAAATATCAATATGCTCAAAATTTGCAATCAGGTTTGGCAACAAATCAAGCGCAAAATATTGCAAACGGTGTTCAATCGAGCAGTATTGCTTTTAATGGTCAGCAAGGTGTGCAAGACCGCATTGATTATGAATTGCAAAACTCACTGAATGAAGCAAATCGCAAACTCGCGGAAATTTCATTGAAGCGTAGTATCGTAGAAAATGAATTTCAAGTGGCACTTGATAAATTTGATATTAAATATGCTAGCGAGTTGGAAAAGAAAGTTGATGAACTTAATGAAAAGTATCTCAAAACTCAATCAGATGCGGAGAAATACAACGAGCGTATCAGTGAGCAACGCGCTAAGGTTTTGAAAAATTGGGAAAAAATGAATGAGAGCGCTAATTCAAAAATTTCGGCAGATAAGCAACACGAAAAAATGATGTATTTGTTAGAAAAAATGCAAGATTTAACCAAGCGCGAGGCGTTTGAGATTTTAAACGACCCAGAAATTCACGCTCAAATTGGTGATTGGTACAAGACTGCGATTGATTTTGCTACCCGTAAGGTTTATAAAATAAAATCGGAGAAATAGTATGAGCGTAAAATTAAAAAATCGACTCAAAAATTACAGTTTCTGGGTGTCGCTAGCGAGTGCTGTTTTGCTACTTGTGCAAGCAGTAGGCAAGCCGTTGGGGCTGGTAATTAATGAAGAAATTTATATGTCGATTGTAAATAGTGTGCTGGGTGTGTTTGTTGTGTTAGGGATAATTACGCACCCTGCACAAAATTTGATAAATAATATGGAAAAAGAGGAACAAATGGAACAAGAAAATCAAGTAAAGCAAGAAAATTTTGTTGTTGAGCAAGAAAAAGTAGAAAACGAAACTAAAAGCGATTGCACAGATAGTCAAAATGCTGATAATGTTGCTAAAAATTATGATGTAAAACCTATTTATGAGGTGCGTAGAGAGGTGCTAGAAGGTTTCGCAAAAATTGATGCTAACAATTAGTTTTTTGTTAACAATTTTCGAGAGGGGCAAGTTTGCCTCTCTTTTTTGTTTTGGTAGAATTTATACTAAACACTTGATTTAATATAAATTATATGATATAATGAAATCAATAAGTTAGGATTAATTTTGGGTTTTTATGACCCTATCTATATTATATTAATGTATAAAAATCTAATAGCCGTGGGAGAAAAGTCGGCAGATTTTGTTAGTTTTGGTTTGTAAATTTGCGTTTTATCTATGCGGAAATGGGGTAAAATTATGAATTATCTAAAAGATATCTTAAATTATTATTGCAAAAATTTCATTTATGTAGTGATTTTTTGTGTCGCGCCTGCAATTTTTATAGGTGCGCTCCTAAAGCCTTTTTCATTGTTTCAATTTGTGGTGGAATATCCAAATTACACTTTGATGAATTTTGGACAATTTTATACCGCGGTATATGGGATAGGTTGGCTTGATGTGTTGTGGATAATACTAGGTTTAGTTTTGTTGGTTGTGTCAATGAGCCTATTCCTAGGCTTTATCGAAAGACACTTCAAAACGGGCAAGCCCTCAGTAGTCAACGGATTTAGCCTAAACAGCAATGTGCTGAGTGTGTTAAAAGTTGTGGCAATTCTTGCAGTTGTTGCCTACATTATCAATCTAGTTATGATGCTACTTATGTTTTTTGTACATTTCTTGTGTGCAAAAAATGGGGTAGGCAATGTGTTTAGTGCAATATTTAATTATATCGTGCTGATTTTGGGAATGTTTTTGATTATGCGTGCGTTTACATTATTTATTCAAACTTGTATAGGTATGATGATAAACGGTTCGCCACTAAATGTTTCATTTTCAGATGCGACACACGCAATTTCACGCAATGTTTGGCAAATTTTACTTGTTGAAGCAGTGTTGTGTGTGACTGTGTTTGTGATTATCGCAATTTGCACTTTGCTAAAAATTGTTTGGCTTGGCAATATTTTGGGGCTACTTATTTTCTTGCCTATCGAATGTATCTTGGGAATGATTGTTTTTTGTGAGTTTAACGATATAAAACGCTACGACAAACGCCGTTTGTTCGTGAAATTTTAAGTAGGAAGGTAATCTATGATATTGACTGATTCTACAAAATTATTTGTGCGCAATGGTACGCTAGTGTGGAAAATTTTGCCATATATGCTTATCTCTATACTTGTTGTATGTGGAATAGGTATTGCGTGCTGTTATCCGCTAATTGATGAATTGTCGCAAGCGGGCTTTTTTGCGCAAGTTGGTGATATTTTTAGCCAAACCTTTATGAATTTTAGAATTGATGAACTTTTGGGTGCTATATCACAACTAACAATTTCATTGTTTGAAATTATTGCTCAAAATATCGCTACTGTATTGCCGTTGGTGATAATTCTTGCGGTAATTATTACGCTAGGTGGTTCGTTCTTGATAAATTTGAGCGAACTTGCGATTGCTGATTGCTTGTATGGCTATATGTCTAGCAACTCAAAATTTAGTTTCTTTTGTTGTTTTATAAAAAACCTCAAAAAATCTATGAAATTGCAGTTGGCAAAATTGTTGGTCGTTTGGCCTGTGGATATGTTGATACTTGCTGTATTTGTAGCAATGTTGTATTTGTTTACTTTTGATATCGCAATACTTAGTTTCTTGACACCATTTTTAATTGTACTAGTGCTATCGCTTTTGGTAGCGCTTCGCCAAACTTTGTTTTGTATGTGGGCGCCTTGTATGATTGTGCGCAATAGCACAGTTTGGGGCGCGTTGCGCGAAAGTTTTGTGGGAATGGCAAAAAATTTTAGTGTAATTTACAGTAGGCAATTAATACTGACATTGCTTTACATAGCAGGAAATATTGCGGCTTGTATCTTTACTGCATCGGTTGGATTGTTGCTTACAGTTCCTGCGACTCTATTATTTAGTAATATAATGGGGCAAGTATGCTTCTTCTATATTAATGGACTTCGTTTTTACGCGGGTGAAGATGAAATTATTTCACCGAAAAAGCGTGAAGATTGGGAACATATTAATAATTTAAAGGATATTATTTAATTTTAAAAGGAGATAAAATTGGAAACAGAAAAAATTAACGAGAGTGTAGGGCAAGAAAATACCCTAACAAGTGAAAACAAAATTCAAAAGCGTACATTCACAAAGCGTGAACGCGCGCAACATTTTAAAAACAATGTGCAGGGTGAAAAGGTGGCAAAACAAGCAAATACTGCGCACCCACGCAATTTTAAACAAAACAAGACTCAAGAGCCACGCGTGCGTAACTTTGGTCCAAAAGGAAAAGGACTACAAGTTATGTTTTTTGGTGGGGTAGGTAAAGTTGGTGACAACATTACTGCACTTCGCTATGGCGATGAAATTTTGGTTATTGACTGTGGTGTAGGTTTTGCTGAACCAGATATGCCAGGTGTTGATTTGGTCATACCAGATATGTCTTGGTTAAAGAAGCACAAAGATATGATAAAAGGTATTTGCATTACTCACGCACACGAGGACCACATAGGCAGTTTGCCATACTTCCTTGATGAGGTAAAAGCACCAGTTTACGCTAGTAAATTGAGTATTGCTTTGATTGAAAACAAGTTGCGCGAATTTCCTAAAATCAAAATGAAAGGCTACGCAATGAACCCAGGTAATGCGGTAAATATTGGTTGTTTTAATGTAGAGTTTATCCATGTAAACCACTCAATCGCAGGCGCGTATGCACTCGCTATTACGACTCCTGTTGGCTTAGTGTTTGTGTCTGGTGACTTTAAAATCGACTTTACGCCGATTGCGGGCGATACAACTGACCTTAGCCGTATGGGTGAGTTAGGAAGAAAAGGCGTGTTGCTGATGCTGTGCGAGAGTACAAACATTGAGCGCCCAGGTATGGCGATGAGTGAACGCGTTGTGGGTGAAACTTTGGCTGAAATTATGGAAGAATCACGCACAAACCGTATCATTATTACTTCGTTTGCTTCAAATGTACACCGCGTGCAACAAATTATGGATTTGGCAAGAAAATTCGGCAGAAAAGTTGCTTTTGCTGGGCGTAGTATGATAAATACTATGGAACTTGCTATGAAAATCGGCGAGATAAAATTTGACCACAAGCAAATTATTGATATCGATAGAGTAGATAAGTATGCAGATAATGAAATCTTAATTTTGGCTACTGGTAGTCAAGGTCAAGAGCATACAGCCCTCGATAGAATGGTAAATGGCGAAATGGCAAACATTCGTATCGGCACAAATGATACAGTTATTTTCTCATCTTCACCAGTACCAGGTAATGAAAAATCAGTTACAAACATAATCAATCAGTTAATTTTGCAAGGCGCAAAGGTAATTTATGATGATTTGAGTGATGTACACGCATCAGGTCACGCTTGTCAAACAGAATTTATGATTGTACACAAACTTATTCGCCCTAGATTCTTTATGCCTATGCACGGTGAGGTAAAACATTTAAAATACCACGAACAATTTGCTATCAAAATGGGTGTGAAACCTCAAAATATCATTGTGCCTCATGTAGGTAGCGTGGTAGAAGTAACACAAAATTCTATTAAAGCCCTTCCAGATGTTGAGGCTGGTGAAAAGATTGTAGATGGCAAGACTGTTTGCGACCTTGACAATTCGGTTTTGCGCGATAGATTGCAACTTGCCGAGGACGGTATTTGTGTAGTTGTGTTGGGTATCAACAAGTCAACTGGCAAACTTGCTAGCGGTCCTGAGTTAATTCCACGCGGATTTATTTATCCAAACGAAATTAGCGATATTTTGCGCGAGGCAAGACAAGTAATTATTGATGCAATGAGCCAAAATCAAGAGGGCAAACAAGATTGGAATGAAATCAAAAATACAGTTAAAAAAGTGCTTACAAATCTATTCTTCAAGCGCACACGCCGTAAGCCTATGATTATTCCTATTATTTTGGAAGTATAAAATGGATTATTTAGATGAAATGGAAGTTTACGCTCGCGCGAGGAAAATCCCTGTTGTGTTGCGTGAGAGCCGTGAATATTTGGAAAAACTTTGCAAGGACACACAGCCCAAAAATATATTAGAAATTGGAATGGCGATAGGCTATTCGGGGGCTTGTATGCTAAGGCAGTGCAATGCAAATTTGTGTTGTTTGGAAATAAGTAAACCAAATATTAAGTTGGCAAAAGAGAATTTTGAAAAATTAGGCTTAATTTCGCGTGTAGAAATTATTGAAGGCGATTGCCTAAAAACTTTGCCAACTCTTTTGGGTAGAAAATTTGATTTAATATTTTTGGACGGGCCAAAAGGGACTTATGTTGATATGGTAGATATGATTTTGCCATTATTAGAGAAAAACGGAGTTTGGGTGTCCGATAATGTGCTTTTTCGCGGAATGGTGTTAGATGGCAAGCCGATAAGCGAACCTAGATTTGAGCGTACAGTGGCAAAAATGCGTGATTTTATCACAAAAATTACCACAAATGAAACGCTGAACACTAATATCTACCATATAGGTGATGGTATTAGTGAAGTGCGTTTTAAGTAAAGGAGAAAATTATGAAAAAATTTGAATTATTAGCGCCAGCGGGCGACATAGAAAAATTGGAAACTGCTCTTTACTATGGGGCAGATGCGTGCTACTTTGCGGGTAAAAAATGGGGCTTGCGTGCTTTTAGTGATAATTTTGATAATGATGAACTCGCGACTTATGTTAATTATACTCACAAATTGGGCAAAAAAGCGTACATTACTGTAAATATTCAAGCACACAATAGTGATTTTGAAGGCTTGGCTGAGTATTTACAATATCTCGAAAAAATCGGTGCCGATGCGGTGATTGTATCTGATGCGGGGGTAATGAGTTTAGCAAAGCAAGTCGTACCCAATCTACCTATCCATTTATCTACACAAGCGTGTGCAAGCAACAAGTATTCGGCTAAGTTTTGGGCTGATGCGGGTGCAAAACGCATAATTTTAGCGCGTGAGTTAAGTATTAACGAGATAAAAGAAATACGCGACTTTTTGCCACAAGATGTGGAGTTGGAAGCGTTTGTACACGGTGCAATGTGTATTAGTTATTCTGGTAGATGTTTGCTTAGCAATTATTTATCAGGCAGAGATAGCAATCGCGGTGCTTGCGTGCAAGCGTGCAGGTGGGAATATTTTATCACCGAAAAGTCACGCAAAAACAATGGCGAGGAGTACGAAATTCAACAAGATGAACGCAGTACATATATTTTAAATAGTAAAGACTTGTGTATGATAAATTACCTTGACAAAATGGCTGAGGCTGGTGTCACTAGTTTTAAGATTGAGGGTAGAATGAAATCGGCTTATTATGTGGCAAATGTGGTAAACGCATACCGCAAGGCTCTTGATATTTTGGAGAATAACCCTGCCGAGTTTAAGATTGACCCTGCTAGAATTGTCGAGTTGGAAAAATGTAGTCACCGCCGTTTTACGACTGGTTTTTGCCTAGGTGAAAAAGATAGAGAGTATTTGGAAACAAGTTATCCTATTTCCACATATGACTTTATCGCGCAAGTAAAAGAAGATAGCGATGCGCAAAATTTTGCTATCGTTGAACAACGCAACCGTTTTAAGGTAGGCGATGAGTTGGAAATTTTGTCGCCTAGTGAAAATTTCAACAAGACATTTATAGTAACTGAAATTTTTGATATGGAAGGGAACGAGGTGCGGGACGCTAACCTTGTGCAACAAATTTTAAAGATAAAATGCCCGTATCATTTGACCGCGCGTGACATTTTGCGCAAGAAAAAAGTACAAAAATAATAAATTCCTAAAAGAGTAGATTTGTAAAAAATTTACTCTTTTTGCTTAATTTGGGTTTACAGATTTTAGTTTCTGTGTTATAATGCCTCATAAGAGGTGAATAGTTATGTCAAAAAATAGTGACTTAAAGATTTTTCAACCGAGCGTAAAGACTCCTTCAAAAGAGGAAATTAAACCTTTGCGCAATGTTCATAAAGCGTTAGGTTTGCAAAAATTAAAAAGTAACCGCAATCGCCGTTGGATGAAAGCGGATTTGGTATTAGGCTCTCTTGCTTCTGTTAGTCTTGCTTCATTTTATATGCGAAATCCGTTGGGTATGCTTGAAGGGCAAATTTTAGATAATGTAATCAATTACGCATTTGAAGTAAACAATATGCTGTTGGTTAATGTTGCTTTAGGTGGCACTATTTACGGCGCGCCAGTGGTAATTGCTGGTTGCTTTGTTGCTTCGTTTTTACATTGTAGAAGAAGCAATATAATCAAGAGCAAAGAAGCAAATAAAAAATTAAATAAATTGCTAAAATATCACATTTGGTCAAACCCTGAGAAATATATCGAAAAGGGCGCTTTGGCATTAAAGAGTGAGTTTGTTGCGCCTGAATTGTCACTTGATGATGCAAAAGAAATCGTGTCAAGGCAGGCTTTGCGCCACGCTCAAGATAGGGCATCTTGGGGCTATAAGTTGCAAAAACGAATTTTATCTGCCGAAAGTGACATAGTTCAAGATGAGATTTGGCAAAAAGTGGGTGCGGAGCGCGAACGAATGGAAAAAGAGCGTGCGCGTGTTGAAGCAGAGAAAAAGGCAGAAGCGCTTGCTTCTGACCCTTTTAAAGGCGGAAAAACAGATGAGGCTGTGATTGATATAAACCTTGATGATGAGGTAAAACCTGAGAAAAAGAAAATCAACAACAAAGAATACGATGTTTATGATGACATTGTGATTGGTTACGCTCCTGATGAAGCTGAATTTGAGTCAGAACAACAAAGATAGTAAAATAAGAAAAGACATATTGAGTTTATTCAGTATGTCTTTTTTCTTTTCAACTTGTCATTGCGAGGGAGTGCAACGACCGTGGCAATCTCTGCTTTTTGTCATTGCGAACCCCTGTAAGGGGGGGTGGCAATCTCTATATATTGCTGGCTAATTTCTCACTATTCTACTTGACCGCCGTGTTCTGCCAGACTTCCGTACCTAATGGTACTTCAAGGGGTAGTCTCTCAGTATTTCTAGTTAGATTTAATATGCCAGTCAATAGGCGTAGAGCCGATAGATTTTAAAAACTCATTGCATTTGCTGAAATGCTTGCAACCAAAAAAGCCAGAATACGCAGAAAGTGGGCTAGGGTGAGGCGCTGTGAGAATGAAATGTTTGCTTGTATCTACTTCTTTTGCTAGTGCTTTCGCATTGTTTCCCCATAACATAAAAATAATAGGCGTATTGCGCTCGGAAAGTAATCTAATAATCGCGCTTGTAAATTGCTCCCAGCCGTGTCCTCTATGCGAATTTGCAAGACCTGCACGCACGGTAAGCACTGAGTTGAGTAGCAGAACGCCTTGTTTTGCCCAACTGGTCAGGTCGCCAGTTGTTGGAATAGGATAGCCCAAGTCATTTTGAATTTCTTTGTAAATATTTTGCAGGCTAGGCGGAATATCTACACCTTTTTGTACGGAAAAACTAAGCCCGTGTGCTTGATTTGGTGCGTGGTAAGGGTCTTGACCAATGATAACTACGCGCACTTTGTCGTACGGCACTAAGTTTAACGCGTTAAATACATTGTCAGGAGTAGGGTAAATAGTGTAGTGTGAGTACTCATCAGCCAAAAATGCTTGCAATTCCTTGTAATATGGCTTTTCAAATTCGGGTTTTAATAGTTCGTACCAAGATTTCGAGATTTTCATAATTGTTCCTTTATGATTTTTTAAAAATTATACCACACGAAAATTTAAAAGTCAAAGTTATGTAAAACATTACCGCTTTGATTATATATATTTATATGAACGCGTACACATACGCGCGTGCGCGCGCGTAGGCTAATAAAATTGCAATTCTTGCGAGGGGTTAATTTATTAAAATTCTCGCTTTTAGGTATGTAAAAAATAGTGAAATTTTGGCAAATTTGGCAAAAATTGCGAAGTAAAAAAGGGTAGCAGGGCGAAAACTTTGAGTATTTTTTGGAATTTTTATATAACTAAATTAAATAAAATACCACAAACACACGGGTGGGTTTACTGCAAAAAGGGCAAAAATGGGGTATTTTTGGCAAAAAACTCAAAATTTTTCAAAAAACTTTAAAAAAGTTGTTGACATTATGCCCAACTGCTGATATAATCGACATCGTTATCACCTGAAACGGAGATAACACAAGTACCTTGAAAATTGAATAGTTTTAATACAAAATAAGGTTTTTTGAGTTCTTGTCAATTCTGTACTTTGGCAACAAAGTATAACTAAATTAACAATTAATCAAAATCTCAAATTACGCAAGTAGTTTGGTTTTGAGTCATAATTAAACATTAGAGTTTGATCCTGGCTCAGGACGAACGCTGGCGGCGTGCTTAATACATGCAAGTCGTACGAGGTATAGCAATATACCGAGTGGCGAACGGGTGAGTAACGCGTGAGCAACCTGCCCTATACAGGGGGACAACAGCTGGAAACGGCTGCTAATACCGCATAAGACCACAGCACCGCATGGTGCAGAGGTAAAAGGCTACGGCCGGTATAGGATGGGCTCGCGTACTATTAGCTAGTTGGTGAGGTAACGGCCCACCAAGGCTACGATAGTTAGCCGACCTGAGAGGGTGATCGGCCACATTGGAACTGAGACACGGTCCAGACTCCTACGGGAGGCAGCAGTAGGGAATATTGGGCAATGGAGGAAACTCTGACCCAGCAACGCCGCGTGAAGGATGAAGGTTTTCGGATTGTAAACTTCTGTTATGAGAGAAAAATAAATGATGGTATCTCATGAGTAAGCCCCGGCTAACTATGTGCCAGCAGCCGCGGTAATACATAGGGGGCAAGCGTTGTCCGGAATCACTGGGCGTAAAGAGAGCGTAGGCGGTTTTGTAAGTCAATGGTGTAAGCCCGAGGCTCAACTTCGGAATTGCCGTTGATACTGCTTAACTTGAGTATGGGAGAGGAAAATGGAATTCCTAGTGTAGCGGTGGAATGCGTAGATATTAGGAGGAACATCGGTGGCGAAAGCGATTTTCTGGAACATTACTGACGCTGAGGCTCGAAAGCGTGGGGAGCAAACAGGATTAGATACCCTGGTAGTCCACGCCCTAAACGATGGATACTAGATGTAGGAGGTATCGACCCCTCCTGTGTCGTAGCTAACGCGATAAGTATCCCGCCTGAGTAGTACGTTCGCAAGAATGAAACTTAAAGGAATTGACGGGGACCCGCACAAGCAGAGGAGCATGCGGTTTAATTCGTCGATACGCGAAAAACCTTACCAAGGCTTGACATCGGATGCATAGTATGGAAACATATGAAAGAGTAGCAATATTCCATCCAGACAGATGGTGCATGGTTGTCGTCAGCTCGTGTTGTGAAATGTTGGGTTAAGTCCCGCAACGAGCGCAACCCTTGTCTTTAGTTGCCAGCATTAAGTTGGGCACTCTAGAGAGACTGCCGTGGATAACACGGATGAAGGTGGGGATGACGTCAAATCATCATGCCTCTTACGCCTTGGGCTACACGCGTGCTACAATGGCCACTACAAAGGGATGCTAACCCGCGAGGGGGCGCGAACCTCAAAAAAGTGGTCTCAGTTCGGATTACAGGCTGCAACCCGCCTGTATGAAGTAGGATTTGCTAGTAATCGCGAATCATAATGTCGCGGTGAATACGTACTCGGGTCTTGTACACACCGCCCGTCACGCCATGGGAGTTGGGAGTGCCCAAAGTCGCTGAGCTAACCCGCAAGGGAGGCAGGTGCCTAAGGCAAGACCAATGACTGGGGTGAAGTCGTAACAAGGTAGCCGTACCGGAAGGTGCGGCTGGATCACCTCCTTTTAAGGAATATGGTTTAGAGCCATAAATCCAAGTCGACCACAACTTTTTAGTTGTGAGGTGTCATAGCAGTTTGACTGCTCGAGTAGAGTGATGCTCTACAAAATCTCCAAGAATAAAAAATCTAATTAAAACTATTCAGTTTTACTGGTATAAAAGAGAACGAGGTCTAACGACTTCGTTTTTTTGTTGTTTAGGAGAATTTGTATCATTGTTTTATTTCTTTTAAATTTAGATAATCTTTAAATTGACTTTTTTAAATTTTTTGTCTATAATATAAGTATGTTTACAAATTATGATGCTTTGGAAATAATGAGGGTTAATCCAAATTTTAAAAAATCTATTTTGCGCAGCCTACCAGATGGTCTTACTAGACTTGAACAAGGTCTTTTTGTTTATATAAAATTGTGTTCTGTACTAAATTACGATGCGGGCTTTTTTGCTGCTGAGCAAGAAGGGGTGGAGCAAGAAAAACAATCTGATTTACATTATATAGAAAAAGTTGGCGAAGAAACAAATGATGTCGTTTGCTACAATTTCAATTTAATTTGTATCGACTTATTAAAAGAGTTGGGTATTAATGCCGAGTTTGTGAGTGGTACAAATTTTGATGATGGCACAAAAGCCTATGGAACACATAGTGATATAGTGATGCATATTCCGTCTATGCCGAAGGAAGATTTGCCACTTGGGCTAAAAGTTGATGAGGAAATTGTGCTTTATGGTCACGCCGATATGACAAATTTGAAAGTTGGCGATAAATTGAGAGCAATTTTGTTAGATAGGCGTAGAAATGACCAGCCAGAATTGCAAACTCAAATTATGGAAAATTTTTATGTGTTGCTAGATAAAATCGCTAGTATCGTGCGCAAGCAAGATAATATTTTTCAAAAACAACAAAATGAAGAAAAGTTCAATGAGCAAAAAGTTAAAATGCTAGAAGATAAATTTTATGATTATGCTTATCAAGAAATAGGTTTTTTAAGCGATAGTGAAAAAATAGATATTTTCTTAGAACAGGTCGGCAAAATTGATTTAAGCGAAATTGCTTCGATGAAATATGTAAAAAAACTTTACAAAAGCATTTCAAGCGGTCTTGATAACGCCGAAAATTACGGTTACACAATCATTAAAGAGAAAAAAGATAACGAAAGATTTGGTATGGTAGGAATTTTGTCATTTGCAGGCGAAGATAGCAACTTTTATATTAAAATAACTCCGCCGAATGAAATGAACGAAATCAAGCACGATATTTTGCAAGAAGGATTTGACAATGGCACTTATGACTATATCGGTGGGTACTACGACATAAATAGTATTATTCCTGATATAAAGAGCGAATATGTCGAGGAACATTCAAATATGGATGTTGCGCGCAAGCAGTTGGAATATCACAAGAAAACTGGAAAGTGGCTAACGGGGAACGAGTGGACTGTTTCACCAAAATTGCTTGCATATTGCGAATATGCAGAAAAAATGAGCAACAAAACTTTTAATAATCAAAATAACCTCAATGTCACGCCAGAAGAACACACGAGATAGAATAAGCGGTAAAAATTTAAAAATATTAAGTGAAATGCAAATTTTATCAGTAATGTTTAAAGATTAAAACACAAGGAGCAAGGTATGTACGAAAAATATTTAAAGTTATGCGATAAAGCATTGCGTGAGTGCGCAAGTGATGAAAATAAAAGAAAACGCCTAGAAATCGCAAAAGAAATGTTATTAATACCAAATAGCCTTTTGTCAATGTCTATAAATACCGCGTTGCAAATTTTTGTAGATTTAGGTTACACAAAAGAACAGGCGCGTGCCGAGTATATCATTGCAACGGAATTGAATAAATAATTTAAATAGAAACAAAATTTAGAGGGTAAGTTTGACTTAGCTCTCTTTTTATGTTATATTTGGTTAAAAGGAGTGCAGGGCTTTGTTAAATTTGGACAAATATCAAAATACGGCTCATCAAGTTAAAAAAGGCGCTAGCGAAAAATATATTTTGATGACCGAAAGTGATTTGCTTTACTTTAAAAAGAATATTAGCAACAATTATGGCGTGGTATTGCCAAACGATGTTTTGGAAGTTTTTGTTTCGTACATTTTGGAACATACGGGATGCAAAAATTTTGTAAAATATGATTTTGCTACCTTGAACGGTGAGCGGGGTTGTGTGAGTAAGTCGTTTTTGAGTGGAGTTAAATACGAGGTGTCCTTGCTCGATGCGATGGAGTTGCTATATGCGAACAAAGTCCAAAATTCGGTTCTTGATATTAATACCAAATTTGATAATGAGTTTTTTTCTCAATTTTACAATTTTGCGGTCGAAAACGAAATGAATAGAGGCGGTAGTACCTTTACGATTGACTCAATTTGCGAAAAAATGGAAGAATTTGCGCAATATTATAGAGTTCGTTTTGACAAAAAGAAAACCGCTAATAGATTGCGCGAAATCGCCACATATGACTATTTTTTAGGCAATGGCGATAGAAATTGGACAAATTTGGAGTTTTTGGTCACAAAAGATGAGATGAAACTTGCACCTATTTTTGATAATGGTATGAGTTTTGGAATTTGGCACTTTGAAAATGACGGGAAAGCGCCAGTTTTTAGTCATTTGGGTTTTACCGCAATAGATGATGAGGAAAATTTGGAACAAAATAATTTGCTCAAAGATGGTGGTTTGATTGTGTTAGATATTATGCGTGAAGCAAAAAATGATAAACGCGTGGCAAAGTTGGTGGAAATTTTTAAAAATCTCGATTTTTCCAAAATGTTAGCGAAATTTAAGACCGAAAATAATATTGAAATAGATGAAGATGTCGAAAATTATATCACTCAAATTTACGAAATGCGTGTTAAACTATTTAAACAAAAAGAAAATAAAATTAACAAAATTGTAAATCGACACACCCTAGAAGAACAAAAAATACAATAAAACTAAAAAAACAAGTAGTTTTTGCTTGTTTTTTGTGTAATAAGTAATTTTGTGGTATGATTATAAAAAATAAAAACAAGTTCTTGTCCGATGGGTATAATTCCCTAAATCGCAAATTAATGCGTCAATTAAGAACTTGTTACTATTATTATACTCAAAAATTCAAAAAAGTCAACACTACTAACTTAATAAATTAAAAATTTTGAGAAAACAAAATTTGAGTAGTGCACAAAACCAACACAAATACAAAAAAATAACAATAGAATGGTAGCACATATTGCCTCCGCGGAGGAAGAAATAGCAGAAAGGTGAGAAATATCGCGGAGCCAAGGTATTTTTCTATACCACAAGGAAGCGTAGAGAGGCGTGGAACGGCTCACTAGCGCTTGATGGTATAGGCTTGCTAGGAGAGCAAGCAAAAAAAATTTTGAGAAAACAAAAATAGCACAACGGACAAGCAATATGAATACCAAAAAATAACACTAGAACAGCAACCCATATTGCCTCCGCGGAGGGAGAAATAGCAGAAAGGTGAGAAATATCGCGGAGCCAAGGTATTTTTCTATACCACTGGTGGTATAGGCTTGCTAGGAGAGCAAGCAAAAAAATTTTGCAAAAACAAAATTTTTTTAAAAAATACCTTGACAATTTCCTCCAATTATTATATACTTATCTCACTGTTAGTCTGGGTAGAAACTCAAAGTTACCGCAAAATAGCAACATTTTACGGACAATTTGAGCGTACAAGTGGTGCAAAAGCACTGCGTTCAAGCGTTACGAAAAATTTTTATTTTTTTTGACTTACAGTGTGATACACACGGGTGCGTATTCGTGTGCGCGTGGCATTATTTAGTTTAAAAAATTTTTTAAATTAATTTTTAGAGCCATACGGCACGCGAAAAAACATAGTGTGTTGGTCTATCGGTATTAAACTTTAGGTTTGCGATAGGCGGGTGATTACACCTAACGCTTGAAGAGTTATACTTTTTGGAGGTCGTACAATGAGTACACAAAAAATCAGGATTAAGTTGAAGTCGTTTGACCACCGCTTAATTGATGAGGCTGCCGCTCGCATCGTTGAAGCAGCTACAAAGTCTGGTTGCAAGATTTCTGGACCTATTCCACTTCCAACCGACAAAGAAATCATTACTATCCTTCGTTCACCACACATCAACAAGGATAGCCGTGAGCAATTTGAATTGCGCACACACAAACGCTTGATTGATATTTTCAGCGCAAACAGCAAGACAGTTGATATTTTAAGTAAACTTGACTTGCCTGCTGGTGTTGATATCAATATCAAATTATAGGCAAACAACAATAAGGAGAGTTAGTTATGAACAAAGCAATCTTAGGTAAAAAACTTGGTATGACTCAAGTCTTTGCTACCAACGGATTAGTAATCCCTGTAACAGTTGTTGAAGCCGAGCCAAATGTTATCGTTCAAATTAAGAACGAGGACAAGGACGGTTACAATGCGATTGTTGTTGCCTATGGTAGTATCAATAAGGACTTAGTAAATAAGCCAAGAATGGGTACATTTGAAAAGGCTGGCGTGGAGCCTAAGCGCATTTTGCGCGAATTCCGCGTGCAAGACATTTCTACATACTCTGTTGGACAAGAAATCAAGTGCGATGTATTTAGTGAAGGCGAAAAAGTAGATGTAATCGGTAATAGCCGTGGTCACGGTTTCACTGGTTTAATCAAACGCTGGAATATGCGTCACCAAGACAACACACACGGTGGTAACAAGATTCACCGTCACCAATCTTTGGGTAGTGGTCCTGGAATTGCCAAAGTATTTAAAGGCAAGAGAATGGCTGGTCGTATGGGTGGCACTCGCACAACAGTTCAAAACCTTGAGGTCGTAAGGGTTGATAGTAGTAGAAACTTAATTTTGGTAAAAGGCGCTATTCCTGGCCCACGCAATGGTGTGGTTATGGTAAGAAACGCTGTCAAAGCCTAGAAGGAGTGAATTATGCCTACAACAAAAGTTTATAATTTGCAAGCCGTTGAAGTCGGCAATGTGAAACTTGATGATGCAGTATTCGGTGCAGAATACAATGAGGCACTCATTCATCAGGTTGTGGTAGCGTACCTTAACAACCAAAGACAAGGTACAAAGGCAAACCTTAGCCGTAGCGAAGTGCGCGGTAGAGCGAAAAAGCCTTGGCAACAAAAGCACACTGGTCACGCTCGTCAAGGTAGTCGTCGTGGTCCTCAATGGACAAAAGGTGGACTTGCATTTGCTCTTAAACCTCGTGATTACTCACAAAAGGTAAACAAGACAGCAAAGAGAGTTGCTTTCTGTAGCGCTATTAGTGCTAAAATTGCTCAAAAAGATGTTTTCGTTGTTGAAGACTTCAATTTGGCAGACCACAAGACAAAAAATATGCAAGCAGTATTAGATGCATTTAAGTTTGACAAATCAGTTTTGGTTGTTTTGGACCAAGCAAACGAAAATGTTATGAAATCTAGTGCAAACATTGCAAGAGTTTTGGTGGAAAACTTTAACATTTTAAATGTTTACCAAATCGTTAGTGCTGATAAAATTCTTATCACTAAACAGGCGATAAAATCTATAGAGGAGGCTTATACTGAATAATGGAAGCAAATAAGATTATTATTAAACCGCTTTTGTCAGAAAAGAGTTATGCCGATATAGCAAAGAAACGCTACTGGTTCGTGGTTGAAAAATCAGCTACTAAGACTCAAATCAAAAGCGCAGTACAAGAGTTGTTTAATGTTGATGTTGAATCAGTAAACACTCAAATTACAGCAAAAAAACCTAAAAAAAGGCAAGGAAGAACTGCTGGTTACACTACAAGTGTGAAAAAGGCAATCGTTGTTTTAAAAAAGGACAGCAAGCCTATCGCGTTCTTTGAAAGCTTGTCGTAATGCAGGAGGAGGATAGTTATGTCAGTTAAAAGATTTAGACCTATAACACCTACTTTGCGTCACACCATTCGCCCAACTTTTGAGGAGTTGACTACTTCAACACCTGAAAAGTCATTGTTGAAACCAATCAAAAAGAATGCTGGTCGCAATATGTACGGCAGAATTACTGTTCGTCATCAAGGTGGCGGTACAAAGAGAAAATACCGTGTCATTGATTTCAAGCGTAACAAAGATGGTATTCCTGCAACAGTAAAGACTATTGAGTACGATCCAAACCGCAGTGCTTACATCGCTTTGCTAAATTATGCAGACGGTGAAAAGCGTTACATCATCGCTCCACTTGGACTTACAGTAGGCCAAGTAGTTATGAGCGGTGCAAACTGTGAAATTAAAGTGGGTAACGCAATGCCTATGGCTGATATGCCAGTTGGTACAGTTATCCACAACATTGAAATGCAACCAGGTAAGGGTGGACAAATGGCGCGTAGTGCTGGTAACTCTGCTCGTTTGGTAGCAAAAGAAGGTAGCAGAGCAACTTTGAAGTTGCCTAGTGGCGAAATGCGTATGGTTTCTGCAAAATGCCGTGCTACTATCGGTCAAATTGGTAATGTTGACCACGAGTTGGTTAAATGGGGTAAGGCTGGTAACACTCGTTACCGCGGTATTCGCCCAACTGTTCGTGGTAGTGTTATGAACCCAGTTGATCACCCACATGGTGGTGGTGAGTCAAAGGCTCCAATCGGTTTGCCTGGCCCTCGTACCCCTTGGGGTAAACCTGCTCTTGGTAAAAAGACTCGTAACAAACGCAAACCAAGCAGTAGTATGATTTTAAAGAGAGTTAATTAGGAGTAAGCATTATGAGTAGAAGTTTGAAGAAGATGCCGTATGTGGAAAAGCGCTTGATGGCAAGAGTCCAAGAACTAAACGCCAAGAATGAGAAGAAACCAATCAAAACTTGGTCTAGAGCAAGCACAATCTACCCTGACTTTGTAGGACACACAATCGCTGTTCACAACGGTCGTAAACACATTCCCGTTTACTGTTCTGCTGAAATGGTAGGACACAAACTCGGCGAGTTTGCTCCAACTAGAACATTTAAGGGACACGGCGGTTCAAAAGTCGCTGATGCCAAGAAATAAGAGTGAGGTATAATGTATGGCAAAAAGAATGAGAGAAAAAGCACTTGCCCGCAAAGCAAATGCTGACCGTCGCCCTCAAGCAACGGCTAAGTATATTCGCATCAGCCCAAGCAAAGTTCGCATTGTCCTCGATATTATTCGTGGCAAAAGTTACAATGACGCTATGGCTATTTTGCAAGGCACTCCAAAGGCTGCTAGTGAAGTTTTGGTTAAAGTGCTTGCATCTGCTGGTGCAAATGCTGAATTTAAAAACATTGCAAAAGATGACCTTTTCGTTGCAGAAGCATACGCTAACGAGGGTCCTACTTACAAGAGATGGTGGCCACGCTCACACGGCAGCGCAGACCAAATCTTGAAACGCACAAGTCACATTACTATTATCCTTGATGAAAAGAATGTTGCACCTGTTGCTGTTAAAAAGTCTGCAAAGGCTGAAAAAGCAACCGCTACTGCAAATGTAGATGTTGCTGAAACTGCAAAAGAGCAAGTAAAGGCAGAAACTGCTAGCGCAAAAAAGCCTGCTAGCAAGACTACTAAGAAAACAACTACTACAAAAGGAGGCGCGAAGTAATTATGGGTCAGAAAGTTAATCCACACGGACTTAGAGTTGGTGTTGTAAAAGACTGGGACGCAAACTGGTACGCTGACAAAAAGGATTTTGCAAAAAACCTTTTAGAGGACAACACTGTTCGTGAATTTATACTTAAAAAATACCACGATGCATTAATTTCTCGCGTTACTATTGAACGCGCACAAGGCGCTCAAGGTAAAGTGGTAGTAAACATCATTACTGGTAGACCAGGTCTTATCATTGGACAAAAGGGTGCTGGTATTGAGCAATTAAAGAAGGAACTTGACAAACTAGTTGATGGTAAGCAAGTTTCAATCAACATCAAAGAAGTGAAAAATCTTGACACTGATTCAGCAGTTGTTGCTCAAACAATCGCTGCTCAAATCGAAAAGCGTGTTTTGGTTAAGCGTGCAATCAAATCTAACTTGCAACGCGTAATGAAAGCAGGCGTGCAAGGTTGTAAGATTTTGGTTAGTGGCCGTATCAACGGTGCTGAAATCGCTCGTAGTGAGCAATACTCACAAGGTTCAGTTCCTTTGCACACAATCAGAGCCGACATCGACTATGGTTTTGCAGAAGCACACACTACATACGGTGTGCTTGGTGTAAAGGTTTGGATTTACAAAGGCGAAATCTTAAAATCTAACAAAACTCCTAGCAAACAGGGGGGTGAGCAATAATGTTAATGCCAAAGAGAACAAAACACCGTAAGGTGCAAAAAGGCCGTATGAAGGGTGAATCTTTGCGCGGTAACCGTATCGCTTATGGTGAATACGGACTTGTTGCTACTGCTCCTTGCTGGGTAAAATCAAGACAAATTGAGGCAGCGCGTGTTGCGATGACTCGTTATATGAAAAGAGTAGGTACTGTTTGGATTAAAATCTTCCCAGACAAACCTTACTCACAAAAACCTTTGGGAACTCGTATGGGTAAAGGTAAAGGTAATTTGGAAGGCTGGGTTGCTGTTGTTCGCCCAGGTAGAGTGTTGTTTGAAATCGCTGGCGTTTCAGAAGAAGTCGCTAGGGAAGCACTCCGCTTGGCTGCTCACAAGTTGCCAGTTGAAACCAAATTCTACAGCAAGGCTGACTTAGACAGCATTGTTGATGCTAAACTCAACGGTACTACCAAAAAAGAGACCAAAGAGGAGGGAGTAAGCAATGAAAACTAAGGAATTTAGAGAAATGACCACAGAAGAATTGCAAAACAAGTTGAAAAGTTTAAAAAGCGAACACTTTAACTTGCGCTTCTCTCACGCAACTGGTCAATTAACAAATCCTATGATGCTAAACTCAATCCGTAAGGACATCGCAAAGGTTATGACAATCTTGCGCGAGCGTGAGTTGGCTGAGAGTAAAAAGGAAAATTAAGGGTGGAGGATAGAATATGGAAAACGCACAAGTAAGAAATAGCCGTAAACAACGCACAGGTATCGTTGTTAGCAACCTTATGAACGGGACTGCTGTTGTAGCAATCGTAAACAGTGTTCGCCACCCTATTTATAAGAAAATCGTTAAAAAGACTGTAAAGTTCTTTGTTGACGACCCTAAAAATGAGTGTTCAATAGGCGATAAGGTCGTAATCGCTGAAACTCGTCCATTGTCTAAAAACAAACATTTTAGATTGGTTAAAATCGTAGAAAAAGCGAAATAGTAAAGGAGTAATCTGTTATGATAATGCCTCAAACAAAATTAAAAGTAGCCGACAACACTGGTGCAAAAGAATTGATGTGTATCCGCGTGCTTGGTGGTTCTTTTAGAAAAACTGGTAATATCGGTGATATTATCGTTGGTACAGTTAAAAATGCTATCCCAGGCGGTAGCGTAAAGAAAGGCGATGTTGTAAAGGCCGTAATTGTCCGCAGTAAGCGTGGCGTGCGCAGACCAGATGGTAGTTCAATCCGCTTTGATGAAAACGCTTGCGTAATCATCGACAAGGATAAACAACCAAAAGGTACTCGTGTATTTGGACCTATCGCAAGAGAACTCCGTGAGCGCGACTTTATGAAAATTATTTCGCTCGCTAACGAAGTACTATAAGGAGGAAATCTTAATGAACAGCAATTTAAGAACAGGCGACAATGTAGTCGTTATAGCAGGTAAAGACAAGGGTAAAACCGGTAAGATTATGTCCTCTGACAGTCAAAAAGGTAGAGTTGTTGTGGAGGGTGTCAATATCGTTCACAAACACTCAAAACCTCGTTCTCAAAAAGACAAAGGTGGCATCAAAAAGGTTGAAGCAGGAATTGATGTTTCAAATGTTATGCTACTTTGCCCATCTTGTGGTAAAGCAACTCGTATCGGACACGCTTTCGATGAGAAGGGTACAAAACACCGAGCTTGTAAGAAATGTGGCGCATTTATGGACGGCGTAAAACAAACAAAAGCCAAAAAAGATGCTAAGCAAGCAAGCGAAAAGAAAGAAAAGGTCGAAAAAGCGGAAAAGACAACAAAAGAAACTAAGAAAACCGCTCCTAAGACAACTAAGGCAAGTGGCGTAGAAGCTGGTAAAACAACTGCTACAAAGCGTAAGACCCCAGTTGCTAAATCTCAGGGCAAGTAACCACGATTGGAGGAATAAATAGTGAAAGATGAAGTTAATCAGGTTGCTAAAGAAACTGCAACCGATAGCAAAGTAGCAAGCAAAAAGGCAAAACCTCGTTTGCAAGTTTACTACGAAACAAAAGTTGTTCCAGCACTTGAAAAAGAGTTGGGTTACAAAAACATCAATCAAGTTCCACGCGTTAACAAAATTGTGGTAAATGCTGGTCTTGGTGATGTAAAAGACAACGCAAAGAGTTTTAATATGGCTGTTGACGAATTAGGACTTATCACTGGTCAAAAACCTTTGGTTACAAGTGCTAAAAAAGCAGTTGCAAACTTCAAACTTCGTGAAGGTATGAAGATTGGTGCAAAAATTACTTTGCGTGGCGACAAAATGTGGGAGTTTTTGGACAGATTAATCTCTGTTGCACTTCCTCGCGTAAGAGATTTTAGAGGTGTTTCTGCAAAGTCTTTCGATGGCAAAGGAAACTACTCAATGGGTATTAAAGAACAATTAGTATTCCCAGAAATCGACTACGACAAAATCGAAAAAGTAAGAGGCTTCGATGTATGTATCGTTACTGATGCAAATACCGACAGCGAAGCAAAGGCGCTCCTGACAGCATTAGGAATGCCTTTCAAAAAGGCGTAGGAGGAGAGTAAAATGGCAAGAAAAAGTTTAGTATTAAAGGCTAAAAAGCCTCAAAAGTTTTCAACTCGTGAATACACTCGTTGCTCAATTTGCGGTCGTCCTCACGCAGTTTTGAAAAAATATGGCATCTGCCGTATATGTTTTAGAGAAATGGCATACCGCGGAGAAATCCCAGGTGTCAAAAAGGCAAGTTGGTAAGGAGGAGTATTATGGTAGTTACAGATGTTATTTCAGATATGTTGACTCGCGTTAGAAACGCTATCAACGCTAAACACGCAACAGTAGATATTCCTACTAGCAAAGTTAAACTTGCTATTGCTGGTATTCTTAAAGAAGAAGGCTACATTGATGATTTCGCAGAACAAGGCGAAGGCGTAAACAAAGTTATCCACATCACTTTAAAGACTGATGCAAAGGGTAAATATGTGATTACTGGCTTAAAGAGAATCTCAAAACCAGGTCTTCGTATCTACGCTAGCGTTGACAAACTTCCACGAGTTATCAACGGCTTAGGTATCGCAATCATCTCTACAAGTAAAGGAATTATGACGGACAAGCAAGCCCGCAACCAAGGTATCGGTGGCGAAGTACTTGCGTTCGTATGGTAGGAGGTGCACTGTATGTCAAGAATAGGTAAAAAGCCAATCGAACTTCCTGCTGGAGTTGATTTCGCTGTTTCAAACAACAATGTTGTCACCGTTTCAGGAAAGTTGGGCAAACTCGAACAACAAGTAAGCAAATTGATAAAAGTTGAACTCGTAGAAGGTAAAGTGTACTTGACTACACTTAACAATTCTCGTGAGACAAACAGTCAACACGGTCTTTACCGTACATTGATTGCAAATATGATTGAGGGTGTAACAAACGGTTTCTCAAAAAACCTTGTAATTAACGGTGTTGGTTACAAAGTATTTGATAAAAACGGTTCTCTCGAATTTAAAATCGGTTACAGCCACCCAGTTATCTTCCCAGCACCAGAAGGCATCACTTTGAGTTGCCCTAGCGTTACAGAAGTTAAAGTAAGTGGTTTTGACAAGCAAAAGGTCGGACAAGTTGCTGCGAATATTCGCGCACTTCAACCAGTTGAGCCTTATCACGCATACGGTATTCGTTATGTTGACGAAGTCGTTGTGAGAAAAGAAGGTAAGACTGCTGCTAAGAAGTAGTAGGAGGTAGTACAGATGATTAACAAAATTGATAAAAATAAAGAGCGTCAACGCCGTCATGCACGCGTACGCAACAAATTAAGCGGTACTGCCGAACGCCCAAGACTTGTGGTTTACCGCAGTTTGTCAAACATCTATGCTCAAATCATTGATGACACTAAGGGAGTTACACTTGTATCTGCTGGTACAGTGGAAAAAGCCTTGGCTGACTCTTTGAAGGGCAAGACAAAATCAGAGCAAGCGTACTTGATTGGTGAAACAATCGCTAAACGCGCTCTTGAAAAGAAAATTACCAAAGTCGTTTTTGACCGCGGTGGTTACATTTATACAGGTCGAGTTAAACAAGTATCTGATGGCGCGCGTGCCTCAGGGTTAGAGTTCTAGGAGGAATTATGGCAGAAGTTAATAAAAATGACAACAAGCGTCGTTCCGACAACAAATCTCGTGGCAGACGCGAAGACCGTAAGCCAGTTGATGACGGTTTGACCAAAATTATGGTTAATGTGCGTTCAGTACAAAAAGTTATCAAAGGTGGTCGTACATTGAGTTTTAGCGCTCTTTGTGTCGTTGGTGACAAAAAGGGTCGCGTAGGTATCGGTACTGGTAAGGCTCGTGAAACTGTTAATGCTATCGAAAAAGGCTTTAACGATGCTAAGAAAAATATGATTACAATCACTATGGCAGGTACAACTATACCTCACGAAATTAAAATGAAGTATGGTGCTAGTTTAATTCACCTTATGCCTGCTAAACAAGGTACTGGTGTGATTGCAGGTGGTGCTGCTCGTCCAGTTTTGGAACTCGCTGGTATAAAAGATATTACCGCTAAAAACCATGGTAGTAACAATAAAATAAACACAGTTCGTGCTACATTTGAAGCATTAAAGGCTCTACAAACTGCTGAGCAAGTTGCTGAAAACCGTGGCAAGACAGTGGAAGAGTTGTAGGAGGCGAATTATGGAAAAAACATCAGCAAAAAAGCCAACTACGGCTAAACAAATCAAAATAAAATTAATTCACAGTGCAATTTGTACTACACCTAAACAACGCAAGACTTTGCGTGCATTAGGTTTGACTAAAATCAACCAAGTAAAAGTTATGCCAGACAACGAGGCTATGCGCGGTATGATTAAAGTCGTAAGTCATCTTGTACAGGTAGAGCAATAGGGAGGGAATTATGGAATTACACACACTATCTCCTGCACCTAACGCTAAGCACCGCCTCCGCCGTGTAGGTAGAGGTCGTGGCTCAGGTTTGGGCAAAACTTCTGGCCGTGGTGAAAATGGTCAAAACAAGCGTTCTGGTGGCGGCGTTCGCCCACTTTTCGAAGGTGGTCAAATGCCTTATATGCTCCACATTGGTAAACGCGGATTTACAAATGGAAAATTTAAATCTCAATACTCAACTGTTAATGTGTCTCAACTAGACTGCTTTGACGAGGGTACTGTGGTTACTGCTGAACTTTTGAAAGAAAAGCGTATCATTAGTAAAATCGAAAAAGATGGTCTTAAAGTACTCGGTGATGGTAAAATCACTAAGGCTTTAACTGTTAAGGCTAACAAATTTACCCAAACAGCCATAAAGAAAATCCAAAAGGCTGGCGGGACAGTTGAGGAGGCATAATGTTTCAAACATTAAAGAATGCTTTTAAGCAAAAAGACATTCGCAAGAAATTGCTTATTATACTAGGCATTATTCTTGTTTACAGACTAGGTTGTTGGTTACCTATTCCAGGGCTAAACCCAGATGCTTTCGGTAGTATCACAGGTGAGAACCCAGGATTTTTAAACCTTCTTAGTTCTGTGTCTGGTGGCGCGTTGGCTAATGGTTCGCTATTAGCGTTAGGCGTGGTGCCATACATCTCAGCATCAATTATTATGCAGTTGCTTACAGTCGCTATTCCCGCACTTGAGCGTATCAGCAAGAGTGGTGAGGACGGTCGTAAGAAAATTGCTCTTTACACTCGTATCGCGGCATTAGTTTTCTCAGTAATGCAAGCAATCGCCATCGTTGTTGCATTCAACAGCAATGGTGCTATCAACCTTGAAGCATTCGGCGCAGGCTCTCCAACTTGGTTAGTTCCTTTGGTAATTACACTTGTGTTGATTGCTGGTGGTATGTTCACTCTTTGGTTGGGTGAAAAAATTACTGACCAAGGTATCGGTAACGGTGTATCTTTGCTAATCTTTGTTGGTATCCTTTCTAGTGCAGGCTTTGCATTCTTGTCTGCTTGCAAACAAGTAGGTACAAACATTGAAGCTCTCTGGGATATTCTAATCTTTATTGCAGTGTTGATTGTTGTATTCGGTCTTATGGTTTTTGTTGACCTTGCTGAACGCAAAATCCCAGTGCAATATGCAAAACAAGTTAAGGGTCGTAAGATGTACGGTGGCCAATCTACTATGATTCCTATCAAAGTAAACGCAAACGGTGTATTGCCAATCATCTTCGCTACCGCTTTGGTAACATTCCCTCAACTTATTACTCAAATGTTCTGGCCTAACAGTGGTTTCTACAACTGGTGGGCAACATATTTGGGAACAGGTACTCCTTTGTACTTCGTTTTCAATGCTGTATTTATCTTCTTCTTCTCGTACTTCTATGCGCAAATCAGTTTCAACCCAGAAGATGTAAGCCGTAACTTACAACAAAGTGGTGGATTTATTACAGGTATCAGGGCAGGGCGACCTACTACTGACTACTTAAAGAAGATTAACAACCGTATTACGCTATTCGGCGCAACATACTTGTCAATCATCTTTATCGTGCCTACATTGATTTTATCACTTATTCCTATGGGCGGAGCAAACCTTATGACCGCGTTCAGTGTAACTGGTATGTTGATTGTGGTAAGCGTTGCTCTTGAATTTGACAAGCAATTAGATGCGCAAATGCTAATGAAGAATTATCGCGGTTTCTTAAAATAGTTGACTAACTAATAAAAAAGGAGATAGTTATGAAATTAGCAATTCTCGGTCCTGCGGGAAGCGGAAAAGGACAAAATACAGGTAGTATCGCAAAGCATTACAACTTAAAGCACATTGTGGTTGGCGATATAGTCAAAGCCGAAATTCGTAACAAAACGGAAGTAGGCAAGATTATGTACGAATACACTAGTGTTGGCAAATTTGTGCCAAGCGAAATCGTTATGCAAGTGCTAGATGGTCAAATGAAAGATTTGAGCGGATTTGATGGTTATATTATCGATACTGCGCCAATCAATATGGACCAATATAGCAAGATGAATACCGCTGAACTTGATGCGGTACTCTCACTCGAAGTAGATGATTTTAATATTTTGCGTACACGAACACTCAATCGCTTGATTTGCCCAAAATGTCGTGCTGTCACTAGCGTGTTTGACGCGCCTGACAACAAGTGCGGAGTTTGCGGTGCTGAGTTGGAGCATCGTTATGATGACAACCTCGAAACAGTAAACTTTCGTTTACAACAGTACGAGCGCGAAACTGTGCCTGTATTAAATGAATTTGAAAAACAAGGTAAATTGATTAAAATCAATGCTGGTTTGTCAAAAGAGCAGGTTTTTAACCAAATTTGTGAAAAAATTGATAAATTTTTTGCAAAAAAGCCTTTAAAGTAATTAAAAGGTATGGTAT
Organism: uncultured Clostridia bacterium; assembly: GCA_934757855.1. Taxonomy (GTDB): domain Bacteria; phylum Bacillota; class Clostridia; order Christensenellales; family UBA1242; genus UBA7867. The sequence continues at coordinate 78,003 of CAKVLR010000002.1, read as the reverse complement.
AATAACTATATGATTACAATCAAAACCCCACATCAAATTGAATTAATGCGCGAAAGCGGTAAGGTAATGAAGGGTATCTTTATTGGCTTGCGCGATGTAATCAAGGCGGGTATATCGACAAAAGATATTGACCGTTGGGTGTATGACTATATTACATCTCACGGTTGTAAACCTTCGTGTTTAAACTACGAGGGGTTTCCCGCAAGTGCGTGTGTTTCACCAAATGATGTAATTGTGCACGGAATACCAAGAGATGATATTATCTTGCAAGAGGGTGATATTGTGTCAGTGGATTTGTGCGTAAATTACAAAGGTATTCACACGGACGCTTGCCGTACTTTTGCGGTCGGCAAGATTTCACCAGAAGCACAACAACTAATTGATGTCACAAAACAAGCGTTCTTTGAGGCGATTAAAGGCTTGAAGGCGGGGAGTTTTGTGGGAGATATTGGTGAGGCTGTGCAAAAATTTGTTGAGCCTAAGGGGTATTCACTCGTTCGCGAAATGCAAGGACACGGAATAGGACTCTCTATTCACGAGGACCCAGGGATTCCAAATTATGGCAAAGCAGGTACAGGATACAAGTTGCGCGAAAATATGGCGATTTGCATTGAACCTATGGTAAATATGGGTTCAAGACATATCAAAATTGACCGCGATGGCTGGACTTGTAGGACTAGAGATGGAAAATGGGCTGCTCATTATGAAAATACTATCTTGATTAAAAAAGATGGTATCGAAATAATGACATTAGAGGACGAAAATGAATGATACCCTTAGACTAGGACAGGTCGTAAGTTCTATTCAAGGACACGACAAAGGACAATACTACATAATCGTGAGTATGGATAGCAAAAATGTGTGGCTGTGCGATGGCAAATTCAAATTTTTGAAAAAACCAAAACGCAAAAACATTTTGCATATCAAACCTACAAACTATGTGGATAATGAAATTTTACACAAACTTAATGACGGACTTAAAATAAACGACCAAATGATTTATCACGCATTACTTAAATTCAAAAAGTCGAATAAGGAGTAAATGTATGGCTAATGATGATTCAATCAAGGCAGAAGGAATTGTAATCGAAGCACTACCAGGTGCAAACTTTAAGGTGCAATTACCAAATGGTTACATTGTCAATGCTTATATGGCGGGTAAAGTGTACAAGTCACGCACTCGTATTTTGGTGGGAGATAAGGTAACCGTTGTCCTGTCGCCATACGACCTCTCTCACGGGCGAATTGTATGGCGTACAGATGTACGCAAATCGTCAGCCAATCCGTCTGCGGGCGATAACTAAACAAACAAGGAGAAAACAAAATGAAAGTAAGACCATCTGTTAAACCTATGTGCGACAAATGTAAGGTAATTCGCCGTGAAGGAAAGGTTATGGTTATTTGTACAAACAAAAAACACAAGCAAGTTCAAGGCTAATTTGCCTTTTTCTTGCTTTACTTTGAAAATAACCGAGGTATGGCGCGGCAATTTGGCATATCTCGTTTATATAAAGAAACACTTTTAGCACTCAATCATTCCAAAGGGGTGCGTATAAACTTACAAATTTTTATCGGAGGAAATTTTTAATGGCTCGTATAGCTGGTGTGGACTTACCAAAAGATAAGAGAGTAGAGATAGGTTTGACTTATATCTACGGTATCGGAAAGGTTAAGTCTAATGAAATTTTGAAAAGTGTGGGCATCAACCCAGACACTCGCGTAAAAGACCTCACTGAGCAAGAAGTTGCTAAAATTCGTGAATACATCGAAAAGAACAATGTTCAAGTTGAAGGTGACTTGCGTAGAGAAACAAACCTTAACATCAAACGCTTGATGGAGATAGGTTGCAACCGCGGTATTAGACACCGCCGTAACTTACCTGTACACGGTCAACGCACAAAGACCAACGCGCGTACTCGCAAGGGTCCTAGAAAGACTGTATCTCGTGGTAAGGCAAAAGTAGGTAAAAAAGGTTAATAAGGGAGAGTAATCTATAATATGGAAAAACCAACAAAGAAAAAAAGAGCGACTAGAAACTTAGGCACAGGTCAAGTTCACATTAAGTCTACTTTTAACAACAATATGGTTACAATTACCGACCAAGAAGGTAATGTTATCTCTTGGTGCAGTAGTGGTACATTGAAGTTCCGAAACTCTCGTAAAGACACACCTTACGCTGCTCAGTTAGTTGCTGAAACAGCAGGTAAGAAAGCGAAAGATATGGGACTTAACCAAGTAGCAGTATTTGTAAAAGGTGCTGGTACTGGTAGAGAAGCCGCTATCCGCGCGCTCACAAATGTAGGTTTGGAAGTTACATCAATCAAAGATGTATCAGGTATTCCTTTTAATGGTTGCCGTCCATCTAAGCCTAGAAGAAACTAATTTAGTATTTAAAATTAAATAAGGAGTTTATAAATTTATGGCTAAATATACAGGTGCAAACTGTAAAGTGTGCAGACGCGAAGGTTGCAAGTTGTTTCTCAAAGGCGACCGTTGTGTAACTGGCAAATGCGCCCTTGACCGCAGACCAACAGTTCCGGGTCAACACGGCGAGGCATCACTTCGCAAAAAACCAACTGGTTATGCTTTGCAGTTGCGTGAAAAACAAAAAGTTAAGCGCGCTTACGGCTTATTGGAAAAGCAATTTAAGACTTACTACTTAGAAGCAAAGCGCCAAAAAGGTGCTACTGGTGAAGTTATGCTTTCACTTTTAGAGCGCAGACTTGACAATGTTGTTTACCGTTTGGGCTTCGGTGTTTCAAGAACACAATGCCGTCAAATCGTAAACCACGGACACATTACCGTTAACGGTAAGTCTGTAAATATTCCATCATACCAAGTTAAAGTTGGTGACATTATCGCTGTGAAGGAAAATGCTACTGACTCTAGTTTGTTCAAAGAAATTAAGGGTAGCAAAATTATTGCCCCTAAATGGTTGGAAGTTGATTCTACTACACTTTCTGGTAAAGTTATTGCTAACCCAGACAGAAGCGACATCGACCTCAACATTAGTGAACACTTGATTATTGAGTTGTATTCAAGATAATAGGTAGGAGGGATTTTATATGATGCAAATTGACAAGCCGAGCATTAAGTTTGAGGAATCAAACAACGGCGCAGTCGCAAAATTTACTATTGAACCATTAGAACGCGGTTTTGGTACGACTATTGGTAACGCAATGCGTAGAGTATTGCTCGGTGGCTTGCCAGGTGCAGCACCAGTTGCTATCCGTATTCAAGGCGTTCAACACGAGTTTAGTACAGTACCAGGGGTTGACCTTGATGTCGCTGACATCGTGTTAAATATCAAGACTTTGATTGTTCGTACAGACAGCAAAGAGCCTGATTTTAAAGCAAACCTAAACTTGCGCGTAAAGGGTCCTTGCAAAGTTACAGCAGGCGACATCGTTTGTCCTGATGGTGTAGAAGTTATCAACACTGACTTGGTACTTTGCAATGTAAGTGCAGGTGCTACTCTCGATATGGAAATTGTCGTAGGTAGAGGTAGAGGCTATGTTCTCGCAAAAGACAACAAAGATGCTTGCGACTCAATAGGCTTTATCGCAGTAGATAGTATTTTCTCGCCAGTTAAATTGGCAGAATACCACATCGAAAGCGCGCGTGTAGGTCAAAACATCAATTTTGATAGATTGAGTATGGAAGTTACTACTAATGGTGCAATATCAGCAAAGGAAGTAACTAGCCTTGCGGCTAAGATTTTAAACGACCACTTAAACTTGTTTATTGAATTAATTGATAATATGTCAAGTCAATCATTCCTTGTTGCTAAGGAAGAGGACGAACAAAAGAAAATTTTGGATATGTCAATCAATGAACTTGAATTGAGCGTTCGTAGTACAAACTGCTTGAAGCGTGCTAATATCAACAATGTTGGCGACCTTACAAGCAAAACTCACAAAGAGTTGGCTAAGGTTCGTAATTTGGGTAACAAATCTTTGGAAGAGATTATTCAAAAAATCGAGCAACTTGGTCTTAATTTAAAGAACGATGATGAATAAATTTAAGGAGTAATCTATAATGGCAGGATACAAAAAATTAAGTAAACGCCCTTCAATTCGCGATGCTATTATTCGTAATCAAGCCACTACACTTTTGTGGACTGGTAAAGTGGAAACCACTTTGGCGCGTGCAAAGGCTGTTAGCCGTGTTGCTGAAAAGTGGCTCACAAAGGCTATCAATACTTATACTGACACTGTAAAAGTTGAAAAATCAGTTGTTGTTGACGGCGTTACCACCAAAAAGCAAGTGATTAACGATGGTCCTAAAAAATTGAACGCAAGACGCTACCTTATGGCTAATGTTTATGATGTTCAAGAGCAACGCGGTGCAAACGAGTCAAAGGCTGACTTTATCGCTCGCACTGAGGACATCAAGCACCCAGTAATTGAAAAAATCTTCAATGTGCTTGCTCCTAAGTACGCACAACGCAACGAAGAAAATGGTCAAGGCGGTGGCTACACTCGCATTGTTAAATGTGGACCTCGCCGTGGCGATGGCGCTGAAAGTGTTATTTTAACTTTGGTTTAATAAATTGCTAAAAAAGTCCGTATAGGACTTTTTTTATAGTCAAAAATTTTACATAAGCCTCATAAACTTGACTAGCCAAATTATTTGTGCTAAAATATTAAAGTAATAAAACCTAATAGGGGACAAAATAATGTTAGACATAAACTTTATCAAAGAAAATGCTGAGCATATGAAAGATGTTGTAAAGAAAAGAAATATGAAGTGCGACATTGATGCATTGCTTGCAACTTACGAAGAATATAAAAAAGCAAACCAAAAAATTGAAGAGATAAACTATCAAATTAATCAAAATACAAAGACAATCAAGGAATGTAAGACCGCCGAAGAAAAGACTCAACTCGCGCAAAAAGGTAGAGAGTTGAAGGAAGAATTAAAATCTATTAATGATACATTTGCAGAGTTAAAAGAAAAATACCACGAACTAATGATGTCTGTGCCAAACGATATGGCAGAGGACACTCCAATCGGCGAAGATGATTCGGGCAATGTAGAAGTTTACAAATACGGCGAGCCTACAAAATTTGATTTTGAGCCAAAATCTCACATTGAGTTGGGTAAAGAATTAGACTTGATTGATTTTGACCGCGCAAGTAAAGTGGCGGGGAGCAAATTTTACTTTTTGAAAAACGAACTTGTAAATTTGGAATTAGCGCTAGAAACTTTTGTAATTAGAAAATTAATTGCAAAAGGTTTTACCCCTGTGCTTACTCCTGACCTTGCTAAAACTTCAATTTTGTTAGGTTCTGGCTTTAACCCACGCGGGGAAGAAAGTAATATTTACAAACTTGAAGATTTGGACTTAAATTTAATTGCAACTGCCGAAATTACTATCGGTGGTATGCATTCTGGTGAACAATTTAGTTATCTTGACTTGCCTAAAAAATATGTGGGCATTAGTCATTGTTTTAGGCGTGAAGCGGGCGCTGCTGGTAAACTTGATGCTGGCCTTTACCGCGTGCATCAATTTACAAAGGTTGAAATGTATCAATTTACCACTATCGAGCAAGGTGAAGATGCATTGCAAGAACTTTTGGGTATAGAAAAAGAAATTTTTGAAGATTTAAAAATTCCTTATCATGTTGTGCGTATTTGCTCGGGTGATATGGGCGCACCAGGGTACAAAAAGTACGATATTGAGGCGTGGATGCCAAAGCGTGGCGAGTCTGGCGCATATGGTGAGGTAACATCAGTTGGTAATTTTAGGACTTATCAATCTAGAAGATTAAATATCACTTACCTAGACAAAGATGGTAAAAAGCAATATATCAATACCCTCAATGGTACTGCTATCGCGCTTACCAGAGTGCTTTTGGCTATAATGGAAAATTATCAGCAAAAAGACGGCTCTATCAAAATTCCTGAGGTTTTGCAAGAGTTTGTTGGTTTTAGTGAAATCCGAAGAAAATAAAATATATAATGATAGAAAAAGAGTATGTAAAATCGTACTCTTTTTTTATTTTTAAATTTAAGCAAAATGTAACATAAAAATTCGATTTTTTCATATACTAAGATTTTAGAAAAGTAATTTGCGTTTTTCTTTGTTATCTGCCAAAAATTTAAAAAATCTAGCAAAATTTTGAGATTTATTCGACATTCTTCGACAAAATAATAAGATTGTCTTTAAATTTCTAGAATAATTTTTCTAAAATAGGCTAAAAACTTATAAATAAACGCTTGACTTTGGGTAGCGGTGGTGGTGTATAATTAATATAGGAAAAAACTTGTTTTTTCTTAAAATCTAATTAAGGAGAATAGTATGACAAAAAGTTTAAGTAAATCTTTTTATGTGTTGGCATTAATTGCTATGTTTGCTTTGCCTGTTTTCTTTTTCTCTGCTTGTGGTGAAATCAGCGTAGAAAAAGTTGAACTTGATGTCACTACCAAGACAATCGACACTGGTAGTACTTTCAAATTGAATGCAACCATAACTCCAAATGATGCTACAAACACAAAACTTCTTTGGTCATCTAGCAATAGTGATGTTGCTAGCGTTGATGATGAGGGTAAAGTAACAGGTTTGACCGCTGGTACTACCGTTATCACTGTAAAGACTGAGGACGGTGGCAAGACTGCAACTTGTAGCGTTACAGTTGTACCAGCAGTTGTAAATGTTGAGAGCGTTTCTCTTAACGAAACAACAAAAGAATTGATTAAGGGTGAAAGTTTCACTTTGGTTGCAACTGTAAACCCTAGCAATGCTACAAACAAAAATGTAAGTTGGTCAACAAGCAACGCTAGTGTTGTGACAGTTAACAATGGTGTGATTTATGCTGTTGGTACTGGTACTGCTACAATCACAGTTACTACCGAAAATGGTAGCAAAATCGCCGAATGTACAGTTACTGTTCCAGTTGTGCAAGCAACAAGCATTACTTTGAGCGGAGATAGGCTTTCTAATGGTATGTTGACTATGAGGAATGATGATGAACCTATCACATTAACTGCAACAGTTGCTCCTGCAAATACTACTCAAACTGACCTTGTTTGGACTTCTTCTAATGAAAACATTGCTACTGTAAACAATGGTGTGATTACTCCTGTTGCTGGTGCTAAGGGAAGTACTACCATTACAGTTAAATGTGCCGAAAATGAAGCAGTTCAAGCTACTTGTGAAGTATATGTAACAAGACACATAGAAAGCGTTGAGTTCTCACAAGAATCGCTTTACTTGCTTACTGAGGACACACAAGACTTATCAACAATGGTAGTTTTCACTCCTCTTGAACCTTCAATTACAAAGGTAACATTTACTTCAAGTAATACTGAAGTTGTAAGCGTAAATGGTAATACAATTACTGCCGTTGGCGTTGGTACTGCGACAATTACAGTTACTACGCAAGATGGAAACAAGACTGATGAACTTTATGTGACAGTTAATCAAAAAGTTACAAGCGTTTCATTAAACCTTACTGAAATGGAATTGACTACTTCTAGTATCAAATTAGTGGCTACTCCTAATGCTGTTTCAAAAATCGTTTGGGAAAGTAGCAATCCTGATGTTGTAAGAGTAGATGAGAGTGGTCTTGTATATCGTATGGGTACTGGTACTGCTGTTATTACTGCAAAAGCAACAAACAGCCACGATGTAAAAGCGACTTGTCAAGTTACTGCAAGAGATGCTTATGTTGCAATCGAGGGTAGCGACACAGAATACGCTACTTTTGAACAAGCACTTGCTGCTGCTGTATCAGGCAACACTATCGTATTGCACGGTAATATGACTGCGCAAGCAAACAACATTAAAATTAATAACAAGAACCTCACAATCAAAGGCTTTGTTTACACAGGTGTTCAACAAGATCCTATTAGTTTGCAAGCAAAGGGCGAAATGCTTGATTCAGTAGCAAACTTTATTAGAATAGACAACAATAGTAATGTAACTTTCCAAGATTTAATTCTTGATGGTAATGGAGACAAGTCAAATGTTAGAGTGTTGAGAGTTGCTGGCTCTAATTTGGAATTGCAAAATGTTATAATTCGAAATGGTAAATACAACACTACAAAAGAAAATACATTTGGTAGTGGTTTGATGATTACAGGTATATCTACTGCAACTATCAAAAATTCAAATATTAGTAGTAATGTATTTACATCAACTGATGAAACTTTACTTACAAACGATAGAATCTACTCGCAAGACTTGTGGATGGGGTCACAAACTCTTGTAACTATCGAAGATTCTACTATCGGTTATTCATACAAAAATGCTAACGAGTATTCAATAGATGATGGTTCATTTGTTACTGTTAAAGGTAATAGTGTTATTGCAAACTTGTACCTTGAATACGACACAAGAACAGAAGTTAACGGCAAACCAGTGACCGTACCTGCTGCGCAATGTAAATTCTACGCTGGTCGTATCGTAAAGTTGTATCTCGGTGCTACCGTTAAAAATGAAAAACCAACAGTACTAAATGAACCTGCAAGCGGTAAATTGTATGTTGCTGGTCAAGAAGCAACTGATTTACCACAAGAATAATTTCATAACAAAATAATAAATTTGCGAAATTGAAATTTAATTAAACCACCTTAAATTTTGATAAGCAATTTTTAGAAAAAACAAAGAGTATAATGTAAATCTTTTATAAGCATTACTAAAATAGGAAAAGAAATTAACTTTTCCTATTTTTGTTATAGTTCAACTATCAAAACATAAAAGCCACACAAAATTGTGGGCTTTTCTATTTTTACTGATTCTTTAATTCTGCTTTTGCTTTCGCTAAAATACCTTTGATAAACTCATCTTTGTACGCAGTGTATTTTTTGCGTTCATTTTTAAATGCTTCACTAGCGTAAACCTTGATTTCTTGATATTTTTGCAAATCTTCTGGGTGGGTGCGCATATAATCTCTAAATACAATATGCTCCTCCCATTTGTAACTGTTATATACTTCTATGTGAATGTAGTGCGTGCGGTTTGTGGTAGGGCCTAGTCGAACCAAAACTTCATCTTCATTCTTGATTGAGTCTATGGTATCGTATTCTGGATACCCCTCCAAAATTTTTAGTGCTTCTAGTACAGTTTGTCTGTCTTTTACGCCAACGGCAATGTCGATAATCGGTTTGGCTTTGATAACGGGTAGGGAAGTACTCCCGACATGTTGAATGTCCAGCGCCAAATCACCTAAAATTGTTTGTAATCTTTGCTTTTCTTTCTCATACTCATCGTGCCAAGTGTTGTCGTGTGGAGCAAGAATAACCACACCTTTGCTTAAGCCTATCATAGACTCACCTCCTTAAAAAAAGTATGCCTCATAGTATCATAAAAAAATAGCAAATGCAAGTAATTTTATGAAATTTAATTTAAAAAAATCATATTTTACTATTTTTTTATAAAAAAATATGCTTCAATAACTATGAAAATGTCGAAAAAATTTTATCAACAAAACACAAATTTGTGAGTGGGTTTATGAAATTAATAAAAAAAGACAAAATTTGCAGAGAAATTTGTCTTATTTTGTAGAAACGGCATATCTTTTAGATTTTTACCAAATTTTTATAAATTTTGGGTTGACATCATTGCGCCGATATGGTATAATACTTAAACTATTATATTCATACTATTTAATTTGCGATTTGGGTGGTCAATTTGGAATTTTTGTATTTTTCATACTAAAATTTAACAATTTTGGGCTTTAAAAGTCCGTTTTAGTGCTGTAAATAAAAGCGCGTTTTTTTGTTGCTTTGCACTTTCTTAAATCGCTGATTATCTATGTGTATAATAAAAATATACCACAAAAGTATTCCACTTGGCAACTAAATTAGAGTTGCAAATTAAAAATTTTTAATTGTTTAAACAAGGAGAATTAACCAATGCCAGCAAATAGTCAAACAAAAAAGACATCACTTAATCTTAAAAAGATTATGTGCGGAAAGACAGAGCGTGTTTCTTTTGCAAAGGTTCAAGAACCTATCGACCTACCTTATTTGGTAGCAATCCAAAAGGACACTTACAAAGAATTTTTGGAAAAGGGAATTGGTGAAACTATCGCAGAATTTTCTCCTATCGAAGATTTTAGCGGTAAGGCAGAGTTGCATTTCTTGGATTACAGTATTGACTATGATGCTGTAAAGTATCCTATTGGGGAATGTCGCCGTAGAGCGCTTACTTATAGCGCGCCTATTAGAGTTAACGCCCGTTTGATTAACAAAGATACAGGTGAGGCTATCGACCAAAATGTTATGCTTGGTGAAGTGCCTTTGATGACCGATGACGGTTCTTTCTTAATCAGTGGTGTTGACCGTGTAATCGTTAGCCAGATTGTGCGTAGCCCTGGGGTTTATTTTGACTCAGTTGATGATAAAAACACAGGTAAGACTACATACACTGCAAGCCTAAACCCTACTCGCGGTATGTGGCTTGAATTTGAGCAAACTCCAAAAGACACTATTCGTGTAATTATGGACCGTAGCGTAAAAGTTTCTGCGGGCGTTTTGCTCAAAGGTTTGGGACTTGGCGGTGACGCTGAAATCGCAAAATTATTTGGAAATGACCCACTTATACTCAACACTTTGGAGCAAGAATCCCAAAAAACTGAGGAAGATGCGTTGCTTGAATTGTCAAAGAAGTTGAAGCCTAGTGAATTGCCTAGTGCTGAGGCTATCAAGACTTTCATTTTTAACACTTTCTTTACAAATTTGCGTTATGACTTGGCGAAAGTTGGTCGTTACAAATTTAACAAAAAATTGAACCTATGCAACCGTTTGGTTGGCTTGACATTAGGTCAAGATATTACTCTTGCTGATGGCACAAAAATTGCCGAAGGTACAGAGATTTCACAAGAGCAAGCAAACGCTATCCAAAACTCTGGTATCAACGAAGTTTGGGTATTGGTTAATGGCGGTAAAAAACATCTTATGCGTGGTAACAACCGTGTTGCTCTCGATAGTTTGGTTAAGTGCGACCCTCGTGAATACGGAATTTACGAGTTGGTTCACTATCCAACATTGCAAGAATTGTGGAAAGGTGCTAAGACAAAAGAGGCTAAACTTTCTATCGTAAAAGAAAACGCTGAGGCTTTGATTAATCGCCATATAGTTATGGACGATATTTTGGCTTCAATTAGTTATTTGCTTGATTTGACGGTTGGCATTGGTACTGTTGATGTTATCGACCACTTGGCAAACCGCCGTGTAAGTAGCGTAGGTGAGTTGATGAATATCGCTCTCCACTCGGGTATGGCGAAACTTGCTACTCTCGCAAGAGAAAGTATGCAAGGTCAAGACCTTACACAAGCAACACCTTCTACAATTTTAAACGCTAGACATGTAAACAAAGCGTTCATGGACTTTATGAAGACTAGTCCTTTGTCACAAAGTATGGACCAAGTTAACCCGCTTAGTGAGTTGACTCAAAAGAGAAAGGTTAGTGCGGTTGGTCCTCGCGGTGTTCGTAAAGAGCGCGCAGGTGAGGAAGTGCGTGATATTCACTACACCCACTATGGTAGAATTTGTGCGATTGAAACTCCTGAAGGTCAATCAATCGGTTTGATAAACTCACTTGCAACTTACTCAAAACTCAACGAATACGGCTTCCTCGAAGCACCTTACAAAAAAGTAGATAAAGCAACTGGTAAGGTAACAAATCAAGTTGAGTACCTTATGGCTGATGTTGAGGAGCGTAACAAAATTGCTCCTGCCGTTGAGCCACTTGATGAAGAGGGTAGATTTATAAACAAAACTGTTGTTTGTCGTTATAAGGACCGTTTTATTGAAATTCCTCGTGAAGAAGTTGACTATGTCGATGTTTCACCACGACAAATGATTTCAGTTGCTACATCTTGTATTCCATTCCTAGAAAACGCCGACTCAGCGCGTGCTTTGCTAGGTAGTAATATGCAACGACAGGCTGTGCCTTTGATTCGTACAGAAGCGCCTATTGTTGGTACTGGTATGGAATACCGTGTTGCAAGAGATAGCGGTGCGTTGGTACTTGCTGACTGCGATGGTGTAGTAAAATATGTAGATGCAAAAGAAATTCACATTCAAGATGCAGAAGGTAATTTGCACAAAAAAGAACTTATCAAATTTAGTAAAACTACAAAAGATACTTGTCTAAACCAAAAACCTATCGTTAAAGAGGGCGACAAAGTTAAAAAAGGTGATGCAATCGCCGATGGTTTGTCAACTTCAAACGGTGAGTTGGCTTTGGGTCGTAATGTACTTGTTGCGTTTATGAACTGGGAAGGTTACAACTACGAAGATGCTATTTTGATTAATGAGCGTTTGGTAAAAGAAGATATTTATACTTCAATTACTCTTAAAGTAGAGGACATTAAGTGCCGTTCTACAAAATTAGGTAATGAAGAAATCACTCGCGACATTCCAAATTTGAGCGAAGATGCTTTAAAGAATTTGGATGAAAACGGTATTATTCGCGTAGGTGCTGAGGTAAGACCAGGTGACATTTTGGTAGGTAAAGTTACTCCAAAGGGTGAAACTGAACTTACTCCTGAGGAGCGTTTGCTCCGTGCAATCTTCGGCGAAAAATCACGCGAAGTACGCGACACAAGTTTGCGTGTGCCACACGGTAGAGGTGGTGTGGTAGTAGATGTACAAATCTTTACCCGTGCAAACAAAGATGAGTTGGAGGCAGGTGTAAATCAATTAGTCAAGGTTTACATTGCTCAAAAGCGTAAGATTTCCGTAGGTGACAAGATGTCAGGTCGTCACGGTAACAAAGGTATCGTTTCACGCATTTTGCCTAGCGAAGATATGCCATTTATGGCAAACGGTCAACCTGTCGATGTTGTGCTTAACCCACTAGGTGTTCCTAGTCGTATGAACATTGGACAGTTGTTAGAAGTACACTTAGGTCGTGTGGCAAAAGTTTTGGGTTGGAAAGTTGCTACTCCTGCATTTGATGGTGCAAGCGAGCAACAAATCGCACAACTTTACCGTGAAAACGGTCTTGAAGAAGATGCAAAAATGGTGCTTTACGATGGTCGTACTGGTGAAGCATTTGACCACAGAGTTTCAGTTGGTTATATGTATATGCTTAAACTTACTCATATGGTTGACAACAAGATGCACGCTCGTAGTGTAGGTCCATATGCGTTAGTTACTGCACAACCATTAGGTGGTCAAGCAATGTTTGGTGGTCAGCGTTTCTCAGAAATGGATGTATGGGCTTTGGAAGGTTATGGCGCTGCCAACTTGCTTCAAGAAATGCTTACAATCAAGTCTGATGATATCGCGGGGCGTGGCAAAGTTTATACCGCAATCGTTCAAGGTCAACCTATTACCGAACCAGGTATTCCAGAATCATTTAAGGTATTGGTAAAAGAATTGCAAGCACTAGGACTTGATATTAAGATTTTGACCGAAGATTCTCGCGAAATCGAATTAGGCGAATTGACTAATGATGAAATAGATGTACCAGTGGCTACTAAAAATCACTTGCCTGAGCAAAAAGAAATCGAACTTAACTTCGATGAGATTGAGGGCGAGAACGACCACGACTTCATCACCGAAAATGAATTAAACCAAATTGAAAACGATGATGATGCGTTCAATGCAGGCAACCTGTTTGACGATTTTGATGAATAGGAGTAGAGATAAATGTTTGAATTAAAAAACTTTGACTCAATAAAAATAGGTTTGACATCTCCTGAAAAAATTAGGGAGTGGTCTCACGGTGAGGTTACCAAACCTGAAACAATTAACTATCGTACGCTAAAACCCGAAGTAAACGGTTTGTTCTGTGAACGCATTTTTGGTCCAAAAAAGGACTACGAGTGTCACTGTGGTAAGTATAAGCGCGTGCGCTACAAAGGTCACCACTGTGAAAAATGTGGTGTTGAAATCACCCGTAGTGATGTGCGTAGAGAGCGTATGGGGCACATTGAACTTGCTACACCAGTATCTCACATTTGGTTTGTGAGAGGTGGTACTTCAAAAGTAGGTAGCATACTTGATATGACCGCTAAAAATTTGGAGCAAGTACTTTATTACGCTAGTTATATCGTGCTTGACCCAGGTAAGACAAACTTTGTAAAAAAGCAAGTTATTACTGATAAAGAATACCGTGATGCTATTGATGAATTTGGTTCAAATTCATTTAGAGCGGGAATGGGCGGTGAAGCAATCCGTGAATTGCTTGATGAGGTTGACCTCGAAAAAGAAAGCAAAGAATTAAAAGATTTTCTTGCAAATACAAAAGGACAAGCACAAAAGAAACTCAAAGCAGTCAAAAAATTGGAAACTGTTGAGTCTTTCTTGAAAAGTGGTAACAATCCTCGTTGGATGATTTTAGATGTGTTGCCAGTGCTTCCACCTGACTTGCGTCCTATGATACAACTAGATGCTGGTAGATTTGCAGCGAGTGACCTAAACGATTTGTATCGTAGAGTAATCAACCGTAACAACCGTTTGAAAAAATTGATTGATTTGGGCGCGCCTGATGTTATTATTCGTAACGAAAAGCGTATGCTTCAAGAGGCTGTTGATGCCTTAATCGACAACGGTAAACGCGGTAAACCAGTTTTGGGCGCAAAACAACGCGAATTGAAATCTTTGACCGCTATGATTAAAGGTAAGCAAGGTCGTTTCCGTCAAAACTTATTGGGTAAGCGTGTTGACTACTCAGGGCGTTCTGTAATCGTTGTTGGTCCAGAACTTAAATTATATCAATGTGGTGTGCCAAAAGAAATGGCTTTGGAATTGTTTAAGCCTTTTGTTATGCACAAACTTGTTGAACTTAACTTCACTCAAAATGTAAAGAGCGCAAAGCGTATGGTTGAGCGCGAACGCCCAGAAGTTTGGGACATTTTGGAAGATGTAATCAAGGACCACCCAGTTATCCTTGACCGTGCGCCAACACTTCACCGTTTGTCATTGCAAGCATTTGAGCCTGTACTTGTAGAGGGTAGAGCAATTAAACTTCACCCATTAGTGTGTGTAGGTTTTAACGCGGACTTTGACGGTGATACAATGGCTATCCATGTTCCTTTGTCTATCGAGGCGCGTACTGAGGCGCGTATGTTGATGCTTGCAAGTAACAACATATTAAAGCCTGCTTCTGGTGACCCAGTAGTTGAACCACAACAAGATATTATTCTTGGTGTATATTATATGACTATTGAAAACCCTGACCAAAAGGGTGCTGGTAGCGTGTTTATTGATGAAGATGAAGCAATTATGGCAAACGCAAACGGCTTTGTTCACTACGAAGCACCTATTCAAGTGCGTAGAACAGTTACAGTTGACGGCAAGACCATTAGCGGTAGGGTGGCTACAACAGTTGGTAGGATTTTGTTTAACCGTTGTATTCCTCAATGCATAGGTATTGTAAAACGCGAAAAGCCAGAAGATTACCTTGAATACGAAGTAAATTACACCGTTACAAAGGGTAAAATGGCTGAAATCGTTGCTCAAACTTACCACGCTTTGGGTACAACTGAAACTGCTAAAATGTTGGACAAAGTAAAGGCATTTGGTTACAAGTACTCTACTTTGAGTTCAATTACGATTAACATTTATGATATGTTAATTCCTGAAAATAAGAAACAAATTATCGCTGAACACAAAGAAATGGCTCAGCAAAATGAAAAATTATATATGCGTGGTTTGATTACCCGTAACGAAAAAGTTAACAAAAACATCGAGTTGTGGAACGAGGCAACCGCTCAGATTAAAAAGAGCGTGGTTGGAAACCTTGGTACATTCAACTGTTTAAAGATGATTGTTGCTTCAAAAGCGCGTGGTAATGATGACCAGGTAAACCAGTTGAGTGGTATTCGTGGTATTATGACAAACACTTCTGGTAGTAAGGTAGATATTCCTATTCTTTCAAGTTTCCGTGAAGGTTTGAGTCCTATTGACTACTTTATGTCTGCTCGTGGTGGTCGTAAAGGTTTGGCTGATACCGCATTGCACACAGCAGATGCTGGTTACTTGAGCCGTAGGCTTGTTGATATCGCTCACGGTGTAGTAGTTACAGAAGAAGACTGTTTTGCTTCTGCTGGTGAATCACCAAAAGGTATTGAGGTTACAGACCTTCGTAACGGAGACCACTTGATTGAGTCTTTGGAAGGCAGAATTAAGGGTAGAGTAGCCGTTGAAGATGTAGTAAACCCTGAAACTGGTGAAGTTATCGTTAAGTCTAACGAAATGATTACTCCTACAAAAGCAAAAGAAATTGTTGCTTGCGGAATTAAATCTGTCAAGATTAGAACATTGCTTACTTGTAAGTGCAAGCACGGTGTTTGTGCAAAATGTTACGGTCGTGATATGGTAAGTACTGGTTTGGTTGAAGTTGGTGAGGCAGTTGGTATTATCGCTGCTCAATCAATCGGTGAACCAGGTACTCAGTTGACAATGAGAACATTCCACAGTGGTGGTGTTGCTTCCGTTGCCGATATGACACAAGGTTTGCCTCGTGTTGAGGAATTGTTTGAAACTCGTAAACCAAACGATGCTGCAATCGTTAGCGAAGTTGGTGGTAAGATTTCTGTAAAAGACCAAGACAATCGTAAGAAAGTCATTGTTCACACATCAAACGGTGATGTAGAATACTTGCTACCAGCAAAGAGTCTAATCGCTGTAAGCGATGGGCAAACTATCGAAAGTGGTACTCCGCTCACTATGGGTAGTCTATACCCACAAGACATTTTGCGCACTCGTGGTGTAAAAGATGTTCAAGAGTACTTGTTAAAAGAAGTTTTGGCTGTGTACAAATCTCAAAGCGTTCCGCTAGATGCTAAACATATCGAAATTATCATTAGACAAATGCTCCGCAATGTCCGTGTTGAGTCAAGTGGTGACACTGACTTAATTCCAGGTGATGTACTCGACATAAACGACTTGGAAGAAATCAACCTCAAAGCGTTGATGAATGGTAAAACCCCTGCAAGCGCAAAGCGTATTTTGCAAGGTTTGACAAAAGCAAGTTTGTCAACAAACAGTTTCTTGTCTGCCGCTTCCTTCCAAGAATCAAGCAGAGTATTGACTGATGCTGCTATCAAGGGTAAAGTAGACCACTTAGTTGGACTTAAAGAAAATGTTATTATCGGTAAACTTATCCCTGCTGGTACTGGTCTAAAACGCTACAACTCAGTACAACCGACTCTTTACCAAGCGGTTAAAGATGAAATTGTAAACGAAAATGAGCGCTTGTTCCCAGATGCTGACAAGGCAGTAGAAGAACTGGAACAAATAAACAGTGATGACACAAATCAAAACAATGATATAGATGATTTTGACTTGTCATTATAATATAAAAAATGTCCTTTTTAAAGGGCATTTTTTGTTTGTATTTTAAAAAAAATTTTTATAAATTCACAAATAATTATCTATAATTATACATTTAATTAAATCAAAATGAATAATTATGCATTAAATTAAGGCATATTTTATTCATTTTTTGTTTTTTCTACCTTGATAACTTTTTTCTTTTTGCGAGGTTTTGTGATTACAATTTCATCAACATCTTCCTCCTCAATTTCGCTATCTTTGTCTATTTCGGGTGTGTTATCTGAGTTTTCTTTTTCCAAATCCAAATTTTCTGTGTCTTGTTGTTTCTTTTTAGGTTCATAAATTCTACCTTTTTTGATGGGTAGGGCAATGATAGAGTAAATGGCACAAATTCCTATGATACAATAGAGAAAACGGCTCACGAAATGCGCTTGACTGCCAAAAATTCCCGCGATAATATCGAACTGAAATAAACCTATACAAAACCAGTTTATTCCACCAAAAATGACGATAAAAAAAGCAATTAAATTAAACATTTTACTCGATTTCCCCTTTTTAAATATAAATTGCTCAAAGTTGTCAAAAATTATGCATAAAGGAAAAAAATTAACTATATTTTATACAATATTTTAATATTCGACAAAATGTTCCAAAAATCTACCAAAAACGACAAAATTCGCGCAACGCGGTGCTTAAAAATAATTGCGTTGATTAAATTTCAAGTATATACTTAAAGTGCATTGAAAAAATGTAACATAAATGCACAAATTAATTGGAGGAAAAAATGGAAAAACTCAAAATAGCGGTCATTGATGATAGCCAACAAATGAAAAAAATTATCGAGGAGCATTTTACACAAGATGATAATTTTGAAATAGTGTTACAAAGCGGTGATGGGGCTACTGCCTGTGCTGAAATTACAAAGGCAAAACCTAGTGTCGTTTTGTTGGATTTGGTGTTGCCAAATAAGGACGGACTCGCTGTTTTGGGGGAATTGATGGCAATGAAAGAAACTCCAAAAGTAATAGTAACTACTGCGCTAACGGGCGATACTTTTATTCATAAGGCAATGCAATTAGGCGCAAATGATTATGTCGTAAAGCCGTTTGATGTAGAACTCTTAAAAAAGAAAATACTGAATGTTTGTATTGAGTCAGTAGAGCAAGTTTCTACGCAAGATAGGGTAGATAAATTAGTTGAAAGTTATTCATTCAAGTCTTTGCAACGCAATCGCACTCTTGATGAGCGAATTAGTAATATTTTTATCACAGTTGGTATTCCTGCGCATATAAAAGGGTATCAATTTTTACGCGAAGCAATAAAAATGTCTGTAGAAAATCCTGAAATTGTCAATAGCATTACCAAGAAATTGTACCCTTGTATTGCTGAAAAGTTTGAAACAAGCCCAAGTAAAGTTGAGCGTGCAATTAGACACGCAATAGAGGTTGCGTGGAATAGGGGCAAGATTGAAAATATCAATAATGTGTTTGGTTTGCAAGTGTATGGAACCAACGAAAAACCTACAAATGGTGAGTTTATTGCACTAGTTGCGGACAAGATGATTATAGAAGGTTGTTAAAAAATTTTAAAAATTTTTAAAAAGTGTATATTTTTAGTTTACTTTTTTAAAATTACTATATATAATAAAAGCAACTTTTATAATACAGGAGATAGGATTTTGGAAAAGAAAATGGAATTTATACGCTGTCCTAGATGCGAATTAAACTTTATAAACAAAAATGACAAACTTTGTAGTGTTTGCAAAAAGGAAGTTGAAGCGGCTTTTAATCACGATGATTATTTAGATATGGACTTGTCTATGGATATGGATGTTTGCCCAGTATGTAAGACAAACTTTATTCGCGAAGATGAGGTAATGTGTGCTAGTTGTCAAAAAGAGCGCGATATGGACAAAGATGGTGACGAGGACGATTTGGACCTTAGAAACAAATGGAACGATGAGGACGATTCAAGCCTTCCTATCGACTCAGAAGATGAGTTAGGTGATATGGTAAACGCTATTGATATTGATGACAGTGATGATGGGCTAGGCGGGTTAGATGACCTCGACCTTGATATTCCTCTTGATGAGGACCTTGATTTTGAAGATATCGATGATAGCGAGGACAACAAGGACAAAGATAATTTCGAAGACGACTTTGACGAAGATTTCGATGATGATGACTTTGACGACTACGATGATGACGAAGAAGATGAAGAAGATGAAGAAGATGATGATGACGACTTCGATGATGATGACTTTGAAGATTCTGAAGATGATGATGAGGAAGAAGAAGATTTAAAATCTAAAAAGAAGAAAAAATAATAGATTTAGAATTTGCTTAAATATAAGCAAATTTTTTGTTATTGGAAAAGCACTAGGTAAACTGGTGGATTTTTATTTGTATAAAAAAAGACCAAATATTAGTCTATTTACTAAAATTCGGTCTATTTTTATTAAAGTTGGTGTTCGGCTTCAATTTTGCGTTGCGGAATGTGGTAATGCTCCACAACTTGCTCTCTAACTAGGTTTGTGTAAGCATTATTAGTTTCATTAAGTAAATTTGAGTAGTTTTTGCTAATCTCAAATGACTGAATAGGGCGGTTGAGAAGCCTTGATAGAGCATCTATAAAAGTTGCATATTCTACAATGACGGTGTCAATTTCTTTGAGTTGGTGGTATGCCATATTTGCACTATTTTCTAGCCACCATTGATTGTGTTGTTTTGTGTATTTGTCCATCATTTCAACGGAAGGCTTTAAGTTTTCCTCAATATAACGATTGCAATTTTCGTGCGACCCTTGGTAGGTGGAACGAATGAAATTTACATAATAAGCAATATTACTTTTTTCCATAGTGATAAACCTCTATTAAATTATGCCCTTATTGTAGCACCTAAAAATCTTTCTTGCAAGCGTTTAGGCTAAACTTTTTTTGCATCTTTTTTAGGCTTATCATCAAAAATTTCTACTACCATTTTATCAAAATTGATTGCTTCTACAAAATCTAATTCTTTAAATGTGGTGTTACCAAATTCCTTGATATGCGCTAAGTGTTTGCGTAATACAATAGGAGTCGGCTCATCTAATTCGTTGCACGCAATTTCGAGATAGTGATGCAATTCACTTTCGCTATAATTGTTTGGCGCGTATGTAAAATCTTTTAAAATCTTTTCGCCCTTGATAATTTTTACCCAAACTTTCATTTTTCACCTTAAAGTATGTTTTTTTAAAATCTTAGCACAGAAAAAATTTTTTTACAATCATATTGAATTAATTTGTAAATTTTTTTGAAATATAGTAAAATATATATAAAATTTTTAGGAGTTAATTATGGAACAAGTTGCTTTGATAAGGTGTGATGATTATACGCAAAGTAAAGTTGATTTGGCGGTTAAACAAGCGATTGACTTTTTGGGCGGAATGGAAAAATTTGTGCGAAAAGGGCAAACAGTTGTACTCAAAGCAAATTTGGTAATGAAGTGCGCTCCTGAAAAGTGCGCAACCACTCACCCTAGTGTTATCGAAGCGGTAGGTAAACTTGCAATGGAAGCGGGGGCTAGTAAAGTAATTATCGCTGATAGTGCGGGTGGACCTTTTACTGAAAGTTATATGAATGGTATCTACAAGGCTTGCGGTATGAAAGATGTGGCAGGGCGTTGCGGTTTCGAGTTAAACCAAAACTACAATACTTTTGAGGCTAATTTGCCAGAGGGTAAGGTATCAAAGAAATTTTTGATTTGTGATTGTCTTGAAAAGGCTGATGTAATCATAAATTTATCAAAACTAAAAACTCACGCTTTCACGGGTTTTACAAATGCGGTGAAAAATATGTTTGGCGCAATCCCAGGGCTTACCAAAGTAGAAATGCATGGACAATTTAAGACACTCGATGTGTTTGGTGATTTTTTGTACGATATTTTGTCATATTTTAAAAATAAATTAGTGCTAAATGTGTGCGATGCGATAATTGCAATGGAAGGTGCAGGCCCTTCAAACGGCACTCCTAAAAAGATAGGTGCAGTGCTAGCGAGTAGTAATGCTACCGCTCTTGATGCCGTGAGTGTAGGACTTATGGGACTTAATGCAAAGGATATGCCTACTATACAAACGGGTATAAATAGAAAATTTGTAGATAAAGATTTAAATATCGAAGTTTTGGGTGAAACGGTGGCAAGCCTAGTTGTCAAAGATTTTGACACAGTACAGCCAAACAACTTTAAGCCTTTTGCGGATAGCGTACCTCGTTGGTTGCAAAAACCTTTGCATAGACTCACCACTAGACGACCTGCTGTGAATAAGAGGAAATGTAAGGGGTGTAAAAAGTGTTTTGAACATTGTCCAGTGCATGCAATCAATATGAAACCCACAAAAAAAGGTGGAGTACCAAAAGCAAAATTTGACTATAATAAATGTATTCGTTGTTTCTGTTGTCAAGAACTTTGCCCGTTTGGCTTGGTAAAAGTTAAGACTGGTTTGATTTATAAAATCATACATATTGGCAGTAATAAAAAGAAAAGTAACTAAATAAAATAAGTGCAGTATTTTCTTGACTTTTTCGCAAAAATATAGTAAAATGCTAGCCATACATTGAATAAATTATAAACATCTAGGAGATATAATAAAATGGAAAAAGAAGTAGTTGTAACCGAGGAAGGTTTAAAGCAATTAAAGGATAGATTGGAATACCTTATCAAGGAAAAGCGCCCTGAGTGTACACACAAAATCGGTGTTGCGCGCAGTTATGGTGATTTGAGTGAAAACAGCGAATATGTTGCCGCTCGTGAGGAACAAGCAAATGTCGAGTCTGAAATTTTGGAAATTGAAGAAAAGTTGCGCCACATTCGTGTAATCGACACAAAGGACCTCGACACTAGTAAAGTAGGGCCAGGGTGTACTGTCAAGATTTTTGATATGACCTTTAACGAAGAAATGACATACAAAATCGTAGGTAGTACAGAATCAGACCCTCTTAAAGGTTTGCTTAGTAACGAGTCACCAGCAGGTAAGGCTTTGCTTGGTGCAAAAGTAGGCGACATTGTAACTTACAAGTCTGTAAATATGGGCGATATTAAACTTAAAGTTTTGGAAATTAAAGCCGAATAATTTTATATTTTGACTAACGAAAAAGAACATACATAGCGTATGCTCTTTTTTTGTTAATTTTATATATTTTTAATTAATATATTTATCATCGTATTTAATATTTTAATGATAGTTTTTTAGTTTTCTTCATTTGCTAATTTTTCGAGTTTCGCTCTCAGCCATTCAGCATCTTGTTTTGATTGCTCCAAAAGTTCCATAGCCCTATTTGGGTCCTTTTTAAATAAATTAGCAAAACGGCGTTCTTTCTTTGCAAATTCAATATAATCAGCCATAGGTTTTGGACTGTCAAGACTGAGTTTGCGGGTGGTAGGATTGTATCTAAACAAATTCCAGTACCCACAGTTTACGGCTTCGCGCATAGTCAGCATACCTTGCGACATATCAATTCCGTGGTTGATACAAGTTGAATATGCAATAATTATGGACACTCCGTCATATTCGCACGCCTCTTTGATAGCGGTAAGCGCTTGTGGCATATTCGCTCCCAAAGCAATTTGCGCAACATAAACATTTGGATAAGCAAGAGACATTAAACCTAAATTTTTCTTGCTGGTGCGTTTGCCGTTGTCCGCAAATTTTGCAACAGCGCCGATAGGGGTCGCTTTGCTCGCTTGCCCGCCCGTATTACTATATACTTGACTATCCAATACCAAAATATTTACATTTTTGCCACTTGCAAGAATGTGGTCCAGTCCGCCGTAACCAATATCATAGGCCCAGCCATCACCACCGATAATCCAAACCGCTTTGTCGTTTAGGTCTTTTGCATTTGATAAAATTTCTTTGATTAAATCGCGTGCTTGCTCGTTAACCGAATTTAAGTTTTCTTCCAAAGTTAGTTTCAAAGAATCACTTGCTGTTGCACTATCATCAAGATTGTTTGCGTTTTGCCAGTCATCAATATAACCACTCAAATTTGGGGCAAGTAGGGCAAGTTTATTTAATTTGCGTGTCATTTGCGCCTTGTTTGCATCAAGGGCTAAGCGCATACCTAGTCCAAATTCTGCATTGTCCTCAAAAAGGCTATTTGCCCACGCAGGTCCCTTGCCAGCATTATCTACGGTATATGGGCAACTAGGGTAGGAGCCACCATAAATACTACTACAACCAGTCGCATTTGCAATCACCATTTTATCGCCGTAAAGTTGGGTGACAAGTTTGATATAAGGTGTTTCACCGCAACCCGCGCACGCACCGCTAAATTGAAAGTGTGTTGGCTCAAATTGACTACCTTTGAGTGTGTATTTGTTAAATACCTTTGCATTTTCAATTTTTTCGGCAAAACGGTAATTTTCTGCTTCTTTTTCAATTTGTTGTTCGCCAGCAACCATTTCGAGGGCTTTTTGTCTTGCTGGACAAACATTTGCGCAACTACCGCACCCCGTACAGTCTAACGGACTAATTTGTATGCGGAATTTTTTACCTTGCGCACCAGTTGCAGGTAGAGTTTCAAAGCCTTGTGGCACTTCTTCATTTTCATCAATCAAAATAGGCTTTATTGCGCCGTGCGGACAAACAAAACTACACATATTGCATTGAATACAATTTCCTTTTAGCCAACGAGGAATATTTGTCGCTACTCCGCGTTTTTCAAATCTTGCGGTATCGGTAGGGATATGCCCATCGGCAGAAAAGGCGCTTACAGGCAAATTGTCACCTTGAAGTTTTGCGATAGGCTCCATAATGTTTTTGGCAAAAGGAGTTTTGTTTTCTGTGTAAGTTGTGGTTAACTCATCGGTAGCATTTAGCCATTTTGAAGGCACATTAATTTGAATAATCTCCCTACCGCCCGCAGTAATTGCTTGATAGTTTTGTTGCACAACTGTTTCACCAGCCTTGCCATAAGATTTTTTCGCCGCTTCTTTCATAGCGGTAACCGCTTCTTCATAAGGCATAATGTTAGTGAGCCTAAAAAAGGCAGATTGCATAATTGTGTTTATTTTTCCGCGCAAGCCCAAATCTTGTGCAATTTTTTGTGCATCAATTATATAAAAACTGATATTGCGTTGTGCAAGTTCGCGTTTGAAATTAGCAGGCAACTTTTCTTCTAATTCCTCTGGCTTCCAATCACAGTTTAGCAAAAGTGTGCCACGCGTGCGAAGCTTTGATAAAAAGTCATATTTGCCGATATAACGCGCATTGTGACAAGCAATAAAATCTGCTGTGTCAATTTCATATGGAGCGGTGATAGGTTGTTTGCCAAATCGCAAGTGTGAAATAGTAACGCTTCCGCTTTTTTTACTATCATACACAAAGAAACCTTGTGCGTAAAGTGGAGTGAGGTCGCCTATAATTTTGATACTATTTTTGTTTGCACTGACTGTACCGTCACTACCTAAACCATAAAATAGACATTGCGTACTTTTGGTATCAAGTGTAAATTTAGGGAGAGGGAGACTGTTGCCATTCATATCATCTTCAATACCTACGGTAAAATGGGTCTTTCCGTTTGGCGCGCAGTTTGTGATAACCGCCATTGCACACGCTGGGGTAAAATCTTTTCCGCCTAAGCCATAGCGCCCACTCAGTACAGGAATATTTATATTGCACTCGCGCAATACTCCACAAACATCAAGATACAATGGTTCACCCGCAGAGCCACCTTCTTTCGTGCGGTCTAGCACAGTGATTGTGCGTGTAGATTTTGGTAAAACCGATAGAAAATCATCAGCATAGAACGGGCGATATAGACAAACATTGATTAGACCTGCTTTGTCGTTGTGTTCTTTATTGTAAACATCAATCACGCGTTCTAGTGTTTCAGTGCTGCTGCCCATAGAAACGATTATGCGTTGAGCATTTTCAGCACCATAATAGGTAAATGGGGCGTAGTGCCTACCTGTAATTTTCTCGTAATCACTGCACGCCTTTTTAAAGTGTGTGCCAACTGCTTGATAAAAACTTTCGCTAGCCTCGCGATTTTGGAAAAAAACATCAGGATTTTGCGCAGTACCGTATTGCTTTGGGCAATTTGGATTTAATGCACGCGACTTGAATTGAGCGATTTTGTCTTGTGGAATTAATTTTGCTATTTCATCGTTTTCTAAAACTTCGATTTTGCTAATTTCGTGTGATGTGCGGAAACCATCAAAAAAATGCAGAACTGGTAGGCTAGAATTTAGTGTAGTCATCATAGAAATTGTAGCAAGGTCAAAACATTCTTGCACATTGCGAGAACATACAAAAGTAAATCCAGTTTGCCTACACGCCATTACATCGCTGTGGTCACCAAAAATCGATAGGGCGTGGGTAGCAAGACTTCGCGCAGCCACATTGAATACGCAAGGTAGCATTTCACCCGCAATTTTGTACATATTTGGTATCATCAGTAACAAGCCTTGACTTGCGGTAAAGGTTGTTGTAAGACTACCACATAGCAAACTCCCGTGCAATGCTCCACTTGCACCGCCTTCACTTTGCATTTCAACGACTTGCATTTTTGTGCCGTAAATATTTTGTTTTCCAGCGCTTGCCCATTCATCGCACGCCTCCGCCATAGGCGAACTAGGAGTAATAGGGTAGATGATTGCTGTTTCGTTTGTCGCATAAATCGACATAGCGCAAGCGGTATTTCCATCAGTAGTTATTTTTTTCAATTTAGTTGCTCCTTTTTTGTTAAAATCAAATACAGTTAAATTATATCACCAAAAAGCGAGTTAGACAAACAATTTAATGTATTTTGCTTTTCAAAATTTGTGATATTTGCTATAATATGAATTATGAAAAGAATTTTAATTTTAATTCAGTTTTTGGGTACAAATTATAGTGGTTGGCAAACTCAGCCACAAGAAATCACAGTACAAGGCACAATCGAAGACGCAATTTTTCAAGCAACTGGTGAAAGAGTGAGCCTATTTAGTAGCGGTAGGACAGATGCAGGCGTTCACGCACTCGCAATGCCTGCGCATTTCGATACAAACACTAGGATTTTACCGCAAAATATCTACAAAGCACTAAACGCCTATTTGCCAGATGATATTAAAATTTTGCGAAGTAATGAGGTGAGTAGCGAATTTCACGCAAGATTTGATGTAAAAGAAAAAACATATGAGTATAAATTTTATGTTTCAAATAATGTTTTGCCGTATTTTGCCACAACTGAGGCGCAAGTGGTCGAGCCATTTGATTATGAATTAGCAAATTCTTGCGTGCAATATTTTATAGGTACTCACGACTGGAAAGGTTTTTGTAGCGCAAAAACAGCGACAAAATCAACTATACGCACAATTAAGAATATTAATCTCAGCAAAAACGAAAATCATTATGTTTTGTCCGTAACGGGGGACGGATTTTTATACAATATGGTAAGAATTATCGCAGGTACGGTGATAGAAGTTGGACAAGGCAAAATCAACCCAGATGATATACCAAATATAATCAAAAGTATGATACGCACGCGCGCAGGGAGGACTGCTCCAGCGTGTGGATTGGTACTAAAAGAAGTAAAATATTAATGCATAATAATTCAAATTTTTATACCGTTAACTCTTGATTTTTCCAAATTTTTGTGCTATAATAGTTAAATCTATTGAAAATATTAGTGAATTAGCCCCTCATCTAATGCTTGGTAGATAAATATTTTTATTGAATTTTTCGGAGGAAAACTCATTATGAAGACTTATATGCCAACACAAGCAAGAGAAGATGCAAAGTGGTATGTGATTGATGGTACAAACATTCCTTTGGGTCGTTTGGCTAGCCAAGTAGCCGCAATTTTGCGCGGTAAGAACAAACCAACTTACACACCTCACGCTGATATGGGCGACTATGTTATCGTAATTAATTGCGACAAGGTAGTGCTTACTGGTAACAAAATTAATCAAAAAACATTCAAATACCACACTTTGTACCCAGGTGGTGACCGCGAAATCGCTTACAAAGATTTGATGCAAAACCGCAGTGACTTTGCAGTGATGCGTGCAGTTAAGGGTATGATGCCTAAAAACGCATTAGGCAAGCAAATGCTTAAAAAATTGCGTACTTACGCTGGTGCAGAACACGACCACCAAGCGCAAAACCCTATTAAATTAGAAGTGAAAGGAGTTAGATAATTATGGCAACTAAAAGTATTCCAAACCCATATACAAACGCAACAGGTCGTCGTAAATCTTCTATCGCTCGCGTTCGCTTAATCGCAGGTAAGGGTAAAATCACAATCAACAAAAAAGACATTGAAGATTACTTCGGTCTTGCTACTTTAAAGCAAATCGTTCGTCAACCATTAGTATTGACAAACACAGCTGACAAGTACGATGTTTATGTAACAGTAAACGGCGGTGGCCTTGGCGGACAAGCAGGTGCAATTCGCCACGGTATCGCGCGCGCTCTCGTAAAAGAGAATGAGGAATTTAAACCAGTTATCAAAACCGCAGGTTTGTTAACTCGTGACCCTCGTATGAAAGAGCGTAAAAAATATGGTTTGCACAAAGCACGCCGTGCAGTGCAATTCAGCAAGCGTTAATATTGTTTTCGCTTTAAATCGAAAGACAGGCATTTGCCTGTTTTTCTTTTTGTTAGAAAAAACAAAAAACACACAAAGATTGTATGCTTAGTGTGTTTTTAATATAAACTACGAATTAGATTGTTAAAGAAACTCCCCTTTGGCAATATTTTTTCCACCACACCTTGA
Organism: uncultured Clostridia bacterium; assembly: GCA_934757855.1. GTDB lineage: Bacteria > Bacillota > Clostridia > Christensenellales > UBA1242 > UBA7867. The sequence goes on along the minus strand of CAKVLR010000002.1, from coordinate 50,027 downwards.
CACATATAGGTAGGGAGTGGGCCTAGCGCGCGCCCATCATAACTATTTGCGCGATTATCGCCCATAAAGAAGAAATATCCTTCTGGAATGATAATCGAAACTTTTGTCGATGAATCATCAATTTTTGATACTCTGTGTGTCCAACTCGATTGGTCACGGAACGCTTCAAAGGCGCTCACACTTTGATTGCTAGGGTCTTTGATATACGGCTCATCAAGCAAGGTGTCGTTGATATACACTTGAATGAAACCATTGTCGTTTGTTAGGGTGAGTTTGTCGCCCTCGAGCGCAATCGCGCGTTTGATGAGTAAACTTTTGTCCGTCCTAATTTCTGAAATATCTACTATCACCACATCACCGTGAGTTAGGGGGGCAATGCGCGAAACGAGCGCAATATCGCCAGTAGCATCATCGTAGTTGTTGATACCAGGTTGCATAGAAACGCCATCAATCGGCTTTACATAATGCGTTGATAGCCAAAATGAGCATAACGCAAGCGAAAAAACCACAAATACCGCGCAAGTGATATTTAAGTATGATAAAAACCTCTTGTATCGCGGATAACAAACTCTTCCGCATGGGTCATCTAGTTCTTGATTTTTCATAACTCCTATTTTTTGTGCTTAACGCACACCTTTTTTTTAGATTAGTTTCTGTCGTATTCGGCAGTGTAGTTAACAAGGCTTTCGTTGATAGTTTTGAGAGCAGATTCCATACCCTCGACACCCTTAATCTCAGTTACCTTGTTTTGCAATTCCTTGTAACGCTTAAAGAAGTGCACCATTTCATCAAAAGTGTGTTTTGGTAGGTCGTCCATACATTTTACATTAGTAAAGAATGGGTCGGCTTTTGCAACAGCGATAATTTTTTCATCTTGCTCGCCATCATCAACCATAACAATCATACCGATAGGGCGTGCCTCAACAAGACAGCCAGACATCAAAGGTTCGCTAGTGAGAACGAGTACATCTAGTGGGTCACCATCGCCACCGAGAGTGCGAGGGATAAAACCATAGTTTGCTGGGTAAACCATACTAGTGTGAAGAAGGCGGTCAAACGCAATCAAACCAGTTTCTTTGTCGAGTTCGTACTTAACTTTGTTGCCTTTTCCTATTTCAATAAAAGCCATAAAATCGTCAGGCTTAATTCTGCTTTTTTCAATGTCGTGCCAAATGTTCATAATAAAATCTCCTTAGTTAAATGTTTACGGTACTGTGTTGTTTTTCTACCAACGAAAGTGGCAAAAAATATACAATTTTGTACTTTTTGGTAACACCATAAAAATCAGTGCTATTGTTAATTATACCACTAGTTATAGATTTTATCAAGCAAATTTAATTTATAGTTTTATTTTTATAAAAGGCGGGTTAGAGTGCGCTGTGTTGACAAATTTACGAAAATATGTTATAATATTATATAGATATAGGAAAACATAGGAAGGGAAAATGGAAACAGTTTATAGACCTTATAGTTTCAATATGGCGGATATGGCATTTCGCGAAGATTTGCAAGTGCATTTGCGCAATTTGTTAAAAAATAGTCAAAAATTAAAGCAAATGTATCACGGCATTTTGCCTCGCGTAAAAAAGGTGAATTTGGGCAAGGCGACAAAAGTAGTGGTATCAAATATCAAGAGCCTAAACAAGTTGACAGTCAGTGCGCTCAAATTTGTGGGTGATGTGACAGCGCTCGGTCAATTATACCAAATGTTGGGTAAGCCGTATGTTGAATTAGTCAAAAATTATATTCAAATTGTAAAAGAATGCATAGGTTTCGTAAAAAGCAAGCATAGAACCTACAAAATCAAGCACTTAAAATTTATGGGTGATACGCCAGTAATGCTAAATATCGGCGCAAGTGCGTTTTATGATACGAAAGGCAAGTTTAAGCACCCTGATAGCGAGTTTAACATATTCTTAAAATCTACCTTAAAGCACAACGGCATTTTGATTGTAAATTCAGTCAATGGCTACCAAAAGTGCGAACGCATAGTGAACAAGTATGCTAAAAACCGTGTTTGCATTGTCGCTGGTAATGGCGCTTTCGTGTCTGTGCCTAATGACGAAGGCGGACAAACCGTGTTGCAAGATAAGCGTATTCCAAAGGACACAGCACTCAAAGTTTACAACTTTTTCAATAAGAGTGAAAACAAGACATTGCTCAAAAATTACTATATGATTGTGGAAACCGATGAGGAAAACCCAACTATCGTGGACATCGCGAGCGGTTCGTGGAAAATCGGGCTAAGTGGCAAATTCGACACTGGCGAAACAAACCTAAAATACGCACTTTCGCACGCATACAATATTAGATTTATGCCCAAAGTGAGTAAGGCGGAAGCGCAAAACGCACTCAACAAATCAGGCAAAAAGTTGGAGCGTATGGACAACCTCAACGCAGTGTATAATGCCTACACAAACGATATGGCAAAAAATTTGCTCGAATTACCACAAGACTTACTAAATGAACTAGACAAAAGCGCTGAGTTGCAGTTGGGCAAAAACGGTAGCCTATGCATCGTGCCAAAAGGTTGTAGCAAAATGAAATCGGCAGAAATGATTGCCACTGCTTTGGGACTGCCATCTAGTCAAATCTTGACATTTGCCACAAACTGCGCCGATGTGTGCAAGGGCTTGTCGTTTAGCGAAATGCAAGACAATTTCAATTTGGAAAAGCCAAAAAATATCTTCGATTGCTTCGCGCTAGATAATGGCGCAATTAAAAATGCAAAACGCGTGCTGATTGATACAAAACATTTTGATTCTTCAAATATCTATAATCTGAAAAACAAAGTACAACAAGGCTTCGAGGCTGAAAATCAACGCTTGTACGGCGAAAAAGTTGCCAAAGAGCGTAACGAAATGGTAGTATCTCATACTGCGAAAATGAAACAAGATATCGCAAAATTGAAAGCGGAAATTGAGGAGTTGCAAGCAAAACCCTCGACTGAAGAAAACCAAAAGCAAATCGAAAGCCTTTCAAAGCAAATTGATGATGCAAAATTAGAGTTTGATAATGTTATGACACAATTTGACCAGTACGCAAAAGCAACCCCAGTGCCACAATGGTACAAAGAAAGTGATATAAATGTCAAACATTATACGGATATTACAAGCAAAATTAACTGTATGTCCAAAGAACAACTCCCAGAGTTGCAAAAATAAGACAAGACACTCCGTGTGGGGTGTTTTATTATTATTGCGAGCGTAGCGTGGTAATCTCAATAATATTTTCACCATTTTGCGATTTTTTTCGACATTTTTGGTTATAACTAATATTAATTGAAAAATTACCTCAAAACATTTGAGTTTTTTGTCGCATTTTGATAAAATTAAACTAAATGTTTATAAAAATAGGAGTTATAAATGGATTTTAACAAAAAAAATGGCGAAAATCAATTCAAGCCCGACCAAATCGAACACGCGACCCGCAAGACTTTGCTTGATGAGGAGCAACCCGTTATTGATGATGTGGAAATGGCAAACAATCCAAACGCTCCAAAGTCGATTTTGAACCCTGAAATTCAGGAGCAATACGACCAAGCCAAAGAGCCTAGCGAAGAAATGATTAGGCTTCGCGAGTACAAGCAACGCCAAATGCAAGAATTTACCAACAACTACTCCATTAGCCAAGTAATTCCATCGGGCTGGACCACTTTTTTCAATATTGTAAACACAATTTTTCTTGTTTTTGCGTTAATCGTTGCATTTTTGGTCGCATTTGGGCTTATGTTTGGGCTTAGGGTCGGCATCGTACCTACCGACAGTATGGAACCAAACATTCCAGTCGGCAGTATGGTTATCCTCAAACCAGTGAACAATGTAAACGATATTCATGTCGGCGATGTGCTGAGTTATCAAAGGCAAGAGGGTAAAAGCCAGTACGACTTTATTCACCGTGTAACGCAAATCGGCGCCCCGCAAGGTACAAACGGCGCTGACACTATCGTTCGACTAGAAGGCGACAATCACGAAGGCACTTCGTGGCAAATTGATGAGATTACATTCAATTTTGTTACTGGTAAAATGGTGCTGAGCGTGCCAGTTTTGGGCTATGTGATTTGGTTCGTAAAGAATAATATAATTCTCACAATTACCGCATTTTTGACTTTGGTAATCACTATGCTACTCATTCGTAGCGTGGTAGAACGCCGACACGCAAAAATGGAAATTGACAGGTTCTTGACCCTCAAAGCCGAGTTTGAGCAAGAGGCAGAACGCAAATTTATGGAGCAAAAGAAAGCGCAAGAAGATAGGGAATTTGCGAAAATTATGCGCACAAATTACGGCGGTAGCAGTAGTGCAAAACAGCAACCAAACGGACAAGCCTCGCAAAACCCAAATAGCCCAAATTACACGCAAAACGCCCCATATATAAATGATAACAATCAAAACCCAAATGACAATTCAAATCAATAGTTGACCCAGACCACGCGACTTGATTTTGCCCGAAAGTGTTGCTTATTTTATGCTTGAAAATATATTGAGTGCATTTTTTGACAAATTTCTACAAAATTCGCGAAAAATTTGCACGCAACTACAATTTTTTCTACAAAAAAGAATATAAATATAATTTTTTCACAAAATAACTTCAAATTTAGATATTTTTCAATGTTTTTTTGAAAAAACACTCAAAATCGTTTTACTTTTATTGATAAATAATGTAAAATTTTATTGAAAAATAGAAAAAAGGGGAGAAAAAGCGTGTCCAGTATGAAAACGCTATCGCTAAAAATTTCATTATCGATACTCGTTGGCATCTTGGCTGTGATATGTATGACCGCTGGTGTAGTGCTTGCGGGTTTTTCCTCTGCTAATTTGATACCTAGTGTCCCCGTGTCCAAAATCTCCTCGCAAGTGTGGAAAGAAGCGAGTATGACAAACCAAGTTACCGAAAGCAGTCAGTTGACTGGTGGTACATTGTTCATAAGTGCGACAAACAATAAAACAGCCATTGATATTCCGTGCGTAATGCGCGTAAGCACGACTTTTACGAGTGTTAATGTTGACAGCACTAAATGGGTAAAGCAATCAAACGGCTGGTATTACTATGTAGGCATAGTTGGTGGCGGGCATACTGGAGATTATAATACAACAACAGACACCGCCGTGCAATTTTGTACTGCATATACGGCTGGTAGCAATCCACATATAACCGTAGAATTAATGCAATATTCCACAAGCACAACTGGTGGTTTTATCAAAGAATGGTCCCCTTCGGCAGGCAGTAGCCAAACATTATTAAATAATAACTACACTGTTGATGGAAAAGAGTTTAAATATCAAACAAATGGAGTTGCTAGTTTTACAAAATTTCTTGTAATAAAAAATGATACTCACAAAAGTATTTTTCCTGCGTCCGATACTAGCAATCTAGATAAAGTTCCTTTTCGATCTATGAAAATAATAAATGGGGCTTTAAAGTTTGATAGTAGCACAACTGATGTTACAAGTTATTTATCAAATTACGACTGGTCTGGCTTAACATTATACAACAACTACAATATTCCAATGATATATTACTACACTTTGACAATCGCTAGCAGGAATACTACTACAAACTCGTGGAGTCCTAAAATGACTGTTTCCGCTGATGGTTGGACTTCAGTTACTGATAATGAGACAAGTAATAGCACAAAAAAGTTTATTTATCCTAGTGCGATATTACCAGGGCAATATGTAAATTTTGCAACTACAATAAATGGCTTTGGTAATTCTACTGATATAGATGTTAAACTAACACTTACAGTTACCGCAATAGATGTAGATACATTTGTAAATAGTTTTAGCGAGACACCATATGCAACAGCGCTAGGCACCAATTTAACTTCACTAGCACCATTTGTCAATTGGGTAACAAAAATGCAGGCATATACAAACACAACTAACTTAGGCGAATTTCCTACACCAAGTTATAGTGACAAGACTACAGGTAATGTATAAAAATCTAATTTAAAAGGAGGGTAAGGTTGTGACAAAACTTAGTAAATTAAAAATGTTTAATATATTAGTGTTTGCGTTGATACCACTTTTGGTCGTAGCAATGGTCACAACCGTTACCCTCGCTGCAATGACCGCAGGTGGTTACGGTCAAAACACAATCAATATAGGTAGTATAGGTACAATGACAAGTAGCGCTACTGCCACTGCTATCTACCCAGGGAAACAGGGGGCAACTGCAACTGTTACTTGCAACTATAATCCTCATAAAGATGGGGTTAAGTATAATGCACAAAAAGTTAAGGTAACTATTGAACAAATAAGATATATAGAGTTTTATAAAGGGGATACCGTTATAAGCACTATAAATGTTAGTCGTACACCCACAGGAGTATCTTTTGGAGATATTGGACCAATACTTGGTATCACAATGGACAAAGTTACAGCCGACATTGAGATAAACAAATCGACAACTTTTACTTTAACTTTTAATGTTAAAGAGGGTAAAAACAGTGGAATCGTTGCAGATTCTACTGACCCTCAAAATTATCTCGTAAATTCAGTGACTAGATTTAAAATCTTCTTCAAGATGCAAATTGACCCAGCAAGTGGTACAACTTATCAAACAAGTTAGATTGGATTTTGTGCGGAACCACATTAAACTATCAAGTTTGTCCTTTGGGCAAGCGATTTCGTGCGGAACCACGTTAAACTAGGGGCTTTACGCTCAAACGCGGTCGCAAGCGGGTAGGGTGCAAAAAATTGCGTTTGCCGTTTTAGGTAGATACATAGAGGGAAACCTCAAAATAGCACTTTGCTTTGGCTTGTGACTTGCTCGAGTCGTTTTCACTCGCTAATTGAAAACAAACTTGAATAGTTTTGATACCAAAAAAGCATTGCTTTGGCTAGTCCAAAGTTGGTGGTTCGTGCGATTTTGGTAAAGGAACATTCGCAAAACTTAGATTGGAAAGATTGATGAGCCAAAATGCGCGCAATTAGTAACATACCGCGGTCGCAGTTAATTGGTTTTCAGGCAACTTTGCAAACATTTTAGTAAATTAATCTAACCTTTCCCTTTCTTAATCTTAATTTTATAAAGGAGATTTACAATTATGACAACACAAAAAGTACAATCTAAAATCAAGACATCTACTATTGCTATAACTGTACTTTCAATTTTGTTGGCAGTAGCAGTAGCATCAACAATCGTACTCGCTGCATTTAGCGCCAGCAGAACAGCAACTACTACAATTACATTCGGTGGTGGTTTGAACATGACCCTTACTTCAGCTGAAAGCGCTGACTTTAATGCAGTTGCTGCTACAACTGATGCCACAGTTACTATTGCTGCAAAAGACAATGCTTTTGCGAAAGACAATGTTGAAATGGGCGCTTTGAGTGCGCAAACTAACCAAGCAGCTTATGTTGGTTTTAAACTTAGCGTAGCTAATGGTAGTGGTACTACTGGTACTTGGACTTACGCAAATGGCGTATTTACAAATGCTGATGCAAAGCTTAAAGTTACATTCACAACAACAGCAACCGCTGGTACTGGTGATGGTGTTTACTACTTTGATGTTGCAACAACTGCTGACACTGATGTAACAGTTTTTAGCAAAGCAGTTATTAGTTCAACGACTAACAGTGTAGATGACATTGCTGGTAAATCAATCAGTATTACTATTACATTCAAGGCTGAATCAGTTGCAGGTAATGGTAACATTGACAATGTTAAAACATTTGCTTAATTAACTAATTAAGACTATTTAATCTACTTTGAGTTTTACAACACTCTCATTACGAGGGTGTTGTTTTTGTTGTTATTATAAAACCCCCAGAGAGTCTAGTGGTACATTTTAGGTTTACCGATGAATTGATAAATTTCTCTTTTCTTTTGATTGTTAAATACAAATTTTTGCTCAAATTTTAGTGCTGGTTTTTGTAATATTCATCATATACTAATGTTAGATGGGAGATAAGTAACCGCGCTTGGATTGGCTTATTTTGGTTTTTATTAAAATTCGACAAATTTCGACAAAATTATTTACAATATTACAAAATTTGACAAAAATATTTTAATTACGACAAATTTTGATAAATTTAGACAAAATTTGAGTAAATTCGGCAAAATATTTTAAATTTAGACAATAATTTACAAATTATAACAAAATTAGATAATTTTAGATAAAATTTGATGAAATAAATCAAAATATTACATAATATTTCAAATTAAGACAAAAAATTTATTTAAGTTAATTACTTAATAATAGTTATATTATGCTAAACAACTTTAAGATTTTTGGGTATCATAATTATCAGCCCCTGCCAATTTTAGTGTGATATTTGAATAAAAATTAAAACTTTCTTAAAATTTTTTGGAAAAAGTGCTGAAAACAGTTGCTATTTTTAAAACCGTATGGTACAATAAAACTGTTACTTTTAGTATAAAAGTTTCTCTTTTTTATGAATTTCATTCGGGTTTTGTTTAGCTCCTAAATTAAATCTAAATGGAAAAAACAAGTTCGCTAGGGCATCAGCCCTAGTGTTTTTTATACTAATTATATTTGCATAACCATATCCGCCTCAGTTTAATGGGTATAACATAGATTAATTAAGTGACACTATTACTTATATTTTTCACAATATAATTCGACATATTTCGACAATCTTCGCAAATAATATAGACACTAAAAAATTTCGCCATTCGCAAAATATTATTTTAATAATTGCTACTAATTATATGCAGATTATTAGAGTTTAAAATCATTGAATAATATTTGAGCAAAGATTTGTATTTAACAATCAAAAAAGTTTGAATAAAAAACAACACCCTCATAATGAGAGTGTTGTAAAACTCAAAGTAGATTAAATAGTATCAATGAAATCAATCTTATAGACCAGCGTTCGTTTTCAAAGTACTCAAAGCGCTCTCAGCGTTTGCATCAATAGCCCAAGTTTTAAAAGTTGCAACTACATCCTTACCAGCCAAAGCATCAGTAGCGGTAACTGTATAAGCAGTAACAAAAGGCACTTGAGCTGTTGTTAATTTGGTAGCAGTTGTTGTATCTGTTCCCAATAAATAATAGCCATTACCCAATGAGAACCAACCATTCTCAGGAGTTAAAGTTTGCGCAGTATTATCAACCTTAATGTCAACATAGGTTATTACATAGGCTTCTTTTACTGAACTCTCAGAATTAACATTTAAGCTTATGGGTTGAAATTCAATGTTTGTGTTAGCTTTATCAATGCTTGTATAGTTTGTTACAGCTTTCCCATCAACTTTTGCATTCCAATAATACTCAGTTGTTGATGAATCACCTTTTTGTGTAATGTTTGATACATCAATTGTAAGACCACCACCGAATTGAATGGTAGTAGTTGCGGTTTTGTTTGCAGTAAATGCAGCGAGTACGATTGTTGATGCTACTGCTACTGCCAACAAAATTGAAAGTACAGTTATAGCAATAGTAGATGGTTCGTTTTTTGCAAAAAACTAGGTCAAACTGGTATAGAAAAGGGGGGAAGTAATTTCTATTATCCTATAAAAAGATTGCCCCTTTAAGCGTACTCCGTACGCGGAAGTCTGGTAGTACACTGAGGTAGAGTAGAATATACAAGATATTAGCCAGTCAAGAAAAAAATATAAATTTCTAAATCGCATAGTATTTTGGCAATAAAAAACACTGCAAAGCGTTTGCGGTGTTTATCTAAAAATTGTTATTTAATTTCAAAGTGAAGCGGTAGCAGTGATTTTTAATAGCCTCAAATTTTTACTTGTAATAAACTTAGGAACCAAAAGAAAATGTAAAGTAACTAGTGTTCCAACTTGATTCATTTGCGGTAGTGAATGGGTCTGTTGAAGCGTAAATTCTAAAGTACGCGCGAACTTGTTTGCCATTTATTTCTGTATTTTGCTCTGTAATGTTGAATACGGTAATAGGGTTGATAATGTTAGTGACTTTGTTTATAGCGGTAATACTACCAGTTCCTGCAAAAGCAATGTATTTACTATCTGTACTGAATTTATTATTGTTAACAAATATCGTTTCATTTGTTGAAAGAGTAGCGCTAGTCAAACCAGACAAGTTGCTAGATGTTGGCAAACAAGTTGCTGTGGTACTATTGATAGTAATAAAGTAAAAAACTCTAATGTAACAAGGTGAAGCGGTAGAAGCACCTTTTGTTGCTTTAATTTTTACATTTTGCATTTGTAATTGAGTAAGTGGCATACCACTGGTAGAGTAGGTAGTGCCTCCATTAACCGCGTATTGCCATTGCTTATTATCGCCTGAAACACCTTCGGTAATTTCTATTGTTATTCCTTCGTGGAATTTTATCGTTGTGGTGGCTTGTTTGTTTGCGGTAAAGGCGGCAAGCACAACTGTACACGCTAGTGCGCAAGTGAGCAAGACTGTGCAAAGTATCGTAAAGCCGACCATAAACTTTTCTTTTGCATTAAGTTTAAGCATTAAAACGCCTCCCATTTAAACATTTATAATAATTATACACTATTACGCGCATTTTCGCAAACGATTTTAAGGGTATTTTCATAAAAAATTCAAGGTAAATTTAGTGCATTCTTCCGCTATTTATTGTGTGTATTTTTCATAAAAATATGTAAAATTTTCATTTTCACTGCGGGCACTTTTTTGTTTCTTTATTTTTATAAAAATTCAATATAAACAATTTGCCTTAAATCTATTGATTTTTGGCGTGAAATATGTTATACTAATGCTCGATTGTATTGACAATCCTTGTCTAACCATTGAGTTAGACCGTTAGTCCAAAAGGAGGTTAAAACCTATGAACAAGTATGAATTATTGTACATCATTTCGTGCGATGCTCCAGAAGAAACTCGCGAGGCAATCATCAAAAAGTTTAGCGATATGGTAGTTGCTGATGGCGGTGAAGTTGAATCTGTTGAGAAAATCGGAATGAAGAAATTTGCTTACCCTATTCAAGACAAGGCGGAAGGTTTTTATGTGTTGATGAACTTCACTTCAAACCCTAGTTTGCCTCGTGAAATGGAAAAACAAATGGCTCTCACTGAGTTTTTCGTTCGTAAAATGTTTATTAAGAAGTAAGAGAGGAATTTAAGATGAACAAAGTTTTTTTGATAGGTAATTTGACTCGTGACCCAGAAACTAGCACTACTGCTAGTGGTGTGCAAATGTGCCGTTTTTCTATCGCGGTAAACCGTCCTTTTGCAAATGCTGAGGGCGTGCGTGAGGTTGACTATTTCAACTGTACCGCTTGGCGTGGAAACGCTGAAAGATGCGGAAAGTACTTGCACAAAGGCAACAAGGTTTCTATTATGGGTACTATTCAAATTCGTAATTACGAAACAAATGGTGAAAAGCGTACTGCTGTTGATGTTGTTGTTGATGATGTTGAGTTTTTGACACCTCGCTCTGGTGAGGGTGGAAGCGCTCCTTTCGAGCCTAGTGCTAGCAACACTCAAAGCGCACCTGCTCACACTGAAAGTGCAAAAGTAGTTGAATTGGAACCTGTTGAAGATACTGATTTACCATTCTAATTAATTTAAAAGGAGAATACACAATGGCAACTGAAAATGAAGAAGTTGTAGCAAACGAAACTGTTAAAGCAGAAGCTACACAAAAGCCTGCTGAAGCAAAAGAAAAGTTTGAACGCAAGCCACGCGCTGAGGGTGAAGAAGCTCCTCGCCGTCGCCGTCCACAACAACGCCGTAAAGTTTGTCAATTCTGCCTTGACAAGGTAGAGGAGATTGACTACAAAGATGTAGCAAAATTGCGCCGTTTCATTACTGAAAAAGGTAAGATTATTTCTCGCAGACAAACTGGTACTTGTGCTAAGCACCAAAGAGCGCTTGCAACTGCTATCAAGCGTGCGCGCTATATGGGATTGATTCACTATGTTGGTGAATAATAACTAAAATCAAAAATACCATTCTTGATTGATTTCAAGTTTGGTATTTTTTTTATTTCAAATTTAGATAAAAAGTTATCACAAATCTTAATCTTTTTAGGTGAGATAAGGGAAATTCCTTTTGGGCTCTATATTATCAATTTTTAGCAAAAATTACGCAAAAATGCATAAAACCTATATACTATGCAATGCATAATACCTTGCATAGTATATTGCATAGTACTATAAATTTATATCAAATTGTAACAGTTGAGTTCGGTAAACACTTCAATATTTTGCATATAATTATCTTTGTTATCTAGGGTGTCGAGATATTTTTTCCACTCTTTGTGACAATTTATATTAAACGCTTTGTAAAAATTGAAAACATCAAAACCGTATTGCTTTTGAATTTGCATAGCATTATTTACAGAATTTTGAATATATGCAGAAATCATATCTTTTATATTATCAGTTATATAGTCGTTATAAACTGGTAGCACTGTTCCGTCTTGTTGAAGGATAATTTCAGTTCGCAAGCCCAAATTATATTTTACGCGAATGATAGGTATGTTATTTTCGATTGCATAATCAAATTTTAATGACCGTTGCATAACTGCAAAACTTACTTGAGCGTTGTGGTAATATTTATCACTTACATTGTCTAATTGAATCATTGATCCAGTAACTGAGCTATCTAACCAATTAAATTGTTTGCGTTGCTCATTTTTTAGCACACAAGCAAGTTTACCTTTGTAAAAAATTGCAACTTCGCCTTCGGTAGTAACCTTGTCCGATAGGTAAGTAGCGCTCGAACCATTTTGCTCTTGTTCGCCACTTCCGCTGGCACCACTGCTTCCACTTTCTCCACTACCGCCACTTTCACCAGTCTGTTCTTCTTTCATTTTTATATTTGCCATAAAACTAGTATGGTGGGGAGATAAATAGTCCGCAAAGAAACTTTTTAAATTTGCACCACCTGAAAACAAAAATTTTTCATTAAATTTTGCAATTATTTGCAAATTATCAACTTCATTGTTGTTGATATTTGAGGTTAGTTGAAGTAAGTCTTTGGCCTTTTCATCGGTGTGAATGAGTAGAGTATTGTTTCCGATATTGTTTCCGCGCATTAAGTAATCAAGTTGTGGAATGATATTTTCTTCACTCACATCTTTGCTAATAATTATATAACAGCAGTGTGCAAAGCGGATACTTTTGCCGATTTGAAAAGACATTTGCTCAATCGCATCTGACAAATTGTTGCCATCGTGCGATACTATTGCTAGACTTTGTTTGTATTGTCCGCCCGCCTCAGGTATCAAAATTTGTGCAGAAATTTGCACTTTGCCTTCTGTTTCCGCTTTATCGATTGCAAGTCCAGTACAAATTGTGCGCACATCGGTTTGACCGGGTGTGTTTACAGCACTAGGTGCTAGTATCGCAAGGAAAAAGACAACCGCAAACAAAACAATCTTATTGAATAAATTTTTGCTCATTTTTTCTCCTTTTGATACTTAAAATTATGCAAATTATCAAACTTATGGCGATTATGCCTATCGTGATAAACGAAAAATAGTTGCGCACTAGCATAAACATTTCTTCTAAATCGTAATGCAAGATTGTTGCTAAACTATATATAATTAAAAAGGCAATCATAATAGGGAATAGAGTTGTCTTGGAGTTAAAGACTTGTTTGCCTGCTTGCCCGAGGCAATATACAAAAACAGCGGTCGAGCAAAAAAGTTTGGTTATATCTACAATCGCGCTCAGCCATACCAGCCTTTGTAGTTCCAAAATAAATGGGTCGTATTGCGAGTATTCGGTGAGGGCGAAAATTGTATATTGCATTGACATTCCAAAAACATCATAAAACAAAAAGCACGCAATCAAAATTATGCCAGCCGTGATACTCAGCGCAATCATTGTCTTTTTAACAAAATTTTTAGGCTCAACAATTTTTACTTTGCCTACAAAAAATAACAATGCTAGTGAATTACCAAAGTAAAACCCGCTCCGCAAAAATCCATCTAGCATAGGGTTTAGCCCATGTTCAAAATACGGCAAATTTGTATCGAAACTGAGAAAATCAATATTGCTTATCAACGCAATGATTGTACCTACAATTATAAATGGAAGCAAAATTTCAAAAGTTCTACCCAGACTGCGTGCTCCTTTGTAAGCGATATAACCAGTAACAAAAAATGTAGGAATTGCAAAAAATAGCGGTGGAAATTCATCATAAAGTAGTTCAGTAAAGAATGAAAACAATTCTTGATAGCAATACATCAGCCTTACGGTCGCATAACTAAATAAAATTAACATTATGAAAAGAGCGCCAACTATGGTAAATTTTCGTTTGAGTAGATTAAATAAATTTGTGTCTTGATTTCGCTTTATCACAATAGTAATCAAAAAGATTAGCAATAATTCAACTAGCAGTCCTAACAATATGCTAAAAATTGAATCGGTGCTTGCAGAGGCAAAAATTATCGAGGGCATTGTCACAAATTTGGAGGTAAGTATCACAAAAATTGCTATTATTACAAATTGCCTACTCGTTAGTTCTTTCATCGTTTTGCCTCCTTTTGTTTATATTGGGTATGCTTTTAGGTCGCTTGGTCATTTGCGGATAGCCTTTGCGCCATAAGCCGTCTTTTAGGTCGGACTGAATATGTGGCGCATATGGGGCTAAGTATGGTGCCCCGTAACTATCCATATTTGCCAAATATCCTATAATAAAAATCAAACCAACGATGATGCCAAATATTCCCATAAAACCGCCCAAAACGGTAAAAATTATGCGCAAAATTGATATTTGTGTGCTTTGGTCGGGGAGTGTATAACTCATTACGCCAGTAATTGCGACTATCAATACAGCGGGAGGACTCACAAGTCCTGCTTTTACCGCGGTATCACCCAAAATCAATGCGCCGACTACCGACAGTGCTAGTCCCATATATCGTGGCATACGCAGACTTGCTTCATATAGCATTTCAAATAAAAATATCACAAACAAAACTTCCAAAAGTGGGGGTAGCGGGATACCTTGAATGGAATTTGAAATCGTAATCAATAATTTTATGGGTATGGTCTTTGCATGGTGGGTAAGTAGGGCTATATATAACCCAGGGAGCAAAATCGCAATAAAACCAGCAGTTAACCGTAGTACGCGTAAAAAAGTTGCACGCGCTGGGGTGGAGTAATAGTCGTTGCTTGATTGTATGTCCTCTAATAATATATAAGGAAGGGTAAGTACAATCGGCGAGCCATCGACAATGATTGCAACTCTTCCTTCCAAAATTTTGGAAGCAACTATATCAGGCTTTTCTGCTTTTCCCACTTGCTTAAAAATTGAGTGTTTGCTGGTTGTTAAAAATTCGGTTAGGTATTGCGAATCAATAATTCCATCAATGTTTATTCGGCTGAGTTTGAGCTTGATTTTTTTGACCACTTGCGGGTCGGCTACATCTTTTAGATAAAGGATACGAATTTGCGTGTTTGTTTCATCGCCTATTTGCATTTGGTCAACAATTAGATTGTTTGATTTAATGCGTTTTCGTAACATAGTAATATTTGTAATAAAATCTTCTACAAACCCTTCACGAGGTCCTTCAATCACCGCACTCAAAGGTGGTTCTGCGGGCGTGCGCACAATCCATTTTGCGCACTCAACGACTAACACTTTTTCGCAATTTTCAAAAATTACCGCACAAAAACCATTTAAAATATTGTCTAATAGCGTTTTTTCGTCCTCAGGTTCGCTCACCTTGCTGTATGCAATCACTTGCTCTTTGGCTTTTTCAAAAACATCTTCATTTTCTTTGAGTTCAATATTTTGCAATGGTAAAATAACACTGCCTACGAGTAAAGCCTTGTCTATGATATTTTCTATGTATATAATTGCTAGATTTAGCCCGCCTTTGGTGGTAATTTCACGATAACCAAAATCGGAGGTGTCATTAAATTTTTGTTTAAATTTTTCTATTCTTGACTGCAAATTTTCCATTTTTTACCTCCGTTTCTGATTTATTTTTTATATTTTTATCAAAATTATGCAAAAATTGTGTTTAATTAAGATTTTTTGATAATCAACTCACAATAAATGATTTTTGCAAGCAAAATATTAGATAGCAGTGAAAGAAAAAATTTTTTGCAAAATAATCACAACATAAGCGTTTTATATTGACATAAAGCGCTAAAAAGTATAGAATTAATCTATAAAATAAAATAATTTTCGAGGTAATTATGCAATTAACAAGTAAAAATTTAATGCGTATGTGGCGTGAGTTTTGGACAAGCAAAGACCACCGAGAGATAAAAGGTGCTTCGCTCATTCCTACTGATAATAGTGTGTTGTTTACTACTGCTGGTATGCAACCATTAATTCCTTATTTATCGGGAAAGCCACACCCATTGGGACACAGGCTTTTTGATATTCAACCTTGTTTGCGTACAAACGATATTGATGATGTGGGTGACAACCGCCATCACACTATGTTCTTTATGATGGGGAACTGGAGCCTAGGCGACTACTTTAAAAAAGAGGCTATTTCGTGGAGTTGGGAGTTTCTTACTAGTCCAAAATGGCTCAATATTCCAAAGGAAAAACTAGCAGTCACTGTCTTTAAGGGTGATGAAACAGTACCTCGCGATGAGGTGAGTGCTGGTCTTTGGGAGCAATGCGGTTTACAAAAGGAAAGAATTTTCTTCTTCCCTAAAAAGGATAACTGGTGGGAAATTGGCGGTGGTGTAGGACTTTGCGGACCTGATACTGAGATTTTTTATGACACTGGCAAACCTGCTTGTGGGGAGCATTGCGACCCTTCTTGTGATTGCGGTAAGTGGGTGGAAATTTGGAACAATGTGTTTATGGAGTTTAATGTAGAGAAAAAAGGCGACCCAATTACCAAACTTCCTCAGCAAAATGTAGATACTGGTATGGGCTTGGAGCGTATCGAGTGCGTGCTAAATGGCTATGACTCTACTTTTAGAAATGATTGTTTCAAGCGCCCTATCGAGATTTTAGAGAGTTTAAGTGGTAAAAAATTTGACTTTGCAAATGAATACGGTAAGTACTTCTGTATTGCGTGCGACCACATAAGGGCATCAGTATTTTTGTTGGGTGATATTCAACCTACTACTCCTAGCAATGTTGGACAAGGTTACATTTTACGCCGTTTAATTCGTAGAGCGGTTAATTGCGCAAGAAAGTTGGGTATCAATGCAAAAGACCTCGTAAAGGTGGCAGATGCGTATGTACAATACTACAAAGAAGATTTTGAAAACTTTGTAAAAGTTGAGCAATTTATACTTGATGAAATTACCGCCGAAATTGACAAATTTGAACACGCTATTGAGGGTGGAATAAAAGAATTTAACCAAATTACTAAAGATATGAAATCTGGCGATATTATTGACGGAAAGACTGCGTTTAGATTGTTTGATACATTTGGTTTTCCTCTTGATTTGACTACCGATTTAGCAAGTGAACGCGGAATTAAAGTGGACAAAGCAGGTTTTGATACAGCATTTAGCGAACACCAACAAAAATCGCGTGACAACTCTGGCGCAATGTTTAAGGGTGGTGTTGCAGAAGCAAAGAGTGAGGAGGAGCAAATTATCTTGCGCCGTTTACACTCGGCCACTCACTTGATGCTAGAATCTTTGCGTAGAGTTGTAGGCGATACGGTCGAACAAAGAGGTAGTAATATTACAACTGAGCGTTTGCGTTATGACTTTACTTGTGACCACAAACTTACCCCAGAAGAACTTACCGCGGTAGAAAATATGGTAAACGAGCAAATTGCGCGTGACTTGCCTATCACTTGTGAAGAAATGACTCTTGATGAAGCAAAAAAGAGCGGTGCTATTGGTATTTTTGAGAGTAAATACGGCGATAAAGTAAAAGTATATACTATGGGCGATTTTAGTAAAGAAATTTGTGGTGGACCACACGCAAATCACACTGGCGAACTAGGGCATTTCAAAATTTTAAAAGAAGAAAGCAGTAGTAGCGGTGTAAGAAGAATTAAAGCAGTTTTGCAATAATAGTTGACTATTAACAAATTTATTAGTACAATTATACAAAAAGGAGAAGCGTATGAATGTTTTTGTAAATATTTTAAAAATATTGATAATTCTAGTAGCTATCGCGGTTGCTGTGGTAGTGATTATGTGTGCTGCTCTCGTGCTTTTTCCAGGATTTTCAATTTTTGGTCTGCACTACATAAGTGGGGACAACAAGCCTATCGGCAAAGAATATAATTTGGTCGATAATTCCGCCGAATGGGCGACTGTTAGTACCGTTTGGGTAAAAACTAACACTTGGAATATCGACATTCACCCAGTAACAAGCGGTGAAAGTGAAATTTTTGTAAATAACTGTATCAACGCGCGCTGGACACGACTATACAACGGTTTTGTATTTGGCGAGGTAAAAGAGCCAACTTTTGAAGGCGCTAAGATTGTGACTGTTGATGGCGAAACTAGATTGCTATTTGAAGTTGCTGAGCCAGATGGTGGTTGGTTGAGTAAGAATAACACAAAACTTACTATTCTTTATGACAACAATATATTTGCAAATAAAAACTTGCTTATCGAAACAAATACAGGTGTGATTGAACTCGGTAATGACATTAATTTTGCTACACAAAAATTGACTATTAATAGTGAAAAAGGTGCTATCACTGTCAATAAAATTACTGCTCAAAATGATGTGAAAATCGCAAAATCTACGGGAAATGTTACTGTAAATAGCGACATAAATCAAAATGTTATGATTGACATTAAGAGTGGTTATGGCAAAATCAATATGCAAAATGTTGGTGCTGTTAACAAAGCAGTTGCTTTGGGTTTTGATGAACTTTTAAACAATGTAAATGTGCAATTTGGTGATGTAACAGGTGACTTAGAGATTAAAGCAAATGGCGGTCTTGTAAGAGGCGGTAATGTGTCTGGGTCATTAAATGTAGATGTAAAGAGTTGCGATATTTACCTTGAAAATATCAATGGCGTTAGTAACTATTTAGGCGTAGATGGAATATTTAAAGCCTCAAAGTTAAATGGTGCGTTCGATGCAAACATTACTGGTAATGGTAGGGTTGAATTAGGTGAAACTAACGGCATATCTACTATCAAGACAAACAATGGTGAAATTAAAATTGAAAGCGCAAAGGCTGATGTTGAGGCAATTTCACAAGGCGGAAATATCAACATTACTGGCGCAAACAACAAGATTAATTTGAATATCAAAAATAAAAATGGAAACACAGTTTTAGATAAAATTAAGGGCACAGTAAACTTTGCAATTACTGATAAGGGTAGGGGTGCTGTTACTGTAAACTATGCAAATGAAGTCGGGGCTATTGTAGGTGAAAATGTAATCACTACTGAAACTGGTACAATCGCGATTAACTTAAACAGCGCAGACAAATTTTTCTACAAAAAGTGGAGTACAAATAATAAGGTAAACATTGAACTTTCAGGTTGCCGTTCTACTGACAAAGAGAACACAACAGGAAGCCCTGTAAATGGTGCTGAAAGCACTGACACAAACAACTTAACCACCACAAGTGTTGCAGGTGCAATCAATGTTTTACACTACACTACAAATTAATTTTTAACGAAAAAGACATACAAAGGTATGCCTTTTTTCTATCCTTGACTTAACCCAAAATATTCTACAATTCCGCACATAATGGTGTAAGCGATTCGTTCTTGATATTCGCTAGTTATTAGTTTTGCCTCCTCTTTTGGGTTAGATAGAAAACCACATTCGACCAAAATTGCAGGGGAGCGGGAACAATTTAAAATATAAAAATCGCCCGCCATACAGTTTTTGCGAGAACCTTCGATTTGTTCTACAAACATTTCTTGTAGTGCTTGCCCCAATTCTTTGCTTGTGTCGTTGTTGAGTTTGTAAAAAACCTGCGCACCGCAGGCTGTGGAACTGGAAAAACTGTTTAGGTGAATACTAACCACTAAATTTGCGTTTGCTTTGTGTATAATTTCTTCGCGTGCTTTCATATCGCGTTTTTTAAATCCACTTGCAAAAATTCCATACAAACCATCTTCATTTGTGCGCGTATAGGTCACTTTTATACCTAAAATATCTAGCATTTTGCCGAGTTTTTGCGCAATACTTAGATTTATATCACGCTCATAAACTCCGCTAGGGCCTACACAACCTGAGTCAATTCCGCCGTGTCCCGCATCAAGCACTACGCTAAATCTAGGCAAGGGAGTGGAGGCTTGTGTAGTTTTGTTGCTAAATGAAATATACGCATTCATTCCAAAGAGTAAGGTAAAAACTAACAAGTAACTTAGCGTTTTGCGTAAATTTTTGATTACTGCAATCATAATTTTCTCCGTTTTTTGATTAATTATATTCATTTATATTGTTATTTTTGCTAAATTATTGCGCGAAAAAATTTTTTATGCTATAATATTTATATGAATAAGTTTTTTACATATCAAAAGTTAACAGAACAAGAATTATTGAGCGTGCCTAGTGCAACACTTGCGTGGGTGGGAGATGCGGTATATAGCCTTTGTGCGCGCGAGTATGAATTGCGTTTCAATCACGGCAAGCCCGCAAAATTACACAAAGTGGTGACAAGTTGGGTAAATGCTTCGGCACAATCAGAGAGTTTGGAAAAAATTACGCCTCTACTTACGCCTCCTGAATTAGATATTGTTAGGCGCGCTAAAAATGCACCTATTACCACAAAAAGTAAGCACTATGGAATTGCAGACTATAAGCGCGCAACCGCTTTTGAGGCACTAATAGGCTATCTATATTTAAGCGATAAGGGCGATAGGCTAAATGAGTTGTTAGAAAAAATATTTGGAGATATAAAATGATTATTTATGGCAGAAATGCGATTTTAGAGAGTTTGAGAGCAGATAAAGCAATTTTTAGAATTTATATATTAGATAAATATGCAGACAAAACGGGCGAAGTTGAGATTTTGGCAAAACGCAAAAATATAAAAATTCAATACTGCAACAAAGATGAATTGCACCGAATTTGTGGAGATGAGCATCATCAAGGCTTTGTGGCTGAGTGCGAAGATTTTACTTATAGCGAGTTGGAAGATATTTTGGACTACGCAAGTAGCAAGGGTGAACAACCATTTGTGGTGATACTTGATGGCGTGGAGGACCCGCACAATTTAGGTAGTATCATTAGAGTGTGCGAGTGCGCGGGCGTACACGGGGTAATTATTCCAAAGCACAATGCTTGCCCTATAAATAGCACGGTTGCAAAAACTAGTGCGGGGGCGTTGTCTAATATGCGTGTTTGCAAAGTCACTAATTTGGCACAAACTATTGATAAATTAAAAGATTTTGGCTTGTGGGTATATGCCGTGGAACTAGGCGGGCAGAATATCTACCAGCAAAACCTTACGGGGGCTCTGGGACTTGTAATCGGTAGTGAGGGTGACGGTATAGGACAATTAATCAAGAAAAAATGTGATGGCATACTCACTATGCCTATGAAAGGAAATATAAATTCGCTTAACGCGAGCGTAGCGTGCGGAGTGGCTGTATTTGAAGCGGTAAGACAAAGGGGTTAAGATTGAATAAAGAAAAAAACAATTCGCAAAGGCTCAAATTGTTGCAAGCGCGTGCGGGAGATACGGAGGCTTTGGAGCAACTTATGAATGAGTTTAAGCCACTTGTTACCAAAATTGCTCGAAAATTCTTTTTGCTGAATGGTGATGATGCGGACCTTATTCAAGAGGGTATGATAGGACTGTACAAAGCGTTTTTAAATTATAGACTAGATAGCGACTCAAGTTTTGAAGCGTATGCAATTACTTGTATTAGGCGTAATGTAATCTCTGCGGTGCGAGCAAGTTTGACACAAAAAAATCAGCCACTCAATACTTCACTAGGTTTGGGAGCGCAAGGTGGGTTAGATATAAATGATGAAGATATGACCGAATTTGAAATAGCCTTGCCTAGCGAAGAACTTTCGCCAGAAGAAAAAATGATGCAAAATGAGCAAAGGAAAGAAATTTGGGCAACGATAAAGCAAAATTTGAGTGAGTATGAATTTTTGGTGTTAAAATTGTACTTAAATGGGGAAAGTTACAAAGAAATTGCAAAACAACTTGACAAAAATGAAAAATCAATAGATAATGCTATTGTGAGAATAAAATCTAAATTGAAAATTTTAGAGGGATAAATATGTATTTAGCACTTTACAGAAAATATAGACCAAATTTATTTGATAAAATTGTAGGACAAGAGCATATCACGCGCACTTTGCAAAACCAAATCAAGAATGACCAAATCGGCCACGCGTATTTGTTTTGTGGGAGTAGGGGAACAGGTAAGACAACAACTGCCAAAGTTTTTGCGCGTGCAATTAACTGCTTAAACCCTAAAAATGGCTCTCCTTGTGGTGAGTGTGAAGTATGTAAGGCGTTGAAAGAAAATAACGCTATTGATATAATCGAAATAGATGCTGCAAGTAACAATGGTGTAGAAGAAATTCGTGATTTGCGCGATAAGGTAAAGTATCCACCAACTGTTGGAAAATACAAAGTATATATTATAGATGAAGTGCATATGCTTACGACTAGTGCGTTTAACGCACTCTTAAAGACTTTGGAAGAGCCACCAGCACACGCTGTATTTATACTAGCAACAACCGAGGTTCACAAACTACCCGCGACTATTCTTTCTCGCGTGTTGCGTTTTGATTTTAAATTGATAAATACGGAAACTATTGCGCACTTAATCACCGATATTTTTGCGGAAAGCAAGATAAAAGCAGAACCAACGGCTGTTAATTTAATCGCAAAAGCGGGACAAGGTAGTGTGCGTGATGCTTTGTCTATTGCTGATATGTGTGCAAGTTTTGCAAACAATGACATAAAATACCAAGATGTGGTCGAAGTGCTAGGCATTTCCGATAGCGAAAGTATATTTAACTTAGGTAGTGCGATTTTACAAAACAGAGTAGCAGACTTTTTTACTGAATTTACAAGCCTTGCAAACGCTGGTAAAAATTTGACAGTGACTGCAAACGACCTAACCAAATTTTTTAGAGATTTGCTAGTAATCAAGACCTGTGGTGAAAACTTTATCGACTACACGCCAGAAGTTTTGCAAAAAATGAAGAGCCTTGCCGAGGAAATTACGCAAGATAAATTAAATAGGGCAATGCAGGCGTTTAGCAAGATTGAAAGTGAAATGAAGTACTCACTAAACCCACAACTTTTGATTGAAACTACCGCATTAGGACTACTTGATGCAGATGTAAAAAAAAACTGATAATGTCACTTAATAGCGCACAACCAGAACTCGTTATTCCCGTAAAAGCGGTGAGTGCGCGTTCAATTTGGGGCAAAGTGCTACTAGAAATGCGCAAATCTAATTTGATAAACATACATTCTATTTGTATTGATATTGCAGATGTTAGTATCGATAAAAATAAATTTACTATTTCAGTTAGCAAGTCAATTAATTTTGAAACATTAAAAAAAGAACAAAATTATCGTGATTTAGTTGATACTTTTTACAAACTAGGCTATAATTATGATATAGCACTTACCTATGAACCAAACAAGATGAAAAAAGATGACAAAGTAAAGATTTTGTCACAAATTTTGGGGTGCAAGGTAACATTATTTAAGAGATAAAGGAGAAAAAATTATGGCAGGATTTAATGGCTTTGGTGGAGCAAATATGCAAAATCTACTCAAACAAGCGCAAAAAATGCAAGAGCAAATGCAACAAGATAGAGAGGAGTTGGAGAATACTACCTTTTACGCAAATGCTGGTGGCGGTATGGTAGAAGTTGAGATGAACGGTAAACGCGAATTGACTTCAATCAAAATTAAGCCTGAGGTTGTGGACCCTGAGGATATAGAGATGCTAGAGGACTTGATTATGGCTTCAATCAATGATGCAAACAGGCAAATTGATGACAAAGTAGCGGAGATTACTCCTAGTATCCCAGGGGGAATGTTTTAATTGAAAAATTTTATCGTTCCTATTGAAAAATTGATTTCTTGCTTTTCTAAATTACCAGGGGTGGGCAGAAAATCAGCAATTAGGTACGCGTATCATATAATAAATAGCAAAGAGGTAGATGTCCGCAGTTTTGCGCAAGCGTTGCTCGATGTTAAGACGCAAGTCCATTATTGTGCGGTTTGTGGAAATTTTACAGACAAAGAGATTTGTGATGTGTGCCGTACAGGGGATAGGACTGTTGTATGTGTAGTGGCTGAGCCAAAAGATGTGTTAGCCCTCGAAAAAGTGACCGACTTTGGTGGGACTTTCCATATTTTACACGGACTACTAAACCCACTAGAAGGCGTTACACCGAATGATATTCGCATTAAAGAACTGCTTACTCGCGTAAGTCAAGATAATGTGCAAGAGGTCATTATGGCGACCAGCCCAACAGTTGAGGGGGAAGCAACAGCGATTTATATTGGAAACTTACTAAAAACACTAGGCGTCAAAGTTACGCGAATTGCGCAAGGGGTTAGCCTAGGCACTGATATTGAATATGTAGATGAAGTCACTCTTTCGCGCGCGATTGAGGACCGCAGAGAAATTTAGCCGTTTATGTCATATTCGGCTATTTTTTGTTTGCATTTTATATAAAGTCGAAGATTGCGGGATAGATTTTTATTGCGTTTAACTAGCAAAGTTTGCTCGGCTTTTTCTGCTTTGCTTAGCAATTTTTCTAGCCTTTTTGCATTGCGCTTACTCATTTTTCACCTTTAAAAATTTTTTTGCATAAATAAGTTTAATTTTTAGGAGGGGCGTATGGAATTTAATGATGAACAACTACCTAATGAAACTAGTATGCGCTTAATGCAACAAGGTTATACAAAAGTAAAGGCTCTTCAAAATGAAAACGACCCGCAAAATGAAAATAACGAAACTATTTCTACTGATTTGTCGCGCGCGCAAAGTTTGATTGCAAGTAATATTGACTGGAACGGAAATTCTCAACTTTTGAGCAATATGTGCACTCGTACGCAAAATCGTTGTATGAAAAATTATATTCGTGGCTTAATAGAACTTAACAATCAAGATAGGCAAGAAATCAACAATCTATACCAGCAAAACCAGTTTAGGCGCAACCCCAATCTTATCAATACTACATCGGGGAATTTTAATTCCGCGTTTCGTGACTATGTGCGAAGCGAAACGCAAGTGTTAGACAATTTGGTTGATTTGATACAGAGTGAAAGCACTCAAAACACGCGTAGCACGCTATCAAATATCGTGCGTAGAAGGTTAGATGCTCTTGATACGCTCGCAAGTTTTACCACAAACAATTTTTTTGGCTTTTAGCAAAATTTTTGTCAAAAAATCAATTTTAATTTTGAAATAGTGCCAATTCGTTTTGAAATTAAATTTTGTTGTGTTATAATATCTATATGGAACTAAAAGTTGATGAAAATTTAATAAAAATAGCAAAAATTTTTGCAAAACACGATGCAAGGCTATATATCGTAGGTGGTTTTGTGCGTAACGCAATACTGGGTTTTTGCGAAACCGATATTGACATTTGTAGTAGGCTTTTACCAGAAGAAATAGAAAAAATTTTGGACAAACGCAAGTTTACAGTTAAACTCATAAATCCAAAACTAGGCACAGTGCATATTAGGGCAAAAGATGATACCGTTGAGTACGAACACACTACTTTTAGAGCAGAAATGTACAAGCAAGGTGGAGGGCACAGCCCAAAAGAGGTTAGGTTTGTCGATGATATGTCACAAGATGCATCACGCCGTGATTTTACCGCAAATGCTATATACTATGATATTTTGAGCGGAGAAATTGTTGATTATTACAATGGTGTTGCTGATGTAAAAAGCAAGGTTTTACGCACGGTCGAAACGCCAGAATTTGTCTTTTCGCGAGATGGTTTGCGAATTTTGCGAATGGTGCGCATTGCAAACGAACTAGGTTTTTGCATAGATAATCATACCTTTGAGGTAGCAAGGGAATTATCGCACCAGTTAAATGATATTTCGCAAGAAAGGTTTAATAAGGAAATTGTTGCCATACTTTTTGCCGATTACAAGTATGATGCGATAGATAATGTAAATGCATATTTAACGGGGTTGGAGCAAGTAGGCAACCTTCACGCGTGGGAGTATGTATTGCCAAAGTTTACCGAAATCGCAGGTAGAGAGCGTGTAAAAGAATTATACAAAAATGAGTGGCAAAATCTAATCAAGCGCGCACACCCAGCGTTGCGCATCTCTGCTTTTGTAATTGATATGTGCAGAGGGCTAAAAATTGATGCGACAAAGCAAGTGGTTTTTGCGATTTTGGGTACGGGCGGAATGATGTTAAACAAGCAAGAGTGTGAACGCCAGTATAGACTAATTTTTGCTTTTGAAAGGGTACGCAAAGGCGAGATATTTAGCGAAGAAACGGGTAGAATGTTCTTGCAAGAAAATCATTTTATTTTAATAGAATTGCTTGCATTATTAGAACTAGCACACATAGGTGCAAACCTTGCTAGGACATATAAATTAATGCAAGTAGATAAAGTGCCTTTTAATATCAAACAATTACAGATAAATGGCAATGTTATAGCACAAAATTTACCTGAAATCAAAAAAATTTATTATAGCAAAATATTAAATACATTGTTAAATAGATGTGCCATTATGCCAGAACTAAATAAACAAGAGTTGCTTATTAATTGTGCAAAACAAATTTATCTAGAACTTAAAAAATAAAAACGCGTTAAGTTGCCTTAGCGCGCTTTTTTGTAGTTAGCAAAATTTGATTATGCCTTCAAACTTGATAGTGTTTTTGCCACATTCAGGTTTTTGTGGGCAACAATTTTGCCAGTTGCTACAAGGTTTTTGTTCGGGACATTGTTTTTGGCTACCTCCGCAAGGCTTGCCACAGCAAGGGCAAAACCCTGTTTGGACATAACCACCGCAACCGCTGTAACCTTGATAGTTTTTCCAGTTGTAATAACAATTTTTGTTGTCGTTAAAACAGCACATCACAGCACCTCCTAATGATTTCATAACCATTTGGCTATGTACGCCCCGAACTATTATCATAGTATGTTGCGGGCTTTGATTTTGTGAAAGTATGAATTTTTATAAAATGCAAAAACTCTACTTAAATCGTTTGCAAAATTAAATTGTATTTTATATAATTAAATAAATAAAAATATTGCGAGGTAAACAATGGGGTATTTTGATTACTTAGAGGACAAGACAAAAGAACAACGCGAATTTCGTTTTTACGATATTTGGGCTAAAGTAGGTTTTTTTGTATTTTTGGGTACTTTACTACTTACTATTGCGAGTGTTTTGGTGTTTACTTTGGCAATTCCGTTGGGGCAAAATATCTATCTTGACATTTTGTTGGGTTGCACTATTGCGGTAGGAATAACAGGGATAGTATTTTCTATAAAAGCCGTAAAAATGGCAAAAGGTGTGAGAAAAACATCGGATTTAGGTAAATTTTCTATGATTTGGGGCATATTTTTTGTGTTGGTAAACTGCGCGGGCGTGGTGGCAAACACTTGGATGTATTTTGTCTAAATGTGGCTTAAATCGTTTTACAAAAGTGTAAATTTATGTTATAATTAAATCGTAAAATAGCGAGGTAAAGGTATGCAACAATTTGTTTTTCCCGCAATTCTATACAAAGATATGGAAAATCGCGGTTATACAATAGTTTTTCACGACTTGAATATTTGTACTGAGGGCGCAAGTGTCGAAGATGCGTTTTTGCGTGCAAAAGAATTTTTAGATGTGTATTGCAGATGCGCTCTCGACTATAATGGTGAGGTCGATGAGGCAACTAAATATGAAGATGTAGTTACTGATGATAAAAATATAGTTTTACTCGTTGATGCTCAAATTGCCGATGAGAAAAATAATGTGCGTCCTGCA
Source organism: uncultured Clostridia bacterium (assembly GCA_934757855.1). GTDB lineage: Bacteria > Bacillota > Clostridia > Christensenellales > UBA1242 > UBA7867. The sequence goes on along the minus strand of CAKVLR010000002.1, from coordinate 22,290 downwards.
CAGCGTTTTAGCCTAGATATCTAATTGCTTTCGCTTTTTACTGCTCGAAAAGGAGGGCTCTAATATGAGTGAAAAGATGTTTACGAATGAACAAGCACTGGACCATTTAAACTATGCGGTAACTTGTGGATTTAGCCTGGAAAAATTTGTCTCTGGCAGAGGAGTATATGGTAACCGCGCTTCACTGGTGCGTGCAAAAGACCCTAGAAAATTGTTTACACAAGATAGTGACTTTAAAAATAGTCAATTCCATATTATTGAAGGGAAAAAGGCGCTTGACCAAGTGCAAACTATTTTGATAAATAGACAGCAACTAGAAGCCCCTTTAACTGACAAAGAATGTATGCGCGATTTTTTCGATGGCGCAAATATTAGTTTTTTATCTGAGGAAGATAAGGAAAAAGTTTTATCAAACTGGGCAAATGTTGGCAGAAAATTGCTTTCAAGCGCTAACACCTCATTTGCAAAATTAAATAATTTTGTGTTGGGGCATATTGTGCTAGATTTGCCTATCCAAGCGCAAATGGTAATCGCTGAATTTCGCCGTGCGCAAATTTTGACACTTTTGACACAAGATATTATACCTGCAAGTTTTGCTAAAAAGTGTTTAGACTTGTTGCCTGATGACAAGGAAGATTTGGTTGCGTTAAAGCAAAAATTAATCAAGCAACGCGATGAGGTAAGGCGTGCTAAGGGGCTATCCAACCAAGTGAAAATGGTGGATGAAAATTTAGTAAAAGTACCTTTTGAACCTATGGCAAAGACTATTCAAGGTTCGGTAACTAACGAACTTATGCATAAGTCAAATATGGAAAAGGAAAAAGTTAGAGCGTAATGTGCTACTAATATTTGTCGATGAGTTTAGTTTTTTGCTAGACTCATTTTTTGTTACAAGTATAAATTTACAAAGTTGGTACAAAATAACAGCAAGGAGAATTTTATGCGAAAGGTGAAAAATCTAGCAGTTATCGTATTATGTAGCATTTTGTGTTTTTGTGGGCTGTTGCTTGCTTTTTTGCATTTTCAATCTTGCTATGCTGATACAAATTTGATTGAAATGACCTTTTGTTACAAAGATAAAATTTATAGATATTCTACACAAAATTTTGACAATACTGATAATTTTTACTTTAAATCGCAGGGGCAAAAATATGGGCGTATGGGTACAAACATTGAACGGGCGGAACTTGTGCAAAAAGTGCGCGCGTTGGGCTTTACCCCAAAAGAAACTTGTAATTACTGCTTTAAAGGGCTAGATAATGTAATCGAAAATATGCAAAAAGATATAGATTGCGAACCCAAAGACGCTACACTTACATTTAAACCAAATTTAGCACCGTATTTCTTTTTTGCTCACGAAAAAATCGGTTATCATCTAGATTTAGATAGCCTTTTAACGGAAATTGTCCAAAAACTGCGCACTGATACAAAGTTTACTATCGACTTGCAACCAAAACAACTTTTGCCGAATGTGTATTACAAGGATTTGGCAGGCTATGCAAATTTGAGAAGCAGTTTTTATACATCGTTTAGCGCAAATGAAAATCGTTCGCATAATATTGCGCTTGCGATAAGCAAATTTAATGGTATGGAAATTGAAATTGACAAAGAATACAGTTTCAACGAAACGACAGGCAGGCGCACAGAAAATAACGGCTACAAACCTGCAAATATTATTGTAGATAAAAAATATGTTGAGGGCTACGGCGGGGGAGTGTGTCAAGCAAGTACCACGCTATACAATGCACTTTTGCTTGCGGGGCTAGATTTTCGCGAGTTGCATAGCCATTCGCTTGCAAGTAATTATGTAAATATGGGGTTTGATGCAATGGTGAATTTCGGCTCGTCAGATTTGCGTTGGGTGAATAATACTGACACAAAAATGTTTATTCGCACTTATGTGCAAGGCAATCGCGTTGGTGTAGAAATTTACGGAAAACCAGAAAAAGCCCACTATACATGCAAGAGAGTAACCGAAATTGAGGAGCAAATTGCTCCGCAAAAAGATGAGGTTATTATTGATAAAAATGGTGAATATGCAAATTTGGTAATCTACAAAGATGAATCGGCTTATATTACTTACCCCAAAAATGGACATAAGGTGCGCGCGATTTTGGAAAAATACGAGGGAGAACGGTTGGTCGAACGGAAATTGCTTCGCAGAGTCAGTTATGGCGCTGTGAGAGGCGTAAAGGTCGTTGGTGCAAAAGATAGACCCAAAATAGAAGAAAAAGTGGAGCAAAATGTCGGTTTGAGTGAACAAATACGCGCATTTTGGCAAAATCAAACAAGTATGCAAAATCAATAGACAAACTTGTTTTTATTAGTTATACTTAGATATTCCATTTTTTGAGGTGTGCCTATGTGGTGGGTATGGCTATTATATGTTTTGTGTTTGGTTGTGACTGTGTTTACCTCAAACAAACTTGCCGAGTATATTGATGCGCTAGACAAAAAAACTAAAATATCTGGTGCGTTTTTAGGTGGTATTTTGCTTGCTGGTATTACCAGTTTACCAGAATTAATTACTAGTATTACCTCGGCAATTTTAAAGCAACCTGAAATGACATTAGGTAATATTCTAGGCTCCGATGTATTTGATATTGCTATAATCGGCGTATTGATGCTAGTTTTCTTTAAACGCAGTTTAGGCAAAAAGGTAAGCAAAAGCAATATAATAATTTGTGCATTCACATTGATTGTTAGTGCGTTGATTTTGCTTTGTGCAATATTCGACTGGAAGATTGTGATTCCTGCAATAAATGTAAATATCTTGACTCCAGTAATTTTGGTTTTGTATGTTGTTGCAATTTGGTTTTCGCAAAAAGCAGAAGGCAATACTGATACTAAACTACAAGAAACTCAAAACGATACAAACGAAAAATTAACCAACGCAGAAATAAAAGGTGAGCAAACAGAAATTAAAATTGATAATAGACCAGCAAGCAAACCTGCTACTGATGTAAAAGTTAAAGAAGTAGTAAACAAGGCAGAGGCGTTGGAAGTAAAACAAATTGTATGGCGTTTTATATTGCTTGCGTTTGTCTTGATAGGCGTGTCCGTTGCAATGACATATTTGGTTGATAGTATTGCCACAACTTACAATTTAGGCAGAGGGCTAGCAGGAGCATTGTTCTTGGGTATCGCAACGAGCCTACCTGAAATTATTTCTTCGTTCACTTTAGTGAGATTAGGAAATTTCGACTCAGCCTACGGAAATTTGTTGGGTTCGTGCTTGTTTAATTTTGGAGTAATCGCATTTGCTGATATTTGTTATACAAATGGAACGGTATTTTTGACCGACTTACAAAGTATAATTTTGTCTGCTTGTCTAGTAGTTGCTTGCATAATGGCACTTGTTTTTGGTATATCAAGGCGACAAAATTCAAAGTACAAAAATTCTATTATTTTGCAAATAGTTAGTGGGGTAGTGATTACACTTGCGTATATCGTTTTCCTAATTCTCTCGGTAACTATTCTCTAAACTAAAAATTTAATCAAATTTAATAAAATAGTTGCGAAATTCTATTGACACAAACTTAATTTATTGATATAATTACAGCGTTACAAATGATTTTGTAGCGTTTTTCTATACCTTTAAAGTATAGATTAAAAACTTTTACAAAATCCAGTTATTGCTGGTCGTGGAAAAGGGAACACAATGGTGTGCTGTTCTCCTTCCAGCAGGACGGAAAAATTTTTTTGCACAAAGTGATTCATTCCAAACACTTTTGTGAAAACAAAAAATTGTTTTTCGCCAAGTCGTAGTTTTAGGGTTGAAACTATGATAAAATTTACAAGGAGGAAACTATGCCTACTATAAACCAACTAGTTAGAAGTGGCCGTAAGCAACAGAAAAAGAAGTCTAAATCACCTCTTTTGGAACAATGCCCTCAAAAGCGTGGTGTTTGTTTCGCTGTTACTACTACTACTCCAAAGAAACCTAACTCTGCATTGCGTAAGATTGCAAAGGTTCGTTTGAGTAACGGTAGTGAAAGTACTATGTACATTCCAGGTGAAGGACACAACTTACAGGAACACTCTGTTGTATTAGTTCGCGGTGGTCGTGTAAAGGACCTTGTCGGTGTTCGTTACCACATCGTTCGTGGTGTTTTGGATACTGCTGGTACTGCAAAGCGTAACCAAGCACGCAGTAAATACGGCGCGAAAAAAGGTAAATAGTCCTATTTAAAAAAGTTGAATTTAGCGTTTGCTAAAAGCGACAAGCAATATATATATTATATAGGAATAAATTAAACAAAACTTTTCTAACTATTCTAAAAGGAGATTAAATTATGTCAAGACGCAATTCTGCACCAGTGCGTAGCGTTTTGCCTGACCCAGTGTACGGTAGCGTGGTTGTAAGAAAATTAATCAACCAAGTTATGCTCGATGGTAAGTTGAGTATTGCTGAGCGCCTTGTTTACGATGCAATGAAAATTGCTAGTGAAAAAACAGGCGTAAGCGAAATGGAAACACTTGAAAAGGCTCTTGAAAACGCAAGTCCTATTGTAGAGACTCGCGCACGCAAAGTTGGTGGTGCAACATACCAAGTGCCAACAGAAATTCGTCCTGCTCGTCGTCAAACTTTGGCGATTCGTTGGATTGTGTTGTATTCTAAAAAGCGTGGTGAGCGCGGTATGGAATACAAACTCGCTGGTGAATTAGTAGATGCTTTTAACAGTACTGGTGGTGCTGTGAAAAAGAAAGATGAGATTCACCGTATGGCAGAGGCAAACAAGGCTTTTGCACACTTTAAGTGGTAATCAAAAAAGGAGATTAATATGGCAAGAACTACACCTTTGGACAAGGTACGCAATATAGGTATTATGGCGCACATTGATGCAGGTAAGACAACAACTACTGAGCGTATTTTGTACTTTACAGGTATAACACACAAATTAGGTGAAGTTCACGAAGGTCAAGCAACAATGGACTGGATGGTTCAAGAACGCGAACGCGGTATTACCATTACTTCTGCTGCAACAACCTGTATGTGGAAAAATCACCAAATCAACATTATCGACACTCCAGGCCACGTTGACTTCACTATTGAGGTTGAGCGTAGTCTAAAAGTACTCGATGGTGCTGTGGCAGTATTCTGCGCTCGTGGTGGTGTACAGCCTCAAAGTGAAACCGTATGGCGCCAAGCCAACAAATACGGCGTACCTAGAATGGCTTATGTCAACAAGATGGATATGAACGGTGCTGACTTCTATCATGTAATTGATATGATGAAGACCCGTTTGGGCGCAAATGCTGTGCCAATTCAATTACCAATCGGTCACGCAGATGACTTTAAGGGCGTAATTGATTTGGTTACTATGAAAGCAACTATTTATCACGATGATGAAGGTAAGGAAATGGAAGAAATCGACATTCCTGCTGAATATCTCGAAAAAGCACAAAAATACCGTGCTGAATTGATTGAACATGTTGCTGAAATGGATGATGAATTGCTTGAAAAATTCTTCGCTGGTGAAGAATTTACCGTTGAAGAAATCAAGCGTGGTATTCGTAAGGGTACTATATCACTCCGTATGAACCCAGTTTGCTGTGGTACAAGTTACAAGAACAAGGGTATCCAAAAATTGCTCGATGCAATCGTTGATTATATGCCTAGTCCTAGTGACATTCCTGCAATCAAGGGTGTACTTCCAAATGGGGAGGAGGGCGAGCGTCACCCAAGAGATGACGAACCATTTAGTGCTTTGGCATTTAAGGTTGCTACTGACCCATATGGTAGATTGACTTACTTCCGCGTGTACAGTGGTACATTGCAAAGTGGTAGTTATGTTTACAACTCAACAAAGGGTAAAAAAGAGCGTGTTGCTAGACTTATTCGTATGCACTCAAACGAGCGTATCGAAATTAACGAAGTTCACGCTGGTGACATCGCTGCTATCGTAGGTCTAAAAGATACTACAACTGGTGACACTTTGTGTGATGAAGGTCACCCAATCGTTCTTGAAAGTATCAACTTCCCAGACCCAGTTATCAAAATTGCTATCGAGCCAAAGACAAAGGCTGGTCAAGAGAAATTGGTTGCTGCATTGTTGAAATTTGCAGAAGAAGACCCTTCATTCAAGACTTATACAGACCAAGAAACTGGTCAAACAATTATGGCAGGTATGGGTGAACTTCACCTTGATATTTACTGCGATAGATTGAAGCGTGAGTTTAATGTTGAGGCTAACATTGGTAAACCTCAAGTTGCTTACCGCGAAACAATCCGTAGCAAGACTAAGCAAGAAGGTAAGTACATTCGCCAGTCTGGTGGTAAAGGTCAATACGGTCACTGTGTGATTGAAATGGAACCATTAGAGCCAGGCAAAGGTTACGAATTTGTCAACAAAATCGTGGGTGGTGCAATTCCAAAAGAATTTATCCAACCTATCGATGATGGTATTCGTGAAGCCGCTCAAAACGGCGTACTAGCAGGCTACGAAATGGTGGACTTCCGTGTTACTTTGGTAGACGGTAGTTTCCACGATGTGGACTCTAGTGAAATGGCGTTTAAGATTGCTGGTAGTATGGCATTTAAAGAGGCTGCAAAGCACGCCAACCCAGTAATTTTGGAGCCAGTTATGAAGGTGCAAGTCATCGTTCCAGAAGAATATTTGGGCGATGTAATGGGCGATATAAACCGCAGACGCGGACAATTACGCGAAATGGAGAGCGCAGATGGTCAACAAACTATCAATGCACTTGTTCCGCTTGCTGAAATGTTCGGTTATGCGACCGACTTGCGCAGTATCACTCAAGGTCGTGGTATATTCACTATGGACTTAGAGTGCTACTCAGAAGTTCCAAAATATGTTGCCGACAAAATTATCGGCGAGAGGAACGCTTCCAACTAATGTTGGAAAAATGCCAATTAAAAATTTTATTAAGGAGAATGTAAAAGATTATGGCAAAAGCTAAATTTGAAAGAACTAAACCCCACTTTAACTTGGGTACAATCGGTCACGTTGACCACGGTAAAACTACTTTGACTGCTGCTATTACTACTGTTTTGGCAAAGAAAGGTATGGCAGAAGCGCGTGACTACGCTTCAATCGATATGACACCAGAGGAAAGAGCGCGTGGTATTACTATTAACACTACTCACGTAGAGTACGAAACTGCAAAGCGTCACTACGCTCACGTAGACTGCCCAGGCCACGCTGACTATGTAAAGAATATGATTACTGGTGCTGCGCAAATGGACGGCGCAATCTTGGTTGTTGCTGCAAACGCAGGTGTGATGCCTCAAACTCGTGAACACATTTTGCTTGCTCGTCAGGTAGGTGTTCCAGCAATTATCGTTTTCGTAAACAAAGTTGACCTTCTTCCACCAGCAGACCGTAAGGACTTGTTGGAATTGGTTGAAATGGAAATTCGTGACTTGTTAAACGAGTACGGCTTCCCAGGCGACACTACTCCAATTATCTTTGGTAGTGCTAAGCCAGCCCTTGATGCTGCAAACGCAGGTAATGTTGATGGCGAAGAATGTAAATGCATTTTCGAACTTATGGATGCTTGTGACACATACTTCAAGGACCCAGTTCGTGATGTTGACAAACCATTCTTGATGCCAGTTGAAGATGTATTTACAATCACTGGTCGTGGTACAGTTGCTACAGGTCGTGTAGAACGCGGTACTGTTAAACTTAACGACACAGTAGAAATCGTAGGTATGGGTTCTACAAAGACAACAGTTATCACTGGTGTTGAAATGTTCAAGAAATTGCTTGACCAAGCGCAAGCTGGTGACAACATTGGTTTGTTGCTTCGTGGTATTGACCGTAAAGACATCCAACGCGGACAAGTTTTGGCTGCTCCTAAGTCAATTAACCCACACACAAAATTTACTGCTAATGTATATGTATTGAAGAAAGAAGAGGGTGGCCGTTCTACTCCATTCGTATCTGGTTACCGTCCACAATTCTACTTCCGTACAACTGATGTAACTGGTACTATTCAACTTTCAAACGGCGTTGAAATGGTTATGCCAGGTGACAATGTAGAAATGGAAGTTGAGTTGATTACTCCAATCGCTATCGAAGAAGGTTTGCGTTTCGCTATCCGTGAAGGCGGACACACAGTAGGTAGTGGTGTTGTAACAAAAGTTGAGAAATAATTTTTGCATTAACCAACATACAAGGAAAGAGTGTATTAGCACTCTTTTTTTTGTTGCCTTTCTATTTGTAATTGCGAGCGTTAGCGCGGCAATCTCTAAAAACACCCCGCAGGGGTGTCATTGCGAACCCCTGTAAGGGGTGGGCTGGCATTACTCATCGTTCTACTAGACTTACTGTACTGCCAGACTTTCAGTATGCAAGCATACTTCAAGGGGCAATCTCTAAAAAATGGCTGGCTAATATCTTGCTGTTCTACTTGACCGCCGTGTTCTGCCAGACTTTCCGTACCTAGCGGTACTCCAAGGGGCAATCTCTTTTGCCTGATTGATTTTTTATTTTTTTATTTGAAAAATTTTCATTTTTATTAACAAAAGTTAACAAATTTCGACAAAAACAACACATAATTTGTGTTGTTTTTTGTTGTTTTCGGTCGAATTTAGTCGAACTATGTAAACGCCCCCAAAAACGATTGAAAATTCAAAAAATATCGTATATAATGTCTTTCAGTTTGTGGGAGGTCGCAAAATGATTACACAGTCTTTTGATACTTTGTTTACAACTGAAAATATCCTCAAAGCACATATAAAAGGGCGAATTTCCAAGAGGCAAAAACGCCCAATCGTGCGCTTTGAAATCTCATTACTCGAAAATATCTACGAACTCTACGACCAAATTACAAGCGGAAAATACAAAATCGAAAAATACCACAGTTTCACAATTTTTGAGCCAAAGCAACGCGAAATACAAACGCTACTGTACCGCGACCGAATTGTCCAACATGTCATTTGCGACAATATGTTAGCACCGTACTTTTCATCGCGCGCGATTTTGGACAACACAGTTTGCCAAATCGACAAGGGTACCCATTTTGCGCTAGCACGGTTTGAGAACAACTTACGCAAATTTATCCACACGCACGGCACAAATGGTTATATCTTGAAGTGCGATATTCACAAATATTTCCCTACCATTCCGCACGCACAACTAAAAGAACTCGTGTCGAAACACATCAAAGATAAACGCATACGAAATTTCGTGTGTATGATTATCGACAGTTACCACACAAGCCCACGCTTTTTGGAAAAGTACAATGTAGCCCCGCTCGAACCAATCAAGCGCCACCCGTTCGTGCGCGATATGGTTACCACAGGGCGCGGAATACCAATCGGCAACCAAACTAGCCAAGTTTTTGGTATGTTTTACCTCGACAAAATCGATAGACTGATAAAAGAAAAATTACGCGTCAAAATTTACTCGCGCTATATGGACGACTTTGTGCTGGTCCACGAAGATAAAAATTTTCTCAAAAAAGCGCTTGCCGAAATTCACAAAACGCTAGACACGCTGGGCGTGCGCCTAAACGACAAAACGCACATTTTTCCACTTAAAAATGGCTTGACTTTTCTAGGGTTTCGGTATCAAGTCAACGAAAACGGCAAATTAATCAAAAAAGTCAGCAAAAAGACCGTTACGCGCTTTAAATCTCGCGCAAAATTGCTAAATCGCGCCTACGCGGAAGGTTTGATTGACTTGCAACGCGTAAATTGTTCGCTAATCGCGTATCACGGACATTTAAAACACGCAAATTGCTACAAATTAGAGCAAAATCTCAAAAAACGCATCAAAGTCGCCGAAATTGCCCAGCAACTCATCGCTCAACAAAAAACGCAAAAAGGATAAAATCTTATGACTGAAAAAATTGAAAATACACAACCGACAACGGGGCAAACCACAAAAAATCTCACCTCCGCGCAACCAAATACTCCGCAAGCGATAAAAACGAGCGCAACGGACACAAAAACAGCGGTCGCACCCGCGCAAAAGTCACTCGTGACCCCTAAAATGTGCAAAAAAGCCTCGCGCAAACCGTTTATAATTTACAGTTTAGAGCCAGCCAAAGAGCGTGAGCGCGAACTCTCAATCTTTACACACGCGAAAAAATTGTCTGAGTACATTTTTGTGATTACCGAAAAATCACCCAAAAAATACCGCTGGAGCATAGTGACACGACTGCAAAATTGCGCAATCGAAGTTGTGGATAACTTGTATCAAGCAAATTTTCAGCGCGATGAACAAAAAAGACTTGCGTACCAAATCCGCGCGGGCGTGTGCTTGCGAATTTTGGACCATTACGCCGAAGTTGCAAAAAAAATGCAAGCGATTACCATAAAGCAGATGTTTTACATCGCAAAATTGATACTCGAAGCACGAAAATTACTCGGGGGGTGGACAAAAAATGTAAAAAAATAATTTAGTTCACCCGCGGGCAGAGGTCTTGTAAAAGAGTTGGGTTTTGTTGCTTACTCGTGGTCGCGCTCTTCCAATAACAATAATTCAAACAATGCGTATAATGTAAACCCCTCTGGGTCTAGTAACAATAACAATAATGTGAATAATTCCAACGCGGTGCGTCCTGCGTTTCACCTAATGTAGTGAAAAATCTATAATTTCCCGTATTTGGCGCTCTATCGGAACGCAAAACAGTAGATGTTTAGGTGAAGGGACCTTTGTCCGACCGATTTTGAGTAAATTTCGAGGTAAAACGCTTGAATTTTTGAAAAAATATAAAAAAATACTTTCAAACTTCAAAAAAAAATTAAATTAAAAGGAAAACAAGGCAAAATGTTTGGTAGTTTTACATACTTACTCCAAAATTATCGAACTGTAAACCGCTATATGTTTTCAAAAACGAAAGCGTAATGTTTTGATTTTTGCTCGATAAGGTAAATATGGCTCAACCTTATGCCAACGCTATCAATCGCGATATGTTTTGGTGTATGTGCTTTATGCGGTTGAGCCTTTTTTTATTATATTTTTAGATTGCCACGCTACGCTCGCAATGCCTTGGAGTACCGTTAGGTACGGAAAGTCTGGCAGAATGATTAATATAAGCAGAATGAGAGGTATTTAGCCAGCCAGTTGGAGCGTACAGACATTACTTGTTCTATTGTTACTTGCATTATTCTATGTAGTAGTAGAACGGGGGGCTTGTGCTAAAACCAACTTGTCATTGCGAGGGGCTGAAAGCCCCGTGGCAATCTCTTAATAAAGAAAGATAAAAAATCTTCTTGTCATTGCGAGGGAGTGCAACGACCGCGGCAATCTTTAAATTTAGGTCAAATTGCTTGCCTTTTCTTCTTAATATTGTTATAGTGTAAAAAACATTAAGGTGATAATATGGAAGAAAAGAACTATTATGTATATATTCTTGCAAATTCTACAAATTCAACTATTTATGTAGGTGTTACTTGCGATATAGCAAGGCGCTTGTATGAACATAAACATAAATCGGTACAAGGCTTTACCAGTAAATACAATGTCAATAAGTTAGTTTATTGCGAAGTTACTAATGATGCGTATAGTGCAATTTGCAGAGAAAAACAAATCAAGAGTTGGTCTAGGCACAAAAAGAACGAATTAATTGAAAGTATCAATAAAAACTGGGAAGAAATAACCAATTATTAAAGCAAGAGATTGCCACGCTAGCGCTCGCAATGACAAGAAGATTTTGTATCATTCTATATTTTTTAGATTGCCACGCTTCGCTCGCAATGACAAGTCCCGTACTTGCAATTTCTTAACCGTTCTAATAGAACTTAAATTCTTAAATTAATTAATTAATCTCAATTAGAACAGTTACTAGCAATACGCCCCAACTTGTCATTGTAAGAAGGGAGTGCTTGTGCTAAAACCAACTTGTCATTGCGAGGGAGCGTAGCGACCGCGGCAATCTCTTTTTTGTCCGCAATGTTTAAAATCGTGCGAAATATGGCGAATTTTGTCTAAAAATGGCTGGCATTACTTGCCGTTCTATTAGGCTTACTGTTCTGCCAGACTTTCAGTGTGCAAGCACACTTCAAGGAGAAATTTGTCGAAAATTGTCTAAAAATGTAGTATATGAAAAATAAAAATACAAAAATTTACAAAATACCCTTAAATTTGTTTGTGCTTTTGTGAAAAATAAGATATAATATTAACAATAGTTACTAGTTTTGAGTAATTATTGTAGTTGGGGGTAGTCATTGCGAGGGAGTGCGACTGGCTGGCTAATTTCTCACTATTCTATTAGTCTTACTGTTCTGCCAGACTTTCAGTGTGCAAGCACACTTCAAGGGGCAATCTTAATCTCAATCTTCAATGCAATAGTTACTAGTTTACGGAAAATGCATAAAAAATTTTAGGAGAAAAAATATGGAAAAAACGATTAGTAGGGCAAAACTAGCATTTATAATAGTAGTAAGTATAATATGCTTAGTAGTGCCAGTGACTACTGGGATTGTTATAGGTATTCAACGCAATCAAGCGACTGCTATCAAGTCTAGTGATACCTCAACGGCAATGCCTGTTATTGGAGAAATTTTTCAAAATAAGAGTTTCAACAATGCAAATATGAAAAAATTTATGACTTACATTTCTAGCAATGGGCTAGTTTCAGGCTTGGCATCTTCTGCAACTGCAACAAATATAAGAAATTATACTTATGGCGGTAAGCAAAGCGGTAAAGCCGTAGTTGTAACACTAGGTGGGCTACAATGGCAAGTTGTTTACTTGACAAAAGATACTGATGGCAATAATGTTGCAACTCTTTTATTAAGGGACCCTGCTAATGCAGATACTGCTCAATGGCAAACTTGGTCCAACTCAAGTGTAGGTAATACGCCTTCAAATATGTATGGTACTAGTTATATGCGTGCAGTTGTACTAAATAATGGTGGTTATTATGTAACTGATAATACTGGTACTAACAAAACAACAGTGAACAAAAAGACCACAGTTGCTGAAAATAAATACGCACCGTTTACAGTTGATTCTTTTGGATTGACTAGTTATATAGTTACTCCTTCAAAAATTGCTTATCAATTAAATTCGCAAGGCACACCTATTACATCGGGAAGCACTTCTTATCGCCTAAACAACGAGGCTTTAAATGTTGGTGGTAGTTACTCTGGTTATGATTATTCAGGAAAGACTGGTTACAAAAACTGGCAAAATGACACAATTTGGTTGCCTAGTCTATCTGAGGAAGGCTGGGACGACTCAAATCAAGGTATTTGGAAATTATCAGTAGCAGAACGCGCGATAAGTAGCACTTACTCGTGGTCGCGCTCTTCCAGTGACTCTAGTTCGCACTCTGCGTATTATGTAGGCCCCTCTGGGTCTAGTAGCACTAGCATTATGTGGATTATTCCTACGCGGTGCGTCCTGCGCTTCACTTAAATCTTAAATCTGCCGTGCCTAGCACGGCGAGCGCCCTCAGTGCCAGTATAGTTGGTTCGGGTGGTAGTTTGGACAAAACCTCTGATATAAGTTTTGGAACAAGCGATATTGCCACATTTACATACACCACAAATACAAATTATTGTATCAATAATAAAGCAATTTCAATCAACAATACAGCCGTTTCAATCAACGAAAGTAAGCCTAGCACATACAGTACGGTGGGTAGTGTTCAATACAAATGTTGGCGCAGTGCAAATAAAGTAATGGTCGAAGTCACAAATGTAAGTAGTGCTACGACAATAAAAGGTACGGTCTCCACGCTCTGGAGCGTGGAGTCGAAAGATAGCACTCTTTCCATTCAATCAAAAACCGACCGCGAAAACTGGTTTACGAGTTACGCAAAAATTGTAGCCACTTTCACTCAAAACCAAAATGTGAGATTGTGCGTAGATGGGGTTTACAAAAAACTGGAAGGAGCAAATAGCAATGGCGCGATGACCGTTAACAACGGGAAAGCGACATTCTCCCACAGTATCTATGAAAATTATATATCCATTGAATTAACGCTACCGAACGGTCCGCACGCAGTGTCTTTGGACCATTTCACGGGAGCGAGTGCATCTATTGATGTTTCGGTGGTAGGTGGTACCGCAACCGAAACAATAAAAGATGTCGATACAGATTTGCGTCGTATAATCATAATACCTGACAATTCAGGAATGTATGTAAATAGTATAACGATTGACAACTACAATGTAATTATCGAATATTACGAAGCGTATGTCTACGGAGTAGGCTACGCGGTGTCAATTCGATATATCGCAAAAGACCAAAACAACAGTTTCGTGGTCGAAATTCGCGGGTTATATGGCGATATGTCAATCGCCATTAATCTAGCGAATGTAGCACCGACCCTCAAAAAACCTGTCGCAAGTGGTGGTACTCAAATTACGGGTACTGTCGCCACCGCAAGTGTCGGGGGCGAGGTCCGTATGGTCGGTAACGCAATCGCAGATGCGGAAGATACCGACACCGTAACATTTGTAGCCGTTGCGTATGCAGGCTACAAATTCGCGGGCTGGGTCAACGCAAACGATGAAACAGAAGTTTTTGGTACTGAGGACCAAATGAGTATTCGACTTACAAAAGAACAAATAAATGGCAAAATCGTAAAAGCCCTATTTACGAAAAATGCCTCAAATGAATTTGTCAATTCCGACACCGATGACAACGGCGCTAGCGGACTACTATAAAAAAGAGAGATTTTATATAGATTTATGATAAAGATTACCACGGGGCTTTTAGCCCCTCGTAATGACAATCATAAACATTTCAAATACAAAACACCCCGTTGCGGGGTGTTTTGCGTATTATGCTACTAGATTGCCACGCTAGCGCTCGCAATGACAAGCCTCGTAGTAACTTTGCTTAACCATTCTACTATTCCTTTTTCAAAAAAATTTTAAAAAATTTTAAAATTATAGTCAAAATCGTTAGGAATTTTTGTAATATTATAGTAAAATAATAGTATAAAATAACTTTATTGTCAAAAAATAGTACATATATGGAGGTATGTATGGCTGAGTTTAATAACAGCAACGATAATATGACACCTAACCAAAACGGGCAGGGTGGTGCGCCTAATCAAGCCCCAAACCAGCCAACGCAAGGGAGTTCGTTTGCAAATAACCCACAATTTAACGGGCAAAATCGTGGACAATTTCAGCAAGCCCCTAATTTGGGTGGACAGTCAACGCAACCTCAAACGCCTAGACCTCAGCAACCGCAATTTAACCCAAATGCGCAAAATTTTGCAAATCAAGCACCTAATAACGGCGCTCAACAGTTTCAGCGACCTAATCAACCGCAAAATGTTCCGCCACAGGCTGGACAGGGCCCTGCGGGTGTGCAAGCGAAAAAGACACTATCAGAAGAGGACAAAGAGCGCTTACGCAAGGTCAACCGCGACAATGCTGATATTAAAAAGTTAAAAAAGCGTGTAAAAAAGCCAGTTGCCACTGAAAACGCACGACCTCTTTACAAGGTCCGTAGGTTGTATAGTGCCAAAATTTCGCACAGAATGTATTACGAGCGTATGCTTGAACTCGCAAAATTGCGTGCTTTGGCGAACGAAGGCGGTAAAAAAGGTGCTGCACTTATCGGTAGTGCTGCTAAGAAAACTCGTAACCTTATCGCCACGCTTTTGATTGTGTTTGCAATTCTTGCGGTCGTAGGTACTGGTACTTTCGTAACGATTACATTGCTTAACCAAGATGAAAATAAATTTGACTTTTCGAGAGAAATTGAACTAGTCAACGAAGATTCTATCAATAAAAATATTCCAAACTATGAATTTGGCCAAGATATTAAAGCCTCTGTAACTATCAGAAATTTAACTGGTCAAGAAATTTATGTCAATATGATTATTGAGGTTACTCCAAACGATAACCTCAAATACGGAATTGAGAATGATGGTATAAATTATAGCGACTTGATTTTTGAGCCTATGTATCAAAGTGATTTTGCGTTAAATAACTGGACTATTGAAAGTAGTCGTCACATTGAAACAAAAGAAAACGATGTTGTAGTTGGGCGTAAATTGCGCTACACAATGTACTATAACAACAAAGTTGCTATCAATGGTACTCTTAATTTGTTGGCTGGATACAAGTTTAAACTAGAAGAAACATCTACAAATCAAGAAAAATGGGTGATTAATGGGCGTGGCGTGTCTGTTTCGTTTACTATCAACTATGTTGCTGTTGGAAAATACAACCAAAACCCTAACAATTCGGAATTAGGCAGTAGTTGGGTAAATGCTCCTGATGAATGGAAAAGCAGGAGAGTGGCTTAGTTAATTTTATTCACTTTTTTAGAAATCAAATAATATATATTAAAAGAGGTATCAAATGAGATATTTAAAGACTTTTTTACCGATGATTTGTATCGCATTTGTGGCTCTTTTTTTTGCAGGTTGTACACTTGTAGCCCCGCACTTGACAGTCAACGGCTACAATGTTTCTTGGCAAAAAGTTGAGCGCGCAATAGGTTACGAAGTCGATGTAGATGGGCAAACTTTTACCACCACCGACACTGAGGTAAATTTAATCCGCTTTTTGCAAAGGGGCAGTGTAAATAGTGTAAAAGTAAAGGCGCTCACAAAGAGTTATTTTTACTCCGAATCTGAGTTTTCAAACTCGGTGTCTATTTCTTGTGGCTCAAATAGGCTTGACACTCCGCTAAATCTTGCAATTTCTGCGGAAAACAACACTTACAAATTCACTTGGGACAGCGTGGAAAACGCCGAAAACTACTTGCTCCGTTTGGTAGATAGCGAGAATGTTGAGCAATTTTTCTACACAACTACAAACTCTCTTGATGCAACGGGAAAAATCACCAGCACGGGTGAAATTACCGCATCGGTTTTTGCGTATTCTAGTGATTTAATGAATTTTGCCCCTTCGGAGTACTCCGCTTCGGTGGTTTTCAATCACAAAGCATTGCTCGAAACTTTGCAAAATACCAGTATCAGCAAGTCCGCTAACAATGTGTACAAATATCAATGGTCTGCTATCAGTAATGCGGATAGTTACAATGTAAATTACTGGACTTCAAATCAAAATAACGGCGAAATCGTAAACACAACTGTAAATTCTGTAAATATCAACAAATCACTTTCAAGAGGTGAGGTGTTGTTTGCTAGTGTGCAAGCGGTAAGCAACAATCAGTTACTTGCGCAAAATTCGGCATATTCAAATGTTGATGCATATTATACCGAAGGTACAAAAAATGACTACGCAAACAAAACTTACCGTTTAGGTTTGAAAAAATTTGATTTTGTGGCTGATAGTTACGAAGAATTAGAGGCTATCGTGCATTTTGCTTTGTATTACCGCATAAATTCGATTGAATTTTACTTCAATTACAGCGGTAACGCTATCAGTGAAACGCAAAACGCTCTCGATAGTTACAGCGAAATTAAATATATAAATTATGCTTATCCTTACAAAAAAAGTGGTAGTGACCGCTATACTTTGAGTATTACAAAGTATGGACACCCAAATTACCCTACAAAAGTGGCTAGTGGCGACACTGTTTGCACTCAAAATGAGTATGTAAAGCCTACTTCATACACCAAAACTCCGCGTAGTGGCGTGTATGATTCGTTTAAAATTAATGCCCGCACTAGCACTATGCTTGTGTATAGTTCGGACCAACTCTATTATGCAATCGAAAAGGGTTGCAAGCCGATTTTCCCTGAGGGTACTTGTCCAGCGCTCGATGCTTACAATCAGGCAAAAACCGTTTTGCGTAGCATAATTGATGACTCGATGACCGATTACCAAAAGGTAGTTGCCATTTTTGACTGGCTCACTTATACTGTAAAATATGACTACAATGCTGCCGATTTGATAGAAGTGTCTGGTATCGGCGATACGGCTGAAATTCACAAATATAGGTGTTTTTACATTGAGGGCGTGCTGTTCGACAGTGGGCAAGCAGTTTGTGATGGTATAGGCAAGACTTTTGCGCTTTTGTGTGGAATTGAGGGTATTGAGTGTTACAAAGTGTCTGGTACTGCAAATGGTGGCGGACACGCTTGGAACAAGGTTAAACTCGACCTAAACAACGATAGTGAGGGCGAGTGGTATGCTGTGGATTCAACTTGGGCTGATTTGACTATTCACTCCAAAGAAGGAAATTATGAAGAAACGCTCAGCCACTCGTACTTTTTGGTGACCGATGAGTATATGCGCAAAACTACACACATCGAAGATGACCCTTGCACTGATACCGCTAATACTGAGTTTAATTACTACGCTTACACGCTTTACGATGGTATAAATTCGCTATACATCACTAGCGTGCTAGATTTGGAAAAATTCTGTGTTTATATCAAGGCAAATAACCTAAAAAGTTTTGAATTTAAGACTTCGCTTAGCGAAAGCGTGGTAAGGACAATTATGAAAGACTACATTACTGGTTTCACTTACAACAAAAGTACCGTTTACTCGACTGATACAACTTATGTATTTTACACGACAAATTTAAGTTAAATTAATTTCTATACTATTTATTATATAGATAGTAGTAAACCCAAATTGTATTATAGAAAACTTGTCGTGCGCTAAAAATTAAATTTTTATCAGTTTTTGCAAATTTTTAATCAATTAAATAAATTCAAAGTAGGGGAAAATTGCTCTAAATTTTGGAGCGATTTTTCTTTTTTTATATAAAAATTTTTCAATAACTAATGTAGTATTTGTGACTTGAAGATATTTTTTAAAAATAATCTAAAATCTGTTTTGTTACATTTTCCCCTAAAATACGGCAAAAATGTAGGACACACACGGTAGAGTGCCTAAAAATACCCCAAAAAACGCAAAAAAATCGAATTTTTTTCAAATATTTTTAAAAAAGTAGTTGACTATCTACGCCTATACTGTTATAATACCCAAGTATCACCGCTGAGGAAACGCTGAAACAAATCACGATGATATGTGGCGCAAGCCACCAGTGTGTACTTTGACAACTGAATAACTGATATTGATTAAGAAATTATCTTAACACAATATTCTACGAAATGATAGTGTAATATGTAATTTTTCACAAATACAAAATTATGCTAAGTTTATTAACAAAGAACAAATGCTAATGCAATTCCTATATTATTATAGGAAATGCCAGAAACGCAAATTTTAGCAATCGACGTATACGATCAAGCTACAAAGAGCGTATGGTGGATGCCTTGGCACTAGGCGCCGATGAAGGACGTGACAAGCTGCGATAAGCAACGGGGAACCGCAAATAGGTTGTGATCCGTTGATGTCCGAATGCGGAAACGCAATACTCTTAATCGAGTATTATCATTACAGGAATACATACTGTAATGAGGGGAACCCAGGGAATTGAAACATCTTAGTACCTGGAGGAAGAGAAAGAAATTCGATTTCCTAAGTAGTGGTGAGCGAACGGGAATGAGCCCAAACCACAGGTGGTAACACTTGTGGGGTTCGGACTGACATCACGCAAAAAAATCCGTAGTTGAAGTTGGTTGGAAAACCGCACAACAAAGAGTAATAGTCTCGTAAACGAAATGGATTTTTAGCAGTCAGTATCCAGAGTAACCCAGAGCACGTGAAATTCGGGGTGAAGATAGGAGGACCATCTCCTAAGGCTAAATACGACCTAGTGACCGATAGCGTATAGTACCGTGAGGGAAAGGTGAAAAGTACCCCGGGAGGGGAGTGAAAGAGTACCTGAAACCATATGTTTACAATCAGTAGAAGCACGACTTATCGTGCGACTGCGTAATTTTTGCATACTGGCCGGCGAGTTACGGTATGTAGCAAGGTTAAGAGATTAAGTCTCGGAGCCGAAGCGAAAGCGAGTCTGAAATGGGCGACTTAGTTGCATGTCGTAGACCCGAAACCCGTTGACCTATCCATGGTCAGGTTGAAACGAGGGTAACACCTCGCGGAGGACCGAACCAGGGTTCACTGAAACGGACTTGGATGAACTGTGGATAGCGGAGAAATTCCAATCGAAACGGGATATAGCTGGTTCTCCTCGAAATAGCTTTAGGGCTAGCCTCAATCTTAGATTATCGGGGGTAGAGCACTGAATGAATACGGGTCCTTCGCGGGATACCAAATTCTATCAAACTCCGAATACCGAATAATTATATGATTGGGAGTCAGACTACGGGCGATAAGGTTCGTTGTCGAAAGGGAAAGAGCCCAGACCTACATCTAAGGTCCCAAAGTTAGAGTTAAGTGTAAAAGGATGTCTTATTGCTTAGACAACCAGGATGTTGGCTTAGAAGCAGCCATTCATTTAAAGAATGCGTAATAGCTCACTGGTCAAGTGACAAGGCGCCGAAGATACACGGGGCTAAAACTCTACACCGAAGATTAGGACGCTAAGTAATTAGCGTGGTAGGGGAGCGTCGTGTGTGGGCTGAAGCCATATCGAAAGAGGTGGTGGACTGCACACAAGTGAGAATGCCGGCACGAGTAGCGAAAGCGGAGTGAGAATCTCCGCCGTCGAATGTCCAAGGTTTCCTGGGGAAGGTTCGTCCTCCCAGGGTAAGTCGGGACCTAAGCCAAGAGCGAATGCTGTAGGCGATGGATAACAGGTAGATATTCCTGTACCACCGTATATCGATTAAGAGTCAATGCAGGGACGCAGAAGGATAGCTAGTCCACAGGGATGGAAATTCTGTGGCCAAATCATTAGGCTGACAAGTAGGTAAGTCCGCTTGTCATTAAAGTTGAGTGATGATGGGGAGCGAAATTTAGTAACGAAGCTAGTGAATCCACGCTGACTAGAAAATCTGCTAGATAGATATAAGGTGCCCGTACCGCAAACCGACACAGGTGGACGATGAGAGAATCATAAGACGGTCGAGTGAACCATTGTTAAGGAACTAGGCAAAATTACCCCGTAACTTCGGGAGAAGGGGAGCCCACCTTTGGTGGGTCGCAGTGAAAAGGCCCAAGCGACTGTTTACCAAAAACACAGCTCTCTGCTAAATCGTAAGATGATGTATAGGGGGTGACGCCTGCCCGGTGCTGGAAGGTTAAGAGGAGGGGTTAGCGCAAGCAAAGCTCTGAATTCAAGCCCCAGTGAACGGCGGCCGTAACTATAACGGTCCTAAGGTAGCGAAATTCCTTGTCGGGTAAGTTCCGACGCGCATGAATGGCGTAACGACTTGGGCGCTGTCTCAACAATGGACTCGGCGAAAATGGAGTATACGTGAAGATGCGTATTACCTGCAACTGGACGAAAAGACCCCGTAGAGCTTTACTGTAGCTTGATATTGGGTTCCGAATGTAGATGTACAGGATAGGTGGGAGACTATGAAACAGGGGCGTTAGCTTCTGCGGAGTCGCCGTTGGGATACCACTCTTCTGCATTTAGAATTCTAACTCCGTACCGTAATCCGGGCGTGAGGACAGTGTCTGGTGGGCAGTTTGACTGGGGCAGTCGCCTCCTAAAGAGTAATGGAGGCGCCCAAAGGTTCCCTCAGAACGGTTGGAAACCGTTTGTTGAGTGTAAAGGCATAAGGGAGCTTAACTGCAAGACTTACAAGTCGAGCAGATACGAAAGTAGGGCTTAGTGGTCCGGCGGTTGAAAATGGGATTGCCGTCGCTTATCGGATAAAAGTTACCTCGGGGATAACAGGCTGATACCCCCCAAGAGTTCACATCGACGGGGGTGTTTGGCACCTCGATGTCGGCTCGTCACATCCTGGAGCTGTAGTCGGTTCCAAGGGTTGGGCTGTTCGCCCATTAAAGTGGCACGCTAGCTGGGTTCAGAACGCCGTGAGGCAGTTCGGTCTCTATCCGTTGCAGGCGTAGGATATTTGAAAGGAGTCTCCCCTAGTACGAGAGGACCGGGGTGAACGTACCTATTGTGTACCTGTTGTTGTGCCAACAGCATTGCAGGGTAGCGAAGTACGGACGGGATAAACGCTGAAAGCATCTAAGCGTGAAGCCTCCCTTAAGATAAGATATCCCACAGAGTTAGTCTGGTAAGACCCCTTGTAGATTACGAGGTTGATAGGTTAGAGGTGTAAGTGCAGTAATGCATTTAGCTGACTAATACTAATAGGTCGAGGGCTTGATCAAATGGGAAAATGTAATTGCTATGCAAAAGATTACAGTTCCCCGTTGATAGCAAAATGTTAAAAAACTTTGTGAAATTGTGTTGACAAAATATCTTAATTGTTGTATATTAGTTATGCAGTTGTGAAATACACACTGAGCCATTTCTGGTGATTATGGCGAAGGGGTACCACCTGTTCTCATTCCGAACACAGAAGTTAAGCCCTTCTGCGCCGAAGATACTTGATGGGAAGCTGTCTGGGAAAATAGGACATTGCCAGATTCTATTAAGCGACTTAAAGTGCAAACTTTAAAGTCGCTTTTCTATTTATCAATAG